>CAWVXI010000078.1:0-1860 GCA_963934155.1 uncultured Verrucomicrobiales bacterium | reverse complement strand
GATGGTGATCAGTGATGGTGATCAGTGATCGGGAATCAGTGATCTGTGTGGCAGATGCCTCTGGCTTCTGCATCGCTAGCACCCTGGCACCCCTAGCTCTCGGATCCA
Organism: uncultured Verrucomicrobiales bacterium; assembly: GCA_963934155.1. Classification (GTDB taxonomy): domain Bacteria; phylum Verrucomicrobiota; class Verrucomicrobiia; order Verrucomicrobiales; family Akkermansiaceae; genus Rubritalea. Next base: position 1,752 of record CAWVXI010000078.1, on the reverse strand, counting down.
CCCTAAAACATTCCTAAAACATTCCTGATACACACATTCTTAGTGAGAAGAATCCTTTACAGATACAAGCACCCACGTAAAACAGCAACGCTGCACGCGGTCATCATCGTCCATTATTTTTAAAAATCGTGGCCATTCGTGGTCAGCGCCGCAGGCAACAACCAGAGCAAAAACACCGATCACCGCTAACCGATCACCGCTAACTAATCACACTAACTAATCACAAACCACATCCAGCGGACTCCTGACCCCACGTCCATTCTGCCCCTTCGCCACATGCGTATAGATCTCCGTCGTCTTCACATCCGCATGACCCAGTAAATCCTGAATCGTTCTAATATCTGAGCCTGATTCCAATAAATGTGTAGCAAATGAATGCCGTAAAACATGACTAGTAACCCGCTTATCTATCCCAGCTTCCCTTGCAGCCGAAACCAAGGCGCCATTATACCTATCCCCATGAATATGATGCCTTCTCTTAATCCCGCTATCTGGATCTACTGAATTCTCTTTAGCAGGAAATAACCAAAACCACTCCCAGCGCTTCCCCGCCAGAGGCATTTTTCTTTCTAATGCCTTCGGCAGATACACACCATTCGCGTCATGCTCCCTATCCGCAGCATAAACCTTCCTCACTTCCTCAATATGCGCCGAAATAGCCTCACAAAGACTATCAGGGATCAATGTCACCCGATCTCTATCTCCTTTACCGCTCCTCACCGTTAGCTGTCTCCGATCTAAATCAACATCTTTGATCCGCAAAGTTAACAACTCACCCACGCGCAAGCCCGCACCATACTGAAGCTGTGCCTTCGCCCTATACTTAGGTTCCACTTTCTCTATCAATGCCATTACCTCACGCTTACTCAGCACCACTGGAATTCTAGGCATCCGCTTACGCATCCTTACCCCAAGATCCACCTCATCCATCCCACAGACCTCCTTAAAAAAGAACACTAAAGCATTCAACGCCTGCTTCTGCGTAGCAAAACTCACCTTAGTCTCAGAAACCAGCTTAGCCAGCCACTCCTTAGCCAGCTCAGTATTCTGTGCTTCATGAGCGTTAGCCACAGAGTTACCAAACCTAGCTACCCAGCCTCCGTATGTCTTTCGCGTCCTAAACGCTAACCCCCTTCGCGCACCAACTCGATCCACAGCAAACATCATCCGCTCAGCCAAGCTCTTAGGACTCTTACCACTCTCCTCGCAAAGTTTAACCCAGTTCAAATACCAGCGAATGCCCTCAGTCCATTCTTGCAATTGCCATGGGGTTCTCTCTTTACAAATAACGGCCTCCTTCCAAAATCGCTTCGCCATATTACGGTTTAACTCCAGCTTCTTAGCCAGCCTCCAACTCTCAAACCAATTCACAGCAAAACCAATAGATTCGATCTCACGCCTAGATAAATCCCGGGATTTCTCGAGGTCCTCTCGCCAATTCGAATCAACATGTTTAGAGTTCATATAAACACATGTTCATACGAATAACAGAACTTGTCAAAATAAAACTCAATCTTTATAACCTGCTGATAATAAACAAACATTAGACAACTGATATTCAGTAGCGAATATCAGAAACCACAGAAGTCAAAAATATCAATATATACAAACTAAATAAATCTTGTCAATATCCCAGCTATTAACTATAAGTAACTAATTCAAATAGATAAGCCTATGAAACAAAAAAAAATCAACAACCCTAATCAATCCACTCGACTGAATATCAGTTAAGTGCAGACTAATAACACTGTT
>CAWVXI010000077.1:0-1954 GCA_963934155.1 uncultured Verrucomicrobiales bacterium | reverse complement strand
AATTATTCGCACCAATTCACCATTTTTTACTGTGATACTTGGCGGTTTTAGGCTTACTTCGCGGTCACAGCATTATGTCTATTGAGCTTACAAGAAATTTTTCCATTATCGCGCACATCGACCACGGCAAGACGACTCTTTCAGATCGCTTGTTAGAATTTACCCAGACTGTAGCAGAGCGTGATGCTCAGGACCAGTTACTGGATGCGATGGATCTAGAGCGCGAGCGTGGGATCACGATTAAATCCCACCCAGTGACGATGTTTTACGACGCAAAGGATGGGGTTCGGTATCAGCTGAATTTCCTAGACACGCCTGGGCATGTAGACTTTTCTTATGAGGTTTCCCGCTCGTTGGCTGCTTGTGAGGGTGCTATCCTGATTGTGGATGCGGCGCAGGGAGTTGAGGCTCAGACCATGGCGAACTTGCATTTGGCGAATGAGCAGGAGCTCATCATCATTCCTGTAATCAACAAGATCGACCTACCAAACGCAGATCTGCCTAAGGTGCATAAGCAGTTGGAAGACATCGTTTGTATTCCCGCTGAGGATGCCATTCCTGCTTCGGCTAAGAAAGGCATTGGAATCGAAGATATATTAGAAGCGATTGTGGCGCGTGTGCCACCGCCAACAGAAAACCCTGACCAACTTCTAAGAGCTTCCGTATTTGATTCTATTTATGATGCTTACCGTGGAGTGGTTTCTTATGTGCGCTTGATGAGTGGATCGATCCAGAAAGGCACACGGATCAAGCTTTTCCATACTTCTAAGACATACGAGGTCAAAGAGGTCGGGGTTTTCACTCCATCGATGACTAAGCGCGATATCTTGAATGCTGGTGACGTGGGTTATGTGATCGCGAATATGAAATCTTCTGCTGAGGTGAAGATCGGTGATACCATTACCAATAACGCGCACCCTTGCCTAGTGCCACTACCTGGTTTCAAGGTGATTCAGCCGATGGTCTTCTCAGGGATCTACCCGATCGATACATCGGACTTCGAGGCGCTTAAGCTAGCGATGGGGAAACTGCAGATTAACGATGCCGCATTTACTTGGCAGGCTGAGTCATCAGTTGCGCTTGGGTTTGGTTTCCGTTGTGGATTCCTGGGGCTGCTTCACATGGAGATCATCCAGGAGCGCTTGCGCCGGGAGTTTGGAATGGACATCATTTCTACTTACCCATCAGTGATCTACGAGGTGACGAAAAATAGCGGTGAGGAACTCATCGTGGATAATCCATGCATGCTTCCAGATACGCAAGTAATCCAAGAGATCCGTGAACCAATGGTGAAAGTCTATATCATGACTCCCGCGGAATACATTGGCGACATGATGAAGCTGACCATGGATAAACGTGGCATGGTGGAGAATACCGAGACTATCGATGACTTGCGGGTGATGCTCACCTGTACTCTGCCGCTGGCGGAAATTTTAGTAGACTTCAACGATAAGCTGAAGTCGATGACCAAGGGCTATGGCTCGATGGATTATGAGCACGCTGGATACCGTCCGGATAAGATGATCAAGATGGACATCATGATTGCTGGTGAGCCAGTGGATGCTTTCTCCAGTATCGTACACCGCGATAAGGCGGAAGCTTACGGTCGTCATCTATGTAAGAAACTAAAGGAAGTGATCCCTAAACAGTTGTTCGTGGTCGCCATCCAGGCTGCTATCGGTGGGAAAATCATCGCGCGTGAGTCGATCTCTGCGATGAGTAAGAACGTGACTGCGAAGTGCTATGGTGGTGATATTTCTCGTAAGCGCAAGCTACTCGAAAAGCAGAAAAAAGGTAAGGCGAAGATGAAAGCGATCGGCAAGGTGAACATCCCACAGGATGCCTTCATCAGAGTGCTGAAGAACGAATAATCGAGTGCTAAACTGAAAATCAGGCGCAAGAAATCCTTGATAAGGCTTGGTTAAATGACAGCATCACCTGGGCAACATAGAAA
>CAWVXI010000076.1:0-2065 GCA_963934155.1 uncultured Verrucomicrobiales bacterium | reverse complement strand
TGCCAGACAGAGTTGACTACCAGCTCCTGTTCTTCGCAGGCCCCGTCTGGGTAGCAGGCGATGCAGTCAAAAATCAAGGAGGTAATAAAGCGTTTACAGTAACCAACAACGGTAAAGACTACGAGTGGGTCACTGCTGGAGGAGCACACGGATTCCACCCGAAAGATAAGAATAAAAGACAACAAGTAGAGTGGCTAACCTCCACTAAAAGCCAACGTAAGAAAAGCCTCGAACTCATCCAGAACACCAAACTCGTCTGGGGTACAATATGGGATTACCCGCTAGAGATGGCTCTAGCAATGAACCCAAAACCAGATATCATCTTTTTCATGACCGATGGAAGCGCTGGAGGCAAGAGCCTAGAGGTTGCCAAAGAAATCGGTCGCAAAGCAAAAAAAGAGGGTGTCATCATCAACACCATTGCTCTTATGCTACCAAAAGCAAAAGAAGCCATGGGCGACCTCGCCAAAAGCACTGGCGGAATATTCACCATGGTTGATAAAGATGGGAAAACCTCTGAGCCAGAAATAAAATAAAGTGAGGATAGGATATCCACCAATTCGATAATCGATTGCTGGATTGCGTATCCTAGAAGATGCTCTATTATCAATGCATGGTCTTGTCACTGATACCAAAAAAACTTACCTCTACCCTACTCGCATTAGTAGCTTATACTATCACTTCTATCAATACTCAGGCTGCAGAGACGCTGCCTCAGTCGATCACTTTCTTAGGGCAGGAGAAATTTCAGCAAATCAGCCAGAAAGCCATCGCAGGAAACTGGCGTGCGCTTGCTATGGCCGATCGTATGGCAAAGATTGCCCTAGAACTGAAAGGTGTGCCATATATGGCCTATACGCTGGAAATTCATAACAATATCGAATCTCCCTCGGTAAACTTCAAGGGGCTCGACTGCTGGACATTTTTCGAGACCGTCATGGCCATGTCTAAAATGTTAGAGACTCCTAAAAAGATCTACACCTCTAGCGACCTACTCAGCCAGATAGAACACACCCGCTATCGTGGTGGAGTCTGCAAGGGCAATTACCTAGACCGGATCCACTACCTCACAGAATGGTATAAGGACAATGATAAACGCAAAACTATCGATGACATCACCAGCAAGTTCCCGAATGTCATCATGCCGAACCAGTGTAACGAAATGTCCCGACTATGGAAGCACTACCGCTATCTCAAGCATAACCCAGAACTCCGCCACCTCATGGTGAAATCTGAGCGCGAAATGACCGCCATGAAGGTCTCAATGATCCCAAAATCAAAAGTTGCCGGCATCGAAAAGCATCTCAAAAATGGCGACATCATCGGCATCGCCAGACACGGTGATGGCAGTTATTGTTCACACGTGGGCATCATCATCAAGGACGAAGAAGGCAGAGCGCGCTTCATGCACGCCTCCACTACCTATAAAAAAGTAGTGATCGACACCACTATTTCAGAATACCTCAATAAGTTCAAAAAACATGCTGGCATCTTAGTCGCCAGGCCTAGGTGAGCGCGGTAATTTGCAGGTTTGCGGGACATTTAAATCATCTTTTTCTATTCTTTAAGGAATAAATATCTCTCTGGAGACGTTTACCTGAGTAAGTGCGTGATCTAAGCTCTTTCCAAGAGTTCCTAAACCAGCTACGTTCACCACTTAAATATCAATTCATCAATCATGCAAAAATCACTCACCACACTGCTCTGCCTAGCCAGCAGCATCTTCATCGCCCAGCCCGCAAGCGCCCAGTTCGGCGAGCCGGTTGATGCTTTCGGAGCTGGCGCCAACGATGACACCTCGACATCCGCACTCATCAGCAGCGCTAAGTCCATTGCGCCAGGTGAAACATTCAAAGTCGCACTCAAACTCACTCACCCACCTAAATGGCACTCATACTACTTTAATGATGGTATTGGCATTTCACAGGTCCCAGCAGTTAAATGGACACTCCCTAAAGGCTTCAAGTCATCATCACTCACATTCCCCACACCGCACTCGATGGACTCCTTCGGGCTAAACTCATACGGGTATGATGGCACCAACTACTTCGTCACAGAAATCACC
>CAWVXI010000075.1:0-2467 GCA_963934155.1 uncultured Verrucomicrobiales bacterium | reverse complement strand
CTTGAAGAGTTTGCGGTTTTGGAGTGAAATTAATGAGTTAATCTCCTGAAGGGAGATCATTTGCAAAGCCTGGGGCTTCAGCCCTAGGTATAAACACCCAAAATACATCTGTGCTGAAGGCACAGCGGAAATGAACATCACGAGACATGCAATAAACTTTCCGCCGTGCCTTCAGCACGGGCAAGATACTTTAACGTCACCCCACGGCTGAAGCCATGGGCTCTGCAGACATACTCCCTTCAGGAGCGCTAAATACACTCCTATAAATTTCATTTACATTCCCACGCTTACATCAAGACTGCGGCAACAACCTCAGAAGAAGCATCACAACTCTATTAAGATACCCATCACAATGACGATTAACGAATTCAAAACCAAACTAAAAGAGAACCCAAGCACTGTCGCATTTTCAGAAACGATTGAGCTCATCGAATCCCTCTATGATTTTACGCCAAGCTCTTTTTTGAATGGTGATATCAAAAACGAAGCCGGAGAGAACTCGGGTTCATGCAAGGTCTTTGCCTTTGCAAAAGCACAATCATTAAGCAAAGAAGAAGCTTTAGCCTGCTTCGGTGCATTCTATTTTGAAGAAGTCCTCAATGATCCCACTGGAACTGGACACCAAAATATCCGTAACTTCATGAACCATGGCTTTGATGGACTCACCATAAACGGAACCGCTCTAAGCGAAAAAGGAGTCTAGTGCCTCATCTCCCTAAACCGAGACCCAAACCCAGCGCCAGCAACGAGCATCTTGCGCCTCATGTCTCGCACTTGCTACGCAGCTACCATCAGCTAACGGGCCGACATCTGATTGAACCGACCGATGACGCCACCAAGATGGCAGAGCTAGTGAATGACGCTCCGTTTTTCGTAGCATCACACGGACTGGAAAAAGACCCGATTCTAAACTACGGCAATCGCTGTGCGCTGGAGCTTTTTGCCATGAGCTGGGATGAGTTTACCCGCACCCCGTCTCGCTACACCGCCGAAGCTCCCAATAGAGAAGAGAGAGAAAGACTACTGAATAATGTCACCGCTAAAGGGTACATTGACGATTACTCAGGTGTACGCATTTCTTCAGACGGAAAACGCTTCCGCATCACGCAAGCCACTGTCTGGAATGTTTATGACCTTGAAGGCGACAAAATTGGTCAAGCCGCCACCTTCTCCGAGTGGAGTCATCTCGAATAAGCTTCCTGCTCCCTTGCCGTTGTATTCCTTAAATACGCTTTGTGGACCATTGGCATATAGACATCAGGTTTAGATTTACAGTTTCAAAACCGTAAATAACTGTAATCCAAATGTCCGTTAAAGCCTGTTTTATAGGACACCACCCCAAAATGTCCTAAACTTTACATAATTTAAGACATTTTCTTGAAATGTCCTGAATTCGTGATAATTTAAGACATCGTGGACGAAGGAAACTACACAGACATCAGTGATCCTATTTGGAAAGATGAGGCATTTCCTCACTTTTTCCGAAATGAAAACTATATTGCCCCGCTTGAGGAAAAACTAAAACAGAGTGCTCTCCGGCTGAAAGAACTGAACTCTTCTGATGATTACCACGACCTTTTCATTTCTGAGGTTTACGATAACTCAATCATCGAAGGGATAAAACTAAGCCGCGACACGATTAAGAAATCGCTGATCGGAAACATTGTCGGTGCTAAAAAATCCAGAGAGCGTTCAGCTCTAGAACTGCTACTTCTAGCAGTAGATCACAAATCTGATTCGATCTCAAATGACATCATCAGAACCATGCACCACACCCTCTTCAATGAATCAAAAGCAGGGCAATACAATGGTGACCTAAAAATAGTCAAAGAGACACCCTACGGAGTAGGGCAAATCGTTGACCGAGGGCTCCCAAAGGACCAAGTAAACAAAGGCATGGATGACTTCGTTAAATTCTACAACCAATCAGACGCATCCACTCCCCTATTCAATGCAGTAAGAGCACACATCCACTTTGAAAAGATCCATCCCTTCTTTGATGGTAACGGTCGAGTGGGACGCGCCATCATGAACATGCGCTTGATGCACGACCTGGGTCTAGACATCCCCATTGCTATCTCACGTGCCATCAAAAATAACTCAGACGACTACTACCAATCATTTGAAGGAAAATCACTCGATCTAACAGAACGCCTCAAAACCTACTCAATCATCATCCAAGAAGGGATCGAAGAAGCCATTAGAATGGCGTCCTTCACCCAGCTAAGAAATCACGCTTACACAGCAGGAATGAACGAGCGACAAAGTAAAGTCTTCGAGCGTCTTTGTTTCTACGAACTAGAAGATGGATTCAAAGGAAAATTCACTAATGATACCTACCAGAAAATGGCTCACATGTCGGATCAAAACAAAACTGCCGCTCGCGACCTCCAAGACTTAGTCAAAAAAGATATTCTACAGATGCAAGGAACAAAAGGCGGAGCACACTACACCTTAGCCATCCCCT
>CAWVXI010000074.1:0-2489 GCA_963934155.1 uncultured Verrucomicrobiales bacterium | reverse complement strand
ACTACAACACTCCCTAACTACAACACTCCCACACTCCCATACTCCCACACTACAACACTACAACACTCCCTAACTACAACACTACCTAACTAAATTTCCCCTTTTCCATGCGATTATCACCATCACAATCTACAAGTTGCCTACGTGCCCTGGAATTGTTCAGCCCAGCAGTTATCTATGTATTCGGCTCTTATGGTACAAAAACTCAGCACGGCGGAAGTGATCTTGACATCGCTTTTCTAGCGATACTTCCCAGCGAACCATTTCAACTTTTTAAAATTGCCAATAACCTTTCCCATGAAATAGGTATCGACGTTGATTTAATTGACCTTTCGCGCGCTTCCACCGTGCTGCGCAAAGAAGTCATCCGCACTGGTGAGCCGATTTATATTGATAACGAGACAGCGATGCGTCAGTTTGAAATGCTCACCCTTTCCGATTACGCCCGTCTCAACGAAGAACGTCACGAAATTCTTACAACTCACTAGTCATGGACGACATAGCTATCAATAAAGCCGAGATTATCCGCCGTTGCATCAGGCGCATCGATGAGGAGTTCCGAGGCGATCTATCACGTCTGGAAGACTGGACTATTCAGGATTCAGTTATCCTCAACCTACTGCGCGCCTGCGAAGCATCCATTGATCTCGCTATGCATCAAGTTGCTCTTGGCCGGCTTGGAATTCCACAAAATAGCCGTGATGCATTTGAACTTCTGGCCAATCATAACATCATCTCGCATGAGTGCGGAGAGACGATGAAACACATGGTTGGATTTCGCAACATAGCCGTTCATGACTACCAACGCTTGCAAACTGAAATTCTGAACTCCATTCTTACAAAGCAACTCAATGATTTTGAATTGTTTCTACGCGCACTCTCAGTATAAAAGCTGAAAGCTGAAATATAGAAAGCTGAAAGCAGAAAGCAGAAATTCACACCCACACTCCCTAACTACAACACTACCTAACTAAATTTCAACTTTCAGCTTTAATAGTTTCACACCCACACTCCCACACTCCCACACTACAACACTCCCTAACTACAACACTCCCTAACTACAACACTACCTAACTAATTTCCTTGAAAACCATCAACGTCATAGGGCTACCAGTTGCTGCTATTACTTATTCCGACGCAGTAGAATGGATCACTGAACATGCTAGGAAAGGAGATCGCGCTTATGCAGTTGAAGCTGCTAATACTCATGTGGCGGCACTTGCGAGGCATGACAAAGAGTTTGGTCAGGCCATGGCGAAATTTGATTTGATCTGTCCAGACGGAATGCCATTAGTATGGTCAGTGAACCGGCAATTAGAGAAGGCGGAAAAACTAACTGATCGGGTCTATGGCCCTACATTAATGCTCAAGTGTATTCAAGCCTCAGCAGGTCAAAGCGACTTAAAACATTTTCTGTTAGGAGGCGCCCAATCTACGTTAGATAAGTTAGAAGAAAAATTTGCAAATGATTATCCAGGTGCTGTAATAGCAGGTAGCTATTCACCACCATTTGGTGAGTGGCCAGAAGAAGAGTTTGATAAGATTTGTGATTTAATTAAACTCTCAGGAGCAAACCATGTCTGGGTTGGACTGGGATGCCCTAAGCAAGAACTGTGGATAGCGGAGAATAAGAAAAACTTACCTCCAGCATGTTACTTCGGTATAGGAGCTGCCTTTGCATTTCACGCAGGTGAGGTGAAACAGGCTCCAAGTATGATACAAAAGTGCGGGATGGAGTGGATTTATAGAGTGATCAAAGAGCCACGAAGACTATTTAAGAGATACTTAGTATACAACTCGCTCTTTGTTTATTATTCTTTGTTCAAGCGTGGCTAATATTGGCTTTACTAAAGCTAAGTCATCAACAACCGTATAGAAGAGATTTCTTATATAAAAAATCACAAATAAGTAAAGCTGCCCAGCAGTTTTACCCCTACTCAAAGTCCATGAACAATTCCCGTTCCATCCTCAGTATCTTAATCTTCCCCGCTATTCTATTTTCAGCCATTTGGCTTGGAGTCAGCATCGCCACCGAGCAGACCCAGACCCTAGCTTATGTTGTAGGAGGAACGGTTCTGGTTGTCTGCCTCCTCTTGGGGTCGAGGATCTGGATGATCATCCCATTGGCGATGGCGTTAAACCTCAGCTTAAGTATTCCTGGCAGACCCACGACACTCATTTTGGCGGAGCTTCTGTTCTGTGGCTTCTGCTTGTTGTTGCTTCTGACCAGGAAGCTACCCCTTAAAATCAAATTCAATGAGCTAGACTTCTGGACACTTCTGCTCATCCTGTGTGTATGCCAAGCCTACCTGCGTAATCCAGTCGGTTTAAATATACTAGGAGGTGACTCGGTGGGCGGACGGCCCTATGCTTTATTTGCCCTTACCTTTTTGACGAGCCTCATTCTCCGCAATCTAAGTATTCCAGTGACAGGCTTAAAATGGCTACTGCGTCTCAGTATTATAGGCGGACTAGCCAATTTAGCGGTG
>CAWVXI010000073.1:0-2537 GCA_963934155.1 uncultured Verrucomicrobiales bacterium | reverse complement strand
TGATCGTGATGGTGCCTTTGATCATTTGAATCCACATGCCTCTGCCGGTTGCTAGCTCATGAGAAATGCTCTCGTCTGCTTTTAGCTGTAGTTTATAAATGGACACGTCTTGGTGGATGGTGGCCGATTGATCTCTGCCATCTTCGGAGATGATGAGTGCCTTAGAAAGTTTGCGTTGCTCCTCATTTGGCTCCCACTCGGTGTAGCTAGGGGTAAGGTTTTGTTTGTTAGGTCGGATCCATATTTGTAGCAGCTGGGTGCTATCGGTTGGTGATGGATTGAACTCAGAGTGCGTGACTCCTGATCCGGCGCTCATGAGCTGGATCATCCCTGGGGTGAGTTTTCTGTTGTTACCCATGCTGTCCTCATGACTCAGTGCGCCGGATAAAACGTAGGAGAAGATTTCCATGTTCTCATGTGGGTGGTTGGGGAATCCTCCACCTGCGGCGATGCGGTCTTGGTTGATCACGCGGAGGCTACGGAAGCTCATGTGATCGGAGTTAAAATATTGCGCAAATGAAAAGCTATGTTTTGCGAGTAGCCAGCCGTGATCCGCTGTGCCACGCTCGTCTGATCTTCTGATGGTGAATGCTGGTTTTATTTCCATGTCAAAACCATAGCCGAAAAGTAGTGGATTTGTCTAATGCGTAGAATGATTGCATGTCATGCTTTTTGGGTATGACTTAATGTGCTTGGTAGTTATGGTTTACTATGCTTTAATATGGTGATGAATATTCAGCATCTTCGTTATTTTATCGCCGTGGCAGAGGCGGGAAGTATTACGAGTGCCGCAGAGAAGCTACGGATGTCTCAGCCATCACTCAGCAGGCAGATCAAAACATTCGAGGAGGCGCTCAGTTGCCAGCTGTTAGAGCGAGGCTCTAGATCAATCAGGCTGACCAGTAGGGGAGAATCGGTGCGGGACGAGGGGGTGAGGATGTTGAAGACGATGGACGCGAACATTCAAAAGATCTGCAGAATCGTAGCGGGTGAAGTGATTCAGATAGGCTATGCTCCAAGCTTAGCAGGAGAGATTTTACAGGCCACTGTGGAAAGCTTTTCTCAATGCCACCCCGGAGTGAAACTAGAACTCAAAGATTGCTCGAATGAGGAGATGAAAGCGGGGTTGCTCTCAGGTTCTCTGGATTTATGCATTGATGCCGCTAGTAAGACGCCCGGGATAGAATGGGTGAAGCTGTTAGAGAAGCCGCTGGTATTAGCAGTCCCAAAGTCACATGCTCTGCTGAGAGGGAATCCAAACCGAAGGGTGATTAAGGTGGAGGAATTAGAGGGTGCGAGGTTTTTGATTTTTTCACGCTATGATTACCCTGCGGCGTGGCTGGAAGTCACCGACTATTTTAAAAGCTCTGCTGTGGATGTTAAAGTAGCGGGGGAGTTTGATGGGATCGTGAGCATGAGCCTGGCGCTGGAAGCTGGGCTTGGAATAGCACTGGTGACTCGTAACACGGTATTCTCTGATAGAGTGAGGAAAATCCAGCTCAAGCCGATGCCAGATCCGGTCTGTGTGTCTGTGGGGTGGAGTAATCACAAGGCGCTAGACGTGGTGACATTGACCTTTGTGGAAGAGCTAAAGCGAGCTGCTGAGCGCTCTCGATCAATCTGATAAAAGGCCTTGTATCTATTTTTCTAAAAGTCATCCTTTCGCAGATATGTTTAAACTACGTAATACACTGACGGTGATCTTGACCGCTCTGTTCTGCTCAGCGTCTCTCTCTGCGGCTGAGCGACCTAATATTTTATTTATCCTCTGTGATGATTTAGGTTATGGAGATGTGGGGGTGTTTTATCAGAACTCTCGTGGGACTGGCCAGCCCTCCTTTAAAACGCCGCATATTGATCAGTTAGCGAAAGAGGGGATGCAGTTGAGAGCGCATTATGCACCGGCTCCGGTGTGCGCGCCATCACGTGCCTCGCTTTTTTTAGGGCAGTCACAGGGGAATGCGCCGGTCAGAAACAATCAATTTGATAAAGCTCTTCCGGATCAACCTACGCTGGCATCTACCTTGAAACAGGCTGGGTATAGCACTGGGCTTATCGGTAAGTGGGGGCTACAGGGGAAAGTGGATCAATCCAAACAGAATCCTGAAGGATGGCCTTCTTATCCTACCAAACGTGGTTTTGACTATTTCCTTGGTTACGTGACGCATGTCGATGGTCATGAGCATTATCCTTTTGAAAATATCCATATGAAGAAGAGGAAAAAGAAAACCAAGCTCTGGGAGCAGGGTGAGGAAATCAGTGGTAAATTAAAAGGCTGTTACACCACAGATCTCTTCACTGCGGCTAGCAAGCGCTTTCTCGTTTTGCACCAGAAGAACACTCCTCAAAAGCCATTCTTCCTCACACTCTCCTATGACACCCCCCATGCGGCTACTCAGATAGCGACGATGCCCTACCCTGATGGATTTGGAGTGAAAGGTGGGATTCAGTGGCTCGGTGAGAAAGGTAAGATGATCAATACGGCAAATGATTCAGTAAACAGCTATATTCATCCGGATTATCAGGAAGAAGATTGG
>CAWVXI010000072.1:0-5228 GCA_963934155.1 uncultured Verrucomicrobiales bacterium | reverse complement strand
CAGTGATACTGGATTGATCGTTTGATGGAATGATTTGAAAGTGCAGCAAAGCTGACTGTTCAAATGGTATAACTCGCTAGTAAGTCTCTTGTAGAGAAAAAAAGCCTAGGATTAAATCAACCCTAGGCTTTTATTTGTAACACTTTTTGGCGTTGTTATTAAGTATTGTCTCTATTACCTCCTCGCTCTCTTCGCTGCTTTTTTTGCAGGTTTTGGAGTGGTTGGATTTGGAATGACATCCTCTTCATCATCATATTCATTCGCACCGTGGGTGAGGATGAACTGGAGATCTTCCATGTCGAGATTGCTGGCGAAGCCTTCATCTCCGAGTACGTTTGTAACCAATGCTGTCTTCTGGTGCTGAAGAACGCGGATCTTTTCTTCCACAGTGTTTCTCGTGAGCAGACGATAAGCGATCACTTTGTTCTTCTGACCAATACGGTGCGTTCTGTCAATCGCTTGATTTTCCACAGCAGGGTTCCACCATGGGTCGTAGAGGATAACGTAGGATGCAGAGGTAAGGTTTAGTCCTGCTCCACCTGCTTTGAGCGATAGCATGAAGACCGATGGTTCCTTGGTTGTCTGGAATTTTTCGATTTCCCCTTTTCTGTCCTTCGTCTGACCTGTTAGATAGTTGTATGCACGGCTTTCTGTTTCCAGACGCGCCTTGATAATATCCAACATAGAAACGAACTGTGAGAATACCAGCACCTTGTGACCTTCTTCGCGCAACTGATCTAGTAAGTAGAACAGAGCGATCATCTTGGCACTTTCTTCCTTGAGGAATTTCGGATCGATTAAGCCCGGATGACAACAGATCTGACGCAGTCTCATGAGTCCCTGTAAGATCGCAAATGAGTTCTTCTTCACTGCTTCATCTGAGTCTAATCCGAGAAGTGCTTTCTGGATGCGCTTGAGTTCAGCCTTATAGAGATCTGCCTGGATGCCTTCCATTTCTGCAAAAACCTCTTCCTCAGTTCTCGGTGGTAGATCCTTCGCTACTTGAAGTTTAGTTCTACGAAGCAAGAATGGACGGAGTCTGGATGCTAGTCTACTCTGAGACGTTGGATCCTTCCGCTTATCAAAGCGTTTCTTGAAGTATGCCTTCGTTCCCAGAACACCAGGCATGGCGAATGCCATGAGCGACCACATATCCATGAGACGATTCTCAATAGGAGTACCAGTGAGAACCAGTCTGTTAGATGCATTGAGTTCGCGGGCAGCCTTGGCTGCCTTTGAGTCAGGGTTCTTGATCTGCTGACCTTCATCGAGAATAACGGTGAGCCATTTGATGGTATTGAGTTCTTCACCACACACTCTTAATTGAGCGTAGTTAAGCACAACCATGTCTAAATCATTCTGAGCTTCGTCAATATTAAGATCATCTTTTGTTCTTAGAATTTTCACTCTGAGCTCTTTAGCAAATTTCTCCGCTTCAGTGGCCCAAACGTCAAGAACTGACTTAGGACACACAATCAATGCTGGCTTGTGACCAGTAGTCTTGTCCTTAGCATTTTCTTGGCGTAACCAGAGAATGTAGGTGAGTGACTGGATCGTTTTACCCAGTCCCATGTCATCCGCTAGGATGCCACCAAATCTATTGGTTGCTAAGTAGGCTAGGAATTTAAATCCATCTATCTGATACGGACGCAAGGTCGCATCTAGACCTTCTGGCAGCTCGACATCGACATCGACAACGATGTCTTTCGCGCTGTCCTTGATGCGCTTCCATGCCTTCGGATCGAACACCTCGGCGGCCTTCGGATCTGCTAGTTGGAGTGCGTGCATGCGGTGTGTCTCGCCTGAGAGATCGAACGGATCAAGTCCGAGTCTAGTCACAGCATCGCGTTGGTCGTCATCTAGCTTGATGACTAATCTCATCCAGCCACCATCTTCCATACGGACATAACCACCACGGGCAGCAACTAGCTGACGGATCTGTGTCTTGGAGAGGTTCACACCTTCTACATCGATGACGATCCTGAGGTCAAACCAATCAATATCTTGGTTCACCACCTCAAAGCGGATCGCAGCAGTCACCGGATCTGCAAGTAAGGTCTTGAGCTTGAAATCCATTTCCACGATCACTGACTCAGGCATTTCCTGCGCCCACTCGGCAAACTTCTCTGGGAAGAGCTTCGTCACACGGGTCTTGAACTCATCGAGCTTCTCATCGTAGGTTAGTCCCATTTCTTGGAGTAAGCCCGGAACTGGATAGAGATCTTCGCGGGCGAAACGTAGTAGCTGTTTGCCTTTGACCGGCTTCTGCTCCACGACCTCCCAGCCCTCTTTAACAAGCTTCTCGGTGCGACGGTCTTTCTTCTCGAATGCCTTGACGTCGATCACTAGATGCTCAGTTTCGGCAGCGGTGAGTCCTTGTTCAATACGCATTTTGAATCTTGGATAGAGATCCAGATCCATCACACGCTTCTTCATGGAATCAGGCAGTTTCGCTCCTATCTTACGTAAAAACTCAACGCCTTCTAAACTATCGATCACTTCCTTAGGGATCATATAGCGTGGCATCACCTCAGTATCGTTGAGCCATCTTGGTGGGCCAGAAAAGACTGTTTCATCGGACTGATAAAGCTCTTCGCGGCCAGGGAGTAATCTGACTGAGTGAGAAACATTTTCTCCTTCACTCGTAATAAGCTGAAGTGCAAATGAGTCTGGGTAGTAGGGATCATCTTCACAGATCCAGCGGATTTTGTTAGCTGAAACTTTGAAGACTCTCTCGTCTAGGTTCACGATGTAGCCCTTGAGCGCTTTCTGGCGGAAGAGACGGTTCATGAATCGGCAAGCCTCCTCGGTATCCAGATCCATCGACGCGGCACCTTCCTTTCTGTAGAATGCGAGGAAATGCTCCCAGATCACTTGGCTGGGAGCATCCATGCGGAGTGCTGCCATTTCAAATAAACCAACAAGACGATCAATATCGTTTTTCTCTCTCAGCGGAAGCCATTCATACTTTGCTTCTTTGACCTCGACACGGGCTTCGTTAATCGTTGATACAATTCTAAATTCTATTTTAAGTGGCTCTTCCTGCGGAGGACGGTCATTGACACTTTCTATCCTGTCATACCACTCAGCGACCTCACGCTCTTTCTCCCAATCCTGCATCTTCCGCTGCACAGACTTGAGATCAGTGATCGAATTCATGAACTCAGCGTAAGGGAGCCTCTTCTTGAAAAATGCATACGCTAGGTAATTCCAAAATTCTATGATGTCACCGGGAGGCATCGGCCAGAGCTCAAGCGGCTCATAGCTGGTGATTTCCCAGCGAGGATTCAGTCGCACCATATCGTGGTCGTGGATTTCTCCTTCGATAACGTATCGACGATACCGCTTCTCAACCTTGGTCACAAAATCCGCTTCACCGTCATCTAGTTCACGATCGAGCTTCTCTTCGATCAGATCGATAACAGGCGTATCATCAAATTCATTAGGGGATTCTGGGAGATCCTCACCACGGTGCATGCGCTCCATCATTGTTGCATACATGCATGCACCAGCAATGGTTTCATCCTCAGCTGTACAGCTTCCGAACCATCTGTTGCCCTGAAGTCTGAGACTCGTTCTGTAAATACCTGTCTTATCTTCTACTCTCCCTTGAATAAAAAGGTGATTTCCAAATATCTGGGTGACGGCGCCCTCTTGCTGAAGGTCGTCACCTCGATTACGCGCTTCTTCTGGGAAGCTGTTTAGGAAATTTAATGTTGCTCTATCTGGATTCATCCGAAATCATAATTTGTGGTTAATTAAGTCTCTTAATGCGGCTTATTCAAGACGCAATAAAGGCTCTACCTTGATCATTTTTTGAGTCACCAAGGGAATGCAATGTTATAGGCTATATTCTCTGTCTGGCAAGATAAGAATGTGTCTAATTACTTTAATTAAGCTTAATAAATAAAAAAAACTACTTTCTGCCTAAATTAAGCCCACTTAAACCCCACAATTAGCCCCCTAACAGATTAACAACCAGAGCCAACGATCCTCTGAGCGATCTCACCGATACCATCAATCCCCATTTCTACGAGGTCCCCAGATTGTAAATACCGCGGTGGCGACATCCCCATCCCAACTCCTGATGGAGTCCCAGTGGCGATCACATCTCCGGGAAGCAACGTCATGAACTGCGAAATATAGCTCACTAGATAAGGCACGCTAAATACCATGTCGCTGGTATTCGCATTCTGACGCATCTCCCCATTCACCTTTGTCCAGATAGGTAGATCTCCGACATCCCCCACCTCATCGCAGCTTACTAAATGCGGCCCCATGGGAGCAAAGGTGTCTGCGCTCTTTCCCTTCGTCCACTGACCACAGCGATGTTTCTGAAATTCTCGCTCAGAGTAATCTCCTATGACACTGTAGCCAGCGATGTATTCTGCCGCACTCTCCTCAGTCACATTTTTCGCCTTCTTCCCTATCACCACAGCAAGCTCCACCTCATAGTCCAGATGCGTGCTCCCGACTGGTGTCTCCACCTCGTCAAATGGACCCGAATACGAACTAGTCGCCTTCATGAAGAGCACTGGCTCAGTAGGCACTTCGCCACCAAATTCCTTCGCATGCTCCGCATAGTTCTTCCCCACGCAAACGATCTTTGATGGACGAGCAATGGGCGCCCCCACTCTAACCTTATCCAAGATTTCTGTCCCTCCGACACATCCACCTTCTACCCAAGATTCCAAAGCCGTCATTCCACCGCGTGTGAAAAATTCTTCATCGAAATGCTGAGACACTCCACCAGCATCGATTATTTCACCACCTATTACCACCGCGGTTTTTTCAAAACCCACTTTTCCATATCTTAGTAATTTCATTGCCACACACTACCACCCCACAAAAGGGGGAAAAGTTTTTTTCCACATCAGTTAACAGAATCAGCCCCCCTCCCATAGCCACGAGGCACCACGAGGCGGCACGAGGCGGCACGACACCAAAACAATCACTATTCATAATTCATCACCTATATTATTATAAACATAGGAAATCACCCTAAAAAACAACCCATAAAACCCCTGTATCACGATCACACGTTCAGCCCATTCACATAAAACAGCCCGAAAAAATCATGTTCACATCGCCTTTCCATAATGTGAACATCTCTAAAATATCATCAATACCTAAAATTTAACAGAAACTACTAAATCGGTTGTTAAATAAACACCTGAGATCAACTCAGCTTCAGTGAAACACCGAATATTTCAATAGACCAAAGACAT
>CAWVXI010000071.1:0-5488 GCA_963934155.1 uncultured Verrucomicrobiales bacterium | reverse complement strand
TAAGAAGTAAAAGGACAGACAATTTATGAAAAAGCATAGAAGTAAAAGGACAGACAATTTATGAAAAAGGATGTTGCTTTATATTCTTGATCTGATAATGATCCTCTATGGCTAAAGCACGATTATTGGCTCCTTGGGTGGAGGACGAGCGCAGATCTGCGGTGTATCACACTATCTCTAGAGTGATCCATAGGCAGATGCTACTTGGTGATACGGAGAAGGAGCAATTTGTGAAGTACATGCGTTTGTATGAGGATTTTTGTGGTGTTCGGGTGCTGAGTTTCTGTGTTATGACGAATCATTTTCACATCCTGGTGGAGGTGCCGCCGATCATGGAGCAGGAGCTGAGTGATGAAGCGCTGATTGATCGGTTGTCTCTGCTGTATAGTAAAGATTACGTAGCTCAGGTGGCGATGATGCTGCGCGAGCTGGGTGAGTCTGAGACTGCTAATGGGTGTAAAGCTCATGCGGAGCTGAGGGCTAAATTTACCAGACGGATGTGGGATCTAGGGAGTTTTATGAAGACGCTCAAGCAGCGGTTTACTTCTTGGTATAATGCGCGGCACTCTAGCAGTGGAACTCTCTGGGAGGCACGCTACAAGAGTGTGCTAGTGGAGGACGGTGAGGCCGCTCGCGTGATGGCGGCTTATATTGACCTGAATTCAGTGCGTGCCAATATGGTGAAAGATCCGGCTCGTTATCGGTTTTGTAGCTATGCTGAGGCAGTGGCTGGTGGCACACGCGGGACTCTAGCCCGGCGCGGAATAGCGAGGGTATACGAAGAAAGGGAAAATCAGTGTGACTCGGATAGTGCGTATGATGGCTGGGCTGGCTCCCCCACCCCTTCTCCTGAGCATTACGGGTGGCGGAGTATTGCTGGGAGATATCGGTTACTATTATTCGAGGATGGTGAGGAGATCGTGAAATCCGGTGGTAAAGTTACTAGAAAAGGGATTTCTCACGAGGAGGTGGAGGCTGTTAGAGAGGTAGAAGGCAGGATGGGTCGAGCGGAGGTGTTGCGTTGCAAGACACGGTATTTTGTTGATGGAGGGGTGATCGGAGGTAAGGGATTTGTCAGTAGTGTGGTGAAGAGCCTGAAAGGAAGTTATTTAAGGGAGAATAGAAAGAGTGAGGGCAGCAGGATATCTAAGCATCAGGGATGCCTGTGGTCGATGCGGCAACTGAACGATGAATTATAAAGCATCACTAGAATACAATCACTTTAACCAGTTAATACTAGACAGGCTTTCCGGGGAAACAATACTCCTTAGGCGAAACCTTAAAATGCTCTTTGAACACCTTATGAAACTGAGCGTAACTCCCAAATTCAGCCGCATAGCAGGCTTCTGTTAGAGTCAGATCACTAGATTTCAACAGCTGAATAAATCGATCCAACTTCACCCGATTTTTATACGCCGGAACAGACATCCCCATCTGCTCTTTGAATAGCTTACTAAATCTAGATTCACTCAGCCCACAAGCCTTCGCTAAGCTACTCACTGACTCTGCACAATCGGCATGTTCCTGAATATATTGAATAGATTGATAAATCGCAGGATGCATTTTCTTAGACTCTGATTTATCCCCGCTCTTCTGATAGGCATCCCAACAGTAAGATAACAAAAACGTTAAACCACTATTCAAAACACCGGGACTCTGATGACTATACTCTTCATTTTCAGCCTCTCCATAGACCCTCCTTGCATAGATCGGAGCCTGAGTTTCAATCCCGCCATTGTGAGTATTCCTAGCATAAAGGCTCTCAAATATCTGATGTATCGTCTGAGTCATCCCATGATCCATCACCCTAGATAACACTCCTTCATCCAAGTCTTGTTTTAGCAAAGCCACATAATCCGCATGTTCAGGAAGTTTCGTGAACACCGCCACATCCATGGAAAAATCAGAACTCCATTGAGAAAGCCGATGGCTCTGGTCTGGCAATATCCACACCATACTCCCCGGCCGCATCGTGTATTTAACATCAGAAAAATAGTAAGACGCCGTCCCGCTAGTCACCAAGTTCAACTCAAGCTCATTGTGTTGGTGAGGCTGGGTCATGAAGTCTTGAAACAGTGGTCTAAAATTAAATATCATCCCACTGAGATCACTACTAATGCGTAACTTCTCTTTCATACAGTAGCTAAAAATAAGCAGTTTATTCCAGATTACAAGTAGTAACCATTTTCAGAATATGCTAGTTATTCCATATTATGAAATTAGGCATTATTAATAGCGCATTTGACCAGGTGGGAATGGACACCAAAACTGGACTAGAACACATCGCACGCATCGGCTTCGACACGGTGGATATTTTTACCGAAGCAATGAGTATTGAAAAAGATGAGGTGAAAATGATCATCGATACCTGTGAAAAAAACAATCTCCCCATCGTCTCAACCGTGATGGTCGCCGCTGGCCTAGTCGATTTTAATCAAGTCGTGAGAGAATTTCATGTTCAAAGAACTAAGAAATTTATCGATCTAGCTGAGCAATTCCAAAGCGACAACTTACTCCTAGTACTCGGTGAATACATCTGGCAACGCGAAGTCATCCCACCAGAAGACCAATGGAACTGGGGAGTCGAGTGTGTGCGTGAGATCGGCGAATACGCAGCGAATAAAGGTATAGAAATTTCCTTAGAACTGGAGCCATTCCGCATGAGCCTGCTAAACAATATTCCAGAAATGGTGAGATTTATCGATGACTGCGACGTCGAGAGCGTCAAAGCTAATATCGACATCAGCCACCTAGTGCTCTCCGATAGCTGCCCCAGTGAGCTCGCGAAATTAACAGGCAAAGCAAACCACGTCCACATCAGCGACTGTGACGGCAAAGTCCACGGTGACTTACCTCCAGGAAGAGGAGTCGTGAAATTTTCACCCTACTTACAAGCAATTAAAGAACTAGAGTTCGAAGGAGCTATCTCTCTAGAACTTGAATACTCACCAGACCCTGAGCGCATTGTAGAATGGGTCGAAGAAGCCTATCTCGCCACAGATACCCTAATGCAACAGCTAGACCTCCGCTCCTAATCCCTTAATGAGTTCCGCAATCCAGCAGCATTTTGGCACCACCCCAGATGGTGAAGCAGTAGAAGTTTTCACCCTGCAAAACTCTGCTGGCATGCGCTGTAAGATACTCACTTACGGCGGCATCATCTCAGAGTGGTCACTCATCAGCAATGAAAACACCAGAATAGACGTCGTCCTCGGGTTCTCTGAACTAGAGAGCTACCTTGCTGGTCATCCATACTTCGGTGCGATCACGGGACGCGTTGCGGGACGTATTTCTGGTGGTGAATTCTATCTTGATGGCCAACACTATCAACTAGCCATCAACGACCCACCCAATCACCTCCATGGAGGTGATGTGGGCCTAGACAAGAGGGTTTGGCAGGTCGAATACGCCGACGCCAATTCTCTAAAGCTATCCTATCTCAGCCCAGATGGCGAAGAGGGCTACCCGGGAAATGTGCAGTTCACCGCCAGCTATCGCTTGAGTGAAGACGGAGAGTTATCCATCACCCATGAAGCAACGACAGATAAAGCCACTCCCATTTGTCTGACCAACCACTCATACTTTAATCTAGCAGGTCAGGGTCAGGGCGATATCTTAGACCACCATCTGCAAATTGATGCCCCGCATTACTCTAGCACAGACTCCCATGGCACCTTGCTGGAAAAGAAGCCGGTCAAGCCGCAAGACCCAGGTAATTTCCAATGTCGCAAAAGCGTCCGAGAAGCACTACCATTCATCGATCGCAAGCATGGCGATCTCTATTTCTTAGACCAACCATCAGAGCAGCCCCATACACACCCTGTAGCAACGCTCACCGAGCCCAACAGCGGCAGAACCCTCAATGCGCGGACTAATAGCAAGTGCCTACAGCTCTATCTAGGAAAATATATCCCTGAGAACTTGATTGGGAAAGAAGGGCGTTCCTATGGACCATTTTCCGCGATATGCTTAGAGTGCCATGACTATCCGAATGGGGTCAATGCCCCAGAACTCGGCGACATCATACTTCACCCCCATCAGACTTATTCTCAGCAAATCATCTACCATCTATCTAACTAAATTTGAACTTTAATGAGTGACCCTAAAACATCAGAATACGGCATAAGCGCACCGAAAACAGATTCACTGATCGCCGCACCTACCATTCATTATTTACCAGTACTACCAAAGAATCTGAGTATTCCAATCGCACTAGTAGGCGCGGGTGGAATCGCTGAATATCATCTGAAAAGCTATCGTGATGCTGGGCTTAATGTGGTCGCCATTGTCGATAGAAACAAAGACAAAGCTGAAGCTCGTTGCCAGGAATTTTTCCCCAATGCCACTGCTTACACAGATTACATTTCATTACTGGAGCGAGATGACATCGTGGTCATCGATGTTGCCACTCATGTAGATTCCAGATTAGAAATCGTTGCCGCCTGCCTTAGGGCTGGTAAGCATGTGCTCAGCCAAAAACCCTTGGTTACCGATCTAGACCAAGCAGACCACTTGATTCAGTTAGCCATGGACAACAAAGTCTTACTGGCAGTCAACCAGAACGGCAGATGGGCACCGCACTTTTCCTACATGAGAAATGCGATCCATTCTGGTATCATTGGCGAAGTGACCTCGGTAGACTTCTCCCTACAATGGGACCAAACATGGATCGCTAACATCTCACAATATAACGAGATGAAACACATGGTTCTCTATGACTTCAGTATCCATTGGTTCGATATTCTGAGCGCCTTCCTACCAGGCAAAAAAGCCCAAAAAGTCTACGCCACAGCGATCAATGCAGCTCAGCAGGACTACCGACCTCCATCCATAGCGTCAGCCACTATTTCTTATCCTGACGCCTTAGCCACCCTCTCACTAAACGCCCATACAAAACTAGGAGAACGCGATATCACCACCATAGTAGGAACCAAAGGTACTTTAAGATCTCAGGGGCCAGGACTCAATGATCAGCCAACAATCGAACTCTATCTCGAAGAAGGAAACTCACAAGAAAACCTAAAAGGCAGCTGGTTCACCAATGGCTTCCTAGGAACAATGACCGAACTCCTCTGCGCCATAGAACAACAACGCCAACCATCCAATAGCGCACAAAACATCCTCCCTGGACTAGAACTCTGCTTCGCCGCCATTGAAAGCGCAGAGACCGATAAAGTAGTTACCTTAGGAAGTATTCGTAAGCTAATCTCTAACTAACTAAAGCACTCTTCATTCTGGATCTCGAGACAAAAGGAGTAGACTTGGCAACTCCCCAGAAGATCCATGTCAGTCTGAAGACTCACGAGCCGCTTACAATTCCGGATCGGAGACTACAGTTTTAAATCAAAATTAACCGCCACATGCGTAATTGTCATTCATCAGCCAGAGTGGGTATGATACCAGAGCAAGGGCTAATACCATTTGAACAGTGAGAGTGGTTTGATAGAAAAACAAAATAGTGAGAGGAGCAAGGCAGGAGGAAGGCGCA
>CAWVXI010000070.1:0-5622 GCA_963934155.1 uncultured Verrucomicrobiales bacterium | reverse complement strand
AACCTCGGCGTGGAGGACTAAACTCAATCCCAAAAAAAGGGAAAAGAGGGTCAGTCCTGAATGGTACGGACTTAAGCGGGTTTCTTATCATTATTTCACCATCCCCATCAGCGCATAGGTTAGCTTGGCGGCGGTGTAGGATGCGGAGTGGAGATGATCTTGAGGAGCTAGTTCTACTATATCTATGCCGAGTATGTTTCTGCCGTTTGCGGCATTTTCACAGGCTTCGAGGGCTTGCCACCAGTTGAGACCGCCTGGTTCAGGGGTTCCAGTTGCGGGCATGAGGGAGGCGTCTAGGCCATCGACATCGAAGGTGAGGTAAATATTTTTTGGGAAATTTGCAGGGAGTAGAATGGTGGGGATGCCATTCTCGTGGATTTCTCTAGCGTCAAGGTAGTCGATGGTATCTTTGTTTTCAGCCCGGTAGTCGATCTCTTCTTTACAGAGGTTTCTAACTCCGATCTGGAAGATGGGAATACCGAGTTCGTGGGTGCGGCGCATCACACAGGCGTGGCTATGAGGGCTGCCCTCGTAAGTGTCACGGAGGTCAGCGTGGGCGTCTATCTGGACGATGCCGAAATCTTGTCGAATAGAATGAAGCGCTTTGACAGGGGCTAATGTTAGAGAATGTTCACCACCTAATAGCACTGGTATTTTTCCGGATTGAAAAACAGGGAGACAAGCTTGAGTGATGTTTTCTAAGCAGGTTAGGGAGTCACCAGAGCAATCCACAGCGGGTGTGGTGTGAATACCTTGCTCTCCTGGGTAAGATTTCCCATCATAGGCTTCAAGCTGATAGGAAGCTTTTATCATTTCTTCTGGTCCTTGAGCGGTTCCTCCACCGTATGAAACAGTTTGCTCCATGGGAACGGGTATGATGTGGAAGCGTGCGTCTTCTGCTGAGGACTGAGGGTATTCTGATGAGAGAAATGTTTTCATGATTTCTTTAAGAGAGACGATCACGGTATGAATCGTAGCCGAAGTCTTTTACGTGTTGGATTTGGTCTGTTAGGGGGTCGTAGTTGGCGATTGAGGGAAGAGGGACGCCGTTAAAGGTGGTGTTTTTAACCATCGAATAATGTGCCATATCAGTGAATATGAGTCGATCACCAATTTGAAGGTCTTGATCAAAAGAGTAGTCGCCTATGATGTCGCCAGCAAGGCAAGTCAGTCCTCCTAGTGTGATAGTGTGTGCTTTTTCCTGTGCTTCTCCAGCATTGATGATTTCTGGGCGGTAGGGCATTTCTAAGACATCTGGCATGTGAGCGGATGCGGATGTGTCTAAGATGGCGATTTCATGGCCGCCACTATTAAAACGATCTAGCACCGTGCTCACGAGAAACCCTGTATTGAGAGCGATGGCTTCACCGGGCTCTAAGTAAACTATTAGCTTATATTTCTCCCGCATGTGCTGAATGAGTTGGACTAATAGATCAGCGTCGTAGCCGGGTTTTGTGATGTGATGTCCGCCGCCCATATTGAGCCATTTCATTTGGTGTAGGTATTTACCAAATTTCTTTTCAACCTGCTCTAAAGTTTTAGCGAGAGTGTCCGATCCTTGCTCGCACATGCTGTGAAAGTGTAGTCCGTCGATTCCTGTTAGATCGACATATTCTAACATATCGGAAGTGATTCCAAAGCGAGTTCCGATTCGGCAGGGATTGTAAATAGTGGTTTCAACCTCTGAGTATTCAGGGTTGATACGTAGCCCAAAGGAAGCGGTGTGTGAAATTTTTTCATACTGCTGCCACTGACTTAGGCTGTTGAAAGTGATGTGATGCGCTCTGTTTGCAAGCCATTCGATTTCTGACTTTTTGTAGGCGACGCAGTAAACGTGAATTTCACCACCGAATTCTTCAATACCCAGTCTGGCTTCATTGATGGAGCTTGCTGTTGTGCCTTTGAGGTGTTTAGAAATTTGGTCAAATGTGGAGAACGTGGCGAAGCCTTTGAGGGCGAGAATGATGTTTCCACCACTTCGCTGTTGGACGTCTTTGAGAATATTGAGGTTGTTTTCCAGCAATCCACGGTGGAGTAGATGGCAGGGTGTGGGGACTTCTGGGCGGTTACAGATTTCTGTGATGGTGAGATTATCCATGTGATTCCGCCGTGCCTTCAGCACGGTATGGGTTTATGGTGGTGACCTAGGGCTGAAGCCCTAGGCTTTGTTACTTGCTCCCTATAGGAGCATAAGCTGACTACTGACTACTATCTACTCCTTGAAGAAGTTGTTCTAGGAACGGTGCTCCATCTACTACTTGCCAAGGTAAGCCGTATTGATTGAGTGCATCCATGAATGGATCTGGATCATTTTGTTCCATGTTGTTAACACCAGGCTTTTTCCAGTGACCTTCCAGCACCATCTTAGCCCCGATCATCGCTGGGACGCCTGTGGTGTAGCTGATCGCCTGTGAATTAGTTTCCGCATAGGCTTCCTGGTGGTCGCAGATATTGTAGATGTATTTTTGGAGGCGTTTGCCATCTTTGACACCATCTATCACACAGCCGATACAGGTTTTCCCCTTAGTAAGCGGACCGAGTGATGCTGGATCAGGCAGCACGTGTTGGAGGAACTGGAGTGGAGATATTTCTGTTCCCTTGACTTTGATTGGCTTAATCGATGTCATCCCCACATTTTGTAGAACTGTTAGATGATTGATGTAGTTCTGTGAAAAGGTCATCCAGAAACGTAAGCGCTTGATGCCTTTGAGGTTCTTACAGAGAGATTCCATTTCCTCATGATAGAGGAGGTAGATATCTCGGTCTGCTACTTCTGGGTGTGGAAAATTAAAACTTTGGCTCACTTCTAGAGGCTCAGTTTCTATCCAGTCACCATCTTGCCAGTAGCGGCCTTTTGCGGTGATTTCACGGATGTTAATTTCTGGATTAAAGTTGGTTGCAAATGGAAGACCGTGGTCGCCAGCATTGGCATCGATAATATCAACAGTGTGGATTTCATCGAAGAAATGCTTCTGAGCGTATGCGCAGAAAACGTTGGTCACACCTGGGTCAAAGCCTGATCCTAGCAGAGCTGTTAGACCTGCATCTACAAATTTCTGATGGTAAGGCCATTGATATTCATAGGAAAAATTTGGGTCATCCAGGGGCTCGTAGTTTGCTGTGTCTAGGTAATCGACTCCTGCTTCTAGACAAGCTTCCATGAGGGTTAGGTCTTGGTAGGGAAGCGCCACATTGATGAGGATATCTGGTTTGACTCGCTGCATGAGAGCTACTGTGTCCGCCACGCTATCCGCATCTACCTCGGCTGTCTCGATCGGGTAATCGATCTCAGCCGCGATGGCGTCACATTTGGATTTAGTGCGAGACGCAAGGATGATTTTTCCAAATGTTTCAGGTACTTGGGCACATTTATGGGTGACTACGCGGCCTACTCCTCCGGCTCCGATGATGAGTGTTGTTTTCATGTTTTTATATATGAGTCAAATGATCGATTTTTTCTAGTTATTAGGTGATTCGAAATAAGTGTATCCATCAATACTTTCACGGAAGGAATTCATGATTTCTTTACGTTGTGAGGGAGTTATTTTACCGTCCTCTACTGAGCGTTCCGCTAAGTGGCGGAAGCGGTCTATAAGGTTGTTGGTGTCATATTCTACATAGGATAGGACATCAGAAATGGTGTCGCCTGCGAGTTCTCTGAGGTATTGGACTTTACCATTCTTAATTCCTACACTGACCACGTTGGTATCCCCTAAAAGATTGTGCAGGTCTCCCAATGTTTCTTGGTAAGCACCTACTAAGAAGACGCCGATGAGATAGTCTTCATTTTCCTTGAGAGGGTGTAAGGGTATGTATGACTGCTGTTCTCCGTCGATAATAAATTTATCTAGCCTGCCATCACAGTCACAAGTGATGTCAGCTAAGATTGCTTTTACAGTTGGCTCCTCATTGAGCCTGTGAATAGGCATCACGGGGAAAATCTGATCGATGGCCCAGGAGTCAGGGAGTGATTGGAATATACTGAAATTTCCATAATAAACATCAAGAAACGGATTGTCAGCGAGTTCTTCTGGCAATTCTTCTACTGTTTTTGCCATTAGACTGATCTTTGTGATGATGCGGGTGAAGAGGGAATTACAATAAGCGCGTTCTCTTAGTGAAACATTGCCGTAGCGGAATAAGGAGAGGATTTCATTGCGGTAATAGAGAGTGTCATTGTAGCACTCTTGCATGTTTTCAGAAGTAAGGTAATCCTCCACTTCGCTTAACTTGACAATCTGTGCATGAAGCTTTTCTGGAATGGAGTTTGGTGAAGCATCAGCTGACGGGCTGTTCACATCTAGGACGTCAAAAATCAGCACTGAATAGTAGGCTGAGATTGCGCGTCCTGATTCAGAAATAATCGTGGGGTGGGGTAACTTGGCTTCATCGCAAATGGTTTTGGTGACATCTACAATATCGGCAGCGTATTCTTCTATCCCATAGTTTCTACTGTTTTGGCTATTACTACGAGATCCATCGTAGTCGATACCTAAACCTCCTCCGATGTCTAACAGTCCCATCGGAGCTCCTTCGCGGATTAGCTCAGTGTAGATGCGGAGTGCCTCTGTCGCGGCATCACGAATAGCACGGATGTCGGGCACTTGAGAGCCTTGGTGGTAGTGGAGTAGGCGGAGGTAATGCAGTTTCCCCTGTTCTTTGAGAGTATCCACCGCATTGAGGATTTGGTTGGTAGTCAGCCCAAAGACACTATTTTCTCCACTAGACTGCGACCAGTGAGAATTATTACAGGTGGCAAGCTTGGCTCTGATACCGAGCATGGGTTCAATGTCGAGGAAGGCTGAGCGCTCTAGAATAAGGTCTAGTTCACTGGGCGTTTCTATCACCAAAACAGTTTGCAGCCCCATTTTCAAACTCTGCAGAGCAAGATCAACAAATTCCTGATCCTTGTATCCATTACAGATGATAAAAGCCTCAGGATCGTGCATGTAGGCTAGTGCTGCAAGTAGCTCAGGCTTACTGCCTGCTTCCAAACCATAGTGATATTGTTTGCCGAATTCGGTCACTTCTTCTATCACTTGTTGCTGTTGGTTCACCTTGATTGGATAAACTCCTCGGTACTTTCCTCGGTAGTCATTTTCTTTTATCGCGGTGTTAAATGCATCATTGAGACTACCAATACGCTCTGCTAGGAGATCATGGAATCTGAGTAAAAGTGGAGTCGCGAGACCTCGCTCACGAATACCTTCTACGATGGCATGTAGGCTGGCTGATGAATTTTCATCGCCGTCTTTTAAATGCACATGGAGATCGCCGTCGTCTGCTATGCTAAAAAAGTCACTAGACCAAGCATCAACTCCATAGATGTCTTTTGTGTGTGAGAGGTTTTTTAAAGGTGTTGTGATAGAGTCACTCATTGTCGTGGTTGAAATATTGAGAGATAAGATGAACTTAGCTTTCTGAGTTTTGTATGTCCTTTTTAGATACTGTTTTTCTACAGATGGTTAGAAGTGAGGATTAAAGTTTATAGTGTGTAATTTGGCAATAGTCTATCACTTTTTGAGAGGTTTAGAGAAAAGCAATAAGTCCTGAATAGCACGGACTTGAGCGGGTTTCTTGTCATTATTCCTATGTTGGATTTCTTTCAATTGATGTCTTGCT
>CAWVXI010000069.1:0-6267 GCA_963934155.1 uncultured Verrucomicrobiales bacterium | reverse complement strand
ATTAGTATTGCACTAGCTGATATTTAGCTGAGTGCTTGGTTGTTGGTTTTAAAGGATAAAGGATAAAGGGAAAAGGAAAAAGGAAAAAGGTGATCAGTTAGCCGTGATCGGTGATCGGTGTTTTTGCTTGGTTGATGGAGCCGGATTCTCTGACTCGCGTTGCTCGTGGATTGCTCGGCGATCAATCCCTGCCGTCTCGGTCACCCAGAGCCCTCGACCCTGGGCCAGTGTCTTCAAGTACGTATTTATACGGGACAACAAGCGATCACTTCGATGTTCGCTACCGCTCAATCAAAGCTATCTTTGGGATTCTGCATTTTTGGTCATTTGGCTGGCTATTTTCTAAAGCGCTTCAACCCATAGGTCGATTTTCTTCTGTCGTGTCTTAAAACCCAAACGCGGATAGTTTCTTCATGGATGTCATATAAAAAATGAAAAGGAAATCTCTCTAGATTACATCGTCTTAGTCCACAGTCGTCGAAATGGTAGTAACGAGGATTACTGGATGCGATCTTCACACCTTCAATGAACTCAGAATAAAAATCTTCTCCGAGTTCATCCTTGATCTCATAGTATCTTGTAAGAATCGCGTTAAGATCACTCTGAACGGTCTTATGAAATCTAACTGCCACTTCTGACTATTCCTGCTTCGAATTCTTCAAAAGAGATCATTACGCTGGGGTCGCGTTCTGCTTCATCCATACGTTCAGCTACTTCCTCATCACTAACCCAGTAACGTGGTTTTTCTAAGCTATGAATAATCCTTGAAGCAATCGAGGCTCGTTGCTCTTCAGGTAGCTTAGATACTTCTGCTACGATGTCTTCTACTTTCATGTAAGTATTTTAAGCTCTTTCTCTGAATTACGCTAGGAAATTTTTAAGAGAACGTGTTATTAGTATTGCACTAGCTGATATTTAGATGAGTGCTTGGTTGTTGGTTTTAAAGGATAAAGGATAAAGGGAAAAGGTTAAAGGTTAAAGGGAAAAGGTGATCAGTTAGCCGTGATCGGTGATCGGTGTTTTTGCTTGGTTGATGGAGCCGGATTCTCTGACTCGCGTTGCTCGTGGATTGCTCGGCGATCAATCCCTACCATTCTCGGGCACGGCGCGAGGAAGCCTGCCAGCGGAGTGGCTCGCTACTTTCCTACTCACTACTTTCCTACTCACTACTGTCCTACTTTCCCACCTTCCTACTCACAGTTTAAAAAATTGATTCACGTTTTGTTCGGTGATTGTTGCGAGTTGTTCGAGGGTGATGCCTCTGGCGGCGGCGATGGTGGTGGCGGTGTGGAGGGTGAAGGAGGGTTCGTTTCGCTGGCCGCGGTGCGGGGTGGGGGCTAGGTAGGGGGAGTCGGTTTCTAGCATGATGCGGTCTGGGGGGGTGAGGGTGGCTGCTGTTAGTGTGGCGGTGGCTTTTTTAAAGGTGGTGATGCCGGTGTAGGAGAGGTAGCCGCCGAGGTCTAGGATGGTGTTGACGTTGGGGTTCTCCCAGGGGCCGAGGAAACAGTGGAAGACGGCGGTGACGTTGTCGGCGTATTGGCGGTAGATTTCTACTGCGTC
This sequence comes from uncultured Verrucomicrobiales bacterium, assembly GCA_963934155.1. GTDB lineage: Bacteria > Verrucomicrobiota > Verrucomicrobiia > Verrucomicrobiales > Akkermansiaceae > Rubritalea. The sequence continues at coordinate 4,707 of CAWVXI010000069.1, read as the reverse complement.
ATCGAGTGATGCGTGACCAGTTTTATCTCTGGTGTGGATGACGATGTTTTTTCCGTGCTCGGCGGCGAGCTGGAAGTGCTGGTGGAGGAATTCTCGCTGTCGGGAGTGGTAGTCTGCGTCTGTCCAGTGATCGGGGGCGGGGTGGAAGTAGTCTAGGCCAGTCTCACCGATGGCGCAGCATTTGGGGTGGGTGACGTTTTTTTTGAGGGTGTCTAGGTAGTCATCTGCAGTCTGGTGGACATCACAGGGGTGGATGCCGATGGCGGCGTGGATTTCTGGGTGTTGTTCTGCTAGCTGGATATTGGCTTCGATGTCGTCTAGGCTGGTGGCTAGGGTGATCATGCGGTGGATGCCGTTGGCCTGAGCGCGCTGGAGGAGGGCGGGGATTTCCTCTGGGGGGAATTTATGGGAGGCTAGGTGGCAGTGGGAATCTGTGAGCATTTTTAGGGGAAGTTTAAAGGAGAAAGGAAAAAGTTTAAAGGCTCGGCTTGTTTACTCGGGTTGTTGCTCGGTTGCAGATGCGGACGAGACGTCCAGGCTCCCATCATGCTTGGGTTGTTGCTTGTGGTTAGTTTTGGCCGGTTATCATTGACTATTTTACATTGAGAGCTCTAGGGCTAGTTTTTTCATTTGGCGGGCCATGAGGTTGAGGGCGTTGGCGCGGGTGGGGGCGAGGTGTTCTTTGAGTCCGGTTTGGTCGATGAAGCTCATGTCTGCGGCGAGGATTTGTTCTGCGGGTTGGCCGCTGAGGGTGTTGATGAAGAGAGCGATCATGCCTTTGGTGATGACGGAGTCTGAGTCCGCGTGATAGATGACCCTTTTTTCTGGACCATCTTGCTTTTCTGCATCGAGCCAGACTTGGGATTGGCAGCCTTGGATGAGTTTGTCTTCCGATTTTTGGGTGTCTTCCATGAGTGGAAGTTTCTTGCCTAGGCTGATGACGTATTCGTAGCGTTCGGTCCAGTCTTGGAAAATGCTGAGGTCTTCTAGGAGTTTGGTTTGTTCTTCTTTGATGGTCATGTTTTTTAGTTTTAAGATTTATGATTTAAGTTTAAAGTTGCTGGTTGGGTGCTGTTGGATGTGTGCTGTTCGCATTGGGCGGATTGTTCGGCGATCAATCCCTACCTTTGTGGTAGTCTCACTATCCCTTCCTTTGTGGTAGTCTTACTATTCCACAGGCACTATTTTTTAGCAAGTGATCTGGAGATGAGGGATTTTAGGGTGAGGCCTTGGACGGAGATGGAGAAGATGACGATGATGTAGGTGGCGACGAGGATGTGTGTGCGGGCGTCCCCGGCTTCTTTGGGGATGGCGAGGGCGAGGGCGACGGAGATGCCGCCGCGGATACCGCCCCAGGTGAGTATCTTGATGACGCCGGGAGTGAATTCTTTGTGTTTGCGGAGGAGGGTGACGGCTGCTGCGGTAGAGATATATCTAACAATGAGTGATATGGGGATGAGTAGCAGGCCGGCAACGATGACTGGGGTGGAGAAGTCTAGGATGAATATTTCTAGTCCGATGAGCAGGAAGAGGATGGCGTTAAGGATTTCATCGATGAGTTCCCAGAAGGTGTCGACGTTTGCTCTTGTTTGCTCGCTCATGGCGTTTTCGCGGGCGTGGTTACCGATCATGAGGCCGGCGATGACCATGGCGAGTGGTCCACTCAGGTGGTATTGCATGGCGAGGCGGTAGCCTGCGGTGACGAGGGCGAGGGTGAGGAGGACTTCGACGTGGTAGTTATCGATAGATTTTAGCATTTTATAACAGATGTAACCGAGGGCGAGTCCGAGGAGGATGCCTCCGCCGGCTTCTACTAGGAAATCATGGGCCACGCTGGCGACGGTGACATTTCCGATGCCTGTGGTGGCGATGCCTACGAGGACGAGGTAGATGACGACGCCTACTCCGTCGTTGAAGAGGGATTCGCCGGTGATTTTGGTCTCGAGGGATTTAGGGGCTCCGGCGGTCTTGAGGATACCGAGGACGGCTACGGGGTCTGTGGGGGCGATGAGGGCTCCGAAGACCAGGCACCAGGCATAGGGGATCTCGACGCCGAGCATGTGGAAGATGTAGTAGGCAATGGAGCCGACGGCGAAGGTGGTGATGGTGACGCCGAGGGTGGCCATGATGGCGACGATGCGTTTTTGTTGTTTGAGCTCGGTGAGGTTTACATGGAGTGCGCCGGCGAAGAGGAGGTAGCTGAGCATGCAGTTCATGAGTGCTTTGTTGAAGTCGATGGATTCTACGAAGGCTTTCGCGGAGTCATCGAAGGCGGGGATGAACTGGCCTACTGCGATCATGACGAGGCTCATGATGAGGGAGATGAGCATGATTCCGATGGTGACGGGGAGCTTTATCCAGCGGTGGTTGATGTAGGCGAAGAGTGCCGCGAGGGTGAGCAGGATGGCGGTGATATCTAGGAAATCCATGGGTAATAAGTTGATGATCTGGGGGGATCATGGGGTGTGTGGCTGAGTAAATCAAGCAGTGGTGATATTTTTTCGTGTCAATTGGGTGATGAGTGTTTAAAAGATGTGTATGCAACAATATCATGACCTGCTGAAGGACGTCTTAAAGAATGGGGAGAGCCGTGGGGACCGGACGGGGACGGGAACGTTATCAGTGTTCGGAAGGCAGGTGCGGTATGATCTGCGTGAGGGGTTCCCGGCACTGACGACTAAGAAGGTGCATTTGCGCTCGATCATTCATGAGTTACTATGGTTTCTGAAGGGGGATACGAATATTTCTTATTTGCAGGAGAATGGGGTGAAGATCTGGGATGAGTGGGCTGATGAGAATGGAGACCTAGGGCCGGTGTATGGTCAGCAGTGGCGGGCGTGGGCAAAGGAAGATGGGACGGTGGTGGATCAGATAGCGAGGCTGCTGCATGATCTGAAGGAAAACCCTACATCGAGGCGGCATTTAGTGTCTGCTTGGAATGTGGGGAAGGTGGATGAGATGGCGCTTCCGCCGTGTCATTTATTGTTCCAGTTTTATGTGCATGATGTGGGGAGTGAGAAGCCTGGATTGTCTTGTCAGCTGTATCAGCGGAGTGCTGATTTATTTTTGGGGGTACCGTTTAATATAGCGTCTTATGCGTTATTTATGATGATGGTGGCTCAGGTTCTTGGGTATGAGGCTCGGGATTTTGTGCATAGCTTTGGTGATCTGCATTTGTATAATAATCATCTGGAGCAGGCTGAAAAGCAGCTGACTAGAGATTTCCGGCCGTTACCTAAGATGTGGATTAACCCAGAGGTGAAGGATATTGATCACTTCACGTTTGAGGATTTCCGGCTGGAGGATTATGACCCGCATCCGCATATTAAGGCGGCGGTCTCGGTGTGAGTGAAATGTCGATGTGATCTGAGCGTGATTGTGTCAGAGTGAGGTCAAAAAAATAAGCCATTCAGCGTGATGCAGAATGGCTCATTTGTTTATTTGATTTAGCTGTGATGAGTGAGATTACTGAATCTTCTCCATGAGCTTTTGAGCTTCTTCTAGCATGTTCTCCATGCTCTCTGTGCTGCGGCTTGAGAAGTGGATACCGTCTTCGCTTCTTGAGAGAGTTGTGACGTTGCCTTGCTTGATCTTCTTGAGGGTCTCTATCATCGAGCCCACATCATCCTTATTCTCGCCAAGTCCTTCCATCATTCCATTTGCTTTGGCTATTTCATGAAGCTTGAGGGCGATATCTGCAAATCCCTTAGACATGTACATCATTGCGTTTCCTTTTTCTGGAAGACCTTGCATGGTTGCCTTGTAAGCGAGGCTGCCAGCGAGTGACTCTGTGCCAGACATGCTGCGCTTAAGGAACTCTGGTGATGAAGAAATCCAGATGTGACTCTTGGTCTTATCGATGGCGATGACTGGTAAGTAGCCCATGAACTGTGCGGCCATCTCAGCTGGAAGGCTGTAAGTAATGACTCCGGCTTCTTCTTTCTTTTGGAGAGGCATGCCTGACTCAGCGATCATGTCGTCACCCATCTTGTCCCACAGCCATGCTAGGCCATCGAGACGCATTACGACGCGCGGCTTATCGAGTTCACCTACCAATGGTAGAGCGAGCTTGACCTTGTCATCGAAGTCGATGGCGATGTTGACGCGGACGTTTAGCTTGCTGAGTATCGCTGAAGTATTCATTTTCATTTCAGGGATTTCTTCTTCCATGGCACCTTCAAACTCTTGCATGTCTTCTTCAGATGCTTTACCGACTTTCATCACACTTCTGATTAAGCTCTCGGCAGATCTGAGGTCTAAATCCATTTGCATCACAAGGTCTGAACCTGCTGGGCACATGCTAGGAGCTGAAAATTCTGCCCCCTTATTGCCTAATAGAGAGAAGATGCCTTTGTCTGATCCCCCGTTGTGGAGGAACATGAGGTTCTTCCATTCGGTGCCGTCTTTCTCTGAACTCATAGCATAGGAGGTGATGTCACCGAGTCCGAGAGTGTCGAGGATGGCTTTAGCGTCTATATCTTTGTCCCCTTTCTTAGCCTGTTCAGTAAGCATCGCTGCGAGTTTATCGTAGAGATCAGTTGCTGGCTTAGCTTCAGTGAATTCTGCATTGAGGTTCACTTTAGCTGCTGCTGGGATATCCGCAGTGGCTTGGGCCCATGATGATGCGCTAGTGGCGAGTGAGAACGCTGGTAGCATTAATAAATATTTCTTTTTCATAGTTATGTGTTTGTTAGCTTTGTTTGTTAG
>CAWVXI010000068.1:0-6320 GCA_963934155.1 uncultured Verrucomicrobiales bacterium | reverse complement strand
CATTTGAACATGAGATAAAAGCCAACGGACTAAAAAATAATGACGGTCGCAATAACTTTCATGATGGAAAGTTATTGGTCAAAATAAACTTCTCAATTCTAATCTTCAACTCTATTTCGAATCGTATCCTCAAGTTTTTCAGAAAGATTATAGTCACTTAGCTCGCTGAGAAATTTTTCTGTATCTTGGTCTATCCCATCCCCTAGATAAGCATTGAGTCTCGTTGCTACGGTTGAGTCTGCTAGTGATTTAGCGTCGGGGAAAAGGCTATCGATGGTCTCTCGGATATCACCACGAATCGCATACTTTTGATGATACTTCTCGGCGTAGGTGAAGGTCTTCACGGGGATGATTTTTGTTGCCACTTTTTCTGGCTTAATTCCTAGAGTATCCGCTCGGTTCTTAAGCGCTTGCTCCGCCAACTTCTTTTGCTCATCATTCCTGTAGAACACGGCATTTTGATACTGGGTGCTTGAGTTGTTTCGCTCACATCGGTGACCTTGCCAGAAATGGTCTAACAGCTCGGAATAGCTGATCAAATCAGGATCAAAATCGATAGAAATCGCTTCGGTATGATCGCCCATGGCATAGTAGGTAGGCTTTTCCATCTCCCCACCACAATATCCAACACGGGTTCTGAGGACGCCTTGAATACTCCCAAACTGAGAGTCAGGACCCCAAAATCAGCCCATACCAAAAGTGGCTGTTTCATAGGGAGTCTTGGCTATTTTCTCATCGAAGCTGAGGCTTGATACGGGTGCGGATTCGGTGACGAGTTCTTCTTTGATTCGAGTGTTAAACATAATAGTAAGCGCTCCTATGCCTAAGATAAAGGCGATGAAGAGTGGTTTTGAGTTCATGATAAATAGATGATTTCAAATGTGATCGTTGGCTATTTGTAGAGTTGAGTGGAAGCTATTCTCGCACCACCCCGTTGTCAAATCAGACACACACCGTAGAAGAGGTTACTATCCTCTTTGGCTCTATTCTAAGAGCTGCGAAAGATCCTCTACTTCGCGTTACAAAGAATTCTCTTTGATCGCCTGAAGCACTTCTGCTCCCTGCGTCTTGGTTGCACCTTTCAAATCTCGCCAGACAAGTACGCCGTCTTTGAAAAGAAACGCTCGCCGCGATGCCATCATATTCATTATAAGGGGCACTTTGAATGCCTTCGTCACTTGCTTATCCTTATCTGCCACGAGGGTGTAGTTGAGCTTCTCTTGCTTACTAAATTTAAGCTGAGTCGCCACATCATTAGTAGAAACACCAAACACGCTGACTTTTTCTTCTGTTAGTTTTTCGAATGCATCCTGCACCGAACATGCTTGCCTGGTTCAGCCGCCTGTGAGCGCCTTTGGATAGAAGAAAACAAACACCCAGCGATCATCTTTAGCGGCGGTGAGCGGTATTTCTTCACCGTGCTGGTTCGTGACATTTAGTTCAGGAAGTTTTGTTCCCAGCTCTAAACCTAGCAATTTCTTTTTGGCAGGTTGTTGCGCCGGAAGAGTTTGCGCCATTGCTGCGAAGGCAAAAATAACAGTAGGTATTAAATAGAGGGCTTTCATAGCTTTAGAGAATATTTATCTTAAAATGGCTTCATTAATCCGAGATAAGCAGCCGCAGATGCAAGACCTATCATCGCTATCCAAGCTATAGATCCTTTCAGGATATCACGCTTCGCTAGAACAATAGCAGCACCGAAGATGAGCCAGATGACTAGCTTGGCGATCATCCACATTGGAAAGCTAGTCTCAAACTGTGCGACATAAGCTTCCTTCATTTTAGCCTGCATTCCAAATCCTCCGAGGATAATTAACAGTAGTGCAATTCCATGACCCATTACTGCGCATTTATTATATTTGGTGAAAATAGAGCCTAGAGAAAGCATCAATGTAAAAATACCTACGTAATGAATGAGTTTATATACTGTATAATCCATGGTTTTTAATTAATTAGTTATTTACGACACTTGTCAATGAGATCATCCAGATAGTGGGTGATGTCGATAAGACCGGTGGTGTATTTAGAATCGGTCAGACATTTAAGTCCATCTCGCGCTTCCACCAGCATTTCTGAAGCAGTGTCGAGAGCGCCTTCTATAGCACCTGCGTAGTCAGCTATACCCACTAGCACTTCAAAGTCCAGCGCTTGCTGCTCGATAATGCGCTTATTGATTTTTGTCCGCTGCTCATCCGTAGCATGTTCTAGCAGGTTGAGCATTGGCAAGGTGAGTTTTCCTTTCTCTAGGTCTGTGCCGAGCGTCTTGCCAATAGCTTCTTCGCTGCCCACTAAGTCCACGCAGTCATCGTAAACCTGATAGGCCGTGCCCAGTTTCATGCCGTAGTCGTAGAGCGCTTGCTCAGTCTCAGCATCAGCTCCTGATAGATTAGCAGAAATACCTGTGGCTGCTGCGAAGAGCGCGCCAGTCTTCATAGAGATGATTTTAAAGTAGTCGTCCTTTGTGAGTGTGAGGTCGAACCTCCGCTGGCTCTGGATCACCTCACCTTCACAGACTTCGCGAGAGGCTTTACCCACTTTACGGTTGATAGAAATATCATCAAATTCCGTGGCGAGTAGCAGTGCGTGTGAGAATAGCGCATCACCTAATAACACTGCCATTCCATTTCCCCACTTCGCATTCGCGGTGAGTTCTTTTCTTCGGGTGGTGGCTTCATCGATGATGTCATCATGCACCAGCGTGGCCATATGGATAAGCTCTAAAACTACGCCAATCTTAATGTTCTCATCCGTAATCGTGCCCACAGCACCAGCTGTAAGGATGGCTAGAGCGGGGCGGATACGTTTACCACTAGTGTTACAAATATAATCAATGTAGGGAGCGACTCCGGGATCAAAGGCATTCACCTGCTCACGTATGTGCTTCTCTACCTTGCGGATTTCAGGACGTACTAACTCGAAGGGTATCTTGCCCTTGGCGTCTGTAAATGGTGATAATGGTTTTAAAATGGCCATGCTTTTAGTGTGATTCTCAGCTTAACAATATTATGCGACAAATGAGAGAACATGCAACCAAAATCTTCGACTTCTTGTATTTTCAAGATTTACTGAAATGATAATTTGCGCTCTCGATGATACCATGCACTGTTTCTGAGATTTCTAAATCATCAGTATTAATAGTGAGGTCCGCCACATCTGCGTAGATGGGATCTCGCTCAACGAGCATCGTCTCTATCTTTTCCTTAGGGTTCTGATTATTGATAAGTGGCCTGTGATTAGACTTAGCAGTGCGCTCCAGCACCGTGTCCGCGCTAGCTTGGAGCCAGACCACATAACCTAACTTCCTAAGTCTCTCTCTATTTTGCTCGCGCAAAGGCAACCCGCCACCAGTAGAAATAATCTGTTTGGTAAAGTCCTTACTGTAGATTTGGCTAATAAGATCCGTCTCCAGATCGCGAAAGTAACCCTCCCCATGCTGCGAAAAAATCTGAGCCACACTCATCCCCACGCTCTCCTCGATAAGAGTGTCAGTATCCACAAGCGGGTAGTTCAGCTGCAAGCCTATCTCTCTGCCAACCGTAGATTTACCACAACCCATGAAGCCGACCAGAACGATGTTCTGGCAGCGAGATTTGCACTGTTGGTCGGGTATTTCTGGCATAATGACTAGTTTGAGAGCATCCTGCACGATATGCAAGGGTGAAAATTTCTCTCTTTATGTCGTTATATCTGCTTGAAATCTCGGCAATTGATAGCAACATGCGCGCATGCCTCAAGCACCCACAGATCCGGTTCGCAAGAACACCGCACTCAAAGAAGTCAAAGTATTCGCTCCAGCCACCGTCGCTAACGTCGCGTGCGGCTATGATGTGTTAGGCTTTGCTATCGATGCGCCAGGCGATGAAGTCATCGTGCGCCACTCAGATAAACCCGGACTCCGCATCACAAAGATTACTGGAGACGGCGGGAAGCTCCCTAAGACCGTAGAAGGTAACACTGCAGGTGTGGCCGCACTCGATCTACTCCGCCACCTAGGCATGATGGATCGTGGCATAGAAATGGAAATTCACAAAAAAATGCCCTTCGGAAGTGGTCTAGGCTCCTCCGCAGCATCTGCCGTAGCAGGCGTCTATGCCGTGAATAAACTCATCGGTGAACCCCTCTCTAAGAAACAGCTCCTTCCCTTCGCCATGACCGGAGAAGCCAGCGCGGACGGTGCTTACCATGCAGATAACGTCGGCCCATCACTACTCGGCGGCATCGTTTTCATCCGCTCAAACCAAGAACTAGACATCGCTCAGCTCCCTGTTCCTGAGAACCTCTGGGCGACTGTAGTGCATCCAGAGATTGAAATCCTCACTAAGGTAGCGCGTGAAATATTACCAAAAGACATCCCTATCATCAATGCCACTCAGCAGATAGGAAATCTCGGCGGCCTCATCTGCGGGATCATCCAGGAAGACTACGGCATGATCAGCCGGTCGATCCATGATGTCATCGCCGAGCCACACCGCCAAAAGCTCATCCCAGAATTCTACAAAGCAAAACGAGCAGCACTCGCAAATGGCGCACTGGGATTCTCCATCTCCGGCGCAGGACCCAGCGTCTTCGCACTCTGCGAGGGTGAAGAGGTAGCGAGAAATGTTGCCAAAGCAGTTTCCAAGGTCTTTACCGACATCAATCTAGAGAACCAAGCTCACGTCTCAAAGATCAACCAACAAGGAGTCCACGTTATTTCCTAACAGAAAATTTAACATTTTCTAACCCTTCCAGAAAATCATGCAATTTTATTCCACGAATAATCCAGACCTGAGAGTGGGTCTCAAGGAAGCCGTCATTCGCTCCCTCCCTGCTGACAACGGACTCTACATGCCCGTAAGCATCTCGCCACTCCCAGACACATTCTGGGAAAACTGGCGCACGATGAGCTTCGCTGAGCTAGGATTTCATGTTGCTAGAAATTTCTTCCAAGACGCCATTCCCGAGCAAGACCTAAAAGAAATAGTCGATGATTCCATCACCTTCGATGCCCCGCTCATCCCTCTAACAGAAAACTCTAACGTCCTCGAGCTCTTCCACGGACCAACTCTCGCGTTCAAGGACTTTGGAGCTAGGTTCATGGCACGTCTGATGGCGTATCTAACGAAGGATGATACCGAAGAGCTTACTGTTTTAGTAGCCACATCTGGCGATACCGGCGGCGCAGTAGCCTCCGCATTCCACCACGTAGAAGGCACCAAAGTCATCATCCTCTACCCAAAAGGCGGCGTCAGCGATCTCCAAGAGAAACAACTCACAACGCTCGGTGGAAACATCTCTGCTCTCGAAGTGGAAGGCAGCTTCGATGACTGCCAGCGCATGGTCAAAGCCTGTTTCCTTGACGCAGATTTAGCCCAGAAACATAACCTTACCTCTGCGAACTCGATCAATATTTCTAGACTCCTCCCCCAGTCATTCTACTACTTCCACGCCGCACGCCAGCTGCTAGATATTCATGAAGATGCCGAGCCTACGTTCGTCATCCCGAGTGGCAACTTTGGAAACCTAACTGCCGGACTCATCGCTCAGCAGATGGGACTAAAAATCAGGCAGTTTGTCGCAGCTACTAATATCAACGACGTCGTCCCGCGCTACCTCGCAGAAGGCAACTACGAGCCCGTAAAATCCATCGCCACCGTCTCAAATGCTATGGACGTAGGCGCACCATCGAACTTCGCAAGGATGCAGAACATCTTTGGCGATAGCTGGGACGCCATGCGCGAGAACATCAGCGGGCTCGCCTTTGACGATGAGGAAACCCGTAACGCTATCAAGGAAGTGAAAAGCCGTTACGGATATACGATCGATCCACACGGAGCCATCGGCTGGCTAGCATCACAGATCTGGCAGGAAGCCGACCCAGACTCACACACCATCATCCTAGAAACTGCCCATCCCTCGAAATTTATCGACACCATGGAAGAAGAACTAGGCAAAGGAAATATCCACATCCCAGAACGCCTCGCCTGCCTGGCCGAGCTAGAAAAAGTAGCCAAACTAGTGAAGCCAGACCCACAGGAAGTCATCGATTTCCTAGGGTAGAACATAGCGAAGCTAATTTAACAGCGAAGCTGGGTAGGGTGGCTTTGCCAAAGACACCGAGCGTGCCAAATCACTACTGAACCACCCTCCATCTCTTCTTAGCCCTAGAGGTAAGGTTTCCTCATCAATAGAAATGGAGCCGGCCTAATCAACCGAGATGTTTTTAGCCCTCTAGAAGATTGAATGCCGCATCACGGCTTGCTCGCCGAGCAAACCGCGATGCGTAATACCATTTGAACAGTGATCGTGGTTTGATAGAAAAACAAAATAGTGAGAGAAGC
>CAWVXI010000067.1:0-6936 GCA_963934155.1 uncultured Verrucomicrobiales bacterium | reverse complement strand
TGTTGTTGTTTTGGTTGTTATTACGACCGCGTTGGTTTTTGTTTTGATTTTTATTCTGATGAACTTTCCCTTTTCCTGCTACTCTACCACGGCGGGGATTGTTGTTTTGTTGCTCGGCATTTTGATCATTATTTTGCTGATTTCCAGGCTCATTACTAGGGGCTTGATTTTGTTGCGTAGCTTGCTCTGGTTGATTGGCAGGGTTAGGTGCTTTTTCAGGCGTTTGCGCCACTGGGTTTTCAGCTGGTGGAGGCTTAGTGGTGACTTTCTTAGCCACTTTTTTAGCCGCTTTTTTAGCGGTTTTAGAGGCTGTTTTTTTTGCCTTCACTGGGGCGGGTGAGGGTGTGGAGATATCCTGGGTAGGCTTGCTTTTCGGCTGCTCAGAGTTTGCTGATGTAGTATCGCTCATGAAGATAGATGGATGGGTATAAATAGATGTAAGAACTTGGGTTGGGATTTGATTTGGATCTGTTAGAATATAAATAGGCTACAATTCACGCGTCATGACGAAGGTGGATTGAGGCTATTTGATTAAGAGATAATCAAGTTTAGAGGTTTCAAAGAGGACCTCCGAGTAGTTCAACAGTCCATTCATATCAAAAATGAGAGACTTGGCAAACTTTTTTTTATGATTGTCAGATGCGGCACTACAGAGTTCAATAACGATCGTGGCATCTATAGAAAGTGTAATGATAAGAGCGTCTGCTGGAAGCGGTAAGACATGGCAGCTGGCTAACCGGTATCTGGCTCTGTTAGTAATCGGTGTGGCGCCTGAGAAGATAATTGCGCTGACCTTCACGAAAAAAGCTGCTGGCGAATTCTCAGACAGGATTCTCACTAGGCTTGCTGAGGGCGCACAGAGTGACATGGCTGCGGAAGCTCTCAAAGCGGACATCCAGCTTGCTATTCTCGGTGATGAGGCGATGCCTGCATTAGTGGAGGGAGCGATTGTGCTACCTGATATGGATGTGGACTTTTTTCGTGGGCTACTAAAAAAATTAGTTGATAGCATTGATAGGCTTGCGCTTTCTACGCTGGATAGTTTCTTTATAAAGTTGTTAAGAAATTTTGCATTCGAGCTCGGGATGTCTGGTTTTGAGCTTTTGGAGGGGAGTGACCTGGAGGCGGAGAAAGTGAAGGTGTTTGCGGATATCTTTAACGCATCGTCAGGAAATAAGAATTTAGCAAAAAGTATGGAGGGTTTTGTCCAGGCATTCCGCCAGACAAGTGGTGGTGATGAGGCGATCCGGGTGAATGAGCGCCTGAGAGACTTTGTGGACCAGTATCAGCAACGCTGGCTAAAGCATCCAAATGTGGAAAGCTGGGGGAATGAGAAGGCGTTGTGGCCAGATGGCCTGCCGTGGCAAGGTAGAGGCGGATACGCGGCTAAAGCGCAACGCGTTATAGTTCTGTTAGAGACGATTGCATTTCCAGATAAACGCTATAACAAAGCACTGTTGACGATAGCTGAAGGTTTAGAAGACAGGGAAGGGAAGGCTGGGACGCCGATCAATCTGAAAGGAAAATTCCCACTACTTCTGGAGCGCCTAGCTGATCTGAAAGAGGGGTCGCTTATTGATACTTATTATAACAAAGAAATGGTGGTGGACGGTGAGCTGGCGGATGCTCTCTATGATCTACTGAGCACATTGGTAGCGGACGAAATCATTGCTAAACTTGAGCGCACACGCGGGGTCTATGAGGTGATCCAAGCCTATGAAGAACGCTATAGTGCGAGGGTGCGCGGCCAGGGAAAGCTTGGCTTCTCCGATACCACCCTGTTATTATCTGGGCACGAGAGCATGGGGTTGTGGGATGAGGTGAGTAAGGATCTGGTGGAATTTAGATTTGATGGGAAGTATGATCACTGGATGCTTGATGAGTTTCAGGATACGAGTAGGGCGCAGTGGGACGTGATCAGAAATTTGATCGATGAAGTGGTCAATGACATAGAGGGGGAGAGATCACTCTTCGTGGTGGGTGATGCTAAGCAGGGGATCTATGGATGGCGGGGTGGCGAGCCCAAGCTCTTCGATGAAATCTCTGAGAGATACATCGATCGGCTCAAGGAATACCCAATGGATAAGTCTTGGCGCTCTTCTGAGAGTGTGCTGCAGCTGGTGAACAAGGTGTGCCACCCACAGTCAAAGGGGATGAGTCTTTTCCCGATTGAGGCAGTTCAACAATGGAAATTCCAAGACCACGTGGCTGCTCTGACAGATCTTGCTGGCCATGGCTGGGTGTGTGAAATGAACGAGCAGGATGACCTTACTGCTGATGAGGTGAAGATGGGCTGGATCGGTGAGCTAGTGAATAAGTTAGATCCTGTTAGACGCGGATTAAGCTGTGCCATTCTGGTGCGTAAAAACTCTAGAGGCAGGGAAATAGCTGAATATCTGCGCGAATATCATTCAGAAATACCAGTGGCTGTGGAGGATGAGATGCTTGTGGGGGAAGAGAACCCGGTGACAGCGGTGCTTGTGGATGCGTTCCGCTTTCTCTGCTATCCCAATGACAAGCTAGCGTGGTGGCATGTGCAAATGAGCCCATTTGCTGAGGTCTTTAATGGTGAGAAGGATGTGAATAAAATGCGTGATCGTTGGTATTTCTGGACGCGAGAAATTTGTATTAGAGGGGTGGATAAGGTGCTTAATGAATGGTGTTCTGCCTTAACTAAGGCGGTGAAATTATCTGACTACAGTGTAGGTAGAATGGCTGAACTGAGACAAGCGGCAGCAGATTTCTCCATGAAAGGTGGTAATTTGACAGAATGGCTTAGTGAGGTGGAGTCATGGAAGCAGCGCGAGGTGACGCGCAAGGGGGTGATCCAGATCATGACCGTGCATAAGGCGAAAGGGTTAGGGTTTGATACGGTGATCTTACCTGATCTTGAGAATTCTGGTTTCGATGATGAGAGCAGGGTGAAGGTGATAGAGTCTGTGAGAGAGGGGCAGGGTGCTAAGCATGTGCTGATGGCACCAGTGAAGGATGTTAGAAATGCTGATGCAGTGCTGCGTCAGGAAATGAAGAGCTGGTCTGTGGAGCAGTGCTACGAGCAGTTTTGCGTGCTTTATGTGATGCTCACCCGCGCGGTGCATGGGACGTATTGCTTACTAGAGGCGAAGAAAAACAATCCTAAATCACGCAAAAAAAATGAGGCGGACTGGATTAGAGAGTCAATTTCTGGCTCATTGGAGCGCGATGAAAGTCTGGGTGAATTTTCCGGAAGATTACTCTTCGAGCACGGCAACTGGGAATGGCTAGCGGATAAATCTATTAGAGAAAATGACGGAGACGATGATTCTCAGATGATCAAACTGATTGAGTCAGAACCTCGCAAAGCTAGCGTTCTTGCCGGGGGAAGTGAAACTAAACACCAAAATTTCTCCCAGATGCTTATGGATAGAGGTGGTCTGGAGTATGGGAATCTGGTGCATCAGTGTTTTGAGAGCATTAAGTGGTGGGATGGTGAGTTGCACTGGAGTGGCGATGAAAAAATCCGGGCACTGGTGCTAGAGTGTGTCGAGAATCCTACAGTGAAGCCTTTTTTTGAATCGCGCGATGGATTGGTGGTCTTCCGCGAGCAAGCGATAGAGTCCATCCTAGATGGAGTCTGGGTCAGTGGGGTGATCGATCGTTTGCTAGTGGAATTTGATGAAAACGGTAAGGCTCTTAATGCTGCGATCATGGACTTTAAAACTGATAAATCGGATGACCCCGCCGAGTTGGCGGATCGCTATGGTGAGCAGCTAAACCGTTACAAAAAGATGATCTGCCAAGCCTATTCTTTGACAGATGAAAATGTGTATTCAGTGATCCTTGCCACACATTTCAGAAAGACAATAAATCTCTAGTAGAATAAAGAAAGATGGTTTAGATTACCTGTGATGAAAAAAAATAAACACCATCCTGGATCGCACGAAAAAGATTTTACTGGAGGACTTTCGCTGTCACCTCAGTGTTCCTATATAGGTAGCACGGGTGAGAAAGCAGTGGATGATCAGGTGCGCGCCCTGGCAGATAAACTCAGCACTGGTGACCGAAACTGTATGCTTGCAGAAATGATGATCACTGCCGTAAGATTATCTCGCGGATCTGCGACTGATGGAGATTTTAAAATGCTCAACCGTGCGCTCAAAGAAATGCGCCATGCTAATGAAGTGTTTGAGCCGTATCGTGGACGGAGAAAGGTGGCGGTATTTGGCTCAGCTAGGACGAAGCCAGAAGAGGAGGAATACCAGACTGCTGTAAAATTTTCCCAGCGGCTGAGAGAAGAGGGCTACATGACGATCACCGGTGCTGGCCCGGGAATTATGGCAGCGGGGAATGAAGGAGCGGGGAGGGACTATAGCTTTGGTCTGAATATCAATTTACCCTTCGAGACATCTGCTAATGCCTTTATCAACAATGATGAGAAATTGATCGATTTCAACTACTTCTTCACGCGCAAATTATCATTTGTAAAAGAAGCAGATGCTGCGGTGGCTTTCCCTGGTGGAGTGGGGACAATGGATGAACTGTTCGAGGCGTTGACTCTTATCCAAACTGGTAAGGCAACGGTGTATCCTATCGTTCTGGTAGATGCCAAGGGCGGTAAGTATTGGAAATTCTGGTTGCAGTTTATGTCCGAGCATCTGATGCGTCTTAACCTCATCTCCGAGACAGACTTCGCGCTCTTTAAAGTCACTGATGATATTGAGGTCGCGGTGCAAGAGATTGTGCAGTTTTACTCAAACTTCCATTCCTATCGCTATATCGGAGATAAGTTAGTGATAAGAATTGAAAATGCTCTCTCAAAGGACGCGGTGAAGAAACTCCAACAGGATTTCATGGATATTACTAACGATGGAGTCATCGAGCAGACTGGTGCGCTTGATGATGAGAGTGATGAGCGTGATCTCGCTGATATGACTAGAATTGTGTTGCGCCACAAACGCCGTGATTTTGGAAGACTAAGGATGTTAATTGATGCAATTAACCATTCAGCAATTGCGAAGTAGCAGAGTCTAATGAATGTGGATTTTCTAATGATTGGTCAGGGTCTCGCTGGAAGTGCCTTAGCGATGGCTTTGATCGAGCGCGGAGCCACGGTCTTGGTCGTGGATAGTGAAGATGAACATTCAGCCAGTCGTGTGGCAGCGGGCTTAGTCACTACAGTGGCAGGGAAAGGGATGAACCTCAGTTGGCGGCAAGATGAGTATTTACCAGAGGCGCTGGCCTATTACCGAAAGCTAGAGAAGGCTTCAGGGACAGCGCTCTTTCATGCGCTTGATACTCTAAGGCTATTTGAAAGTGAGAAACAGCGGGATAAATTTAACAAAAAACGGGATCAGCTGGGTGGCTGGGTCGAGGATGTAGACCCAGCTGATTTATTGAGATGGAATGCGGATCACGGTGGATTTATCATGAAGCAGGGTGGCTGGCTTGATACCAAAAATTACCTCCAGGTTATCAGAGATATCCTAGGAGATAGATACCGAAGTGATATATTTCGTGAGGAGGACCTCCTTATCTCTAAAGAATCAGTCACTTGGAAGGATATTACCGCAAAAAGTATAGTCCTCTGTCAAGGTGCAGTGGGGCTGACTGAGGGAGGACTATTTTCTTATGTGCCGCATCGCTGTGCTAAAGGTGAAATTTTAACTATCTCAATCCCTGAGGTAAGTCAGCAGAAAGTAATCAACCGAAACGGCTGGCTCATTCCACTAGGGAATGAGACATGGAGGGCTGGTGCCACTTACGAGTGGGAGGATCTGAGTGGTGCTATTACTCAAGCCGGTAGATCAGAAATAGAAGAAAAAATACGTAATTTGACCAATCGGCCATTTCAAGTGATAGAGCACTCAGCAGCCGTCAGACCTATCTTACGTAGGAGCCAACCGTATATAGGGCAGCACCCAGATCACCCAGAGGTGAAATTTTTCAATGGTTTAGGGAGTAAGGGGGTTACTACTGCACCTAGTGTGGCGGCTCATTTTGCGGAGCATTTAGTCACAAAATGCACACTAGATGAAAGCCTTACGTTGTAAAAAACGATCATTTTTCTCCTTTACAGTCAATTATTTCTCTATTAGCTGTATTAATAATTAACTAATTACTTATGAATAAACTATTTAACAAAATACTCATGACTGCTTTGCTGACAGGGTTGCTAACGAGCGTGAGTTCTGCTGAGCTAAAGTCCCGCACCTTCTTTAGTGCGGACAAAAGTAAGTCCTTTGAAGGAACCCTTACCGCATACAATGGGGAAGACAATAAGGTCAGAGTGAGGACTTCTAAAGGTAGGGATATTACATTTAAACTTAGCGTTCTCTCAGAGAAGTGCCAAGCCTATGTTACAGAGAATGCAAGTATGGTTGCCGTTGCTTCTTCTTTAGATATTAGCTTCGAAAAAGTCAAAGAAAAGAAGGTTAAAGGAGCCGATGGTGTGAACACTACTTTTGACGTTATCTTCTACAACAGAAGTAAGACCATTATTAAAGGCATGGTGATTGATTACACGGTTTATTACTCAAAGGATACTCTTAACAATGGAAAGAGAACTACCTCTAAATTGACATCAACGGGTTCCTTTGATGTTTATGATTTAGATCCTAGATACAGGACTACTGAAACGACTCAAACGATTAATATTGTGAACAAGACGATCGCGGGTAAAGGCGGTGGCTGATGTGGCCCTTCAATTCCAGGCGGTCGCCTGTCAGATCAAGTAGAAGGAATCATAGTTGATGTAAAAGTAGATGGAACAATCGTTTATTCAGACTCTAATAACAGATCACTACTTTCTAAGGTTCTCAGAGAGAGAGATTAGTAATCCTAGTTAGCAACTTAATCACTCCATACATTTTTCAGAACGCTAAGGCAATATTTGCCTTAGCGTTTTTTATTTCTGACTCTCCACCAGTTCTGTGGATCCCAGTCGAGTCTCTACCCTAG
>CAWVXI010000066.1:0-7006 GCA_963934155.1 uncultured Verrucomicrobiales bacterium | reverse complement strand
ATTAAAGAAGATCAGCGAGGAAATAACTGCCTACGCCGATCGCTTGAGCGTATTTAGCTTCAACATCGACGAGCTGCCCGATGCCGGAGAAAAACAACTGCGCAGCCTCGGACTGAACTGGACAGCGGCGCACCTGACCGGCGGAAAAAACAGCCGGCTGGCACGGATCTTCGCCATCACAAAACCAAGTGGCTACCTGGTCAACCCCCACGGTCACACCCTGCTCATGTCCAGTCTTGCAAAGTATGGCCGCGGGCATGGAGCCCAAAAGGAAGTGCTCGTCTCAGATCAGCTCGTGCCAGACGCACGCATCATGGCACAGCTCCAGTCATTGTTCATTGGTGACTTCCTAGTGCTGGTTTCCAGCAAAAAAACAGCCCCCGCAGCTGGCTCCATACCGCAGGAAAAAATCGACGCCATCCAGGCCTGCTTCACCCCGGCCCCGATGCGTTACCGACTCTCACTCGCACAAGCACTCTCCGACTACACCAAAGCGGAAAAACTCAGCCGCGAGGCCATCAGCCAGTTTCCCAAGGCTCCCAATCTCTGGCAGGTGCGCAACACCCGTATCATCGCATTGTTAGGAATGTGGAAAACCGCCATCGAACCAAAACACCTCGATGCCGCTGTCGACGAAGCGAAAACGGCATTGGCTTCCGAGCTACCCAAAGGGACTAACATCGCAGCGCAGTTCTGCCTGGCAACATCCGCCTTGCGATCAGAGAACTCAAACGCCGAATCGATCCTCGCCGACTTCATCAAGGCCACCGGCGGCGACGACGCCCCAGCAACCGCCAACGCCTGCGCCTGCATCCTCGCACTGGAAACCCACTCGAGAGCCCTGCACAAACTATACCGGGGGAAAACCCTCGCCATGCACAATGAAAACGACGCCATGCTCTGGCCCGTCGTTACCTTCCTGCGGGACCGTTTTTACCAATTCAACCTGCTACACGCCACCGACCAGCGCCGCGAACGCAAGGACGCGCGCAGCAACATTGTGAACCACGACTGGAGTACCTCCACTCGACCCTTCCCTAACATCACACTCAAGACACTCGACGGCAGCACGCTCAACCTGCCCAAGGACACCCAAGGCAAAATTACCCTCATCCTCTTCATCGAGCCACCCGCCGACACGGAACCCTCGGTCCAATTGATCGGCAAACCCGCCGAGGGAAAAAAGACAGCCGTCCCAGGCAGCGTCGGCTACGCCTCGCAACGCGCCAGCCAACACATCCACGACGACGTCAACCTGATCGTCGCATTTCTCTCCGAAGACGCCGACCGCATCAAGGCCTTGGTCAAAAAACACGACTGGAAATTCCAGATCGCCATGATCCCCGACGGCATTAAAAACCCCGCGGTCAGACAACTAGGCATCGTCTCCGCCGACAAGATCGCCAATACCTATCTCCTCCGTCGCGACGGCACCATCGCCTGGCAAACCACTGGACTGAAACATCAGTTCGCATTCAGTCATGAATTTTCCGCCTACCTCGGTCTCACCGTGCAGATAGAGCTTCTCGACATCGCTCTCGCCTACCAGTCCTTAGAAAAGGGTGACTATAAAAGAGCCGCCGACCTCTTTGCCGGTCCATTCCCCAAGAAAAAAGATGAACGCTTCGGCTGGACCGCCCCCCGGTTCCACGGCCGCGCCCTCGCCAACATGAAACTCAAGCAATGGGACACCGCCTTGGAAGACATCGATCAAGCCCTCGCCAATCACAAGCCAAGAAGCTTCAGCCATGATCCAGAACAACCCTGCGAGAGCAGGGGCGAGATGCTCACCATCAGAGCCATCATACTGAAAAATCTCGGGAAGTCAGAAGCAGCCACAGCTGCTCAAAAACTATCCGACACCCATCCCACTCCCTACCGCAAAACCATCTACGAGCAATTCCACCTCAACCTAAAAGCACTGAGACTGAAGTAGCCCCCATTGATAGCGCTTGGCACTTCACTCGCGGCTACCCACATTTCACAAAAGCTAGAAACACATCCCTCGGCATTAACTACCGATCACACCTCCATCATCTTTCTGGATCACTGCAATACTTGAGCGTGGGGGCATATTCTCTTTGAAATCTGGCCAACGGGTCTCTGGAGTAGCAGCGGTACCACCACCTGGATGTTGAATAGAAAGAAAAAGAGTTGCACCGTCTGGAGTGAATGTAGGGCCCGTCCCCTCTGAACCTTGATAGTTGGTATTTCTGGGACGCCTCTAAAATTCCATTGGAATTAATTTCAGATTCAACTAAACTATCTATAACGGATTTACAACAACAGTATGGAAACCAATAAAAAACATCCTCCTATCACAGACGAAGAAGTAGCTGAAACTGCCAGAAAGGCAATCCAAGCAGCTCATCGATCTGCCGAGAAGTTACGAGACCAAAAGCGCCGCCTTGGCCACAAATTCGTTATCTACCAAGACAACAAAGTCATCACAGTTGACCCATAACTGCCCCTGCAGTTTCATTGATCAGTTCCCCAGCAACAAAAAGCTCACTGTTCAAATCCCTGTAAGGGTAAAACATATTCCAGCCCATGGCCAGCACAGCGCAGCCATGGGTTTTCCATTTCCATAAAGAGAGGGCTGAAAGCCTGACAGATGCTAAAATGACCTAGCCAAGTTCACAGCGCATATTCTAAACAATGCTTATCACATTCTCTCCTTTTTGCTTTCACCTGCCTAATCTAATCGCAAAGAATCAAGAAATCTGTGGAAATCCGCGTAAATCTGCGGTTAATAAATAGTTATCTACAGCAGTTAAACTCGACTCATCCATTCAAAACTGAAATGCTCGTTGCATGGAGCCACCGCCATTCACCATCACAGCTAGCATCCTAGACTTAGTCGCTCAGATTGCGGAAAAGGTTGGTAGGCTTGGACTTGGTGATGACGCTTCATCCACCCCTAAGTTACGACGTGAAAACCGCATCAAGAGCATTCACGCTTCACTTGCGATTGAAAACAACACGCTTAGCCTAGAGCAAGTCACAGCCCTACTCGATGGCAAGCATGTGCTAGGACCTGCTAAGGAAATTCAAGAAGTTAGAAATGCCTTCAGTGCCTATGATCAACTCACCGAGTGGAAACCCCATCAGTTGAAACACCTACTCATAGCGCATCGCCTGATGATGGATAAGCTCGTTGATCATCCAGCCACATTCAGATCAGGCGGCGTAGGAATAGCCAAGGGGGATAAAGTAGTCCACGTAGCTCCACCTGCCACCATGGTAAAAGGCTTGGTGAATGACTTATTAACGTGGCTCAAGACCACCGATGTTCATCCACTTATCGCCAGCTGTGTGTTTCACTACGAGTTTGAGTTCATCCATCCCTTTGCCGATGGAAATGGCAGGATAGGAAGACTCTGGCAGACACTCATCCTCAGTACTTGGAAAGCTCCCCTCGCATATCTCCCTATCGAAGACTTGATAAGAAAAAACCAACAGGAATATTACGACGTTCTCGCAATCTGTGATCAAACAGCAGACTCCTCAGCGTTCATTGAATTCATCCTCAAACTCTTACTTCAGGCACTCAACCAAACCCACATCACCGACCAAGTCAGCGACTAAGTCACCGACCAAGTCAAATTCCTCATCAAAATCCTCAAAAACGGTCCACTCAGCGCAGCTGACTGCATGCAAAAGCTAAACCTCAGCCACCGCCCCACCTTCCGCAAAAACTACCTCAACCCAGCCCTCACCGCCCATCTCATCGAGCGCACCATCCCAGATAAACCGAATAGTAGATTGCAGAAGTATCGCTTGAGATGAAATAGACCCACAAACCAACGGTAAGACACCATAGCCTACTAGCCTTGCAACAAAGAGTTCAGTGCTCACAGCCCACGGTCATCCAGCTGGGGAAATGATTACTTCATCGTGTTGGTTCAGTGTGATTCAGTGCCTTTTGACTTCATTCCACTCAGTCTCTGTGGTCTCTCACTCTCTCCTCCGAGAGTAATTCTAGGCTAGCAGAGTGGTTCAAAAATCCCTAGCTGGATGGTCCTGCCCAAACCTCACCAAAATTTCCCTTTATCTCTCAACCCGTATACAGTACCATCAACACGTGAGCGTAGTAAAAAAAGATCGCTCGAATTGGATTATTAAGAAATTCTCCAGCTTCGAGGAACAACGCAACTGGCAAATTGCACAATGGCAAAGCGTGTCCGGAGCTGCCAGACGACAAGCTGCTTGGGAACTCGTTTACGACTACTGGGTAAACATCAAAAAAATTGACCCTAATGAACTCAGACTTCAAAGATCTGTTACAAAGCTTACACGAATTTGATGTCCGTTACCTCATTGTAGGTGGCTACGCAGTGATTCACTATGCGCAACCTCGCTACACGAAGGACATTGATATTTGGCTCGAACCCACAGCTGAGAATGCCAAAAAGCTGATGCATGCGTTTGCAGATTTCGGCATACCTCTCATCGGAGTCACTCAAGAAGATTTCAGCACGGAAGGCACCCAATTCAGCATCGGCGTCCCTCCCTGCGAAATTGACTTCCTCACCACTATCCCAGGTCTGAGTTTCACGCCTGCTTGGAAGAACAAAGAAACATGCACCTCTAACAATTTCCCAGCCCATTACGTCAGCAAGCAAGACCTCATCACCGCCAAACAAACCGCCGGACGTCCCCAAGACCTAGCCGACATCGATGAACTAACGCGTGCGTAACAGCGGAGCGACAACCACTAGTCAATAGTCTATGGTCAATGGTCTAGCACCATCCACAACACAATCGCGTGCGGCACAGCCGTTTTACGCGACCAAGTCAACTCCCTCATCAACGTACTCAAAAACGGTCCACTCAGCGCAGCTGACTGCATGTAAAAGCTAAACCTCAGCCACCGCCCCACCTTCCGCAAAAACTACCTCAACCCAGCCCTCACCGCCCATCTCATCGAGCGCACCATCCCAGATAAACCGAATAGTAGATTGCAGAAGTATAGGGTGATTGGTAATCGGTGATCGGTAATTGGTGATCAGTCATAGCTCATTACCCAAGACTTTATCCTTTCTCCTTTAAACTTCCCCCTTTCTACAGCCCTGAAAGGGTAAAACATATTCCAGCCCATGGTCAGCACAGCGCAGCCATGGGTTTTCCATTTCCATAAAAAGAGTGCTGAAAGCCTGACAGATATCGAAAAGATCCAACCAATACACCGCGACTATTTCAGGGCTAGGCATACGCCCACCCTTGGATCGATATGTGTCAACACGTTGTAAATGCAGAGTAGTAATAATTTATTGGGCTTCCAGACGTAATTTGAAAATCAGAATGGCTTCTTATAAATAAATGTTAGATCCCCCAGTTTTCCGAATCTCAAACTATTCTGCTACTTATAATCCGTGGATTTAAGCTCATCTATTTGCATACAATAAGGCTGTTTTATCGCTAATCTAACTTTTTAAATGGCAAAATCTAATTCATCTATTTCTCTCCACTCTTCTGAACCAAAGTTTGAAGAAGCAGATCCAAAGCCAGAGCTCCTCATTAAATCGCTCGCAGAACAGGGTTATAGTTTGGAGTCTGCGCTTGCAGACCTGATAGATAATTCAATCTCTGCCGATGCAACAGGAGTTGAAATCATGATAGACATGGATAATGAACCATTCACTCTATTCCTTGCTGATGACGGAAGTGGTATGTGCGAAGATATCCTTAGAAAGAGTATGGAATTTCCGAGCGACTCCCCCGACAATGATCGTGATGTTCGAGATCTAGGTCGATTCGGTCTTGGGATGAAAACAGCATCGTTTTCACAGACTAGATCATTCACTGTTATTTCTAGAAAGAAGGGTGATGTTACATACTCAGGCAGGACTTGGGATGTGGCTTATCTGAAGGAAAAAAAGAAATGGCATCTAATCGTAAATTCACAAGAAGAAGTATATAAGATCGTAGAGGACTACACCAAAATAAGTAACGAATATCTGGGTATCATCGAAGGATTCACAGCAAATACAATCATTGTATGGAGAGGGCTTTACAAATACGAAAAATATTTGGAGCCAGCCAACAGAGTAAAAGCCTTGAAGCAACAACTCAATGAAGTAACTGCAGATCATCTATCTCTTGTTTTCCACAGATTTCTGGAAAGAAAAAAAGATCCGCTTCGAATAAGGGTTAACAACAAGCAAATCCGCCCCTTTGATCCATTTCCCCCTGCCAGTGCGGGTGTTAGAAAAATTGAATCTAAAAGAAAATCCTTCTCTGAAGACAATGTTAAGTTGGAAGGTTTCGTTCTTCCTTCTAGCTCCATGGATGAAGCTAAGTCAGGAACATCTAGATGGACTACTAAAAAATGTAGTTTAACCGATATGGAAGGCATCTACGTGTATAGAGCTGATAGAGTCATCATATTTGGAGGGTGGAACGGTCTCATAAAGAAGGGACCAAGGCTTCAGCTTGCTAGACTCCGTGTCGATGTTGGAAATAAAGTCGACCACCTGCTCCACCTTAACGTCTCGAAATCACAAATCACCATACCTCATGACCTTAAAGCCGGGTTCGAACACTACGTCACTGAACTTAAAATCGAAGCAGAGCGGGAATTTTATAATCGCGGTATTAAGAGACTTCCAAATGATGTCTCTCATCCCAAGGAGCAGCTATTCGCTCGCATTGCATCGAGTAAGGGAACGCTGTTAGAACTGAATACTGAGTTCCCTCTGCTTAAATCATTGAAACAGGATCTCACGAGTGAGCAAAATGGTAACTTGAACATGTTGATTCGAATGATCAACACGATGGTCAATAAAATACGTCAGACTCACGAAGATCAGGATTTCACAATAAATGTTGAGAATATATCCGAAGCACAGCTTCAGGCAACAATCCAACTCCTATCCAAAAGCGGATGGACTGAGCAACAAATAAGAAAAGATTTCATCCCTTTATTAGGATATTCAGAGAAATCTTAAAAATAAAAAAGGTCTGTCCCTTTATAGAAAAAACCTTGACCTTATAACCTCCTCCT
>CAWVXI010000065.1:0-7175 GCA_963934155.1 uncultured Verrucomicrobiales bacterium | reverse complement strand
CGTTACTAGATTTTTTGATTCCTCGATATCCACACGGCTTTGTTTGCCGTCGGCCGTTTTATAAAGTCGGAAAAGTTCCAACTCCGGTGTGCGAGGGTCATTGATGTGTGCAAAATTCCTGATGAGTTTGTAGTCGCCTATTCGGATGCTGCTTTCGAGCGCCGCACTATTCGGGAAATGCCAGACCATGGAATCTCTGACTGAGCCATCTGGTTTACGGACAAGAGATGCATCACGAGGCGATTTCAACAATTTCGTTAGATCACATCCATCGAGATTCTTCTGTTTAGGTTTTTGTGCTCCTACGAGAGAGAGGATCGTTGGGTAGAAATCAAGACCATTGACCATCACATCAGATTGAGCCCCTTTCGGAATCCCTGGACCTGTGATAATGAGAGGCACGCGGATGCCACCTTCCATGATGGATATCTTACCACGATCGAGCGGGTAGTTATCGGTATAAATCTCTCCTGGATGACCTTCCATACCTCCGTTGTCCGAGGTGAAAATCAGGTAGGTGTTTTCGCTCAGCTTATGTCCAGGCCAGCGAGGATCATCGGTGTTGTCCAGATAGTTAAAAACCTTACCTACGTAGTAATCTAGCTCCTCGACCATCGCGCAGTAGAATGGGTTGGTCTGTCCTTTACCGTCCCAGCCATCCGGCTTCAGCGACGAAGGATTGATCTTGAGTTTCTTACAGTATTTATCGAGCAGTTCCTTACTCCGTGTGTGTATGGGTGCGTGAACGAGCCAGGTGGCGTAGTAGAGGAAAAATGGTTTGTCTTTGTTCTCCTTGAGAAAGGTAAGCGCGTTGGCACTGTTGGCGTGATACGGAAACCCGTTTTCATCAAGCTTGTACTTGTCTCCTTTTTTTTGCGTCGCAAAGTCACTCAGCCGATCAGGCTTCATACCGGATCGGGCACCTCGCTCGCTCATGGTCCAGTGAAACCCCTGGTCCTCGGGTTGTGGATAGGCATGGTGATTAATCGCCATGTGCCACTTGCCGCTGTGTCCGGTGGTGTAGCCATTTTTTTGTAGAACCTTGGCGAGAGTCACCTCGTTTTCTGGCATACGCCCGCTGTACCATGGAGCCATCATTTTCCACTTCGTCTTATGATTGGGCGTTGGTGGTCCACCTCCTACCACGTGAGTCTTCTGCGCCCGTGCGGGATGGTTGCCACTCATGATGGCACAGCGCGATGGAGCACAGGTCGGTGCTGGCGAGTAGGCTTGCCAAAACTTGATCCCCTTCTTCGACAAGGCATCGATGAACGGTGTTTCCATAGGTGATGGTTTATCAATATCGTAGCACTTCACATCCTGCCATCCGAGGTCATCTGTCAGGATGAGCACAATGTTCGGTTTAGCCGGCCGGGCTGAGTCATCCGCTGCCACCACGGGCAACGGTTGTGAAATCGTTGCTAATCCCCCAAGAAGCAAACAAGTTGAGCGCTTAGTTATCATATTTAGAACCAAACTAGCAGAGAGCTAGACTCTGACCATCCTTCATATTGAGGATACATATTATGAAAGATTCTTACTCACACTCGTGATACCGAGTCAGCAGCCATTACAACGACATTGTATCCACTTTATCAAAGAATTCTACCCTTGATACCGCTGATACTAGAGACTGCAGACGGAGCACAACCGTGCCTACCCTACATTTACAGAATGGCTTTATTGTGATAATTTGCATGGACCAAATACTACATCCATCTCTGGTTTACGGTTTTTTAAGGCTCTCTACCCCTCCATTTTCATGTCTCCACTCAACGTTCTCTTTATCTGCGCCAAAAACCAGTGGCGTAGTCCAACGGCCGCGGCGATTTACCGCAATGATGCCAGACTCTCAGTCCGATCGGCAGGATTAAGCAAGCAAAGCCCCTGCCCGATCTCTGGCAAACTTCTCAATTGGGCAGATCTAGTGCTGGTTATGAAAAATGCCCACACCTCAAGAATACGAGACCGCTATCGTGGACAGATTGAGATCCCTGAGATTTTATCGTTAGACATCCCAGATGACTATCCATTTATGGACGAAACCCTTATAGGCCTACTCAAAGATGCCGTTGAAGATATTCTTAGAGATCACCTCTAACTCCCCACCAACGCTACAGCATTCGCGGCTGCGTAATGTTGGGCATGGGTCAGGCTGATTTTGATTTGACCCAAATTATTGTCTTTGGCAAATTGGGCGCCGTCACCTGATAGAAACACTTCAGGTTCTCCGCTTTCACGACGGCGGATTTCCATGTCGAGCCATGAGAGGTCTTTACCGATGCCTGTGCCAAGTGCTTTTGCCACAGCTTCCTTGGCAGCAAAACGTGCCGCGTAGTGGATCGCTGGACGTTTCTGGCTGTCGCAGTAAGCGCGCTCAGCTTCGGTGAATACCCTGCTGGCAAAACGATCGCCAAACTCTGCCATGGATGATTCCACGCGTTCGACTTCGACAACGTCGATTCCAATTCCAAAAATCACAATTGATATCCTTCCATCGCTGCGTGGATTTCTTTAACCGCGGTTGTTAGTCCTACTTGGACTGAACGTGCGATCAAGGTGTGACCAATATTAAGTTCAGCAAGGTGAGGGACAGTTAGAAGCTCTGGCAAGTTTTGCAAATTGATCCCATGCCCCGCATTGACCTGAATATTCAGACTATGACCAAGCTTGGCTGCGGCGATCAGGCGTTGTGTTTCCTGATTTCTTTGCACGCCCGTCTCACCAATAGCATTGGCAAAACAACCAGTATGCAGCTCGATCATTTCCGCACCTATCCTAGAAGAAGCTTCCACTTGATTGGCATCTGGATCGATAAACATACTCACTTTAATACCGGCTTGCTGGAGGGAGGAAACGGTGCCTTGGAGTGAATCAAAGAGTCCATCCACATCTAGGCCACCCTCAGTGGTGATTTCTTCCCGAGTTTCGGGCACAAGACAGACGAAGTCTGGATTCAGTCGGAGTGCCATCTCCAGCATCTCGGGGGTGTTGCCCATTTCAAAGTTGAGTGGTAAGTCGATTTTTTCACGGATCTCAAAAGCATCCTGTTCCTGCATATGCCTGCGGTCGCCCCGAACATGAACCGTAATGGAATCAGCCCCACCTACCAAGGCATCCTCAGCGGCAGTACGCGGGCTAGGCTCCGCATTCGGTGAATACGGCATATCGGCGAATCGGGCCTGACGCAGCGTGGCTACGTGGTCAATATTAACTCCCAAGAGCAAACTCATGAGAGTGAGATAATCGACATCCGGAAATGTGCCAACTTCTTTTCTCATCCTTTTTATAGAGGATTTTCATTCCTCGATTGCATTTCCCCTCTAGCGGGAGTTATCTAGAGGCATGAAGATGATTTCCCGTCTCCCCCACCTCACCTTGTGGCTCCTCTCATTTTCCCTGATGACCGCTATCAGTGTTCAGGCTCAGGAAGATGAAGAGCGTGAACCTGTCGCTCGACCATCTGTGCCCGACGATTTAATCGACGATCCCCACGTGCGCGAAGAGCTCGGAGTCAACGAGTTCACAGCCCCTTCGATCAAACGAATTTTTGATGACCTCGACAAACTCGCCCCTCTGCCCGCCGATGAATTAGTGCATGAAATGCCTAAGCGCATGCCGCTGAATCGAGCCGACCTCGCGCTTGAAATTGGATTCCTCATCGCGGATGGATTTTTAGCCGTTCAATCAGGGCACATGCAGAAAATTGAACCTCTTGCCAAAGAGCTGTCGCGATACGGTCGAGCTCTGGGTGCAGGTGAACGAGTCAACCGCCACGCGGCCAGCCTGCTAGAAAATGCCCGTAAAAATAATGTAGAAGCACTCAAAAAAGAACTTACAGCCACTCAGCGAGATGTAGAAACCGACCTAATCCACCTACGTGATGTGGATCTGGCGCACCTGATTTCCCTTGGAGGTTGGGTCAGAGCTCTGGAAGTGGGATCTCATGCCGTGAAGGTAAAATACACTGTTGAGCGAGCCAAACACCTCTACCGTGAAGACATTGCTGATTATTATGAGGGATCCATTGGTTCGCTCGATCCACGTATTTCCGAACGACCAGACCTCAAATCCATGCGCACCATCATCGCAGGACTCCGCACCATCATGGTATTGGGTGAAGACGGCGAACCCACGGAAAAAGGCGTTCAAGAGATCGCCGGTGCCGCCCGTAAGCTAGCTGCACTTGCTCTGAATCGGAAGAAGTAAGGTGACTAAGTGATTATGTAAGTAGGTCAGTAAGTTGCAACCTACTCACTTAATCACCTACTTACATAATCACACCCCCCCCCTCCACCCTTCCATATGAACACCAGCATTGCCGTATTCGGCCTTGGCATTATCGGATCGCGTTGTGCCAATTGCCTTTCAGAAAAAAGCCTTTTAGAAAAAAACTACACTGTTCGCACCTGGAATCGGACGCCTAAGGATAGGGCCGACTCCGTAGTTACCGCAGAGGAGGCCGCTCAAGGAGCGGACTTCCTCGCCTTCTACCTCAAGGACGGCAACGCTGTGCGTGAGGTATTCTCCAGTATTAAAAATGGGATCACCCAAGAACAAACTATTCTTAATCACTCGACCATTGACCTGGACACTACCCAGTGGCTCGCAGAGCAGTGTGAGGAGGTAGGCTGTCAATTTCTTGATGCTCCGTTCACAGGCAGCAAGGTCGCAGCGGGCAATGGAGCTCTAGTCTATTATGTTGGTGGTGATACTGAAACACTCGAACACGCACGTGAGGTTCTGAGAGCAACTTCCAAGGACATCAAACACCTTGGAGCAGTAGGTAGTGCTACGGTGGTCAAAATCGCCACCAATCTGATCTCAGCCTCCACCGTCCAAGCACTTTCCGAAGCTCTAGCCATTACCACTCACCATGGGATCGAGCCAGAGGTTCTCACGGATTCTGTTTCATCCAATGCCTGTGGGTCTTTATTAGCATCGATGAAATTACCGACCATGTCATCGGCCGACTACGATACTCATTTCTCTCTCGAAAACATGCTCAAGGACAGCCGGTTTGCACTACAACTCGCTCAGGATGCTGGACTTGATCTCCCAGGCATCGAAGCCACATCCACAGCTATGGAATCGGGATGTAAAAAAGGTGATGCGCTCCTTGACTTCAGCGCCCTCTATAAGGCATATCAGAGGCAGTAAATATCTGTGTGACCAAACCGTCACATACCTCTTATTACTATTTCGTCACATCGCACTTAAACACACGCCATCATGATCGTCTGGACCACAATCGTCGCCATCCTCAAAATCCTTGGCGCACTCGGAATCTTCCTCTACGGAATGAAGGTGATGTCAGAGGGCATTCAGAAAGCCGCGGGTAGCGGAATGCGCCACGCACTAGCGACAATGACCTATAACCGAGCCAGCTCGGTATTCACGGGTTTCTTCACTACCTCGCTTGTGCAGTCGTCATCTGCGACCACCGTGCTCGTAGTTAGTTTTGTGAACGCAGGCTTACTTACCCTCACCGCCTCAATCGGCGTCATTATGGGAGCTAACCTCGGCACCACCATCACTGCGTGGCTGGTAGCATGGATCGGAAAGTTCAGCGTTTCATCCATCGCCCTTCCCATCATTGGAATCGGACTGCCGATGTTTTTCATCGGAAAAGAAAAACTCAAGGCCTCGGGTGAAACACTCATCGGGTTTGGTCTTCTTTTCACGGGTCTTGCTGCACTTAAAAAATCAGTCCCCAACCTCAAAGCAGGTGTCAAAGAAAACGAAGGTCTCCAGGAGACAATCCAATCCATTATTGAGGTTCTCAACGGATATGGCTTCGGCTCCATCGTCCTATTCCTTATCGCTGGAATTTTGCTCACTCTCATCGTGCAGTCCTCCTCAGCGGCCATGGCTATCACGATCACCTGCGCCTGGAACGGCTGGCTCGGTAGCGATCCTGAGCAAGTCTTCCAATACTCCGCCGCCATCGTGCTCGGTGAAAACATCGGAACCACCATCACCGCCTGGCTCGCCTCAATAGGCACCAGCGTGAACGCCAAACGCGCCGCGCGCGCACACTTTCTCTTTAACGTGATAGGCACGATATGGGCGCTAGCTCTCTTCTATCCGTTAGCAAAATTGATATGGAGTATGACCGGACTTTTCCCTGACCACATCGTCGAGATCAAAACAGCCAAAGGTGATGCAGGCAACCCTCTGACCATCGTTGCCTTCGCTGTGGCTCTGTTCCACACGACCTTTAACCTGATCAACATCTTCGTCCTCGTCTGGTTTGTTCCTCAGATTGCGAATATCGTTCAAAAGTGGGTCAAGGATCCAACTACTGAAGAACAGCCTACGCACCTCCGCTATATCTCGCAGAACCTCGTTGACTTAGGAGAGCTCAACATTGCCGAGGCTGAAAACGCCATCCGTAAGATGTCCACCCTCTGTGTGGAGATGTTTGATGGATTTGTTGATGTCTTTGAGCATCCCAAGGACGATATGTCCAAGCAAGTTATTCAGCTTAAGGCTATCGAGGATGAGTCTGACGTCATGATGCAGGAAATCACCGAGTATCTAGTGCGTTGTTCATCCAAGGATATTGGACCTACCAATGCTACCAGAATCGCCGGTATGCTCCGCATTACTCAGGAAATCGAGGAGTGTATTGACTGCATCTACCGTCTGGTGAAGCTTAACGAGCGCCGCTACAAAAAGGACAAGCAGTTTACCACTACACAAAAAAATACCATCCGCGAGTTCGCTGGTAGTATTGCCCAGTTCATCGCCTTCACCGATTCCCACCTTCTCGCTAAGGTCTCATCTGAAGACATGAACAAAGCAAAGGCAATGGAGGACACGTCCGACACCATGCGCAAGAAGTTCAATAAAACAGCTATGAAGCGTATGGCAGATGGCAATGTGAAGTTGGAGATGATCAACATCGATATCAACAACCACCTAGAGTTAATCGCTAACCACGCCCTGAATATCGTTCAGACCAGTCAGGCAATGCACGATGTGTAGTTGGGCATTGGTCGACTGCTTCATTAGTCATTGGTAGGAAGCCTCACCCAACCCTGCGTCAGCTCACGCTCCGCAGGGTTTTTTCTTCCCCGAAGCGCAGGGCTTGCGCCCTTCGTCAGCTTACCCGTGCCCCCCCCCAACGGCACGGCAGACCAATCAACCAATCAACCAATCAACCAATCAAC
>CAWVXI010000064.1:0-7260 GCA_963934155.1 uncultured Verrucomicrobiales bacterium | reverse complement strand
TTCTTTTGCGGAAAGCTCAAACTGTCTCCATAAAACTTTACGAAGAACCTCATTAATGATAGATTTATCACTAATCGAGTGTATGATTACCTTAGTAGAAAATCACTGATTCATGAGTAAATTAAATACATATCTGAAAATCACCATCTCCAGTATTCTTTTTTTAAGTTTACCGTTTACCATCGTGTCTTGCTCAAAAGAGAAGGCAGTAACTTCCACAGCAGGTAACACAGAAGAAACCACCAATGAAGCAAGCAAGCAAGACAGCTATATCAGCAAACATGAAACCGTCTCGCTAGATACTCCCCTCTCATTTAACGAGCACATTCAGCCCATTCTCTCAGTAAACTGCTACCACTGCCACGGACCAGACAGCGGCACCCGTCTCCCAGAGGATGAGCCACTCCGCCTAGACAGTGCAGAAGGAGCATTTGCAATCCGTGACAGCGGCAACCCGATCATCGTGAAAGGTGATCCAGACAATTCCTATCTCATAGAGCTTATGGAATCTAAAGACCCTGATCAAGTGATGCCTCTGCATCCCTCAAGAAGCCCCCACGGCAGGGTCATGGATCCTGCTGATATTGCACTGGTGCGCCGCTGGGTCAAAGAAGGCGCCAACTACGAAAAGCACTGGGCCTACATTGCTCCGAAAAAATCCGAGCTCCCCAAAGTTAAAAATAAAGACTGGATCAGAAATCCCATCGATCACTTTGTCCTCAGTAAGCTTGAGAAAAACAACCTCACACCAAATCCTGAGGAAGACAAAGCGCGTCTCCTACGCCGTCTCTCTCTGGACCTCACAGGCCTGGCACCAACACCAAAAGAAGTCACTGATTTCCTAGCAGACACACGTGATTTCGACGAAGTCTATTCCGAAAAGGTGGATCAGTTACTCAAAACAGATTCATATGCAGAACACTTCGCTCGCCACTGGCTGGATGTAGCACGCTACGCAGACACTCACGGTATCCATATTGATAACTACCGCTCCATCTGGCCCTACCGCGACTGGGTCATCAATGCCTTCCGCGACAACATGAAGTTTGACCAATTCACTCTGGAACAAATCGCTGGTGATATGCTGCCAAATGCAACTCTTGAACAAAAAATAGCCACTGGCTTCCACCGTTGCCTGCCTACCACCGGAGAAGGTGGAGCCATCGCCGAAGAATACGATGCCATCTATGCACAGGACCGAGTCGACACCACATCCGCCGCATGGCTGGGACTCACTGCTGGCTGTGCCGCCTGTCACGACCATAAATTTGACGCTATCTCCACCAAAGAAAACTACCAGCTCACTGCATTTTTCAGAAACACCACCATGAGCGCGCTAGACAGGAACAATGCTCTTCACCCACCGAACATACTCGTGCCACTTAAAAATGATCGTAAGCTATTAGCTGAGGCCAAAAAAATAACTACCAGCGTAGAAGAGCAGCAGAAACAAATTCAAATCAAACTTGAGCCAGCGTTCCAAACCTGGGTTAAACAATCAAAGAATACACCCACTAGCTCAGCACCAGCAGCTGAGGGAGTCTTAATAAACTTACCACTAAACGATAAAAAGAACGGTATTAACCATCCCACTTACAAAAGCAAACTACCGCTCAAATGGAAAAATTCCGAACTTGGTGACGCGGTATTGTTCACTGATTCTAATGAAATTAACCTCGGGAAATCTGGAGACTTTGAATATAATAAACCATTCAGCTTTGGAGCTTGGATCTATGCTCCCGATAAAGCGTCTGGAAGTATTGTTTCTAAAATGAGTTCCAAAGACAATCAGCGTGGTTATGACCTCTCAGTTGAGAAAGGTAAGCTTGTCTTCAGGATGGTTCACAAACTTCCAAAAAACCTCGTGAAAGTGTCTACTAGGGAATCATTCAAGGCGAACAGATGGATGCACATTATGGTTACCTACAATGGAGCAAGTAGACCGAGTGGAGTAAACATCTATATCGATGGCAAATCACAGCAGAAGACAAATAAACGATTTAAGCTCCAAGATACGATTAAAAATGATGCCCCACTAATTCTCGGTAATAGCAACTTAGGCGAATCCTTCAACAATGGTCAGCTTCAGCATTTCCAGCTCTACAAAAGAGCCCTCAATGAAGTTGAAATCAACAACATCGCTGCTGAAGCCAAGTTGCGCCTGGGTAAGTTAAATAAAGACCAGCTAAATGAGGCGAAGCAATACTACTTTACCAATATCAGTGATGCAACTTCTGATATTAACTCTAAATTAAGCGCTTCAAAAAAAGACATTAACGACATCGAAGCCAGAGGCACACGCACTCTCATTATGGACGTGAAACCAAACCAAAAGCCGACGGCTCATGTGCTCATCCGTGGTGATTACGCCATCAAGGATAAAGAAGTGCTTGCACCCAATGTGCCAGCATCGCTCCCTCCGATGACTGAAGACATGCCAAAAAACCGCTTAGGTCTTGCCATGTGGCTCACTGATAAAAGCAATCCACTTCCAGCACGCGTCACTGCTAACCGCTATTGGTACTACCTCTTTGGCACTGGTATCGTCGAGACTAACAAAGACTTCGGCATCATGGGAGCTAGACCAACACACCCCAAACTGTTAGACTATCTCGCAGCAGACTTCATGGAACACGACTGGGATTTCCATCGACTTCTTAAGCAAATAGTTACCTCTTCAACCTACCGCCAAAGCTCGGTTCTAACCGCAGAGAAAAAGTTCCAAGACCCACTCAACAAGCTCCTCTCACGCGGACCCCGCTACCGCATGGATGCGGAACAACTGCGCGACCTCGCACTCAGCTCATCTCAACTTCTCCATACAGAGATCGGTGGCCCATCAGTCAAACCATACCAGCCTACTAACATCTGGCAAGCCGTAGCGATGCCGCAATCCAACACCAAAACATACAAGCCTGACAGCGGGAACAAACTCTACCGCCGCTCACTCTATACATTCTGGAAGCGCACCGCCATGCACCCCACTATGGAAATCCTCAATGCCCCCAACAGAGAGGAATCCTGTGTCCAGCGCGAGCTTACTAATACTCCGCTTCAGGCCTTCGTTATCATGAATGATCCCCAGTTTGTAGAAGCCTCGCGCCAGCTTGCGGCATCCGCTCTTCAGAACGCATCATCCACCGAGGAAAGAATCAACTTCATCGCTCTCACTCTGCTCTCCAGAGAAATGGAAGCTGATGAAATAGACATCATCAAAACGACTCTGAGCAAGATGGAACAAAAATTTAAAGCTACCCCAGCATCTGCAGGAAAGCTCATCTCCGTGGGCGAGACAAAAGCACCAGAAGAACTAGATCCTCGCGATTTGGCATCCTGGACAGTTATCGCAAACCAAATCCTTAACATGGACGAAACCCTCAACAAGTAATCATCTAAATCATGAATATCACTGACATCCTCAAATCTGTAGATCTTAACGACAACTCAGTCAGTCGCCGACAGTTCTTTCGTCATAATGCCATGGGTCTGGGCGCAGCAGCGCTGGCATCACTCGGCCAAAATTCTGCATTGGGTGCCGGCCTGACCACGCCCGGAGTCCCGCATTTCACACCAAAGGCAAAGCGCGTTATCTACATTTCCCTTATCGGAGCGCCCTCACAGTTTGAAACCTTCGACTACAAGCCTGACCTCAAAAAAGAGTTTAATAAAGACATGAAAGGGTTTCTAGAAGAGTCCGGTCAGCGCCTCACCGGCATGACCTCAGGACAAGCTAGCTTCCCTGTAGCACCTCCATTCGTGAGCTTTAAGCAGCACGGAGAAAGCGGCACCTGGGTATCGGACATCCTCCCCTACACTGCAAAAATGGCTGATGATATCTGCGTTATCAAAACCATGCACACTGACGCCATCAACCACGAACCAGCAAACCAACTCATCTACACTGGCTCCATGCAGAATGGCAAAGCCTCGATGGGATCTTGGCTCTCCTACGGACTAGGATCGCTCAATGAGGATCTACCTACCTTCTGCGTGCTCCACGCTCAGCACTCCAGCCCCTTCTCAAATGTTCAGGCAATATCCTCACGCTTATGGAACTCTAGTTACCTCCCAGGCAAGCACTCAGGAGTCAATCTCCGCTCATCAGGTGACCCCGTGCTCTATCTGAAAGACTCCCCCGGGATCGACCGTGAAATGCGCCGCTCGATGCTCGATGGACTTTCCAGCCTCAACCAAAAAACCCTTGAAAGTATCGGCGACCCAGAAATTCAGACTCGGATTCAGCAATACGAAATGGCCTATAGAATGCAAATGTCAGTCCCTGAACTCACCGACATGAGCAAAGAGACCGATGCCACCTATGATCTCTACGGCCCTGAGTCCAAGAAACCTGGAACATTTGCATCCTGCGCTCTCCAAGCGCGGCGACTAGCCGAGCGAGGGGTCCGCTTCACCCAGATCTTCCATCGGGGCTGGGATCAACACGGAAACCTACCACGCGATATCAAATCCCAATGTGGCGACATCGACCAAGCCTGTTATGGACTCATCCAAGACCTTAAACAGCGCGGTATGCTAGAAGACACCCTCGTCATCTGCGGCGGTGAATTTGGGAGAACCGCTTACTCACAGGGAAGACTGACAGAAACCAACTACGGCCGAGACCACAATCCGCGTGCCTTCTCACTCTGGCTCGCTGGAGCTGGAGTAAAAGGTGGTGTCGTCCATGGAGAAACTGACAAATACTCCTTCAACATCACCACTCCAGACAAAGCTGTCCACGTCCGCGACCTCCACGCCACCATCCTTGAACGCTGCGGCTTAGATTACCACAAACTAGCCTACTCATACCAAGGCCTAGAACAACGCCTCACTGGAGTAGAAATCCCAAAAGTAGTGAAAGACATACTCAGCTAATGATTGCCAACTAATAGCCTTATAGATACTCTAGAAAAAGTAATTTTCACAGTAACTAGCAATCTATCCTAGAGAACATGCAATCCCCACGCGTAAACACCACAACCAAGCTTAGATACACACTATCGATCTATCTTGCATTGGTCTTTAGTGCCGTGTTTTATATGAGCTACTTTTACGATGGTTCTTCCATTGCTAACTACCTCTGTAAGCAGCAAGAACTATCAAGAGTGAATGATGCTAACATTGAGGCATATTCTGATAAAATGCTTTTTGGTGACCCCATCCAAGACCTTCCAGAAGAGATCAATCTTAACCCAACCAGCAATAACGAAGCCGGATTCCTCAAAACAGAAATGATCCGCAGTGTCGACGATGCGCTCATCTTGATCCTTACACTTAGTGCCTGGATGATGCTCATTCCCAGACTGAACCGCATCCGCTACCTATCCTTTATTTATCTGTTGTTAGGGCTCTATTTAGTAAGCCTTTCTATCTTTAAAGGAATGAACGGAGGAGCGATGTTTTCTGAGTTAGCCACACCTGCACAAGCTACCCGATGGTTACCATGTTTCGCAGTCTGGATCCTGTTATTTTATCGAGCTAAAACGGATATTCAACATCACTCATCAACTTTATCTACCGTAAAATATCTGCTTATTATAGCAGCCTCACTCACCTTTGCCACCCATGGCTACGAGGCTTTCATGGAGCACCCTAAGTTCAAGGATCTACTCTATGGAGCATTTGAAATAATCTCTGTTAGCCCATCGCAAACTGTCGCTATCACCTTATTGAAGTTGATCGGCATCATGGATGTCTTTCTCGCTGTCGCAGTGATCTTCTATCACTCTAGATGGAAATGGCTTCTTCTCTGGATGTCGGCGTGGGGATTTCTCACCGCTATCTCTAGACCAATCGCCTCTGGTGATATAGGGATAGACGATGCCATTTTAAGAATTGGTAATGGCGCTATTCCACTCATCGTGTATTTCATCATTCACTATCACTTTCAATCACAACAAAAATCTTATGACCAAACGTAAACTTACATTCGCCCTAGGCCTAACCACACTTTCCCTCAGTCTACTCAGTAGCCCATTTCTCAGTGCATCTAAACTGAGTGATCAAGATATAGCGAAGGCTGACTACAAAAAGCTCTTGACGCAACTCACCCCATTAGAAGGAACTACCCCAACTCAATGGAGAGTTAGCTGGAGTGGCGACACCTCGACGACAGCTACTGTTTCATGGAGCACCGCTCTAGCAGGTAAGAAACACACTCTACACTATGGCACTAAGCCCTCTGGAACCGACCCCCAAAACTTCACCCATCATTTAGATGCCCAAAAGAACGGTGCCTACTCGATCAATGCAAACGAAGCCAAATCAACCAGCACTGCATTCTACCATCACTGTGTGCTAAAGGATTTAAAACCTAAAACAAAATATTACTTCACCCTTGAGAGTGATGGTAAGTTCAGTCGACCACTCTACTTTATTACCAGTCCTGAATCAGGAGATTTCAAAATGATCGCAGGTGGTGATTCCAGAACGGGACTCGCTGATCGAGCCAGAATGAACCTCAGAATGGCAGCTACGTTCATGGCTCATCCTGATATTTATGCCTTCTGTCATGGTGGAGACTATATCAATAGTGGCGCTAGCTGGAGACAATGGCGACTATGGCTCAGTCATCATGAACTCACCACGCTCGATGACGGTAGAGTACTCCCAGTGATCCATACCAAAGGAAATCATGATAGCGGAATTCTGTTCTTTGAAATTTTCAATCTCGAATCTAACACCACGAAAAGCTCATACTGGCATAACACCCAGCTAACAAAGCACGTGAACATCATCACCCTTGACACCAATTACACTGCCAAGGGACCACAAGAAAAATGGCTCAAAGAGCAGCTAACTTCCCTGCGTCCTGAATCTAGATACCTACTGACTAATTATCACCGCCCACTCTTTCCAGCAGTAAAGTCCATACCCAGCCAAGCGGCTGTTTTCGTCCCTCTATTTGAACAATTCAATGTCGACCTAGCCCTAGAGTCAGACGGCCATTGCATCAAACGAACCGCTCCAATAAGGAATGGCAAAATTGATCCCACCGGAGTCACCTACATCGGAGAAGGCGGCCTAGGAGTCGGACAGCGCCAGCCAAAAAAAGATCTTTGGTATCTTAAAGACGGTTATGTAGGCAGAGGACACCATATCTACTTACTCCATTTCACCCAGTCATCACTTAAGGTCGACACCGTTCTACTAGACGGAAAAATCGAAGACACCTTCGAGCTAAAACCTAGGGAAAAGTAAGCACCAACCTCGGCGTGGAGGACTAAACTCAATCCCAAAAAAAGGGAAAAGAGGGTCAGT
>CAWVXI010000063.1:0-9096 GCA_963934155.1 uncultured Verrucomicrobiales bacterium | reverse complement strand
CTACGACCTTCAGGTTATGAGCCTGACGAGCTACCTGGCTGCTCCATCCCGCGATTAAAATTTACTAAGCCTTCCAAGTGTATTTCGGACTCGGGCGGAAAGCTAGTGTATGTTTAGCGGAATCACAAGTACTTTCTGTATATTCTACTAATTATTTTCGTCCTGCTCCATGAGGTCGTAGAGCTTGTCGGCAAGCTCTACTGTGAGTTCTTCTAGTTGGCCGCTTAGCTTGATATTTAACCACACTCTGAGCGTCGTGCTATCGATTGGGTAGACGTCAAATACGTTGGTATTACCCTCAAATACTCCCGGAGTAAGCCCTAGTACAATTTCACCTGAAAAGGCCCCTATCCTATCGACAATCTTCTCAGCCACAATATTTTTTGGATGATCTGCCAATGGATTAATTTCGTTATCTTTTCGCTTTGAGCTAGATACATCAATGGCCTGTTGTGGGGATTTAGCACTATCAACAGCATATTTAAATTTACCATTCATTATAATAAGATCATTAAGCCCGCAGTTCATGTTTTCAACTGTAACATGGGTGTCTGTACCTTGGTTTTCAATAATGAGGGTTCCTTTATGAGCACCGAGTAACGAATAACTGTTTCGTAGGTCTTTCATTTGCAATATTTTTAGCAACTGAAAGCGATCCCCTCTGATAATGAGACTACTGGCTTTTTTTTCACCATTAAATTTAAGTCCCTTATCTATTCCACTCATAGACCTTGAGTTCCCATTTAGCTTCACGGTTGTAGCCACTTTAATGCCCTCTACTGAGTTGAATTTACCAGACAGCACCCCACTACCGTCAATCGTTCCACCTAGCCATTCTTCATAGCTTTCACCAATGAGGTCAATGACCTCTACATCGTCAAAACTATAATTCCCTGTCAGCTCTGGCTGAGATTTAACCTGAATGGATGCGTTTAATTTTAACTCTCCAGCACCGAGTTTAAATGATGCTGATTCTATGACCACTTCACCTGAGCTCTTACAGATGACTTTCATGTGATTGATCGCTGCATCTTTCAGCCAGCTATGCGAAAATGTTCCCCCTATGATATCGATCTCCCATGAGCCCTCACCTCTCACAATGTTTAGCCCTGCCCCTTTGATCGATCCAGCAGAGCTTTCTGTGTCACCCCAGAGGAGGGTGGCATCAAATACCTGGATAGTATCAATATTAAGTGTTTCATATTGTTTAAATAAACTGGAATAAGCTGCCATCGCTATTTCATCTGTATCTGCTCCTGTCTTGAGCTTTAATTCCATCTTTAAGATATTTAATTCCTTTCCACTCCAACCTGAGAAGTAATTATCTCCAATACCGAGTGGTGAGAGCTGAACCCCTTGGAAGTTTGCCATTTTTTTCGCTTTAGTCACTGATCTTCGACCTACGACCGATACGTCTTTTTCCATCACATACCAATCCTCAAAAAAGGAGCTTTTAGTTTCGCCCAAAGTGAGCATTGAGAAGAGCATTTCGCCATTTAGCACGCCACCTTTGTCTCTGGTAATATCGGAAATCTCCACTTCACCGGCATTTAAACCTATCGCTAGCTGTTGCTGCACATCTACTTTATACGCTTCTGAATTAGGGCGGCTAATCAGGTAAAACCAGAGGATGACCACACCAATAATAGCTAGGGTTACTAGCCTTAATACCAAACGAATGATTTTAGGGGTTATTGAAACTGAACCAGTGTTATGCATAAACTGAAATAATAAGCCCTGCTTGGAAAGCCATTGTTCAATTCTGTTATTAAACGATGCTTCTAATATTTCTAATTCCGGATCCATGGTTTTCTATTATCGATTCACTTCATTCTGTACAATAAATACGAGCTACCTAAGTAGCTCGAGTTAATTATTCATATTTTAAGTGACTTGACTAGTTAAACTAACTGCAGCAACTACCATCGTCGCCACCACCACCACAACATCCACCACCACTACTGGCAGTCTCGATGTCGTCCGCTGTTGGGACGCGTCCTAGCTCGAGAGTTAGGCTTACCATCTTACCAATGGTATTTTGGATTTCTTGAAGTTCTTTCTGCGCTGACATGAATTCTGTGACCGTGGCGTTTTGGAGTAGCAGCTCGCGTGATTGTTCGAACTCGCTGATTTCTGATTCTCCTAGCTCCACACCAGAACGTTGCTTCTGGTTGAGGGCTTCTCCACTCTCGTGAACTGACTGGTATTGCAGTCTTGCCTCATCATTGTTGAGAAAAGTTTCTACTTGAGATTGTAGTTTTTTGAATGATTCTTGCTCAACAATCGAAGCACAAAGCTCCTCTGTTTTTACTGTTACTTTTGATTCTTCTAAGATCATACTCATAGAGTGTTCTTAACCTCGCAAATATTAGATTGCAACTAGAATAACACAATCCAGTGTAAGAAATTGACGACTGATAGACTAACTTTCTTTTTCCTCGAGCTGTTGTTTGATTTTCCTTACATCCTTAATGAGTTGCGGTAGCTTAGAAAGCGAACCTTGCTTTCGGGATTCTTCGCGCATCGGTCTGGCCGGGAAGCCTGAATAGATGGCACCGCCTGCGAGTGATTTAGTCGCGCCAGCTCTACCGGCAAGGATGGCTTCATCACCTATTTTGATATGACCACCCACTCCTGCCTGGGCAGCTACTGTTACGTAGTTTCCTAGCTTAGAACTTCCCGCAAGCCCACTCTGAGAGACGATAAGGCAGTGTTTTTCGGTCTGCACGTTATGAGCGATCTGGACTAAATTATCTACTTTAGTGCCTTCTCCAATGATCGTTTTACCAAATCTAGCTCGGTCGATAGCGGTGTTGGCTCCTATTTCTACATCATCTTCGAGAACGACGATTCCTACCTGATCCACTTTAGTGTGCTTGCCATCCACCAGCTCGTAGCCATAGCCATCTGAGCCGATAACGCATCCTGGCTGGAGGATCACCCGGTCGCCTATTTGGCTGTGCTCACGAACCGTGACATTAGGGTAAAACAAGCAGTTCTCCCCTACTCTGCTCCCCTCGCAGATCACCACACCTGAGCCGATCTCAGTGCCATCGCCGATACTACATCCAGATTCAATGACTACACCGGGCTTGATCGATACCTTATCACAGTTGATCAACACATCATCTGCAATGTAGGCACTGGGATGAACTCCATAGCTGGTTGTGCGTTGTTTGGTCGCGAGTATTTTCACCACCGCAGCGAAGGCAAAGGATGGATTCTCGACTTCGAGTAAAATGGTATGTTCTCCCTCAGGCTTCTGGGGTAAATTTCCAGGCACTAGCACCACACCAGCTTGAGTGGTGAGGAAGTCTTGGAAATATTTTTCATTGCCTAAAAATGAGATTTCCTCGCCGCTGGCTTCATCTAGTGAGGCCACACCTGAGACCACCTGATCCAGACTTCCTTGGACGATAGTGGCTCCTGTGAGGTCAATTATTTCTTGTATCGTAAGTTGCACACTAGATACCTGCCTTATTTTCGAGAAATTGTCACCCCAGTATCACTTTTTTTTCTACAACCACCAATTATCCTCTACTAATACCATCCTCACTAAATAACCAAACTGATCTATAAATACACCTTTACCCCAACGGGCCTATTGTCAGTGATCTTTTAAGAAAACTAGTGTGCGAGCCGGCTATATCGCCAAGCATGATCTAGTGAAGGCTAGATTATCATTGAATTCTATCTGAGCCGGAATAAATATTCATTTTATCCCCACGCATGAAGCCCACTAAGGTAAGATCTCCGCGCTTTGCAAAATCTATTGCTAAGGATGTGGGAGCAGAAATAGCGGAGACCAGCGGAATCCCGACCATTAGAGCTTTTTGCACTACTTCAAATGACACTCTTCCAGATAGCTGTAGCGCCACATCCGTTAGATTAATTCCATCTGTCAGAGCCCTGCCGATCACTTTATCAATCGCATTATGTCGACCAACATCTTCGCGGATAATGAGTAATTCCCCATCACGATTAAACAGCCCAGCAGCATGCAACCCACCAGTCTGAGCGAACACATCCTGAGACCCTTTTAATCTGTTAGGAGCTTCTGTTAGATTTTCTTTAGTGATAAAAAACTTACCTCCAGCTGGTTCATCTAATGGCTTTTTAATATTGAGGAACACCTCGTCAATACTCGCCTTGCCACAGATCCCACAGCTGCTTGCGCTGTAGAGGTTCCGCTGAAGCTTCGCCAGATCCACTTGCACATCATCCTCTAGAAATACTAGCGCATGATTTAGCTTCTGCTCTAAGTCTATCCGCCTGACAGAAACCACAGAATCGACGATTCCTTCCGTCACGAGAAACCCCATCACTAAGTCCGCATCATCGCCCACAGTTCGCATCACCACCGCGATAGGCACTCCATCTACAGTAATCTGAAGAGGCTCTTCCACCGCCACTAGATCTTGCATTTGCTGCGTATCATTACCCACTAATTTGATAATAGTTACTGATTCAGATTTATTCATTTCACTTTTTCACTGACAACTTCTTCACGAACAACATCACCCAAAATTTCTAATTCATACACTCCTGGTTTAAGCTCACCATCATTCAGGATTCTCGCTCTTAGCCCGCCTCTTCCTAATAGGAAATCAAGTGTGCCCTCCGCACAGGCTTCATCCATCCAAAAGCAAGGTGAGCATTCGCATGAGCCAGTGAACTCTATCCCATTGAGAGAAAATCGCTTCCCTATCAAACTATTCAGGTCCACTCCCTCCAGCATCACATTCCGACGAAACTTACTCGGATCTA
Organism: uncultured Verrucomicrobiales bacterium; assembly: GCA_963934155.1. Classification (GTDB taxonomy): domain Bacteria; phylum Verrucomicrobiota; class Verrucomicrobiia; order Verrucomicrobiales; family Akkermansiaceae; genus Rubritalea. The sequence goes on along the minus strand of CAWVXI010000063.1, from coordinate 4,329 downwards.
AGTCGCCCTTCACCACTTCAATCTTCAACTTCTGATACACCGCCCAGTCAAAAAAGGTGATTTGCCCTTTATAATCTTCCTCATAATCAAAGAACCGATCGCCCACAATCCCTTTCCCTGAAACTAGCTCTAAACTATCTCGTTCCTCAATTTTATTATCTAGCGACTTCATACCGAATCGCCCGAAATAGTTGTGTCCATCTGAAATATAAAGATGTTTTATCCTCACTTGCATAGTCAAAGGTTAAGCAAAAATTCTCAAATTACAACCTCAATGAAACTCCACCACTAGATACGCAAAATCCACATTTAACTCTTTTAAGGTTGCTCAATAATACACTTCGAATAAGTTATTAAAAATTACTTACTAAAAATATAATCATGCCAAATCCGTACACAGACATAGGAAATCCTTACACCCGCTCGGAAGTTAACCAACGACTTCAAGACACCCTCGACAGAGGTGAACCTATCATTGTAGCCGGTGCCGGAACTGGTATTTCTGCAAAGTTCATCGAAGAAGGTGGTGCTGATCTAATCATAATCTATGCCTCTGGTAGATTCCGGATGGCAGGAGCTGGCTCTATCGCCGGCATGATGGCCTACGGCGATGCCAATGCCATTTCCATGGAGATCGGAGAATTTGAAGTGCTCCCAGTGGTAAAGGAAATCCCTGTGATCTGTGGAGTGCATGCTTCTGATCCACGCCGCCGGATGTGGCATTTCCTGGAACAGGTAAAGAGCATGGGATTCTCAGGAATCAATAATTTTCCCACCCACACCATCATCGATGGACAGTTCGGTCAGTCACTAGAGGAAACCAATATGGGTGTCCAAAAGGAAATCGAATGTGTCCAGCTAGCCACCTCTAAACTGGATCTTTTCTCTATCACCTACGTCGCCACTCCAGCCGAAGCCGCTGCCATGGCGAAGGCTGGTGCTGATGTAGTCATCGCTCACGTAGGATGCACAGTAGGTGGCTCGATAGGAGTCAGCGATGCATCCATCGGACTCGATCAAGCCGCCCTAGCCACCCAAGCGATCTGCGAAGCCGTTCATTCCGTCAACAAAAACATCCACGTCCTCTCACATGGCGGCCCCATTCTCACTCCCTCAGACGCCGCTTATATCAATGAACACACAGACACAGTTGGGTTTGTAGGTGCATCATCAATCGAGCGCATCGCCGTTGAGGGTTCCATCCCTAATCTCACCAGAGAATTTAAATCAATCCCCGTGAAACGCATTAAGTAAATTCATGACTCAGTCCAAAACCATAGCCATCCTGGGAACTCTAGATTCAAAAGGCCACGAACATCAATTCGTGGCAGACATCATCATTAAGCTCGGCCATCAGCCGCTCTTGATTGATCTAGGTAGTGGTTCTGAACCTCAAGTTAAACCTGATATCACACGTTACCAAGTGGCACAGGCAGCGGATCTAGATCTACAGCCTATACTCGACCGCCAGGACCGCGGCGAATGCGTCTCTGCGATAGCGAAAGCCGCTCCCATCTTATTAGAGAAATTAGTCTCTGACGGCACCATCCAAGGAGTCATCTCACTCGGTGGTGGTGGCGGCACAGCACTCGCCACCTCAGCGATGCGAGCCCTTCCCATTGGTTTCCCTAAGCTAATGGTCTCCACCCTCGCTAGCGGTAATACGGGGCACTATTTAGGAACGAAAGACATCACCATGATGCCAGCTATTGTCGATGTAGCCGGACTAAATTCCATCTCAAAAACGATCTTCACCCAAGCCGCCCACGCCATCTGTGGCATGGCTGAAGCCGTGATCGATCTATCTGAAACTAAGCCAATCATCGTCGCTAGCATGTTCGGAAATACCACTGACTGCATCAACATCGCCAAAGAAGTATTAGAGAATGAAGGCTACGAAGTGCTCGTATTTCACGCCACAGGCACCGGCGGAATGGCCATGGAGTCACTGATCGAATCCGGTATGGTAAAAGGCGTGCTAGACATCACCACCACTGAGTGGGCAGATGAATTAGTCGGCGCCACTCTCTCCGCAGGTCCCACTCGCATGGATGCCATGACTAAGGCAGCCATCCCCGCAGTGATCTCTCCAGGCTGTCTCGACATGGCAAACTTCGGCGAGCGAGATTCCATACCAGAAAAATTCGCGGACCGCACCTTCTACATCCACAATCCACAAGTTACTCTCATGCGCACCAATGCGGTAGAATGCGCTGCGCTCGGAAAAATCATCGCAGAGAAAGCCAATGCAAACCCTGCTCCAACCGTCATTCTCAATCCTCTAAAAACCGTCAGCATAATCTCCGCAGAAGGCCAACCCTTCTATGATCCTGAGGCTGATAAAGCTCTCTTCGGCTCAATCCATGACCACTCTAAAGTCGAAGTCATCGACTACGACGAGGAGATCAACAGCCCAGTCTTTGCAAAGGCCGCAGCACACAAACTGCTAGAACTCATTAACCAATCTAACAACCAAACATAAAAAATCATGACCAGACACTTCGGAGTATTCCATTTCAAGCCAGAAATCACCCAAGAGCAGATAGATGAATCATTCCATGCTCTCGTAGATCTAAAGAACAAAATCCCCGGTCTCCTCACCGTAGAGCATGGCCCCTATAAATCAGCTGAAGGTCTCAACGACGGATTCACCCACGGCTTCATCATGACATTTGAAACTGCGCAACAGCGCGACGACTATCTCCCCCACCCAGATCACCTACTCGTAGTAGATCTTGTCCAGCCGCGTTTAGAGCGACTTGTCGTCTTCGATTTTGATGTTTAAAACATCACTTCCCACTCGCTCTTCCTTCGCGATATTCCGATGGGCGGAGGCCGACCCATTTGGTAAAGGCGTTGGAAAAATGCGCCCCGCTGGCGTAGCCGACCTGATCGGCGATGGTATCGATCTTGTCACCAGTGGTGGCCAGTAGTTCGCAAGCCCGCGTGTTGGCCTCGCAAATCACCCTTGGCAGCATCGAGATCAAGCAGTAGCCTGGTGATGTCGTTTGGCTCGCCAGCGGAAATTTCAGAATGGATGAGCACTGAGATACATACAGCCAGCAAAGAGCTTAGCCAAATTTCTTAAATATCATTTTTCCAAGGGAGCTGTTATGCATTAGCATGACTATTCGCCTCATCGTCATGATCGTGTTTTTTACCCAGATAGATACCCACAATGCCCCAGATGATGGCAACGCCAGCGCCCACACAAAGAATAGGCCCTAGTCCGAGATTGAGCCATCCGTCTCCGAGCCATGCAATGATCCAGATCCAGAAAACATCTCCACCGCGGTAAACAGCCACGTCGATGATAGGTTTGGTTTTAAACCGCGCTTCCCGATCAACGGCTGTAAAAAGAATCTCGCGGGCTGGGCGGGTGATGGCGTAATTCCCTGACCGGCGAACCACCTGCAGCGCAAGCACGAACATAATAGCGGGGTTCATGCTGACCAGTAGAAGCAAACCACAAATAACAAAAGGTACCAGCGAGAGAGTGGTCGGCATACCAAATTTCCTCGCAATACGATTGGTTGCAAAAATACCGATGATGATGGTGAGGATGTTTGTTGCGAGTTCAACGCTACCCAGAAGTTGCTTGCGATCGGCTCGTGAGTAGTCGGTCAGTAATTCCTTTTGTGCAAAGTAGAGAAATGCCGCGGCTCCGGTGAAAAGGAAAATAAAGGAAGCAATTCCTAATAATCGCTTGTGAGTGATGAACTCCTGGAATCCGGAAAACGGGTTCGAGTTAAGTTGAGGTGATTTCACATCTCCTTCTTTTTTGGCAAACTCGCGATTGAGGATAGCGATCAACGGAAGCGTGAGCAGCAGAACCCCGGCGGTGACTAGCAGGATGTTTTCCTCGTTGATCCGATGCGAAAGCAAGAGAATCATCGCAGGGCCAAATATCGCCCCCGCACTCGCCCCTGTGTTGATAAAGCCGAAGACACGTTTGCTCTGTTCTTTATTGTAGTGCTGGGAAATGAAACTCCAGAATACCGATATATGAAACAACGAGAACACGCTGCTCCAGACGTAGAAAATCTTACCTAGTGTGGTAACCTCGATCACCTTGCCTTGAAAGGCGGCGTAGATGCCCAGAAAAGAAGCCGCAAAAAAGACAAAGACACTGGGAACAAGAATGCGTAACGACACAAAGGAAGCGCAGAGGTTATAAACGAATACTGCGATGGTGGAAACAATGAAGGTGTATGTCCATTGCTGTGCCAGACTCACGTCCCCCCAGTCGCTCGGCAGCGCATCACGCACCGGCTTCATGATCATGTACGAGGCCATGAGCACAAAGATGAATGAAAAAGAAACCAAGGC
>CAWVXI010000062.1:0-9601 GCA_963934155.1 uncultured Verrucomicrobiales bacterium | reverse complement strand
AATATGATCTCGATTCTAAAATCAGCATCATCACACTTGACCGCATCGATGACGATGGAAATGCTATTGATGATGCAGGAAATATTATCGATAAAGAAGATCTCTTTACTGATGCAGAAGGAAACATCACCGACAAAGAAGGAACAATCATTGGTGAAATTGAAAAAACCACCTTCCTCTTCGCCGCACTACTCATCTTCGGAGGAGGACTCATCCTCAACCTCATGCCGTGTGTTTTCCCTGTTCTGGGAGTCAAAGTCCTAGGCTTCGTCCAGCTTTCAGGGAATGATCCTAAGAAAATAAAAATGCACGGCCTCGTCTTCACACTAGGAGTCATCGTCTCCATGTGGATTCTCGCAGCGGTCATCCTGACCATTAGATACAACACCGGTAGCGGGGTCGCTTGGGGTTCTCAAATGAAAAACCCTATCTTTGTGGGAACAATGATCATTCTAATGGCAATGTTCGCGCTAAATCTCTATGGAGTCTTCGAAGTAGGAACATCACTCACGAGTGCTGGGGGAAAGCTACACGCTAAAAAAGGCTACGAGGGCTCATTCTTCAGTGGTATCCTCACCACGCTCATCGCCACTCCATGCGGAGCGCCACTACTTGCAACAGCGATGACCTACACCCTTCAGCAGACCGTTTTCTTAGCCATGATACTATTCACCGTATTCGCGCTCGGAGTTGCGGCTCCATATCTCGTGCTATCCTTCTTCCCCGCGCTTATTAATAAATTACCAAAGCCTGGAAACTGGATGGTAACATTTAAGAAATCCATGGCATTCCCACTACTCGCTACGGTAGTATTTCTGCTCTCCGCATTCATAGGTCAGACTGGTCAAGACGGCATCATTCTCATGCTCTGGTCACTAGTCGTTCTCGCCACTGCAGCATTCATCTACGGCACTTGGTCACCACCATTTATAGCCAAATCCAAGCGCTACACTATCGGCTTTGGCCTATCATTACTCCTCACCGTCTATGGAGGATATTTAGGTTATCAAGCCATGACCAGCGAGCCAGAAGCGAAGCAGGCAGTTGCAGCAAATCCAGATGACATCCACAGCTGGGCAAGCTGGAAGCCTGGACTCGTGGATCAGACCCGCGCTAAAAAACGCATCGTATGGATAGACTACACCGCAGACTGGTGACTAACTTGTAAAGCAAATGAGAAGCGTGTCTTCTCAAGCGATGAAGTAGTAAACCTAATCATGTCTAACAACATAAGCAAAATCAAACTCGATCTAACAGGTGATAAACCAGCAGAAGAAAACGAGCTTAACAGAACCAAAAAAGGCAGCATCCCACTCATGATCATCTACCCTGCGAATCCAGACAGACCAGGAGTATTCCTAGACGGACTAGTCTCCCCAGCTGATGCCATAAAGGCTCTCAAGTACGCGATCAAGTATTCCTAATAAGACTACAACCCCAGCACCTCAGCGATAAGCGCCATTCGCACCGGCACTCCGTTCTGAGCTTGCTCGAAATATCTGGCCTGTGGAAGCTTATCCACAGATTGCTGGATCTCATTCACACGCGGTAATGGGTGCATTAGGGTGGCGGTGGATTTCATCTGCCCTACAATTTGCGGCGTAAAGATAAACGTATTTCGCACCAGGTGGTACTGATCCAAATCATCAAATCTTTCCTTCTGCATCCGCGTATCATAAATCACATCGGACTGAGTGATCACCTCGTCTGAAAGCTCAAGGTGGACCCTGTCTCCATTCTGTATATATTCGCTCGGCATCTGGATTACCTCAGGCGCTACAAAGGAAATCTCCACCCCATCATAGTTCCGTAGCACCTTAGCAAGCGAGTGTACCGTTCGCCCGTATTTTAAATCTCCCACAAACGCCACCTTGAGTTTCTCCTCACCTATCCGGTGATGTTTAGCGATAGTGAATAAATCTAACAGGCTTTGCGTAGGATGCTCTCCTGTCCCATCTCCGCCATTGAGAACTGGCACTGGCGAGTAATGAGCAGCGAGCTTCGCCTCGCCTTTCACCTTGGTTCGGATAGCGATAACATCCGCATAGCCACCCACGATCCTGATGGTATCCTCCATCACCTCACCCTTAGTCTGAGATGAAAAGGTAACATCGGTTTCCGATACCACATTGCCGCCGAGCCGCATCATCGCAACCTCAAATGACAACCTCGTTCTGGTAGATGGCTCGTAAAAAAGCGCCCCGAGAATTTTACCATCACACATTTTAGATCCGCCCGCAGTAATGATAGCCTCCATCTCCACACTCCGCGCCATAATGGCATCTAAATCTGAGCGAGTGAATTGATCCGCGTTAAGAACATGCTGTATCTTCATATCCCCACTCTAAATGACCAAGCGAGGATGTCAGTAAAAATGATTCTAGTGATCATCCAAACTTTCCCAACGGTATAAAAAGAGAGCTAATCTAATCAGCACCAGAGCCCTACCGCTACATTCCTAGCGGTAGCTCAGATAGATTATGTATCTGGCTGCGGAGGTCGTATTCTTTCTTGGGATCATAGGGGATGGAGTTCATCACGCCTACCACTCCGCTACTCGTGGTGATTAACTTTGGAGTTTTGCCTCCAGATCCTTTCTTATGATACTGTCTACGCACTGTTTTCCCGGAGGCATCGACCACAGTATGACTATAAATAGTGGGCGTGGTTAAGAAGAGCACATTGAGGCGGTTCTTATTGTCTAGCGTGGCTGTAAAATCTCTAAACGCTAGGTTTCTACCCATCGAATAAGTAGCTAGCATCTTGCCGCGCTTGACGTCTTCTACCTGCACGAAGAGCTCAGTGAATCGATTTGATGACACGTTCAAGATTCTGTATTCTCTTGTATCTCCAGGTGAGCCTGGCACGCCAGCGCGCTGCTTCCATGAGGCGTGACCATTGATCACGGTGAAATGCACTTTATTTGACCGTGTGCCTTCTTGGACACCCTGCCCGGGCATCCTGACGATGGCATAGGCGGTGTAGTTACCAGGCCGGCTAAGATCATAGCTATTATTCAGCCTGAAACTTGATGTCTTGGTCTCACCAGTATTGAGTCTAGCCGGAGTGAAGACCGCATCCTTTATCGCAAAAACTGTCTGCCCAGTTCCCCGCTCTACGATGAACTCTACCCATTTCCTTCTGAGCTTGTTGACAAAATCTATTGGTTGCCCAGCCCTATTCGTCATGGTCACGGAGAGATTCACATCCTCATATGCTAGGTATTGCTTCTTACTCATCTTAGCGGAGAGCAAGATCTGGCTATTCGCTGTCTTAGATTGTAACAGCACCAGCATGGTGATGGAGAAAATAGTTAGTAAATTTTTCATGGTATCGTTGTGTTTATTATTCTATATATTCGGGTTGCCCCGCGGTTCTAAATCCGATGTATGGCCGGCGAAGATCTCTCGCGTCTATGTCATCGTCTGATGGGTCTAACCAGCGTCTTGAGGTCGCATTTAAATCATCTGAGTATGAACCACCAAAGATCACTGGTTTCTTGCCTTTTGCCATTGGGTCTGTCTCTTGTTTACTGAGTTTGAGACTCCATTCAGCAACATTTCCCGCTAACCCATAGATCTTGTTTTCGGTGATATCTTCACTCTGCTGATCCACGGCACCCCACGATGAGGGTTTCAGCTCAAGCGGTTTAGAACCAGAAGTAAGCAGCGCCGCGTTCCACTCCTCTTGTGTTGGTAATCTTCTATTGTGAAATCCTGCAAATGCATAGGCATCCCACCAATCCACACCCACTACCGGACAGTTTAGACTCATCTTAAGACCATTCCACTCATCACCACTTTTAGCCGCATCATACATTTCCTCCCAGTCTTCGGGAATATAGGATTCTTTATAAGAGGGCTGGCTCTCGTGCTGGATATCATCCACCATCTGTGGGGTCAATATTTTGAGGAATTTTGCATACTCAGCAATCGTCACTTCATGTGCATCGATGGTGAATTCTCGCAGTTTAGCACCTTGGTGATTTTTCATGAATCGCTTCACATTCACTGCCACCACTCCCGTCAGCTCTCGCTTTTTGGGCGGCTTTTCGCGAGTCATGATCATCATGATTAGACCTCCAAATACGATCACTCCAAGGACAATACAGAGATTTCTTAATGCCTCCTTGCTCATTCCAGATTTCTTAATCAGCATGGTAGAACTCTTGAGCTTTGTCGTATCTAGTGGCTCAGAAAGCTGCCTTTCTACCCCTTCTGAAAGCTCCTTCACCTGTTCCCAAGTCAGTGGAATCTCTCTCTCTTTATCTGCCATGTATCCCAGCAATGATCTAGTTCGGGTCGCGCCCGGCTCATTAACCTTGAGCAACTTCATAAAGCTCTCACCGAGCATCACTTTATCCTGAGTAGAAACACTGTACTCACGTTTACCGCCCACAGCCATATTGACGATCCTGCACATTCCGGTATCGGAGATGAATATCTGATTTGGATAAAGTGGTAGTGATGCCAGCTTCTTAGACTCTAGATAAAGATTAGCGTCTGCCACCTGTTTCAGTACATGAACCAGCTCCACTGGCTTCAGCTTCTCGCGTTTCAAGATCTTACCCTCTAATGTGACACCCGGAATTTTCTCTCTGGCATAAAAACAAATACCCTCCTCATACACCGCCTCAAACACCGAGCCGATTAAAGGGTGATCCACCTTCGCCTTCGTCCGCACATCGCTAAGATAGTTAGTGATTATCTCATCGTCTTCATGTACTGCCCGATTAAGACTATCAATGATCACCTCACGACTCACAGATACTTGATGCGCCAACCAGGTCCGAGTGGTCGCCCCCTCATAGACAAGTTCTTGTAAGTAATAATCCCCCACCTGCATCCCAGGTGTCAATCTCTGCTCGGTCTCTGACATATGTTCAATAACTTGAAAGCGACCTTACCTATCTGCCACACAATAATCAAATTTATTTATTCTAAATCACAAAGCATGTAAATAACTCAAAAAGGGATTCCTTGAAGAATCCATGCCGACCAGAACAACAAGCAGCCGAAACCACCCGCCACAGTGCTTATTTTTTGGGCTTCGAAAGCGGAAGAATCCCGTCCTCTATGATCTGCTTCATGAGATGCTGAGAACGTTCTCGCAATGCCTTTACCTTGTCAGGGAACCTTATACTTAGGTCGACCGTTTCGCCAGGGTCATTGGTAACATTGAAGAGGATCGGAGGATTAGACTGATCTTCTTTAAGACCCTCACAATACAGCGCAATTTTCGCAGCTTGTTCCTTGGTTATACGCGACGTACCTGGACCCTCGAACGCATTGCGACGATCGAAAAACAATTTCCAGTCACCTATTCTGATTGACTGAGGCTCACGCTCCATCCCATGCCAATAAAGTAGTTCTTTGCGTGGATGAACAGCTTTCTCATGCAGGCTTTTCCACACGCTCAAACCATCAATCTTCGACTGCCCCCTAGTCATGCCCTGCCAATCAATACCGCATGCCTCAGTCAATGTTGGCATCAAGTCCATTGCACTGGTTAAGCCGTTGTAAACCTTTGCCGCAGGAATATTTCCTGGCCATGAGATGATACAAGGAACCCGTGTTCCCCCTTCCAAGGCAGACCATTTCTCGCCGCGATAAGGAAAGCAGTTCGCTTTTTCCCTTGGGTTGGGACCATTATCAGAGCAGAATACAATGATGGTTTTCTTTTCTAGCCCGAGCTTCTTTAGCTCATTCATGATCTCCCCCATCCTGAAATCTACCTCTTCAACGACATCTCCATAGGCACCAAAGGCAGACTTGCCCTTCCAATCTGGATGCGCCTCTACTGGAAAATGGGGAGCGGTATAAGGAAGGTAGAGGAAAAATGGTTGGTCTTTCTTCTCGCGGATCACTCTTATTGCTTCCTTTGTGAGCTTTTCTGTTAGCAGCCTATTTTCAAAAGGGTTCTCAACAATCTCGCCATCACGCAGGATCTTTTTCGTCTGGTTATTACTCATTTCTAGACCATAAAAACTATCGAAGCCTTGCGCGTTTGGATCGGTGTCATTCTGATTCCCAATGTGCCATTTGCCGGACATAGCGGTGGCGTAGCCTGCCGATTTAAATATTTCAGCGATGGTTAGAGCCTTGGAGTTCATGCCCTCATTACTCCCCATTTTATAGCCCACAACTCCCTTAGTCCATCCGAGTCGGGTGGGATAAGAACCTGTCATTAGAGCCATCCGTGATGGCGTACAAACTGTCGCCCCTGAATGGAAATCTGTGAATTTTACCCCTCCCGCAGCAAGCCGATCGAGGACCGGCGTCTTGATCACTGGATGGCCGTAGCAACTCAAATCCTGATACCCTAGATCGTCCACCATAACAAGAATCACATTGGGCTTCTCTGCATACAGGAGGGAATGCAGACAGCTAAGCAAACAAAGGGCTGTGAACATGAGGGGTTTGCTTTTGGAGTGAACTGATCGGAAGAATGGCATGATGAAATATGGGATTAAGTGGGTGGAATTCAGACTAGATATCGTTGAACGGACTGATTACTGATATTCAATTAGACGAATGCTAGATGTAGTCTCCTGAACCGCCATTTCAAGCAGATTCTTCTTAGATATTTGTTTTTGCCTTCGTGTATTTGATGAATTACCGTCTCCCTAGAAATAAATCTAGGGCAATACAAGACGCTCAAAGAGCCATCCGATGTTTATTTTTGTGGCGGCAGAACATCACTATGCAAACAGCAGCTTCGTCATGGCTGCGGTGCTCAGGAAAAAGAAAATACCGTTCGAGTTGCCCATTCTACCCGAAGTCGGAGATGGATACGGAAACCGAAGTAACTAGCCATCATGGAACATCACCAACTCATTCTTTCAGTGTAGGCAAGAGCATCCCTTCCCCATCTAAGCCTTCCAGTCCTGGAAGGATATCATACGGTAGCATCTCTGGGTCAATGTGCTGCTTGTATTGGTCCTTAGCGTGTATCCCGTGTAACCTTCCTGGATAAGCGAATTGGTCCATAAGTTCCCCTTTGTAATAGAGCTCCACCACATGTCCGAAGTAGCGCCTCTCGCCAAATAAATGCACCTCCGCCAGCTGAAGTGCAGGGAGTTGATAGACCGCTTCCGCGCTCTCCTCGGTATTCTGCGACCAGTCAGTAGGCTCAGTGATCCAGCGTTTCTGGATATTTTGCTCGCGCTGCTGGGGCACGGGTTCCACAACCTTATTATCCACGATATCGTAGAAGAAAATCCTTACATCAATCTGCGATGGCTCTACCTCGCGATCCGTAAGTCGGCGCACCGGGATGATGACACGTGATGTAAGCTGATCTGCACTCACACGCTGCACCACATTCCCCAGCTGAAATGACACCACGTCCGGCGCAGCCTTCAAGCCGTTCGCTATCTTGTCAGTGGCTATCTCATAGTATGTCCCCGCTGCTGGTCCGAGGGCAAATAATTTATCATACTCATCCCCCGCACGCTCCCAGTTCCGCATATCCTCAAAGATCAGCGCCCTGCGGTAAATGATAGCAGGTTCAGCGGCATCGATGATTTCAGCCTCGGCGAGCTTAAGTACCGCACGCACCACATCACCAGTCAGATGAAAGCTCCTCGCTTCCTCCACCAGCTTTTCGACACGGCTATTCTTGACTGGCATGAATCTCCCCTGATCTGCTGTTTGTTTAGGCCTTATGCCGACACCCGCAGTCCGCTTGCGTGGGACCTTCTTAGTAGCTGTCAATTGATAATCTGCACCGCCTGCAGCACCCTTACCATAAGCTTTTAAAATATCATCATAACTTCTAGGCTGCTGTTTCTCAACATCTGGCATCGCATCGGCTATTGTAGGAATATACACCACCCTCACTTCACCGGCCTCAGTCACCTCTACCACTCGAGTCTCACCCACCCTAGTGGCCAGCGCCACACCCACCATCACTAGTTGAATAAATGCCACCAGGCCTAGTAAACCACAGACGATGGCAAACGTGGGGCGTCTGTTCAACGCTGTCTTATCGACAACCTTAACATCTTCCTCACCTAATGATTCACATTCTGACATAGGCTACCAATTAACCAATCCAACACCGTCTGAAAAGCCGTAAATCACTCCCTTGTAAAATCAGTTCAGATTAAGTACTAAATAACAACAAAAGCTCTCTTCCATAACAGAAGAGAGCTTTCAATAAAATTGACTAATAACGATCTAAGAAAAGGACTACTTAACGCCCTTTTTAGATAGCTTAGTGCCACGTGTTGTGCCCTGGCGAGCTTTGAACTTAGGGTTCGATTTGCAAATAACGTAGAGGGTTCCCTTACGCTTTACAACTTGGCAGTCTTCGTGGCGGCGCTTCATTGAAGCTAGTGATGATAAAACTTTCATGTCTATAAAAAATCTGTGGTTGAATGGCGAAAACTACCCAGAATCCACTGCATGTAAAGACGATTCTGCAAAAAAAATATAAAAACATCCCAAAACTAGTAATTTCATGGTTTGACTATCTTCCAGATCAACTTATTGATTAGCCATAAATCATTAATCACCTTAATGCAGCTACCTTCATTCATTAGTAAACTCATCAAACGCACTCCAGCAAAGCCAGAACCCCTCATGCGACAGCCTAGGATAGGGCTCGCGCTCGGCTGTGGCGGTGCTAAGGCTCTGGTTCACATGGGTGTACTTAAGGTGCTAGAAGACCATGACATCCCAATCCATGCTGTATCAGGATGCAGTATGGGCGCCTACGTCGGTGCGCTCTGGGCATCTGGAATGTCTGCGGACGAAATGATCCACTTGGCCGCTGAGATGCGCGATAAGGATTCATTTAAAAAACTGGCCGACCCAGCAATACCGCCGATCAAGGGGCTTTTCTATGGGCATAAATTAAAGGATCATTTAGAGAACGCGATTGGCAACCCGAAGATAGAAGAACTCGACAGGAAGTTCATCGCCATTGCGGCAAATCTGGAAAACTACCAGCGTGTGGTCTTCAACTCTGGCTGCCTATTAGAAGCGGTCCACGCTAGCTGTGCCATGCCGGGAATCATCGTCCCCGTTGAGGTCAACGGCATCCGCTGTGTAGATGGCGGGGTGGTGGATCCTGTCCCTGTCAGCGTATTAAAAAAATACACCGATGTGGACTACGTCATCGCCGTAAGCACCACTCCCACGCTGGATGATCTAGACTCTGACGAGGCGGTAGAAGCCGTTGTACTCGCCAATGAACAGGATGATAGCGATAGTGCCAGTGCCTGGATCAAATCAAAAATTTCCTCACTCGGGAAAAAATACAATCCCGTGGCAAAAGGGAATATGTTAGACACTCTGCGTCGCAGCCTCAAAGCAGCACAGATCAGAATAGCGCATGATGCCTGCAAGAAAGCTGATGTAGCGATCTTCCCAGTCTGCATGAACTCAGCCTGGAATGAATATGAGCGTTATGAATATTTCATCTCATTAGGAGCCAAAGAAACACTCGCTGCTCTGGATCAAATCAAGGCTCTAACGATGCCTATTCAAGAAACGATTAGTAAGCTTAAAACTCCGCCTTCGGAAAGCTAACGACCTGTTCTAGTTTCACACCGTAGATCGCCGCCACCTCTTTGGCATCAGATGCTTTGTATTCT
>CAWVXI010000061.1:0-9644 GCA_963934155.1 uncultured Verrucomicrobiales bacterium | reverse complement strand
TCTACCCTCGCATGCAATCACTTTTTCTCCATGCAACCTACATTTTAAGAAATACGCGACACTAGTGTAGATTTCCCTGTAAATTTTAGACTCATTTTACCATGGACAATACACGGGAACATGCGAATTTCTGGTACAGTCTCACTGAGACATCATCTTATCAACCAACCCATGTCACCCGCTCATACCAATATCTAAATGGTGAAAAACTTTAGTCTTCTACTCGCACTTCGGTATCTGAATCCTATCCGCACCCATGTCTCTGTCATCACGCTGATTTCACTCGCGGGTGTTGCCATCGGAGTCATGGTGCTTATTGTGGTGTTATCTGTCATGGATGGCTTTGAGGATCTGATCAAGACGCGCGTCTTAGGCAGAGCTCCGCACATCACGTCATATGTGAAAGCGTGGGATTATGAGGTGAATCCAGATGGCACGCAAGTTACTATCGAAGACCAATGGCGTGCTCACATGGAGGAGCTGAAAAAGCAGCCCTGTGTGGAGAATGCTTATCCCTTGGTAGAAGATCATGTGCTGCTTGAGATAAATAGTGGCATCGCGGCCTCTAGGATGAGAGGGCTAGATACAGCTAACGAGGAAGCGATGGAAGATTTCAATAAACTTCTTAAAGAGGGCGAACCGATGGGCGAGGGCTACAACGCGACGATCTCCTCTGTCTTCGCTCAGCAGTCCGGCATCATGCTAGGTGATAAAATAGAAATCATCTCTAACAGAAATCTTAAACAGCTAAAACCACTTCGTGATCAACAAGGTTACTCGCCACTGAAAGAACAGTTTCCAGAACAGATTGAAAAGGTCATTACTGAGATCAAACAGTATTTAACGCTCAGTAGGAATCCAAAAGATGAGCCGCGTGAGGCAATGCTAAATCCTCAAGCGCAAGCAATCAAAGATCAGATCCAAGTGTGGCATAATGCTGAGATTCGTAAAGGTGAGCACGAAATGTTAGAAGCTCTGATTAAAGACATTCTTAACTCGACCGAGTATGATCCGGACGATGCGAACGGCTATAATTTCTATCCAGTAGGAACGAAACAATCTGCGTTAGACCTTCTTCAGGAAATCAAAACGCTCGATATCCATAAGATGGATGCTAATGCTATTAGCGAGATAGCTCTGTCAAAGGACGTGATCATTGTAGGGATCTACCAGACAGATCCGTTTGCTCCAGGCCCAGATATTTTTGCCCCGATGTTGCTAGCTCAGGAACTAGCCGGAGCGGGGGACTCAGGAGCAGTGCAGGGTATTGCGATCACCTTAAAAGACCCCTACCAAGCAGCAGAGCATCTGAAAAAAGATCTCAATAAAATCATCACTGGTAACTGGGAGGGCCAGACCTGGATGGAGCATCATAAGCAGCAATTCTCGCTGATTAGCAGCCAGAAAACCATGATGACGATCGCGCTCTCGTTCATCATTCTGATTGCGGTATTCTCCATCGGAGCCGTGATGTTCACCATCACTTACCAGAAGAAGCGCGAGATTGGAGTCATGAAAGCACTCGGTGCCACGCCGAGCCAAGTCACGCAGGTCTTTACTTTCCAAGGAGTCATTGTGGGAATACTGGGTGCGATTATTGGCTGGCTTCTCGCACTCGTTGTTCTAGCGAATCTCGATCTCATTCAAGGCAGCCTCACTGCCGCTGGATTCAATCCATTCCCAGAAGATTACTATGGAGTGCCGACACTGCCACACATTATTAATCCTGTGCAGATCTGGGCCGTATGCATCGGCGCATTCATCCTCTGCACACTCGCGGCACTGGTCCCAGCTTGGATAGCATCCAGAGCAGACGCGGCTAAATCTCTACGTAATATGTAAGTATGAAAATTTGGTTATTAGAAAATGGCGAGCGCACTGGTCCACATGAAGTCTACGATATTCGAGATCGTATCACGGACGATGAACTACACGCAGACACTCCCGCTTGGTATGAGGGCGCAGAAGACTGGGTCACGCTCGGAGATGTCGCTACCTATTCATCTTACTTTAATGAGCCTACTTCAGGAGAAGTGCTTCAAGAGGAAGAAAAACGTTCCTCTGAACTAATCGATTCTTTAAAAAGAGAGCTCGTTAGTGGAGGTTCTAAAACAGGTTCTCAGAGCTTGAAGATTGAACCGATTTATCCGATAAGACGTTTTTTTGCTCGGGTATTAGATTTTTCGCTTTATACGACATTGATCTATATCATCAAAGTTCAAATGGGAATGAATCCCCTCACTGAGACCATGACAATGAGGCTTTTGTTTCATGTGCCTTACCTTCTACTTGACGGATTTGCTCTATCATACATAGGCACCACACCCGGAAAGTGGCTACTAAATATCAGGCTCAGAGCGAGTGATGGCCAGAGGCTAAATTTCACGACATCGCTAATTAGGTCAGTTCGTGTCTGGGTATTGGGCTTTGCTATGCAGTCTCCATTCGTGATTATTTCTATTCCGTTCTCATGGTTCATCGCAACTAAGTATGGGAAGTTTCTATGGGATATACCTCAGAATAATATCACCCGCTGCGCACCGTTCACTGCAGCCAAGCTCATTGGCTACGTTTTGGTAATCATTGCGGCGAGCTATCTCTTTAATTATATGGTTCCACCAGAGCTAATCCCAACGCTGGAAAATTTAAAAGCTTGGAATCCATCCTAGTATTTGCTTCACAGCCACTCATAAAAATCTCATTATACCGCTACCATGAAAGACATTGTTTACTTCGACCTCGAAACAAAAAAGAGCTTCTCCGCGGTGGGCGGTAGTAAACACAAAGACAAAATGGGAATGTCCGTAGGAGTCACTTACTCGACTAAGACCGGGGAATACCACGTCTATGATGAAGAACATGTCGATGACTTGGTGAAGCAACTCATCGCAGCAGACTTGGTGGTGGGCTACAATCATATCCAGTTTGACTACTCTGTACTCCAGGCATACACCATCTATGATCTGGCTAGTCAGACCCTTAATCTAGACATGATGCTGGACCTCCAAGAGAAGCTAGATTTCCGCCTCAAGCTGGACTCCATTGCCACCTCATCATTAGGCACTGGCAAGACGGCCGATGGCCTTGACGCGCTACGCTGGTGGAACCAATTCCAAAAAACTAAAGACGAATCCTTCATGATGAAGATAGCAGAATACTGCTGTTATGATGTGAAGGTAACCAAAGGGGTGCACGAATACGGTATTGAAAAGGGTCTGATCCACTACGATGACAAAGGCGGCGAAAGGTTGGAGGTCGCAGTGAGTTGGTAAAAATTAATTTCAAAAACTATGCAAGATAGCTACCGTAGATTCATCATCCTATTCATCGTCCTCGCCAGTGCACTACTGGTCACTATCGGGGTAAGAAAATTATCTGAGAAGCCAGGGTTATTTGATTTTCTAAAACAGAATCCGTCTGCCTCAGCTAATGATACTGGGGAGTATTCAGATCTTTCCGTCACGCTACCAGAGACTTCTCCAGTCGCGGTATCTGCTGTACCTAATCTAACTAAACTAAGCCTAGAGTATGCTGAGATAGCCCAAGCCGTCCGCCCATCGGTAGTCAATGTAGATACCACCGGCACCAAGCGAACCCGCGTCACCGATAGACTTGGGCGCACTGGCAGTCTTCCTAAAAACGTCAAGGGCCAGGGCTCTGGAGTGATCGTATCAGAGGAAGGGCATATCATTACCAACCATCATGTCATTGCAGATAAACAACAGATCATCATCACCCTCGCTAACGAAGATAAGTATGAGGCAAAACTCATCGCCTTTGATCCCTCAACTGACATTGCGCTACTTAAGATAGAGTCTGATGAAAAGCTCAGCCCGTTGAAATTTGGTAACTCGGATAAGGTTCGAGAAGGGCATATTGTGCTCGGTTTTGGCAATCCTTTCGGCATCGGAAGATCAGTGACAAATGGGATTGTTTCCGCCCGAAGAAGCTCTAGATCAGACAGGCAACCATCACTTTTCCAGACCAATGTAGCCATTAATCCAGGTAACTCAGGTGGTCCATTGGTGAACGTCCTAGGCGAGATTGTGGGGATAAATTCCTCAATTTTTTCCAGCGATAAAGAGAATCCAAGTTTTCAAGGGATCAGCTTTGCCATTCCTTCTAATATCGTCAAGAAGACCTTCATGGATCTACTAGAATACCAGCGGCCTATGCGTGGCTATCTGGGTATTTATGCAGATGACATCGGGTCTCCACAGGTCCGTGAGTATTATAATTATAAAGAAGATGGCGGAGTATTAGTGCATGAGGTGGCGGATGGCTCACCTGCTGCCAAGGCGGGTGTTCAGCAGGAAGATATCATCATCGAGTTTGATCAGTCTCCAATCACAGGCGGCGCAGATCTCATGACTCTAATCCAGAAATCAGCAATCGGTAAAGAAGTAGAAATCATCGTGTGGAGAGAAAATAAACGAGAGACACTCAATGCAAAAATTTCCCAAGTGGATGTAGGTATATCGACCACTCCGGCACTAAATCTCAGTAACTATCAAGCGAAGAGTATCCTCAATGCCATCGGCATCCAGCCGATCAACCTCGGACCCTCATCAGTAAACGGAGTGGGTGTCCGGCATGTTCTCCCTAACAGCCTAGCAGCAGGGAAAATCCTCCCAGGTGACATCATTTACCAGATCAACAACACGCCGATCTATCACGTGAAGCACTTCTACCAAGTGGTGCTCAGCACCGCATCCACCACCATGACTCAGCTCTACATCATCAGAAATGGTAAACGCTATTCGCTTCCCATCGTTCTTGAGCAGGTGAACCGGCAGTAGAGATTTAAGTAGAATGTTGCCTATCTGAGGGAGTCGATGTATAAGGATACCAAGATGAACAAGAAACCAGTAGTTTTAATAATCAGAGATGGATGGGGTGTGAACCCAGGCGGGAGTATGACAGCGGCTAAAGATGGAAATGCAACAGAGCTAGCCGCTACTCCATTTCATGAAGAGATGTATCAGAACTATCCAAAAGGGATGCTGAGCGCATCCGGACTGGATGTGGGACTTCCAGATGGACAGATGGGAAACAGCGAGGTGGGACATCTAAACCTAGGTGCTGGGAGAGTGGTCTATCAGAATCTGACAAGAATTAATAAATCTATCGCAGATGGTGAATTGCAGCAAAATGAGGCGCTGCAAAAAGCCTTCGCGGTGGCGAAGGAAAATGGCAAGCGGTTTCATTTTATCGGTTTAGTTTCTGACGGTGGTGTGCATAGCCATCAGGATCATTTGGCAGCCTTCGTGAAGGCGGCGGATGCGGCTGGTGTGAAAGATGTCTATATCCACGCTATCACCGATGGGCGTGACACATCTCCGACGGGAGGAGTGGGGTATTTAGAGAGACTGCAGAGTGATATTTCAGGAACGAAAGCGAAGATCGCTACCGTGATCGGTAGATATTATGCGATGGATAGGGACACCCGATGGGAGAGGAATAAACTCGCGTGGGATGCCATCGTGCTAGGCAGAGGGACGGAGTGGAAGGATTCAGCGAGTGCTGCTGTGGCGGATGCTTATGAGAAGGGGGAGACAGATGAATTTATCAAGCCGTATATTCTGGAGGGTGTTGATGAGCAGCGCATCAATGATGGTGATGTGGTGTTCTGGTTTAACTATAGAGCAGATCGCGCGCGACAGATCTCGAATGCATTTCTAGATGGCGAGGCATTCGTGGGATTTGATAAAGAAGTGCACCCTAAGACGCACTACGTGACGCTTACAGAATATGATGCCAAGTATGACTGCGAGGTAGCTTATCAATCTAGCAGTATGAAAAATGTGCTAGGTGAAGTAGTCTCAGCAGCCGGGAAGACCCAACTGAGAATCGCTGAAACGGAGAAATATCCACATGTTTCTTACTTTTTTAATGGCGGCGAGGAGGTTCCATTTGCTGGTGAGGACAGATACGTAGCGAAGTCTCCACAAGTAGCCACCTACGATCTGCAACCAGAAATGAGTGCGCCAGAAGTGACTGCTGAACTTGTCTCGCGCTTGAAGGATTATGATCTAGTGATACTTAATTTCGCCAACCCAGACATGGTGGGGCACACAGGCATTGTCAAAGCGGCGATGAAGGCATGCGAAGCGATCGATGATGGGGTGAAGGCCGTGGTTGAGGAAACGTTGAGGCTTGGTGGTAAACTACTCATCACAGCGGACCACGGTAATTGTGAGAAAATGATCAACGAAGATGGCTCACCACACACCGCTCATACTACAAATCTGGTTCACGCCATTTACGTGGCTGAGGATGCGGGTGCTGTGAGAGTGAATGATGGGATCTTGGCTGACGTCGCACCTACCTTGCTAGACATGATGGGTGTTGAACAGCCTAGTGAGATGACGGGGACCTCATTACTCGTCTAATTCTGCAGAAGAAAGATCAAGAGCCTTTGTTCATACTTAAGAGCACCCAAACGATCATTATTAATCAAAATTTCTCAAACCACACAGATGGCAACCTTTCTTTTCATAATGACGAGAAACCTTTTACTCAGCGTCACTTGAAGAAAACAAAAAATGTGATATTTTAAACAACAAATATAAAACTATGAAACGCACTATTACGCATCTAATGCTCGTCCTCATTGCCACGGGATCTTCAGTCACTGCCGCACCCAGAGCAGAAAAGCTTATTGATGGCCTCAAGCGGCCGGTCTGCATGGCAGCTCCCGCGGGAAGCACAGATTTTCTTTATATCCTAGAACAGCCAGGCAGAGTCAGACTATATGATAGGCAAAAGAAACAGCTAGTAGATAAGCCATTACTTGATCTCACTGACCAGGTGCGCTCGAAGTCCAACGAACAAGGTCTGTTAGGGATTGCTTTCTCACCTGATTTTGAGTCGGATCAGAGGTTTTACCTCAACTACACGGGCACTGAGGGAGACACCGTTATTTCAAGATTCACGATGAATAGTGTTAAGGATATCACTGAAGAAAAGTTACTTCAGTTCAGTCAGGATTTTGGTAATCACAATGGCGGGTGGCTAGGCTTCGGGCCTGATGGAATGCTCTATATTGGCACTGGCGACGGCGGTGCTGCAAATGACCCTAAAGCGAGAGCGCAGGACTTAGATTCGATGTTAGGCAAGGTATTGCGTATCGATGTTTCTGCTAAGACTGGCTACTCAATCCCTAAAGGAAACTATGCTGAGGTCACCAAGACAGAAGCGAAGCCAGAGATTCTTTCCATTGGTCTGCGTAATCCATGGCGTTGTAGCTGGGATGGCGACACATTTTACATCGGTGATGTAGGACAGAATGCTCATGAGGAAGTTAATGTCGTGAGTCACAGCAAGCTAGCCGGTGCAAATTTTGGTTGGAGGCTTCGGGAGGGTAATCAGCCCACCCCGAAGAAGGACATCGCAGGTGACCGTCCCGAAAACAACATTGACCCCGTCCACACATACAAGCGCAATGACGGTCTATCTATCACGGGTGGCTATGTTTACCGTGGCAAAATAAAGTCTCTCCAAGGCCAGTACTTCTATTCCGACTACGCCAAATCTAACATTTGGTCATTCACCTACGAGAATGGCAAAGCAACTCAGCACCAGAGCTGGAATGATCATTTAACATCTCAAGATAAAACGATCCCGAGCATCAGCTCCTTCGCTCTTGATCCACAAGGCGAGATGTACATGCTCAGTCACCACTGGGGGTCAATATTTAAGATCGTGGAATAATACTCCAGCCCCATATGGATAAATTCATCGCCTAAGCCAACACGCAAACTCAGTGCCATTACGAGGTGGTTGTTGTAGGAATAGTAGTGGTGATTTTTTTGGTGGGGTGGGTATGTCATCTACAGTCTTAGTAAGCCCTCGCAGCCGCCAGCGGCAGCATCCACGGCCTAAAAGGCAACTTGACCGACTACGAAATAAACACTAAATTTTAAGCAGTGAAATATGATCTAGACAACCATGTTATAGCAGTAGACGGCAGCAAATTCGATCTAGAGTGGTATCGGAAAAACTACCTAGACTGCGTCTATGCAGTCTCAGACGATTCAGGCGACCGAAACGAACACTATCGTTACACGGCATTCGGCGAAGTCACTATCTACAACAACTGCGGAACAGTCCAGTCATCATCACAGATCAATAACCAGATCATGTGGAATACTCGCAGACTTGATGAAGTCAGTGGCTACTACCTCTACAAATACAGGCACTACAGCCCTGCACTAGGCAGATGGCCATCCAGAGACCTGATTGAGAAAACAGATTGCTCAAAATAAATAACAGAAGGAAAAGCAACTGGGATCCTAAGCATCGAAAGAGGGCGCAACTACAAAAGGCTAAAGGTGCCAGTCTTGTTTACTGCGTATTACGGTTTGCTCGGCGATCCCGGTCTGGCGCGGGTATTTTTAGCCTTTGATCTCTAGCAGCATCTGCGCGTTGTTGTCGAACCTCTTGAGGAAGAAGGTGAGGCGCTCCATGGCTTCTTCTGGGCGGTGACCTGCTAGGCCTCGCCTGATGAGGTGGATTTTGTTGAGGCTGATCTCTGGTAGGATGAGTTCTTCTCTACGTGTGCCGGATTTGAAAATATCGACCGCTGGGTAGATGTATTTCTCAGCAATTCTGCGGTCGAGAACTAGTTCCATGTTACCAGTACCTTTGAACTCTTGGAAGATGGCATCGTCTGCGCGTGAGTTGGTATGGACTAATGCCGTAGCGACGATGGTGAGTGATCCAGCGGTGCGGGTATTACGCGCTGCGGCGAAGAGTCTGCGTGGCATTTCTAGCGCACCGGTAATGATGCCGCCAGACTGGATGCCTCTGTTGTTACCACGAGATTTATCCCCACCAAGGGCCGCATTGTAAGCGCGCGCTAGGCGAGTAATTGAATCCATCAGGATGAAGACGTGCTCGCCAGATTCTACGAGCCGCTTAGCACGCTCAACGCATAGCTCGGCGACGCGGCAGTGGTTCTTGGGGCCAGAGTCATTTGAACTGGCGTAAATTTCTGTATCAGGCAGGCTGTGCCTGAATTCTGTGACTTCCTCAGGACGTTCATCGACGAGTAAAATCATGAGGTGCATGGTGTCTTCATACTTCTCCTTTACAGCCTCAGCCATATGCATCATCAGGGTGGTCTTACCTGAACGAGGCGGTGAAACGATGAGTCCACGCTGGCCTCTACCCACTGGGGCGATGATATCGAGTACTCTAGTGGTGAATCGCTCGGGGGTGGTTTCTAGTGAGATTCTTTTGTTTGGGTTGACTGCTTTTAATTCTTCAAAGTGTGGTAGCTTACGTGCTTCATCGGGAGTTTTCCCATTGATGGTCGTGAGTGTGGTGAGCTGTAGTCCGCGAGGTCCTTGCATGGCATCACCGTGGATCCAGACTCCGAGGCGAAGCCCGTAAATGCGGATGAGGTCTGGTGTCACAAAGACATCATCATTGGCTTGCTCTAGTCCTTTATCAAGAGTCCTTAGAAATCCAAAACCTTTAGGAGCGAGCTCTAACATTCCGTTGACCGCTACTGCTGGACCAGTGAGTTCAACTTTCTTCTCTGTGCGATCTTGGTTATTGCTCTGGTTGTTGCTCTGGTTGTTGTTCTGGTTGTTGTTCTGGTTGTTGTTCTGGTTGTTGTTCTGGTTGTTGTTCTGGTT
>CAWVXI010000060.1:0-9932 GCA_963934155.1 uncultured Verrucomicrobiales bacterium | reverse complement strand
AACTCCATAACTCCATAACTCCATAACTCCATAACTCCCTAACCTACTTATTTCTCAGACTTCCGTCTGCTTCGGCTTCTAGGAAGCATTTGTAGGCAATTATTAGACCGGTTTCTAAATCTATTTTTGGTGACCAATTCAGTGAGCGGAGAACGGTGTTGTCCATCAACTTACGAGGAGTCCCATCTGGCTTACTAGGATCCGTTGTTATCTCACCTTGATAACCCACCGTTTTCGCCACGGTCTGAGCTAACTCTAAAATACTCACATCATCCCCGTAGCCCATGTTTACTATATCTGGCGGTGTGTCTAGGTCTAGTAAATGGAAGCAAGCATCTGCTAAATCTTCCACGTAGAGAAACTCTCTCTTAGGTGTGCCAGTGCCCCAGATCTGCACAGTCTCCAGACCAGCTTCTTTCGCCTCATGAAACCTCCTAATCATCGCCGGGATAACATGTGAGTTCTCAGGGTGATAATTATCTCCTGGACCATAGAGATTAGTAGGCATTGCAGAGTGATACATGACACCGTATTGCTTGCGATAGTATTCGCAGAGCTTTAACCCAGCTATTTTTGCTATCGCGTAAGCTTCGTTAGTTGGCTCCAGATCACTGGACAGAAGACAAGACTCAGGCATTGGCTGGGGTGCGAATTTAGGATAAATACATGAGCTACCTAAGAACAGAAGGCGCTTCACACCTGCTTTGTATGAGCCGTGAATCGTATTTGCCGCGATCATCATATTGATATAGATGAATTCTGCTGGATAGGTGCTGTTGGCATGGATGCCTCCTACCTTTGCAGCTGCCACGATCACTTCATCTGGCTGATGCTCGGCTAGATAAGCCTCAGTATCCGCTTGATTACATAAATCCAGATCTCCACTAGTAGGTGTCAAAATCTCTGTGACTCCACGTGCTTTAGCCGCTCTAACAAGAGCTGACCCCACCATTCCTCTGCCGCCTAAAATAAGTAGTTTCTTAGTCATAATAGATTATGGAATTTGAAATTTGAAATTGATTGAACCAGAGACTCCCCCTCACCGATCACGGATCACGGATCACTCCACCGCCACAGATACATTGTGACCGTGTGATTTCAGCAGTGCGTGACGACGAGCCTGATCGAGATCATAGGCTACCATCTCTGCGCACATTTCTTCTACAGTAATTTCAGGGACCCATCCGAGTTTCTCCTTGGCTTTGGTAGGATCACCTAACAGTGTCTCTACTTCCGCTGGTCTGAAGTAACGTGGATCAACTTTTACAATCACATCACCTACATTCACACTCGTTGCTATGGTTTTATCTACTTTAGTGGCAGTTGCCACTTCAGCTAGACCTTCACCAGAGAACTCAAGTTCAATACCGACTTCGTTCGCAGACATTTTCACAAATTCTCTTACGGATATTTGTTTCCCTGTCGCAATCACGAAATCCTCAGGAGTGTCTTGCTGGAGCATCATCCACTGCATTCGGACGTAGTCTTTCGCATGACCCCAGTCACGCAGTGCGTCCATGTTGCCGAGGTGTAGACATTTTTCTATACCTTGTGAAATATTAGCGAGTGCACGAGTAATTTTCCGCGTTACGAATGTCTCTCCTCGTCTTGGTGACTCGTGATTAAACAGAATCCCATTACAAGCATAGATTCCATAAGACTCACGATAGTTTACGGTGATCCAATAGGCATACATTTTAGCCACAGCATAAGGTGAGCGCGGGTGGAATGGAGTGGTCTCTTTCTGCGGAATCTCCTGAACTTCACCATAAAGTTCTGACGTGGATGCTTGGTAAAATTTAGTCTTCTTTTCGAGACCTAGGAAGCGGATTGCCTCTAGTAAACGAAGCGTGCCGAGAGCATCTACGTCTGCAGTATATTCTGGTGCTTCAAATGAAACCGCCACGTGTGACTGAGCTCCTAGATTGTAGACCTCATCAGGTTGCACTTCGCTTAAAATTCGAGTCAAATTTGATGAGTCAGTTAGATCACCATAGTGCAGGTGAAATCTCGAATTCTCAATATGCGGGTCTTGGTAAATATGATCCACACGCTGGGTGTTGAACGAAGACGCCCTTCTTTTAATCCCGTGAACCTCATAGCCTTTCTCCAAGAGAAACTCTGCTAAATAAGAACCATCTTGCCCTGTGATACCTGTAATTAAAGCTTTTTTCATTCTTCTAATTCTGTTTGTTTATTTCCCCACTAAAATACTCAATCGCCTTATCCAAACCTTCATTTAACTTAACCTTCGGCTCCCAGTTTAGATGCTTCTGGGCGAGAGTTATATCTGGCTTTCTCTGCCTAGGGTCATCGCCTGGTAGCGGATGGAATGTGAGCTTGCTTTCAGATTTCACCTTAGCCAAAACCTTTTCAGCCAGCTCCAACATGGTGAACTCTCCTGGATTACCACAGTTTACCGGACCAGTCACCTCGTCCTGATTCATCAATCTCACAAACCCTTCGATAAGATCATCCACGTAGCAGAACGACCGCGTTTGCTTCCCGTCGCCATAGATGGTAATGTCCTCACCTCTAAGTGCCTGAACAATAAAATTACTCACCACTCGACCATCCTCAGGATTCATTCTCGGTCCATAGGTATTAAATATTCTAACCACTCTGATGTCCACACCATGCTGCCGGTGGTAATCAAACATCAGCGTCTCGCCCACTCGCTTGCCTTCATCATAGCATGAGCGGATGCCAATAGGGTTCACACTCCCCCAGTAGGACTCAGGTTGTGGATGCACCAACGGATCTCCATAGACTTCCGAGGTTGAGGCTTGGAACACTCTGGCCCCGGTCTTTTTAGCCAGCTCTAGACAATTTATCACCCCGAAAATCGCCGTCTTGGTCGTGAATACAGGGTCTTGTTGATAATGTGGTGGTGATGCTGGGCAGGCTAGATTATAAATCTGATCCACATCCAAATCAGGAAGTGGATCAATCACATCATGCTCGATCAACTCAAAGTCAGGATGATCTAACAAATGCTCTACGTTCTTTTTAAATCCAGTGTAGAAATTGTCTAAGCAATAAATTTTATTTCCCTCATTGAGTAGCCGTTCTGACAAATGTGAACCCAAAAATCCGGCTCCTCCAGTGATAAGTATTTTTTTCATGAAAATGTAGTTATGTAGTGTGGGAGTTTGAGGAGTTTGGGGAGTTTGAGGAGTTTTAGGACTCGGGTTGTTGAGGTTTGGCTCTCTAGAGCAACCAATGATTACCGCTAAACCGAACCGGCTTGGGCGGGGAAAATTCCAATGGGATTTGCGATAGATACTGCAAGTATTCTGTAATGGGTGATACTGGAACAGATGGCTGCGAGAGAGGCGCTTGTTTCACAAATTCTCTCATTGATTTTTTTTCAGCTGGACTCAATTTTGCCATATCTGTGTTTAAATTGTTTTTAATTTTAAAAAAATGAGTGATCAGGGGGCGGTGATCGGTGATCGGGTGCTGTCACGTATAACGCCGTAACGCACGTGATGGTTACCGAATGTTGAGTCTTGAGTCGTGCTGGAATTCGATATCCACAAGTCACTATTCAAGCTACCCTTTCCCGATCGAATAAAAATCAAAGCCTGCTTCTCTAACAAGAGCAGCATCGATTATATTCCGACCATCAAACATGAACGCAGGCTTAAACATGCCTTCATATATTTGCTTAAAATCAACCGCCTTAAATTCGTCCCATTCAGTGAGGATCGCCACACCATGTGCATCCTTCGCAGCTTCTTCACAGGAATCGCAAAAGATAATGCGTTTCTCTAGCATCTCACGCTCTAGGCCCAAGTATTCCAGATCAGCATAGATCTGTTCGGCTCCCACCTGTGGATCATAAATAGCGACATTGGCACCTTCCATAATCAGGTCTCTGCAGACATAGATAGCTGCCGATTCCCGGGTATCATTGGTATCCTTCTTAAAAGCAAAACCCCAAATGGCTATCTTCTTCTCTCTGACAGTGTTGAACAATGTCTGAACGATCTTCGCTGAAAACCTCTCCTTCTGCCACTCATTCATGTCAATCACCGCTTGCCAGTAGTTAGCTACTTCAGGAAGCCCGAAATGACCACTCAGATAAACCAGATTTAGTAAATCTTTCTGGAAGCATGAGCCACCAAACCCTACCGATGCCTTTAAAAACTTAGAGCCAATCCTTGAGTCCATGCCAATCGCATTTGCCACCTCGTCCACATCTGCCTCGGTCTTCTCACAGAGAGCTGAAATGGAATTAATAGAGGAAATTCTCTGCGCTAGAAATGCATTTGCCACCAGCTTTGATAGCTCAGAGGACCACAAGTTAGTCCTGATGATCCGCTCATCTGGTACCCATGTTCCATAGACACTAGCCAGCGCCGCAACGGCTGCTTGGCCCTCATCAGATGGATCTCCACCTATCAAAATTCTATCTGGGTTGCTGAGATCTTCAACTGCTGTTCCCTCTGCGAGGAACTCCGGATTAGAGAGCACTTGGAAGGTTCCTTGCTCAGAGTTCGCTTCTAAGATCGTCTTGATTGCTTCAGCGGTTCGCACTGGAATAGTGCTCTTCTCAACAATGATCTTAGGGCCTTTCGCCACCTTCGCGATCATCCGAGCCGCCCCCTCAATGTAGCAGAGGTCAGCCGCTTTCCCGGCGCCCATACCATAAGTCTTCGTCGGAGTCCCTACCGATACGAATATAATATCCGCTTCAGCAATTGCCGTATCGACATCCGTAGAGAAGAATAAATTCTTCCCTCTCGCAGAAACAACAATCTCATCGAGTCCTGGCTCATAGATAGGTAGCTCATCAGAATTCCATGCGGCAATTCTCGCTTCATTAATATCAACCACACTCACCTTTATCCCAGGACACTTCGCGGCGATCATCGCCATTGTTGGGCCGCCCACATAACCTGCTCCGATACAACATATTTTCTTTACTTCGATCATTTTAAAATAATTAGAATTAAATTCTTTTTGCGCTGCCGCCCTTGGTCGCACCTCCATTTAATGGAAGAAACCTTCAAATCAATAAAAATTCTTTGTTAAACTCTGTCATTACAACATTGTCGTCTATGGATAAGACATCATATCCTTCATTTAGTTCAATAAAAAATGAACTAAATAGTTAAATCTTTTAAATCAGTCAAAACGTCTTATTTATCTTCTATTAAGCTCTATATAACCATCGATTAGCAGAATTCAAGCTTCCTTCATAGATCTTACCAATTAAGCATCAATCACCTAGGGTCTAGATCTGGACGACTCGGCAAAAGCAGCGAGAAGACGTCCACTTCAATGGTTCGTTCACCACCTATCATCTCCATCAACAGCATCGCCCGCTGACCTCCTGCTAGCACCTCCACAACCTCTCCGACGTTCCCTTTCAGAACTCCATCTGCTACCTCATACTCCTGCCCCAGCTCGACTCCACGCTGTAGATCTAGCACCTCCTCATCACCCACAAGGTCTAGTAAATTCAGCACAAACTCCTCGTCGATACCGGGTACATAGTCGCCGAACCTTACCAGCTTCAACACTCCAGGGGCATAGCACACTGCCTTCTCGTCCAGCTCACGATCAAACTTCACAAACAAATAGCCCGGAAACATCGCCTCCTTCCATAACACCTTACCTCTACGTGTCACCTTCGTGTAGCGGATCTGCGGCGCCACCACTTCCAGCCCCAACTCCTTGCGGATATAGCTCGCAGAAATATGCTCGCGCTTGGTCTGCGCGCGCACTACATACCATTTCTCTTTAGCTTCTTCCGTCATCTACTTACTTTACTTGCCAATGATTTTCTGCAACACAGGCAACAACACCCCAGCCCGCTTACGCCAGCTATTTAGCTTCTTGATCCGCTCATCATAATGCTCATCTTCACTGACATTACACGCATCCATATTCCCTATCTTGACCTTCGCACTTGATAAATGCGGCCGTATTTCCTCCCGGATAAACCCTCCCACCAAACTCTTCAGCTGCACATCTGCCTCATAAAAAACCTTCCGTCCCGCTATCCCCTCAACC
The DNA here is from genome assembly GCA_963934155.1 of uncultured Verrucomicrobiales bacterium. Classification (GTDB taxonomy): domain Bacteria; phylum Verrucomicrobiota; class Verrucomicrobiia; order Verrucomicrobiales; family Akkermansiaceae; genus Rubritalea. The sequence goes on along the minus strand of CAWVXI010000060.1, from coordinate 3,908 downwards.
TCGCTCACCGCACCCAAGGTCCGCAACATCTTCAGCCCCTGACTCCCGCTCCCCTTACTTATGCTTAGACGCTCCACCAGATCATCCAGTGATAGCGGCTCCCTACTGATAAATAATGACCCATAGATCTCACCCACACTCTTCGGCAACCCAAGGACCTTCACCGCATCGGCAAAGAACTCGCGCACCATCGCCTCCAGCTCCTCATTCGCGCCAGTGTTGTCCTCAGTCGGGTCCATCTCCGTGTCTTTACCTTCAAGCATTACTCATTAAGTAACTTAAAACCCACTAACGTTCAAATAAAAATGAACAATAAAATCCTAGCCATTTATATCCAGTAATAAGGCGGCACGCTCGGCGATCGTGCGCTACCAGATCGTGCCCTACCCTGTGGAAACCGAAGGTTACCGGTAGGGATTGACCTCACGCCGGGCAATCCGAGTCACACCATTCATTACCCTTTTATCTAAAAATCACCTCAAAATACTACATGCCTCATTGCAATATCTTCTCGATAAGGCTAATTTTTCTTAGAATACATCGTTTAAACGATCACATGACACCGCTCGGCAATCATCTCAGAATATTACTGCTCAGTATTATATTCACACTTATTACAGTGGGAAATCAATCACTTGCCCAGGAACCCAGCACCGCCGGCGTGAAATCCACTAACCCGCACACCCTTATTATCCAGCAATCTATCGCCCTCATGGAGCAGAGCCAGTGGCAGCAGACGCTCGATCTCCTCAACCCACTCATCGAACAAAACCAAAATACTGGGCTAAAAGAACACGGAGCAAAGTTCGCCACCACTTACTACTACCAAGGGCTCTGCCTGCTCAAACTCGCTCAGGCCCAAAACAAAATCAAAAATAAAACTACAGAAAATAACCAACAAGCCGCCAAGCAACTCTTCCGCGCCGCCATACAATCGCTCAATCAATGCTACGCCATCAATCCCCCCAACGACCCTAGCAATACCTACCGAGTCAAATCCCTTCTACTCCGTGGCAATGCCCAGCAAGCACTCGGAAAATACCAGCTCGCCATCGATTCCTACCAACTCTTCCTCCTCGAACGCAATAACGCACTCGACCCATATAACCTCAGCGACTTCAACATCAATCTTGCCATCTGCCTTTGGAAAAAAACCACCCCGCAGAGGGCGACACCAGCGGAGACCAAACAAGCCATCAGCCTCCTCCAAGAATCCCTCCTCTACACCGGTCGGAATCAGCCCAGCCCCCGTGCCGTCCTCACCGCGCTCGCCACCCTCACAGACATCGCCACCCAGAAACCGACCGAATATGCTGGCCTTATTTCCAGTACCCTTCAACGCAGCCGCACCATCAGCCCAGGCAACCTCATCCTTGCCCGCGATCCATCCTCATCTGAGTCCTCATCCTCCCAGCTGCTGCCCCTCCTCAGTAAACTCATCCTCCACAGCGCTCAGAAAAACTTACCCCTAGCATCGCTCCACCTAACCACCCTCATTCCAGGCATCTCCCAGTATTCCGTAGAGCTAGAAATCCCCGTCGAGCTAGAATTTCCTACTCTAGAACAAAACCAAGCCAACCAAGACAACCAAGCTACTAAAAACGCCACCGCCGAAACCATGGCAATCGCCCTTCAAGCCCGCGCCTTCACCTTCCAAAATTCTAACAGAAACAGCTCCGCAATCCGCCTCTACAAACTCCTCGTAAATCGCTACCCAGGCAGCACTCATCAGCCAGTAAACCTCTACAACCTCGCCCGCCTCGCCGCTCAGACTGGCGACACCACCACCGCCATCGCCCGTGCTCGCCAGTTCCTCAAATACCACCCACAACACAGCCTCAAAACCCCCACCCTCACCATCCTCCTCAACACCCTCTACCACACCAAGCAATACCAACCATCCCTCACCCTAGCAGAAGAAATTCTCTCCAACACAGCACTCTCACTCATCAAGCCTAGCGACCCCAACACCAACTCACTCCAAGATTCCGCCAGCTTCATCCGCGCCGCCTCGCACTACTACCTGGGAAATTTTGCCAAAGCCGCTTCCCTCCTCACTAGCCACCAGACCGCCTATCCAGATAGCCCCTACCAGACCGACTCCGCCTACCTCACCGCCGCCGTCCAAAACCAGCTCCTCCACTGGGACACCTCCATCCCACTGCTGCGCAAATTCATCGCCGAACACAGCCAAGATCACAGCGATCATAAGCACACCGAGCCCACCTCCATTTACCTCCCTTTCGCCAGCTACGACATCGCCTTCGCCCAGTATTCACAGCGCCACCTCCACTCCGCCATCCTCACCCTACTCCCCTTCACCCTAGACATCCCCTTCGTAAATAAACCATACAACAACAGCCAAATCTCCCCCTCAGCCGCCATCCTACTCGGCAACACTCATCTCCTACTGCGCCAGCGAGACTCCGCCGTGGCTTACTACCAAACCGCTATCCAACTAGCCAAAGATACCGGAAATACAGACGCGCTTGAGGAAGCCTACTACCTCCTCATCGACCTGCTAGGCAAGCCGCTCTGGGAAGGTCTCACCAATCACAGGCTAAAAGAAACCATCCCCCACTACCTCCGCTTCCTGACCCTAGAAAACGCTCAGAAATCCCCCTACCACACCCAGATCCTCACCTCCGCCATCACCGCACTGGAAAAGGCAAATCTCACCGAGCCGGTCCACCTCTTACTCCAAGAAAACCTCTTCCTCCACAATAACTCCCCAAACACCCCAGGCACAGAAACCGCACTGAAAACTTACCTCTACTATCTTAGAAAAGACCACCGCAAGGAAGATCACCGCTCTGAAAAAATTCTCCGCATCCTTACCGAGGACGTCAAGACCAGCCTCTCCGCCTACCACCAGGCACTGCTCATCTCGGCCAAGATAGAGACCCTAGAACACGCCCAAGCCCGCAACCCAGACTCCACATTTAAAGCACAAATCAATCAACTCTACCAAGAACTCGTCAGCCAATATCGCACCGCAGACCTAAACAACTTCACCCTCCTAAAGACAGCCGAGCACCTCGCCAAATCTAACAAGCTAACAGAAGCTGCTAGCTACTTCCAAGCCATCATCGAAAGCAGCTCAAACATCAACAAAACCGAAGCCCGCCTCGGCCTAGCCATCCAGCTAGCGAACTCGAACACCCTCACTCAACAAGAAAAACAAAGCGCGCGCACCCAACTCACAGACATCTTAGAAAACCCATTCACCCCTCCCGCTACGCGTGCCACCGCCCACTACCACATCATCAAGCTCCTCCGCCGAGATGAAAACTGGCCACAAATAGAAATCAACGCCCTAGCCTACCTCAATTACCCACTCGACGTCAAAACCCACAATCAAGAAATCCTCCAAATGCTTGCTAGAGCCTACGATAACCAAGGCCCAGAAAAAATAGACCTAGCCATCTCCACTTACACCCACATCTGGGTCAAGACCCTCTTTAGCATCCAGAACTCCGCCCCCGCCATAGACCGCGTCTGCCAGCTTCTCTGGGACAGAAATAACCCCGCGGACTCAGCCACCAACGGAGGGAAATCCGACCGCCAACTCGCCTACGAAACCGCCTACAAATACATCCGTAAAACCAAAGACCACCTCGCCCAGCGCAAGGCAAACCTCCCCGCCTCAGCCATCCAGACCTGGCAGGCAATCAAGACCAAGGCCACAAAAACCTACCCCAAAGACCCAGACGTAAAACCTTTCTCCGGCCAGCCTTAGCAGCAGCACCTGATACCATTTGAACAGTGATAGAGGCCCAGCGGACTTACCTTTAGAAAGAATCTCTGCCTACGAGCAATCGTCTTGAGCGATTTTAACGATAAGGACTAGTGCTACGTATTTCTTAAAACTGGGGGTAGGGTGGGTTTGCCAAACACACCACGCTACT
>CAWVXI010000059.1:0-12628 GCA_963934155.1 uncultured Verrucomicrobiales bacterium | reverse complement strand
GAAGGGGAAAGTTTAAAGGATAAAGTTTAAAGGATAAAGGATAAAGGATAAAGGTTAAAGGTTAAAGGTTAAAGTGCTTGGTTGATGGATTTTAGCCAGGGTTGGACTTTTTCTGTTAGGGATTTTGTTAGGGTGGTTTTGTTGGGGATGTCTTTTGGGAGGTCGTGGCCTATCCAGATGACGGCGGTGTGAGTTTTGGTTGAGGTGATGATCCAGGCGTGCTTGTAGGCGTAGGCGGTTTGTTGGATGGTTCGTTTACCGTTGATGTTTTTGGTGAGCATGTTGAGGCAGTTGAGTGCGGCTCCTGAGGAGACGGTTTCTTGTTGGTAGCGGTCTTGGGTGAAGAGTTCTGTGCCTGAGTTGTTAGAGATGTTTTCTACAAGGTAGGATTCGGCTCGGATGCCTTCGTTCTGGATGATGGCGTAGGCATTGGCAAGCTCGAGTGGGGAGGCGTAGATGCTGCCCCGATAGAGGTCATGGGCATTTTCTGAGGGCATGTGGGTGATGCCGAATCGGGTACAGTAGCCGAGCAGATCTTCAGCTCCTATCTGCTGACCGGTGATGATGGGTTGGTCTTTGAGGGGTATTTTTCCTCGGTCGAGTGTTGCGAGGTAGATGAAGGGGGTGAGGGCATCACCAAGCTCTTGTTTGCTGTCGAATGCGCGGTTGTAGGGATATTTGAGGTAGTCAGACCCCCCGATGATGGCTCGGATGGCTCCGGTTTTATTTTCTAATACGACGACGGCGATCTGGATTGGAGTGTCGTTATTCTGGTTAATACTAGAGGTAAGTTTTTTGAGATCAGCGGTGATGATGGAGGTAAGTTTCTTATTGATGGTGGAGGTGATGCGGAGCCCCCCTTCGGCAATTTCTGTGGTGTCGATGATTTGTTGTTGGTGTCTTAGGATGGATGTGACAGCGTAGCTTGCGGTTGATTTGCGGGTATTGTTACCGATTAATTTGAGTGGTGCGCTTTTGGCGTCATCGCGTTGTTGTGAGCTGATTTGTTCTATGTCGAGCATGCGATCCAGGACTTGGTCACGCTGGGCGATAGCTTTTTCTAGGTTATTAAATGGTGAGAAGATGTGGGGGCCGCGGATGATGCCGACGAGTAGTGCGGACTGGCCGAGGGTGAGCTGGCTAGTGGGGACTCCGAAGTAGGTATTAGCGGCTTCTTCTATACCGTGACAGCCACTACCGAAGTAGATACAGTTGAGGTAGTGGGTAAGGATTTCGTCTTTATCGTATTTGGATTCTAGCCTTAGGGTAATGGCTATTTCCAAGAATTTTCTGTGGATTGATTTTGATTTGTTGTCGAAGGTATTTTTGGTGAGCTGCATGGAGATGGTGGAGGCACCTTCTTGGTAGGACATGGTGGTAATATTCTTGAGTGTGGCTCGAGCGAGGCCTTTGAGATCGATACCGATGTGGTCTTGGAATCTGGTGTCTTCGCGGGCGAGGAGAGCTTCGATAAGGTGGGGCGGAAGCTCGGAGTATTTAATGAGTCTGCGGGACTCTGCGCCAAGTACTGCAAGCTCGGAGCCATCAGCCGCGAGGATGAGGTTTGGCTGGGTGATTTCTGCTACTTTATCGAGATCATACTGACTAGCGAGATAGTAGTAGTAGAGGGAGACGACGAGGAAGAGAATAGTACAGATGACGCCTATTCTGAGACCAATCTGTAACAGGTTTCTGAGCCATCCTGGTGTCCAATCTGGGAGTTTGAGTCTTTTTTTCCTGTCGTTTCTTGGCTTATTCATGGAGAAAATTTATTCTACGATGATGGCGCGTGGAGTGGTATTTCTTGAGCGCGGTTCGACGATGATGGCGCGGTTTTTAATCGATCCTGCGGGGTATCTGGTGTCGGCTTTTTTCATGTAGTCAGCCCATATAGGAAGTGCTAGTGAGGCGCCTGATGCACCACGGTAAACGTTTGAGTTGTCATCCATTCCGACCCACACGGCGCAGGTGAGTCTTGAGGTGTAGCCGGCGAACCATCCGTCTCTTGAGTTATTGGTAGTGCCGGTTTTCCCTGCGGCGGGTTTTTTGAATCCGTGAGTGGTCCTGAGGTATCTGGCGGTGCCAGTGTTGGTGACTTGTTCGAGGATGTTGGAGACGGCGCGGGAGGAGGATTTAGAGGCGTTATTATCCCAGCCCATGATGCCAGATCCTTGGTAAACGGTTTTGCCATCTTCATCGATGATTTCATTGATGAGGTATGGGCGGTAAACGATGCAGTCATTTGGAAATGCGGTGTATGCTGTGGCGACTTCTAGCGGGGTGGCGCTGAATGCTCCTAGGTAAATAGATGGCTGATTGGGGATTGTCTGTTTGAACCCTGCTTGCCTTGCGGTATGAATGACGTTTTTTAGGCCGGCGAAATCCCCGACTCTGATGGCTGGGGTGTTTCGCGACTGGGCGAGTGCTGCTGAGATCCTGATACTACCTCGGTAGGTATTATCTGAGTTTTTTGGTTTCCAGTTAGGGTCTGCGCCTTTTATTTCATTTCGGAAAATTCTGTCGTCACTGATGTATTGGCGTGGGTTCATGCCTTTATCAAAGGCGGTGAGATAGACGAAGGGCTTGAAAATCGAGCCTATCGGGCGTTTGGCATGGGTGGCACGGTTGTATTCTGAGTGGTAGGGATTTCTACCGCCTACGATAGAGACGATTCCGCCGGTGTGATTTTCAATACAGACGAGAGCACCCTGGACGTATTGAGGATCTCGGCGGTTATTGTGCTTGATTTCGCTGTATTGAGAATGGGTTTGGTGGAGCTGGAGGTATGATGGTTTCGTTTCGATGTTACGGAGGTGATTTTGGAGAGCGTGTTCGGCATTTTTTTGGAGTTCGTAGTCGAGCGTTGTCTTGATGGTTAATCCGCCCATTTTGATATTATTTTTCTCTAGTATGATGTCTAGCTCGCGCTTGAGGGTGGACATGACGTATGATTTCTTGTTCATGCGGCGTTCGGGAGGGCGGATGTGGATGGTTTCGGTTTTGGCTTCATCGGCCTGTGCCTGAGTGATGAACTTGTATTGAACCATGGAGCGAAGTGTGATGTCGCGTTTCCGAATGGCGCGGTCTAGGTGGCGAAAGGGGGTGAAGGCGTTTGGTGCGCTGATGATGCCGGCGAGCATGGCTGACTCTCCGAGGCTGAGCTCAGAGGCGGATTTCTCGAAATAATTACGTGATGCGGACTCAATTCCTCTGATGGAGCCACCCCAGAAAATGCGGTTCATGTACATTTCTAGAATTTGTTTTTTAGTGAAATTAGCTTCTATTTTTTTGGCGAGTGCCATTTCCAGGAATTTGCCGTCGATGCTTTTGCCGTCGTAGCGGAATGAATTTTCTGCGAGCTGCATGGAGAGAGTGGAGCCGCCTTGTTGGTTTTGCTGGTCGCCGCCAGCGAATTTTTCATAGAGATTTGACGCCATGATTTTCCCAGCGCGTCCTAGGCTGCGGAGATCGACTCCGCTGTGCTGGTAAAATCTGGTGTCTTCACGTGCGATGAGTGCTTTGATGAAGTCGTCTGAAACGTTTTCAAATTTTGCAAGGTAACGGTTGTCTCCGTGAAGGTAGCCGATGACATCTCCGTTGCGGTCATGGATGGTGCTACGTGATGGCATTTCAGCGACGAGATCCTTATCAAAGATGATGCTGGCTCTTGAGGTGTAGATAGACCAAAGGATGGCGAAGAGCACGAGGACTAGAAACGCGGGTGGGACGATGATGCGGGTGGTCCACTTTGGGAAGTATGACCAGCGCTGGGTCTTGCGTGTGATATAGCGGAATGGGTAGAAGAAAGCTCTCCAGAGTAGTGAGGAAATGACAGCGAGGACGGCTAAGATAGCATGAGAGCGGGAGGATTTTTTCCTGGATTTAGCTTTATTTTTAAGGGTCTTTTTAGCTCCAAATTGTATTTTTGGACTCGGGTTGCGAGCTCGTTTACGCGGTGGGCTATTTTTAGAGGCTAGCGTTGGGCTGGTGGATTTTTTCGCAGTTTTTCGTGGCGATTTACGCGTTGTTTTTTTTGCGGGCATAGTCAGGTTACTCCATCCATTTTGGGAAATATGAGAGGGATGTTAAAGCGAATTCATCTAAATACGTGAAATAAATTGAGGGAGCCTAGGTATTCCTTGTAAAAAGTGAACAATTTCTTGAGCATTGTGTTGGGTGTGCTCATGATGATGGCACGATAATGACTGGGGAAGATAACAAGCAAGTGATGATTTTAGCCATAGAGTCTAGTTGTGATGAGACGGCAGTGGCTATATTGAGGGATATTGCTGGTGATGGTAATAAAGTGGAAGTCCTCTGCTCAGAAATCAGCTCTCAAATAGAGATTCACCGTGAGTATGGTGGAGTGGTGCCCGAGCTGGCATCTAGAAATCATTCGCTAGCGCTGCTACCGCTTGTCAGTACTGCGCTGGAGAATGCGGGAGTTGATATTACGGATGTGGATGGATTTTGCGCCACGGCCGGACCGGGTTTGGCCTCATCTCTTCTAATCGGTCACACGGCAGCTAAGGCGATGGCGGTGGCCTTGGGGAAACCTTTTGTTTCGGTTAATCACATGGAGGGGCACTTGTTGTCGCCATTTATCACAAGGGAAAATGGAGTGGAGCCAAATATTGCATTGGTAGTGTCTGGTGGGCATACGATGATAATTGAGAATAAGGGGTTTGGTGAGTATGGACTGATTGGTAAGACGCTGGATGATGCTGCGGGGGAGGCCTTCGATAAGGTGGCTAAGATGTTGCAGTTACCCTATCCTGGTGGTCCTGAGATAGAGAACTGTGCCAGTATGGGCAATGGAGATGTGAAGGCGTATCAGTTTCCGAGATCGATGCTTAAGAAGCCGCATTTTGATTTCTCATTTTCTGGGCTAAAAACGGCAGTGCTTTACACGCTCAGCGAGCTGGATACAGATGAGGGAAAGCCGAGAGATGAAGATCTACCAGATTTGTGTGCATCGTTTCAGCAGGCGGTGATTGACGTCTTGGTGGCGAAGACAATGCGTGCGGTGAAGGAACGTAAATTCACGAAGCTGAGCATTTCTGGGGGGGTGTCTTGTAACAAGGCATTGCGTGCCGCCTTTGCAGATGCTTGTGGTGAGGTGGGCGTAGAATTGTTGATTTGCTCACAGCATTTGAGCACCGATAATGCGGCGATGATTGGTTATGTGGGGCTACAAAAATTTATTCGTGGAGAGTTCTCTGATCTGTCCTGTGATGTGAATCCTAATATGCCGCTGAATGCGATGAAGCTGAGGAAGTGATATTTTTCGTAAGAGAAAATTTCCGACCTTTTTACAATTTCTCGATGTTAGTGGCTTGAACAGTGGGGTTATTCTGTCAAATATCCCCGAACAACCCAGCACACCTTTATGGCAAATACCGAAAAAAAATCTAATCAATCAGCACCCACACAGGACTCTACTCTGGCTTCCGCTAAGAGTGTCTCCGTGAATGCTCCTACTGATAACGTTCCGACCACTAATAAATCGAATCCTAATATGGTGATGGTGTTGGTGCTTTGTATCGTGTTGATCATCGGGCTAGTACTGGTCTTTATGTTTAAAGAGGATGATAGACTGAATGGAGGTGGGCCGCTCTCTGAACGCAAAGAAAAAGAGACGTTACAGAGGTTGATCGATGCTGAGAGAGGGGGAGCAACTCCTGATAGGCGGGCATCTGTTGCGGCACTTGAGGGGAGGATTTCCGCTAATATAAAAAATGCTCATGAGGTTCAGTCTGAATTTGAGATGATGAAGACAGGCTACACAGATGCTCAGGAAAAACTGACTCGTATGGAAAATAATGAGAAGGGGTATATGAATACTATTGCTAGACTTGGGAGTGAAAATATTGCTCTGAAAAGTCAGATGGCACAATTTCAGAGACTTGCGGAAAATGCTCAGGCTTATCAGAATCAAGCCCAGCAACTAGCGAACAGTAATGCAGAGAAAGCCGAACTCATAGACGCACTGCAGGATCGCCCAAGCAATGAAAGCATCGAACAGCTCAAAAAATCCTTGAACAACGAGCAGATGACGACGGCTGATCTAATGCGCAAACTACAGAATTTAGAGTTGAAGATGTTGTCGATTACAAACGCAAAGGAAGTCACGAACCAGGCCGAACTACAGACGCAAAATAATGATCTTAGAAGCCAGTTACAAGCATTACAGACAAGCATTGATTTTGCTAAATTGTTTGTGAAGTCTCCCATGAAATTGCCTCTAAACGCGCAAGCCTTATTCACTGAACTCAAAACTCTAGAAGGCCACAGCGAAGAGGCACTTAGTGGTGCTTACACCAAGATAGCAAGCGAACTGAATGCGCAAAATCTTCAGCAAGTGAGATTTGCTAAAGGGTCATCGATTTTGAATTTCACGGATCAGAAGATGATCAAAAATAAGCTGGATATGACTAATGCGACTGACTATTTCCTCGTGGTAGGCTATGGTTCTCAGTCTAAAGACACGGCATTAAATGAGACACTTTCAGTAAACCGCGCAACGGGAGTAGCGTCCATTGTAAATCAGCTCAAGAAAGAAGGCCAAGAGGTGCGCGCAGTCTATCTAGGTCAAACCAGCAGGTTCTCAACATCAGTCATTGCGGATAATCAGCTCTGTGAGATCTGGAGAATCAAGAAGTAGCATAGGAAGGTTTCAAGTTTAAAGCATCGCCACACCATCGACAAAAGTCTGGTTACAGTTGAAGTCTTTGTCTAGTAGTGCGATGTCTGCGCAGAATCCGACTGCTATTTTCCCGACTCCTTCTAGCCTGAGCGATTGGGCTTGGTTCCAAGACGTTGCCTTGACTATTTCTGTTAGGGGGAGGCCCGTTATTTCTGCGACAAGCGCAACGCCTTCATTATAAACGAGCGTGGAGCCGGCGAGTGCGCCTCCTTTTTTGAGCCTAGCCACTTTATCTGTTACCACTACATCGAGCCCGCCTAATTGGCACTTGCCATTGGTGATCCATGATCCCGCCATAGAATCGGTGATCATAATGATCTGTTCGATCGGTTTGATTTTGAAGACGAGCTTGAGGAAATCTGGTGCTAGATGAACCCCGTCACAGATGAGTTCTAGTTTTAAATCACTGTCTAGCAAGCCAGTCCCTACCATGCCGATTTCGCGGTGGTGGAGTGGGGTCATGGCATTACCAAAGTGAGTCAAATGGGTGAGTCCAGCTCCCTTGGCTGCTAAGACTTCTGCGCTAGTCGCCTCTGAGTGTGCGGCGGATGAGCTGATTCCGAGTGCCTTCGCCTCGCGGATCACTTCACAGGCATTTGGTCTGCAAGGAGCGATGGAAAAGATACAGGCTGGAGCGATCTCATGGATTTCCTTCAACTCGTCGATATTTGGCTCACGCACGTATTGAGGATTCTGCGCACCTGCTTTTGAGACATTGATAAATGGTCCCTCTATATGAAGTCCGGGTGTCTTTGCGAATTCTTGATTGCTCATGTATTGCGCACATTTCTCAGCGATCTCTAACAGCTTTTCCTGTGGCTGTGTGAGCGTGGTAGGCAGCCAAGTAGTCACCCCTTCTTTGAGTTTTGTTTTAGCAATATGACGAATACTTTCGAGGTCATTATCGCACACGTCCTTAGTGTCTGCTCCATGGGCATGGATATCGATGAAGCCTGGGAAAGCATATTGTCCGGCAGCATCGTAGGTCTCAACGGAAGCTGGGAGGTTACTGGAGTCCTGATGCACGGCAACTATTTTTCCGTTCTGGATCTCGATGACCCCGCCCTCTATTTCAAGATCAGGCGAGATGATGTGTGCGTTAATGATGATCTTAGTCATGATTTAAATTTATATTGATTGTTCTTTCTTAGCCTGTTCCACATAGATAAGCAATAATAAGCTCCAGCGAGAGTCCCCGAAACATCAGCACACCAGTCACCTAGATCATTGCCCGTCCGGCCTGGAGTCTTGGTCTGGTGGTATTCATCAATGCTACCCATAGCTGCACCGGCGAGCAACGTGATTAGAAGGATACGCTTACCGCTCCAGGATACAGACCTTTTCAAGAAGAGGGAATTAGCAAAACAAAACCCACCAGCCATAAAGTAACAAAAATGCGCTACTTTATCTAGATGTGGGATTTTTGGTGCATCCTTGATTTCCGGGTTGCCAGAGGACAGCCACCACAGCACCGCAGCCCAAGTCAACCACATCCCTATCCAAAAGCGGTTATTTGATGGAAGTTTGCCGTAGCACCAGTCAGGAAATTTAAACATTTCTCTAGTGGGAGAGCTTAACAGATAGAAACACTACTTGGAGTCAGCATCTGAACGTCTGGTCTCCTCTTCGAGCCGCTCGGAGAGCCATTGCTTCATCATCGATTGATAATTCAGGTAGCGACTACGTGCCATTCGCTTAATTCTCGAGAGCATCCGTGGATCAAATCTCAGCGTGATAGTAGTGGATTCACGGGAGTCTGGCTGATGAACTGAGCCATTCATCAGATCGCCATCGATCTCATGTTTCTGCCAGTAATCATGCTCATCTTGCTCAGTGTCAAACTCTGGTAATTCGGTCCAATCTTTAATCGTTTTCATAGGAAATAGTGTTAAAAGGGTAAGTTATTTAAATTCAGCATAGCGTCTATCGTAGAAGCGTTTCTCGCTCTCCGTGAGATCTCTTACAGAAATGATACGAGCCTTTTTACCATCGGTCCAGAAGCACAGGAAAAGATAGCGATCTGCGATGGTCCGGCCGATCATATAATACCGAGACTCACCATCTTCCCGCTCATGGTCTGGCAGTATTCTGACGGTGAATGGGTCTTCCATCACTTCTTCTATCTCGCGAGGCTTGAATTCCTTTAGGTCTATCAGGGTGTCTATTAAGTCTAGTTCCATGGCAATTGTTGTTAATGGAAGACTATACACATCTTAGGGTGATGCCCATATCTTTTTTAAATACTACTAAAATCAGTTAAATCATCGCCATTTCACCTTGACTATACGGTGAATTCCAGTTTCAACAACGACACCCACTAATCAGGTGGGATTTGACCCATGAATATTCACGAATATCAAGCAAAAGAGCTATTTGAAAAGTTCGGAGTGCCTAGCCCCAATGGGCAAGTAGCAGGCACTGCTGAAGAAGCGGAAGCGGCAGCCAAAGCAATTGGTGGCAACGACCTTGTTATTAAAGCACAGGTTCATGCAGGTGGACGTGGGAAAGGAACTTTCAAGAACGGTTTCAAGGGTGGTGTCCACTTCCCTAAGACCCCAGCTGAGGCAGGCGAACTCGCAGGTAAGATGCTCGGGCAGACACTTGTTACTCACCAGACTGGAGAAGCAGGACGTCTTGTTTCTAAAGTGATGATCGCTGAAGCTGCTGATATCTCTCGTGAGCTCTATCTGGCTATTCTTCTCGACCGCGAAAGTTCACAACCTGTGATCGTTGTCTCTACTGAAGGCGGCATGGATATCGAGGCTGTTGCTGAGGATACTCCTGAAAAGATTGTTCGTCAGTTCATTCATCCACTCGCTGGCCTTCAGGCATTCGAAGTGCGTAAACTTGCTAAAGCTCTTGAACTCGAAGGAGCACAAGCTAAGCAGTTCTCTAAGCTCATTAAGAATCTTTATAAGCTCTTCATCGATTGTGATTGTGACATGGTGGAGATCAACCCACTCGTAGTGACTCCTACAGGAGACGTTCTTGCACTCGACGCTAAATTTGGCTTCGATGACAACGCGCTCTACCGTCACCCAGAAATCGTCGCAATGCGAGACACCTCTGAGGAAGACCCTCGTGAAGTAGAGGCATCTAAGTTTGACCTCAATTATATCGGACTCGATGGCAATATTGCCTGTCTTGTAAATGGTGCTGGTCTTGCCATGGCGACCATGGACATTATCAAACATTGTGGCGGTGAACCAGCTAACTTCCTCGACGTAGGAGGTGGCGCTACTAAGGAGCAGGTTGCAGCGGCTTTCAAGATTATCCTTTCTGACCCTAAAGTCGAAGGTATTTTAGTCAATATCTTCGGTGGTATCATGCAGTGTGACATCATCGCAGAAGGGATCCTCTCAGCAGCAGCAGAGCTAGAGATCACTATCCCACTTGTAGTCAGACTCGAAGGCACAAACGTTGCTCAAGGTCGTAAGCTAATCGCTGAGTCAGACTTAGCCGTCATTCCCGCAGATAACCTAAATGACGCAGCAGAAAAGATTGTTGCAGCAGTGAAAGGGTAATCAAATTTTAATCTTAAAACTTTAAACTTAAATCTAATAATATGTCAATTCTAGTAGATGAAAACACTAAGGTCCTCGTTCAGGGAATCACAGGTGGATTCGGTGGAAAGCACGCACAGCTTTCTCTCGACTACGGCACCAAGATCGTAGCAGGTGTGACTCCTGGTAAAGGTGGTCAGACCTTCGGTAAGAGTACCCCTATTTATGATACAGTCGAAGACGCTGCTAAGCAGTCTGGCGCTACTGTCTCCGCTATCTTCGTTCCGCCTCCATTCGCAGCTGATGCGATCCTTGAGGCAGTGGATGCAGGAATGGATCTCGTAATCGCAATCACTGAGGGAATTCCAGTGGCTGATATGATGAGAGTCAAAGCAGCGATGCAGGGGAGCAAAACTCGTCTTATCGGGCCTAACTGTCCAGGTATCGTGACCCCAGGTCGCGGCGAAAATTCAACTGGTGGTTGCCGTATTGGTATCGCTCCGGGATATATTCATAAGCGTGGAAATGTCGGTGTTGTTTCTCGTTCAGGAACTCTCACTTACGAGGCAGTTTATCAGCTCACTGAACTAGGTTATGGTCAGTCAACATGTGTTGGTATCGGTGGTGACCCAATCAACGGAACTTCACACCTCGACGTTCTTAAGATGTTCAACGACGATGATGAGACAGAAGCGATCATCATGATCGGTGAGATCGGCGGAAACGCAGAAGCAGAAGCGGCCCGCTGGGCAGCTGAGCACTGTAAGAAGCCTATCGCAGGATTCATTGCAGGTTCTACCGCGCCTCCGGGACGCCGGATGGGCCACGCAGGAGCTATTGTAGGTGGAGAAGAAGACACCGCAGAAGCGAAGAAAAAGATCCTTGCAGAATGTGGCATCGCAGTCTCAGAGACACCATCCGACATGGGTAAGACGTTGGTAGCAATGCTCAAGTAGTGGCATTGACCTCTCTGGTCGATAAGCCAAGTAAACTCTCAAAAAACGCTCTCTGGAAACAGAGGGCGTTTTTTCTTAACAGTGCTTATACCATTTGAACAGTGATAGTGGTTTGCTCTTTCCCCAGTCAGTTTTGCTGCACTTTCAAATCATTCCATCAAACGATCAATCCAGTATAACTGTGAGGATGGTATTAGGTCTTAAACCCACCGATGAGGCTGAGCCAGTCTTGCAGGGCGGTAATATCAAAAATCTTTAAAAAAATCATCTGAATAGATCATTTCTTTGTCGGTTAATCACTTTTACCTTGTTTTCTGATAGAAATATAGTAGGGTAATAGGCGGATAAGATAATATCATCCAATACATAAAACCGTGGAGACTTCCTTAATCTAAGTCAGTCAAAGCAACATAAAAGTAACCATAAATAAAAAAATGAAAACAAATATACAAGCAACGCAAAAGCGTAAGCGTAAGGGTTTCACACTTGTGGAACTGCTCGTGGTGATCGCGATTATCGCATCATTAGCTGGTCTATCATACGGACCAATCATGAAACACTTGGATTCAGCAGCAAAAACTGAAGCCATCGCGAATGGAAAGAGTCTTCATTCTGCTCTTCTAGGTTTCATGGGGCAAAATGATAATTCGTTCCCTAATGACGATACTGGTCTAGCTACCACAGCTGAAGATTGTCTCCAGCAATTAGTTGATGGTGGTTTTGTCGGAGACGAGAAATACTTCTGGAATAAGGCAAATGGCAAAGGAGATATTTGCTCTATCAACCAACCCGATAATGACGGAACATTAGAAGCTAATGAAAATGCATGGGGATTCACCAAGAATCTTGACCCAGGTAGTGACGGTAGTGCACCAATCCTCTATGACTCTTGTACGTCAGCATCAGCGAATACTGCAAGTTTCACTACTCTTACTTGGAAGGGTCAAGCAGTGATCGTTAGAATAGATGGATCATGTAAATCACTCGGTATAGACTATACAGGCCCGCCAGTTGGTGACGATGGTGCAGGGAAAACTGGATCTGTCATGGAAAAACGTGGTAGTGGTGGTCAACAAGCAGACATCTTCGCAATACTGCCTTCTTATGCAGTGCCTCTAGCGACAACAAGCGGTGGTAATTAATCTACAATAAGGGAATTATTTATAAACCAGAGAGCAGTCACCGTGACATGCCCTCTGGTTTTTTTGTGCCTATTATTTGAGGTAAAATGCTGATTTATCATCTCATATTATTAAATGTCTATCCATAGCGGACTTTAGCAGGGTATCTACTCTAGGGAGATTTATGCCTGCGGTGCTGGACAGAATTAACAAAATGATTCAGAATTTTGAGAATACGATGAAACATTCAATTTGTGTAGGGTGGGTTTGCCAAACACACCGCCGCTGCGTCAATGCCGTTCTCTAAAGTGGCAACAGTTGGTTAAGGGTATCAGGGAGTCA
>CAWVXI010000058.1:0-13377 GCA_963934155.1 uncultured Verrucomicrobiales bacterium | reverse complement strand
GAGAGGTGGTCTATAGGTATGTTTTGTTGTATAAAATCGGCAATAGGGGTGTTTTTGAGCAATAAAAAGCCCATTGGAACCTTATTAGGGAACCCAATGGGCTATGGGGGGTGGGGGTAGGAGTCCCTTAAAGGGGTTAATTGAGGGTGGATTGCATGGCATCCATGATTTCTTGTCCTTTTTTGACACTCCATTCTTTGACATCGTTGATGTCTTCGGGAGGGGCATCCATCTTGCAAGTGATGTCTTCGTTGTGCCAAGCGCCAGAAAGGGTTCGGACGCAGACATTGGCCAGAGCGGGATTTTTGCCGTCTTGTGGGTAGAAGGTGGAGGTGACGGATTCGATTTGGTCTGATCGGACGATGGCGTTATTGATTTTGATGAGTTTCATGGGTTATTTGGTTTTAATTTTGAAGTATTTGGGCAGGTTCCCTACGACTAGGGCAGGTTCTCCGTTACTAAGTTTGTCCCAGTAAGCGATGGTATCTATTTTGCAACAAGGGCATTTGAAGTGGCAGATGTCGGTCTCGGCATCTACGAGTATGGGAGCATTGTATTCAGCTTCCATATCCTCTCCTTTAGAGTTTTTGAAGTAAGCCATTACAGGGTCGATGATGACAGGGAATGATAATCGGGAGTCGAAAACCATATCTTCGATGGCTATTCCGTTGCAATTGTGGTTTTGGTTATGGTTATTTTCGGGCATGGTATTATTTGGTTTAGGAGTCCCTTAAAGGGGATTGATTTTGTTTCTTCTGAATGGCTTGTAATTGACCAAGTGATGCCATCTTTCATATAGCCACGTAATGGTAACGTGTTCTGGGTGTTGTTTTTGCAAGCTCTCTGCGAACTCTTTCCTATTATCGGTTTCTTGGTAAATCTCTTCATTGCCTCCTTTTGTGGAGAGAGTCCCTGCTTTATTGCAATAGCACCAAGTGAAGAGCATGGTGCAGTCTCCATCTTTGAGGACTCTGAGGCACAGGTCTGTATCTTCGTTATATTTGCCCCTCCAGTCGTGTTTGATGGAATTATCGATCAGGAGGCATGAGTAGATTCTGGTATTTAGGACGTAAGGTGATTTGGAGTAATTGTGATGGAACCTGTATCTGATGCCTGCAATTTTTATGTTGGTGAATTTGGCGACGAAGTCTTCGCACTGCCTAAACAGGTCTCCATTGCTGGCTGTGTTTATTCTCCGACCTGTTTTTTGGTATCCGAAGCCATCGATATTGTCATCTAGTATCCAATGCTTTGCCTCTCCTCGACCTCTGGATAAATTTAGCACGTAGTTCCTTACGGGGACTCCGCCTTGGTTCATTTCGCTGAAATTTTCTGGCGCTACGAGTATTTTCCCCTCCTTGATCGTTTTTTGATATAAATGCAATTCCTTTGGCTCCACTACAATCCTGTAGTCTATGCCTAGTTTATTTAGAGCGTTGGCTGTTTTGGGGTTTTCGTGCCTTCCTTTCGATATGATGTAGATTGGGTGCAGGGGGAGCATTTTTGTTTTCTGACGAGCAATTCGTTGCACATCAGAGACATCGACCAGATTTCTTTTTTCCGTATCTCTTGTAGGCGGGAAGAATTTAGGCATCCCCTTCCAGTGTTCTTCCCACAGGTGGATGTCGTTAAATAAATCAAGTTGATCTGGCTCGTATTTCATAATATTGGTGGTTTTTTCATTTATCGGGGGCGAGCGATGATTGCGGTGATGATCATTTTTCCGATGGTGATGATGGTGACGATTTTGAGGATCTCCCAGCCGATTGCGTTTATTATTTCGATGTCCATGATTATGGTTGGTGTTTGTTTTAAGCGGAGGCTGATGGCTTCAGTAAGGATTGGACGTAATTACATTCCTTATTGTTCTGGCACTCCCACCCCCCAGCAATCGCGGTGAGTTGCAACTTGCAATGGGGGCAGTCCCTTGAATCGGTTTTATCGAATGGATTATTAAGAGCCTCATTCCGAACTTCGGGAGAGATGTCGAATAATTTACGGTCAGCGGCACTAATTGGAGTGGATCGCTTCTTGTGGGTGGGGATGGGTGCTGGTCTGTTGCTGTTCATGATGGTAACTTATATAGGTAGACGGTTTATTGTCAAAAAAAATCGGCAGGTTTTTTAATATGAGGAGGCGACTCGGACAATAACATCCTCCACAGGGACTCCAGCCTGTTTGCATTTCTTACGGGTGGCACGTTTGCGGTGCTTAATATCTTTGATGTCGCAAGCCTCCTCGATAGTCGAGATGAGGATGATCATTGCGGGTAGTGGTCGGGTGGTCATTATTTAGTGGGTGTTGTTGGTTAAAGTTAAGTGGGGATGCGGGTGGACTCAACTGTTGTTGTCCCGCACCCCCGCTATTGGTTTGCTTACTCGGCGGTTCCGCATCCTTCACCGACAGCTTCGTCAGCGGCGCGAGATTCGGCTTCAGCTTGTTCGTGAAGCTTGATGATGGGGTTCTCCTCCTTCTCAGGCTCAACGTAGGCGAACTTCTCAGATCCGACAACGTCATGACCGAAGTTGATTGCATCAACGATCTCTTCAGCATAAGCCACAGCAAGGTCATCTGAGGTCTTGAGACCAATGACGCTTCCGATTGTAGGCCACACAAGGACAAAGGCATCAAGGGTCATTTCCTCATTGGAGACCTCGTCGATAGGCTTCCCGTCAAGGAATCCAGTTTCAGTGGCACGGAATTTGGCAGAAAGTTGCACATTGACTGATGCGACAGCAGCAGTTGCAATATACTTGTTCTGACCGAGGGCGATTACTTTCTTCGTTACTTTATTACTCATAATAATTTATTTTATTGTTAGTTTTGGGTTGGGTTATCGAGCAGCAGTTAGCGCCGCTTGAAATATTTTTACTGCATCCCCTTTGACTATAGCCATATCGCTAGAGGGAGTTGCAAGTCCCTCTAATGAGGGGAAAGTTGGTATTTTGAAGGTCATGTAGAGACCCTGCTTCTTCTGCTGTTTGTGACGCAGGTTGACGACAGCTTTAAACCTGTTGACATCGAATCCAAGACGGTTCATTGCACACAGGATATGCCACCCAGCATCAGCGTAGTAGGTTCTGCCGCTATCTTCGTGACCAACGAACGGGATGATCTGATGGGTTCCGTAGGCTGGTGCTGGGGTATGCCAACCGACAAATTGTTTCTCTATAGGAATGCCATATACAGCGGAGTTATCCATCATCGATCTGAACACCCCATTAGCATCAAGACCCTCTGATATTGAATGGAAGTTAATAATCGCTAGGGTCTCAAGATTCATGAAGATGGTGATGAATCCTTTTGGGGTAGCGTGATACGCCCAATCTCTGGGTGAGTCGGGGAGGTTTTCGTAGTTGTCGATGTCTTTAATCCTCGCCAATTGCTTTACGGCATTCTCCTCTACAACAACTGGGTCGTGCATGTTCTTCCCTGCTTTCTTAACATCCTCAATAAGGTTTAATCCAATGTTTTCTGGCGCATACCAGTTCTGAGCCTTAGGAATGAGATCAAGGATGCACATCGCTTGGTATGGGGCGAACTGAGCAATATTAACCGTTCTGTTATCAATCTGTCCCGCATGTTTATAGGCATCGGCATCAATCTCATACATCCCAGCATGATGGACACGCTCCCATGATCCTATAGAGTGATTGCTTTTCCATACAGCGCCAGCACTAGAAAGGCCAAGGTTGTGCGTATCCTGCTTAAGTTTTCTAATGGCATCGCGGCTGATGTCCTGATCGATAGGATACGCGGAGCTGATGTCCATAAGCTTGGTTTCTTCTTCTATCCTTGGGAATTTAAAGTTGTTGTTTGGAGGGGTGGTCATATTGGTCAGATCTTAGATCTCTCGGTCATAGCAAGGATGTCGGAAGCGTTCTGGAGCCTTGCAGGATTCCATGCCTTCAACCCAGTTTCGAGGTGGGAGAGGTGGGTGTGCGATACCCCCATCCACTTGGCAAGTGAGCGAAGACTCATTTTAGCCTCCTCTCTGCGTAGCCTAACAGCGGAACCAATGGACTCGCTGTTGAGGACAAACTCACTGACGGAAGATACGTGTCCTTTGTCACGCAACCATAGCGGGATGGCATCTTCGGCTTCAGCTTTGCTACTCCAGCAGGTTGTCTTAGGCATTGCGTAGGTTGGTTGAGTATTTATTGAGCTTCTCGGAGACTGCCCAGAAATCCTCGCTGGAATAGGCATCGTCTTCACCATCGGCTCTGGCATTATCGTTCTCGACTTTCATCGCTTCGATAGATGCATTTGCGGCTCCAATCTCTGCCATAGTGGCGGCGATCTCGTTTAGTTTTACTGTTTCGTCTGACATGATGTCAGAAACCTACATAGGTTAACCGTGTAGCACAAGATCTTTTTTGGCTATTTTCCCCAATACATACGCCAGCAGTGATCTTTCCTCTACAAGCCATGTAATTGGATGGGTCTTTATATTTCCCTCAAACCTATGTTGAAGAACCCAGCCACCGAAAGGAACACCCACCCCAGCCTTGCTTTTTACAAGGCGCAGGGCGCTGAGATAGCCAATATCGATCCACCCCCCGCCAAGAAGACAAGGCGGGATGGAGTGTAATTTTGCCGTTTCCCCAGTCATGTTGGGGAACTTTTAGCAGAAACATAACATAAACACAACCATAAAGTAGTTGTGTTTAATTGGAGTATTTCTCCGAGGCATTATCGAACTGACCTTTCGACTTAAGGCTATCCACAGGAACCACCTTCCTGATGGCTTTTCCAACCTCTGTATCTTCAGCTTGTGGAATACGTTGAAGTTCTGCCGCCGCCTCTAACTCCTCATCACTGGATAGCTCCCTCTGGGGGGAGACATCAACAACCTCCGTGCTATCACCAAGCATGTTTCCAACGGCACGGCGCAGCGCGGGAGACTTTTGCAACTTAGATTGCAACGATGATAAAGTGTCAACATTATGAGTAACAACTTCCTGACGGGTGACGGGGTTACCTACCTGATACTGCATGACCGTCTTGGCCGTATCTAAACGAACCTTGTGGTCTGGGACTTCCATTGGGCGACCCGCGATTGCAATTGTCTTCGTTGCCGCCATGCACTCAGCTAGAATTTCCACAACCTTGTCAGACCCAAACTTTTCATTCATCTTTGTTAGGACAGCGATGTTCATATCCTTGGGTCGCATTAGGACGTTCCCTTTCTTGGCGGCATTAGATAACTCGTTCGTGCTGGCGCTACTACCAACGGTTTTCTCGGATGAGGTGATCGCTGATGGAGGGGTGATGAAGTCGTTTGTATTTGGTTTGTCTGACATGATTTTATCTGTTGCAATGACCTTACTTATTTGCAATAGTGCTTGCAAGTCAAACTTACCCCCTAAAACTTATGGTCACACCAGCAATTGCAGATAGATACGATAAGCCCGTCGCAGCCCCAAATCCAGTAGTAGACCCCACAATGGAAAAAAGGGTGGGTAAAAAAGGAAAAGGGATGGGGGACATGTCCGAGACCGTGACTACTGGGAGAGATCGAGCAGGAGGAGCCAAGAACCCAGTTAAACTAGGCGCAGGAAACCGTGGGCGAGAAGCCTACATGGCTGAAGCTAGAGGGCGAAGGGGAATAATGAAGAACCATAAATACACCAGCGGCAAATACGCAGGCATGACTGGAGGCCAAGCTGATGGAGCTGACATGGGTCGATGGAGAAAGACTAGCGAGAAGGGTCGTGACAAATTTAGACCTCATAATAACGCAGACAAAGCCCGTGATGCTGCTGCCGCGAAGAAAGCCAAACAGGAGGCGGCAGATTTTGCAAGGGAGGAAGAACGGAAGACCCGTGAGGAAATCCGTAATGAAAGAGCCAAGTATGGTGATGGATCAACGAAGAAGAAACCCAATGCCGAAACCTTCAACCCTTATAAGCAAAAGCTCGACGGGGGAGGATTCCCTATAGTCAAGGACGATGGGAGTATAAAAGCCAATGAGACAACTGCGACAAAAAACCCAGTTGTTAATGCTGCCGACCCCAAGCCCACGTTGGAGCAAACTATATGGGATAACCAATCTGCGGCACGGAAGATTAAGGGCTTTAAGCCGATGGAGACCGCTCGACCAGTTGTTAATGCTACCCCCAAAGAAGATGCTGGCGAAGCTGGCGCTAAAAACAAAACTGGCGATGGTGGGGTTACTGGCGATGACACCCCAAAGCCTAGACGGAAACTAGGATCGAGCTTTGAGTATAACGAAGCAGGAAAGGTCGTTCCAAAACCCCTCAATAAACCCTCTCCAGTAACTCAGCCAGTAACTCAGCCAGATAAGACCCCGCGTTTTGGCGACAGTAAGGCTTACACGGACTTCCAAGACGAATCTGAATTTGAAGGTAATAAAACCCAACAAAGGGTTTACGACGAGTTAACTGCCAAGCGTGCTGCTGACGAAGCCGCCGCCGCCGAGGCTGAAGCCAAGGATCGATCTGACAAAGGGATGCTTCCGAAAGACGCTAACCTCTCCAGAACCGATCAGGCTTATGCTGACGTTGATCACAATATAGTTCAGAAACGTAAAGCGGAGGCGGAGGCCAATAAGTATGTAAGCCCTGTAACGTCACAGCAACCATTCAGAGATGCTCATGAAGGGAGGTCGAAACCTCAAGAAAGAGAGTTCCAGCGCAAAAAGCTCAGGACTCCCGATCAAATAAAAGCCGAAGCATTAGCTGAAAAACGACACGCTGGTAAAGTTGAACGGAACATCGGCAGAGCCAAGGAAATACAATCGGCTAAGAATTTTGGTCGAGAAGCCGTTGGGGTTGTTGGTGATGTCACTGTTGGCGTAGCCAAGGAGACTTACAAAGGAGCCAAGGAGGCTTACAAAGGAATCAAGGAAGGCATGCAGTCTGAAAATGAAAAGTGGAAAAACAAAGGCGGGATTAAACAAGCCTTCCGATAAGAAACAAAATTTCAATATAAAACATAATGCCTAGAGATCCCTACGCTGACGCTCCTGTAACAGACCCATATAAAGATTTTAGTTCCTCAGTGGACGAATTTAGCAGGTCTATCCGATACGCTGAACGAGATGCTGCACGGGCAGATGCGTCACGTAAAGCAGAGCAAAAATCCATCCAATCACAAGCGGCACGGGCGGCGGCTGAATCGATGACCGCTAGAAATAAGCAGGTCAAAGAGGCAGCAAAGCAGGGAGGATACGACAAGCACTTATTTAAGGATAAGGAAGGGGCGTTGCAATCTGCCCTCACCGATGAACAGCACACCGATCTGGACACCAGACGCAGGGAAGCTGATGAGCTTGAAAAAGGCAAAGAAGCCGCTAAATATACAGCAAATCACCTCTCTCGCAAGAAAGAGGCGGTAAAGCAGAATATCCTCACTAAATACGAAAGGGAAAGGGCTGAGAAGGAACTCGCTGAGATCGATCAACAGATTGATCTCAATGAGGGGTATAAGGATGAGGACGACTACGAAGCGGTCAAAGCTGAGAACGAAAAACGCAGAGGGGTCACTCAAGCTAGGATCGATGCTGACGTTGCCGCCAACGCTAAGTATGACGACCTTGATAAAGATTACAACGCAGCCAAGGACTTCGGGACTCTCCCCGAAGGATTGGTCGTTCCTAATGCCGTCCCTGATGACCCAGAGGAAAGAGTAGAACTGATCAAAGCCTACAACTCCCGCGCCCATGCATACGAGGAGCGCACCAAAGCACTTAAAAAAGCAACCAACTCCAATCTGACTGCGTTCAAAGAACGTGAGGCATCCGTCATGGAGGGGTTCGCTGAATGGATCAAAGGAGGAGGAACTCCCGCACAGATTGCCGAGGCTAAGAAGTCCCGCGACCAAGCCCTTGGATTGGCACACAAGCAATACCTTGAGCAGAACTACACCAACGGTGTGGAGTCTGATCAGTTGATGGATGTTGAGTATAAGTCACTTCAAATCCTCAAACCGTTCATCGAAGATGTCTCCAGCGCCTACAAGGAGGAACGCGCAGCAGAAGTTGCAATTGCAAGAAATAAATGGACAGGCCAACTGAAGGTGGACGCAAAGTCGTTTGCGGGGTTTGCCCCAGAGCAATCCGCAGAGCTGATCCAGCTTGCCGATGACCTTAATAACAAAAAGGTCACAACTGAAGAAGCTGATGACCGCTACAAGAAAATCTACCAAAAGGCGGGGGCGGCATCCATCAAGCGCGATGGTTACGTCCAAAGCTACTCAGAAGGTATCCATGAGATTGGAGAGGGCGCAGTTGACGTTTATTCTGATTCTGATTCGATACCCAAGAAGGGTGACGATGGCAATTGGGAGAATGTAATGTTCCATGCTGGCGAGGCAATGCGCTACTCAAAGGATAAGCAGAAGAAGGAGGGAGGGATAGAGCAGAACATCATGAACCACCCGTTGATGATGGGTTGGAAAGCTCAACAGAATCTAGCGTCTGGGATTGGCTCACTTCTAAAAAAAGCTGGTAATCTAGCTGGGCGATCCGTTGGTATATATGAAGATGTTCCGTGGATGGACAAATTTCAAGCTGACAACAACCTCACCGACAAGCAGATGTTGCAAATTCATGAGGATTTCAGCAAAAACGCCAATGAGTGGGAAGAATCTAGCGAGAAAACTAGGACGATGAGCAATGGTCGGGTTCTTCTTAACCCTAACCAGCTATTCTTAAACGCAGACACCTACAAGGAGGCGATCAAAGCGTCCGATGCTCCAGAATACATCAAGCAACGGATGACCAGCCCTGCTTACATTGAGCAGTATAGAGCCAACGTAGCAGCACAAAAATCAGCCATGATCGACCGTGTCTCTGGTGAGGCAGAGGGTATCCCGTCACTTTCGGAATGGTCAAACCTTCAGACTGAAGCGACTGGGGGTAAATTTTCCAGAAAATCACTAGCTGATCAGATAGAGGCATACCTCGACATATATAACACCGCTACTGATGGAGGAATTAGCTTTGCAACTGATGGAGTAAGCGACTGGTGGGACAGGGCTGGGTTCTCAGGACAGATTGGTCAGTTGAAAGCTGGGCAGTTCCTATATGGATCGGCAGCAATGATCAGCGATTCACCCTACCTACGGGACGTTACCGCTGGACTAGCAAGAAACTCCTCCCTCATCACGGAGGAACGCGACATGACCACTAATAGCGGCGGTGTGCTAACCAAGATTACAGATGTTGTCCTTGAGGAAGCTCAATCGATGGCGATGACTCTAGGTGCTGGAGCTGGAGCAACCAAAGTCGCTCAGTTCGGCCTATCCAAGATGGCGTTCAGCCAAGCAATGGGTAAGGAGGCAATCGCAAAGATCGCTGGGAACATTGGATACGGATCTGCGTCAGTAGCAGGAGGATTGCAATCTGCTGGATTATCGTTCGCTCAGAACTACGTCCAAGCAATTGATAAAGCCGAAGCGGAGAAAGGGTCTCCACTCACTGAAGAAGAAAAGTCCGAGATCGCCACATCCTCTGAAGTTAAAGGTAAGGCTATTTACTCAGGGGCAATCACCACTGGGATAATGGTCTTAATGGGGTCAATGGGAATGAAGGGTTCTGAGGCTATCCTTGGTAGCGGGATGAGGAAGGCTACCATGAGGGACTTCCTTAGAAGCGTGGGAAGCACGACAATGACCAAGGCTGAGATTTTTAAAAAATTAAGGGCGGGTCTTTATGACGCAGCAAGACCAATACTTCATGAGATGACTGAAGAGGCTATTGATGAAGGTCTTCAGCGATGGATCGTTGATGGAGCATCTTTCGGTCAGGCTATGGAGGCTTCTTACGAAGCGGCAATAGCTGGTGGCATCATGGGAACTGCGGGTTCTGTCAGGACGTTTACATCAACAGGCGTGAGCGTTGACACACTCACAACCGAGAACACAGCAAGAGATGCCCTCATCGAGGTGTTTGGTGAGGATGGAACATTTGATCCAGAACAGGTAAGGCAGGGTATGTTGCTGGTTAATCATAACCCAGCCAAAGGATCTAAAGACCCGCAGATAGTTGCAAGAAATCTCAAAACTGCAACTGAGGCTTATATTGAACTTCATGAGCAGGAGGCCACAGCAAACCAACAGCTTAAAGATGGGACAGCGGTGGGTGATGAAAACAAGGTCGATGCAGCGAATGCGGCTCTTGTAAATGTCAGACGCAACCGAGCAGTTATCAAAATTGCAAGTGGTCAGAAGCTCGATGCCCTTTCCCGCAGTGAAAGAGAAGCCTTTGAGGCTGATCTTATTGATGGGTCGGCATCATTTGAAATCGTAGGCGATGAGGTGGTGATCACAGATACCGCCATCAAACAATTCTCTATGGAGTTCCCTGATGCCGCAGGAGACCTCGTAACAATGAACGAGACCCAGCAACGCCAGCGCATCAAAGCGAAGGAGGCTGGGGAGAAAGCTTCCGTTGAGGCTGGCAACAAGAAGGATGGAACAATCATCCCGTCTGCAAAGCCTGCAACTAAGCCTGCAACTAAGCCTGCCGTTACGTCCAAACTTGAACCAACAACCGCACCCAAGGTAGGTGAGACTAGGACGGTATTCAAACCTGACGGAACACCAGTTAAGATCAAGGTCACTGCCGTAAGTAAAAAAAGCGGGGCATACAGGGGCGACACGGAAAGCGGAGAAAATATCCTAGCCAGCGGTATTGACTACCAATCTCAAAACCCATCAACAGAAGATAGGGTTCTGGGTTCCTCTGGTCTTGACATATCAGTGCAAGGCAAAAAGGTTTCTGAGTTCTCCCTAGAAAGGCTTGGAAATATTAGAGATGGTCTTGAGATGCTTGTGGAGTCTGCTCCTAAAAGTCAAGCGGTCTATTATCAGGCTGTTGCAGACCTGACAGCTATAAAGGCTGAGATAGCCCGTAGGGGTGAAGATCAATCTGGAGGAAAGCCTGCCGCCCCCGCGCCAACCGAAGCCACCGCACGTAAATTCAAGATCGGAATCACGGCACAGGACGGAAGCGTCAGGTTTGTTGAGGTCGAAGCCGATTCAGCCCCAAAGGCAGAGCAAGCCGCCGCTGGAGACCACGCCAAACAAGGCGAGACTGTAACTCCAAGCCAAACTCAAGAAATTATAACTGCCCAGCAGCAGACCAAGAAGCCGTCACCCAAAAAGCAGCAATCTAAGCCATCACCCAAAAAGAAGCCAACCAAGCCAGCTCCAACTGAAGCCAAGGAAATCCTTGGGGGTCTATTTACTGATGTGAAGGAAGGCGACATCAAGGAGGACTTTATAATCCACCCTGACGGTTCTTTGACCGTTAAGGCGGGTCAGAGCGAGGTAGAGGCTTCATTGACGTATGCTCGCGCAATTGCCGCCAAAGCCTCTAAGGAGTCGATTACGGACTCTGAAGCCACATCCCTGTGGGCTATGTTCCCAGAAAGCCTTCAGAAGCTCATTACCAAGCGGTTTAAGAAGAAGAATGGTGACGTAGAGATGTCCCCTCTGGAGGGAGCAAGATTCCTGCTTGAGAACCTCCTTACTGAGAAGATCTTCCAAGCAACGGTCAAGCACCACATGCGTGGAGGTGACCGAAAGTTCATCCAGCCGATGCTGAAGTTCCTCCGCAAATTCCTTAATAAGGTCAGAGCAATGATCAAGACCCTCCCCCTGAGTGTCCATGACGAGATCTACGCCTATGAGGACTATGCGATGGGGCTAATTAAGGAGGCCACCTCCCCCAAGGCGCTTGCAAACTTAGGAATTGCAACTCCAGCCACATTGATCACTAGCAGGGCAGACGCAACTCTCCCCGCCAGCATCACCCCAATCAGAGGTGGTGGATACAATGTATTGATGCCAGATGGAACGACCAAGCAGGCAAGATCCCGCAAGGAGGCAATCAAGATCAACAACACCAAGTTTGAGGCTCAAACTGAGAAGGATCTCACAGCAGCAGCAATCGAGGCTATCATGAATGGGTCGATGACCCGTGAGGAGGTATTAGCATCGAACGCCATGACAACTGAACTCGTTAAATCGGTAGCGCAGAAAACAGGCTACAGCGCAGAGAGTATCTTCGCGGCAATCAGGATCAAGGCGCTATCCAAGAAGTCGGGTGACCTAGCCTCACTAATCAACGGGCTTAGAAACCTCGATGAAAAGGTATTAGCCAAGCATGAAGGCGCACTTAACATCTTTAGCGGTCACTTCGATGCCAGCGCGGCGGAAACAGCAATGGGAATTAGGGTTAAAGTCGGCGGCATTCTCATGGGAATCCTCAGGAAGAACGCTGACTGGGTTCATTTTTCAGCACTTCTTGAAGCTCATAGAGAGTTGATGAATGATATTGGGGACAACTCTGAGAAGGCGCAAGTTAAAGCCGCCGAACCACTCATGAGAGATCTCAAAAAACTCAACACTGAGTTAAAAGGTCTCGCACTGGAGGACTTCCTCGCCAATATAGATCCAAGCCTAAAAGCCAATCTCACCACCTCCGAGCAGAACACGAAGGCCGAGACGATGATGATCAGAGAGGGTAGCAAGATTCTCGATCAGATTGCAATTCTTGAGAAGAAGATAGCAACCATCTATGATGCTGCATTTGCTGAAGCCCAGATCCGCAGAGATAGTGAGGGAACAGCTAACGCATTGCAAATCAAGGTAGGAGGAACGCCACTACTTGAAGGGCAGTCTGTTCAGCTTGGCAAGTTTACCAACGCCACATCTCCCACGCACGAATTTATCCACATCTTAGAGACCTCAGTAAACCCGATGACAGGAAAGACCTTCTTAGAGGAAGCTCTTGGCGATTCGGGGATGGAGAACCTCAATGAGTGGATAAAAGACGGTGTAGCAGCAGGAGGAAACAGAATCGAGTTGTTTGCCGAAGCAATGGAGACCTACATGCGTAATGGTGACGTTCCAGCCTCGATCCGAGATTCCATCGACATCCTTTCTGAGGGCGCAGCCAAGTATTACTCGTTACAGGATCAAAAGACCGCTGGTGACCAACTGTATGATGAAAGGGTCAAAAAAGCTCTTGATGAGTTATTCAACACTAAACGGACAGTATCCACACAGGAGATTAAGTTTTTAGCCAAGCGTTGGAGAATGGCGAACGAGATGTCTACCACCATCCGTGATGGAGTTGCAATTCCAGCCACCCTTAACGGGAACAAGCAGAAGGGCAGCAGCAAGAAGGGCATCGCCAAAGCCATCGCTAGGTCACTCAAACCCAAATACGGTGACGTATATGTGGAGAAGTTTGACGGCAAGTTCTTTGCGGTAGTCGATCTTCCTAAGTTGCCATTTAACGCCAACCCAGTAGAGGAACGGG
This sequence comes from uncultured Verrucomicrobiales bacterium, assembly GCA_963934155.1. Classification (GTDB taxonomy): domain Bacteria; phylum Verrucomicrobiota; class Verrucomicrobiia; order Verrucomicrobiales; family Akkermansiaceae; genus Rubritalea. The sequence goes on along the minus strand of CAWVXI010000058.1, from coordinate 83 downwards.
CTTTATCCCAGACTGCAAACTTTAAACGAGACGCAGCCTACATGAAAGCTGTGGAATCTGGCGATGTGGAGACGCAGCAGCAG
>CAWVXI010000057.1:0-13612 GCA_963934155.1 uncultured Verrucomicrobiales bacterium | reverse complement strand
TGCCACCATGTTTGGTACAAACCTAGATAGTGGCCCGGTTCTTTTGTATACTCTCAACGACGGCACTAGTGACACCATTAGTATTGCCTTGGTCCCCGAGCCCACCACCACCGCCCTTCTCGGCCTTGGTGGACTCGCCCTCATCCTCCGTCGCCGCAAGTAACCCGGCCTCGGAAAATCAAGCATTCTTCAACCCCGCTCCCTATAACGGGGGCGGGGTTTCTCGTGGCCGGGTCTTCCAGCCCCGTAGCCCCATCAACCTGAATGACACAGGAAGGGATCCCCCTTCTTCCCGTCTCAACGGCGCCCTCAAGGATGCCATCCAAAATGCAAATTCCCACCCATCGGTCAAACTGCTATGAAAATTTATTTGCCACATGCCCCCTCCCATTCTTCTTCCTTACGGGGTCTCCTAAAGCATCGCTGCAAGCGTGGATTTGCCCTGATTTCCTCGATGTTGATCATGGCTCTACTGGTCATGATAGCCATGGGAATGTTGAGCCTAAGCACGATCGAGATGCGCTCCAGCAAGAACGGCCGGGCGATGGCGGAGGCCCAGGCGAATGCTCGGATGGCTCTTATGTTAGCGATCGGCAAGCTGCAGCAACATGCAGGTTCCGATATGAGGATTACGGCACCAGCTGATATTTTGGATTCGTCCTACCCTCCAGCTCTTGGAGTCTGGCGCAGCTGGGAAGGCACAGACCATGAGGCATCGGGTGATCTCAAAGGCCGCCCCAAGGCCCCCGACTACTCCTCCAAGACGAAACCCCTTTCGGACGACGGGCGTTTCGTATCTTGGCTGGTTTCCGGCGCAGATGAAAGCTCCTTGCCGGGCGATGTTTCCACTCTGGTTCAGACAACCCCCTCGGCTAACACTGTGCCACTCCTGGCGGCTGGAACTCTCGCTGATTCAGACACCCGCCAGGTTCACTGCATCCCCCAAGACGTCGGCTCGGGTGGGGCGCTCGCTTGGTGGATTTCCGGTGAAAATCAAAAAGCCCGCATTCCCCAGCCCTATGATGGGAGTAACTTCACCGCTGCCGAGTGGGCCGACAGTAATCGCAGCCACGCGGTGACTGATCCCGAACCGTTCAGCCTTGAGCCGGTTTTAGCCGATCCCTCGTTAGCCGGTAAAGCGGTGACTCGCTCAACAGCAGACTTCATTGCCAACGGCGCTGCTGATGCTATCACGCCCACTGAAAGTTTCCACGACCTTTCCTCCAACTCCACGGGTCTGCTGACCAACGTCGCCACCGGTGGCTGGAGAAAAGATCTGTCTCTGCTCACCGAAAAATGGGACGAGCAGCCGACCTCCGGCTTGGAGTTTTTCAACACCAGCCCGACCGAGAATCTTGAGTTCACCCGTCCTGCAAACGCCGCTGATTATAATCCAGATCATAGCCTTTTGTATCACTGGGCCGACTATAGGAGGACTGCAGCAGATAGTGGCTATCACCGAGAGCCTAGTCGAGCGACATCTGTCTGGGAACGAGGCTCGGTGGCCAGCTGGGAATACCTGCAAAACTACGCCACGCTATACAGAGGTAAGGATGAAACAAGGGGCGGGGCTGATGTCATGACCTCGAGTAATTCACGTGCACCCGACATTATTTCACGAACATGGCGTGCAGGGGGAGGTACTTTAGATCCAGAAAGAGCGAGACAATATTTCCACCAAGTCCGGTTGGCGCCTCAAGTTGCTCGCATTCAACTGATTCTTTCTCACTTTGCCACCGAGGATGGAGCTGCGCCCGGGAAGTACCGCCCTGCAGTGCTGCAAACGCCCCTTGTTACTTTATGGAATCCCTACAATGTCCGCATTACGATGCCTCAATCACTCCATGGCAGCTTTGGCTACCAGGCGCCTGTCGCGATGCGCCACCAGCTAGGAGTGGCATCGGATTCCGATGGCTATTTTTCTTTTGCTAATAGCAGGGATAGAGATCTAAAGTCATTTTATGTAGGCTCCTTTGGATGGGGTGTTAGCCCGTCTTTCGCTGACGCTGATGGTAACGTGGGTGTGCCCATTGTTCTTGAGCCTGGGGAAACCCGTGTTTTTAGCCCCGAGGCAGACGCTAGAAAAGAGGTCACGTTCAATAGATCATCTGCTATGCGCATGAGACCAGGTGTTCGTTTGGATGTTGGCACCTTTTATGCGCTGGACCGGAGGCTAGGACCAGACATCAGTCATCCCGCCACCACGCCTGAAGACAAAGAAAAGGTTTCTTTGCCCGGAGGGACAGAGATGAATGTGGATGTCAAATTTGACGTTGCCTCGACTTGGGAAGGCGGAGAAAATTACTGCGGTATCTCCTTTCAGTGGCTGGTAGGAGGCACTCACGGTGGCCGTAACTCTAACGGATGGTGGATGTCATTTTATAAACAATCCGATGCCGAGAATCTGTTTCCGCCGGTCACAGGATTGGCTTCCGCTACTCTTGCGCAGTGCGTGGATACCCCGGTGCCTTTTCTCTCCATGACCCTAGGATCTCGTATCTCTAATTATAAAGCAACTGCAACAAAAGGAATGCTTCAGGCAAACCCCGTGGTGGATACGTATAGTAATGTTAGGTTTTCCGAGCCACATCAGGGTGATGGCAATTCCACTAACAGCCCATGGGACTACAGCTACCACGCATTTAGCTCTGGCCCAGCGGATGATATGCTGCCCAATGTGGATAATGGTACCAACAGCAGCTATATCATTACCGGAGTTCGCAAGGCAGAAGGAGTCCCGCGCATCGTCTGCGCTGAGATTCCCACACGCCCCCTTACATCTTTGGCGGATCTTACCCATATGCAGCTCAGGCTAATGAACCAAACACCTCCTCATACAGCCAATATTGTAGCGAATTCCGATGCCACCCCACTGATCCCGAGAGACTCAGTGGTGGACTTCGCTGGAAATTGGCGCGCCAATAGCCGCGTCAACGAGCAGCAGGATGATTCCTATTGTGCCAATCATCTTCTTTTTGATGATTGGTTCTTCTCCTCCATCGCACCGAAGCCCAGCGGTTTTGGTCAAGCTGGTGGGGTGGATTTGCGACAGAACTACCTCAATTTTCTAACGAGTCAGGAGCCTTTGGCCAATCGGTCTTATCTTCCCATCCAGGAGGATCAGGTCACCAATGCCACCAAGGCGGGTGAGATTTACACGGATGAAGTGGAGCCCAGTGACTCATGGAAAACCATCGCCTCCCGTCTGGAAGTGCAGGGCATGTTCAATGTGAACTCGACTTCCGTGAAAGCCTGGCGAGCTCTTCTCGGTCATGCTCGGAACCAAAAAATTCCCTATACCGAGGCAGATGGGAGTATTGCACTGTCCGAGGATACAGACTATGCCTTCAGCCGCATCAGCGTGGCCGGTGACCGAAAAGCTGGTGAGCCCGCTGAAAACGGCGGCTACTTTGGCATCACCGAGTTTGGTGGATACCGGGTCTTCACGGATGACCAGCTGGATTTTCTTGCAGAAAAAATCGTCGAGCAAATCCAGCTGCGTGGCCCGTTTCTTTCCCTCTCCGAGTTTGTGAACCGGCAACTTTCTGATGATACCAATCTCGCCCTAGGCGGTGCTATCCAGACTGCCCTCAATGAACTTACTGCCGATTCATCTCTGAATCCATTCAAGGTCATGCAGAACGAGTCCCAGCCATCCGTGGCGAATCCTCCGGGAACGCACGACTATGTGTTTCCTGAAGCCGCCGTCGGCCACAACACCTATGGCCTGCCCGGCTGGACGCGTCAGGCGGACATTCTGCGCCCGCTCGCTCCTGTTTTATCTGCCCGTGATGATACCTTCACCATCCGATCTTACGGCGAGTCCCGTGCCTCAAATGGCACTGTTCAAGCTCGCGCGTGGTGTGAGGCCACCGTGCAACGTAGCCGGGATTTCTTCGATCCCGCTGATGAATCCGACACTACGGAGGCTCTCACAATGGCGGTAAATCAGACCTTTGGCAGGCGTTTCAAAGTGATATCCTTCCGCTGGCTGAGTGCCGAGGAAGTGTAATCTAATCATCTAATCATCTAATCACTTATCCAAAACATGCGATTCATCTTATTTTTGCTGTCTCTTCTTTCTCTGGCTCCTGCTATCAATGCACAGGAACGTGAGCACACCTGCCGTATGGTGTTTCTCAACGGACCGCAGCAAGCTGCGAGTGACTACTATCTCTTTGATGGTCTGAAGTCTCAGGAAGTCAAGCTTCCTAGGCTGAGCTTATCTCCCGTGTATAAGCTTCGCCCAGGGGTTAGCAAAGTCTGGCTGCTGACCTCACCAGTCGCGAAACTGGAGGAAATCCCAAAGGGAACCCCCTCGGTGGTGATTCCGGCTGGAACCTTGGATTTTTATCTGCTCATTGTTCGTGATCTTTCTAACAAAATTCTACCGCTGCGCATGCAGATTGTGAATGCGAACTATGACAAGATCCGTCTCGGCGAAATGCTCTGGTTCAACCTCACGCCCAAGTATCTCGTGGGCGAAATTGGCCGAGCCTCTCTCAAACTGCCGCCTGGAAAATCAGCCCTCGTCAAGGAACCCGCGCGTAAACGTGGCAGATACCCGGTAGAAATCTACTTCCGCGTTCCAAACGATAATCGTACACACCCGCTGATAGAGAGCCAGTGGCGCCACGATCCACGTTCCCGCTGTATAGTGTTTGTCTTCGACGAGGGAAAACGCAGAGCACCGCGCATCCAATCATTTTACGACTTCCGTCCCCAAAAACCTTAAAAACTAACTAATATCTCAACATACTAGATCACACAGAACAATCATGGCCGTACACTCAGAACTATCACCAGAAGTAAAAGCTAAGCTTAATGCACAGAAACGAAATTCTACAATTTCTGCGATCATTATATCACTGCTCGCCTGCGCACTCATCGTCGCCATCCTTTTCTACATAGCCCTTTCACCACTCTTCAAGAACACTGAAGAAATGGTAACCTACAATAGTGGCGGAGAGAATGAAGAGCCTATCACCAAGCCAGAAATGACTAACCAGGTTGAGAAAAAACCATCTTCTCCTGCAGCATCTATGGCAAAGGTAATCGCCGCTAGCACACCATCCGCCACCTCAATCCCTGTCCCTGATGTGACAGTTGTGGAGCCATCACTCGACTTTGGCGATGGCAATGACTTTGGCGATGGCTGGGGAAGCGGCTCAGGCAAAGGTGCTGGCGGTGGAGGCGGATTTTCATTCTTCAATCAGAAAATAAAAGCCGAAAGAGTCTGCTACGTTATTGATTACTCAGGATCGATGGGTGGCAAGAAGATATTATTGCTCAAAGAAGAGCTTAAAAAATCTATCACTGCCCTGCCAGACAGAGTTGACTACCAGCTCCTGTTCTTCGCAGGCCCCGTCTGGGTAGCCGGAGACGAAGTCAAACATGAAGGGAATAATATATTTACAATAACCAACAAGGGTAAAGAATACAAGTGGATCACCACTGGAGGCTCACACGGATTCCGCCCCAAAGATGAGAAAAATAGACAACAAGTAGAGTGGCTAACCTCCACTAAAAGCCAACGGACGAAAAGCCTAGAAGCCATCCAGGATACCAAACTCGTCAACGGCACAATTTGGGATCATCCTTTAGAAATGGCTCTTGAGATGAAGCCTAAACCAGATGTCATTTTTTTCATGACCGATGGAAGTGCTGGTGGTAACAGCAAAGACATTGCCAAAGAAATCGGTCGCAAAGCAAAAAAAGAGGGTGTCATCATCAACACTATAGCCCTTATGCTACCAAAAGCAAAAGAAGCCATGGGCGACCTCGCCAAAAGCACTGGCGGAATATTCACCATGGTTGATAAAGATGGGAAAACCTCTGAGCCAGAAATAAAATAGGAAAAAATAGTATACTCAATAATATTGCTAGGTATTTGCTTTTTGCGTGGTGTCCCTGAGGACGTTGTTGGGGAGATAGGAGAGGGGGAGAAAGGGGTCAGAAAAAATGGGCCAGGCAGAAAAAGTCCAACCCTACCTAAAATCCATCAACCAAGCACTTTAACCTTTAACCTTTAACCTTTATCCTTCCCTTCCCTTCCCTTCACCACCCACTCACCTTCCATTCATCCACCAACTCCGGCGGGAAATCATCCAAGAACCTTGAAGGATGCTGAAACACCTCACCACTATAACTTCTAGGATTCATCATCGGATAGGATAAATAAAGCTGATCCTTAGCCCGCGTCAGCGCCACATAAAACAACCGCCTCTCCTCCTCTAACATTTTATTATCATCCGCCTCCAGAATCTTCCCATTCGGGAACATTCCGTCTGCTAACCAGATCAGAAAAACCACTTTCCACTCCAGCCCTTTCGCTTGGTGGATACTAGAAAGCGTTACCCCCTTATCATCATCCTGCTTCTTCTTGGTCGGATCACCATCTACTGTGCTCATCAGCGATAGCTGAGCCAGGAATTCCATCACATCCGTGTACTGCGTCGCATAGTTCTGTAACTGTCCTATATCTTGTTTCCGATTCTCATAATTATCAAAAGCATTCTTCATATACTCTTCATACACTCCCTCAAGAATACTATAAATCATATCAGCAGGAGCCGCCAACTTAGTTCCATCATCCCCATCTATGAGCACCAACTCATCCAAGGTATAGCACATCTGCTCCCAATGCGTCTTCGCTTTAGCCGGCACCTTAAACTCTAACAATGTTTTCGTGAAAGACTCCGGAATACTTTCGCTCTTAGCCGCATCACTGGACTTCCAACCACGCCATAGCTTATCCGCACTCGCATCCCCTACTCCGGGTAGCATCAGCACCATCCGCTTAAAACTTACCTCATCCCGGCGGTTCACTACAAACCGGATATAACTACTCACATCCTTCACATGCGCCTGCTCAAAAAACCGTAACCCAGACGTAATCTTAAATGGAATCATCCGCGAAGTAAACTCCATCTGGATTTCCATGCTATGATAATGCGCCCTGTATAAAACCGCTATTTCCTCCTCCTCTATCCCATCATCCACCAGCTCCTGCACCCGCTGCGCCACAAAATCTGCCTGCGCCCTAGGATCTGCCAGAGCCAGTAACGCCGGCACCATCTCACCACCTTTTCTAGAAGCCGTTAGCTTCTTCTGAATCTGCTCCGTATTGGCAGAGATCGCTGCATTTGACAGCTCTAGAATCTCCGGCTGACTCCGATAATTCGTCTCAATCTTATACGTGATCGCATCTGGATAACGCGCGTGAAACTTCAAAATATTATCCATATCCGCCCCCCTCCAGGAATAGATAGACTGCGCATCATCGCCCACCACCATCAGATTCTTACTCTTCCCCACTAGCAGATCCACTATCTCGCACTGCACCATATTTGTATCCTGATACTCATCCACCAGCACATACTTAAATTTCCGCTGGTACAACTCCCTGATATCATCATTCTCCTTCAGTAGCTTCAACACCAGAACCAGCAAATCATCAAAATCCATCGAATTCGTCTCCTTCTTCTTCCGGATATACCCCCCATAAATTTTCTCTATCTCATCCTGCCACTCCTGCAAATAATCATACCGATAATAAATAACATCCTCTAAGCTCTCCTGTGTGTTCAGCACCAAACTGAAGATCGAAAGCAACAAATCCGGCTTAGGAAACCTCTTATCCTTAGTATCCACTGCCGCCTTCTTAATGATCGGCTTCAACAACGCCTTCTGATCATCCCTATCCAAAATAGAAAAACTCCGATCAAAACCCAATTCATCAGCATGTCTGCGCAAAATCCTATTTCCTATCGAGTGAAACGTCCCTCCCCACAAGTCACTAACATCGCCAGGAATCAGTTCTCGGACCCGCTCTAACATCTCCTTAGATGCCTTATTGGTAAACGTCAGCAACAGAATATTCCGAGCCTCCACACCCTGATCCAACAAATACGCCACCCTATAAGTCAGCGCCCTAGTCTTCCCTGACCCAGCCCCCGCAATCACTAAAGAGGCTCCTGGATCAGAACTAACCGCCGCATACTGCTGCTCATTTAGCTCCGCCGCATAATCTATCCCAGACTTCGTCGGCCCCCCATCCCGCTTCTTAATTTGATACTCCCGTGCCATTCGGAAATCATGCCCACTCCCCATTCAACGAGCAACACTTTTATCACTCAACGTCACAACGACAGCCCTTCTCTAAGCTACATCTTCCCCCAGCTTCCTTTATAATCAGCTTTCTTTTTTATAGTCGCCTAATCCCTCCTGTTTTGACAATCTATAACTATGGCAGAATTCCCCATCGTATTACTTATAATACCAGCATTTGTTCTCATCTATTGGATGATTACCTATAATCGATTTGTGAATTTAAAGAATCAAATCAGGCAGACGTTCAGCGGGATCGATATTCAGCTAAAGAAGCGTTGGGATCTCATTCCTCAGCTCGTTGCGGTTGTCAAAGGATACACAAAGCATGAGGCTGATCTGTTTGAATCTATTATAAAAGCAAGAAATGCAGCGAAATCCTCACCCCATTCAGGATCAGAACGCTTCGAACATGAGAGCCTCATTTCCGAGAAAACACCGCAGTTGTTTGCTATCGCTGAGCAATACCCAGACTTGAAATCAAACCAACAATTCCTCCTACTACAGCGTAACCTAACAGAAATAGAATCCCAAATATCGGCATCACGAAGATCCTATAATGCGGCAGTACTTCAGCACAACAACCTTGTCCAATCATTCCCATCCAGCATCATCGCAGCCAAACACGATCACCAAGCCGTAGAATTCTTTTCAATCAACCAAAACGAACGCAAAAATGTCCAACTATCATGACATCTATCAACAAGTTAAACCTGAGCTGAACCAAATCGAAGCTCTACGCCTAGCCGCGCTCAAAAAGAAGCGAGAAGCCCAAAAAATCGTCTTTATCATTGCTGGGCTTACTGTACTCATTGCGCTCATCGCTATCAGTATTGCGTCCAACCAAGTTGCGGGTATCGTTGTTGCCGGCCTTGGTTTGATTTCTGCTTTTCTCACCTATTCATACTACCCCTCCAAAGCCATCAAGGCATACGAATTTGATTTCAAAAATAAGCTGATTCGCGCCATCACCAAAGCATTAGAACCCAGTGCCTCCTATTATCCGTATCGAGGTATTTCTCAATCTAGCTTTGAAAATACGGGCCATTATCAAACGGGTATCGACCGATACAACTCAGAAGATTGCTTCGAAGCTAAATTAGGCTCCACTGAAGTGAGATTTTCTGAAATCCACGCCGAATACAGAACTAGATCAACCGACTCCAAAGGAAGAACCACCACCACATGGCATGATATCTTCAAGGGCGTCCTGTTCATCGCTGACTTCCATAAAAACTTTAATACTTGGCTCAGTGTTAGACCAGATAATGAATCCGTCCCAGTCTTCGGCTGGATCAGCAAAAAACTACAAGGCATGAGTTCCTCCAGCATCCGCATGGAAGACCCAGAGTTTGAGAAACACTTCAAAGTAAATGCAGGTGATGACCAACAAGCCCGTTATATCCTTACCCCAGATATGCAGCAACGCCTAGTTAAGCTGCGCGCATCATACGGATCAGGTATAATCATCTCCCTCAAAGACTCTAACATCTATATCACTGCCCCGAATAATCATAATCTCTATGAACCAAATATAAACGTTAGCTCATTCAGCCAGAATCAAGTAACCCGCATTGCTCAAGAAATAGAATGCTACTTCAAGATCGTAAAAATGCTAAACCTCAATACCCGAATCTGGACAAAAGAATAGCCAGCCCGATATGAAATCAGACTGGCTAATAAAATAAATCTATCACTCGTTAGTCTAGCGATCTACACGGGCTGATCCACCGCCAACAAGCTTAGCTACTTCTTCCTTACTCACCATCGTGGTGTCACCAGGCGTAGTCATCGCTAGTAATCCATGCGCAGCACCATACTCTACAGCTACAGCAGCGTCGTTGAACTCCATAAAGCCGTAGATCAAACCAGAAGCAAATGAGTCACCACCGCCAACGCGATCAAAAATCTCACAATGCTCACGGTTCACTGAAGGATAGAACTCACCGTCATGCCAGCAAAGTGCGCCCCAGCTATTATCTGATGCCGTATGCACTTCGCGAAGAGTTGTTCCAGTAGCCTTGAAATTAGGAAACTCCTTCACAGCCTGCTCGATCATTTTCTTGAATGAATCAAGCTGCAGACCAGTGATGTTATCTTCATCCACACCTTCCACCTCGAAACCAAGACACGCAGTAAAGTCTTCTTCATTTCCAATCATCACATCAACGTACTGAGCGAGTTCACGGTTTACTTCCTGCGCCTTGGCAAGACCACCAATAGATTTCCATAGTGATGGACGATAATTAAGATCATAAGAAACCATCGTTCCGTATTTCTTCGCAATCTTACAGGCTTCAATCGTGAGCTGTGCATTGCCTTCTGAGAGTGCCGCAAAAATCCCACCAGTGTGGAACCAACGCACACCGAGAGTGCCGAAAATGTGCTCAAAATCAAAGTCATCCACAGTAAGCTGAGACGCCGCTGTGTGACCACGGTCTGATGTTCCTTTAGCCGCACGCCAGCCAAAGCCGCGCTCAGTAAAGTTCAGTCCATTTCGAGCCGCAACTCCGAGACCATCGAAATCAGTCCACTTGATGAACTGAGTGTCCACTCCACCTTGGAGCACAAGGTCTTCTAACAGACGACCCACCTCGTTATCTACAAATCCAGTAAGCACTGCCGCGCGCTTGCCGAAGCAGCGGCGCATGCCACGTGCTACATTGTATTCGCCACCACCTTCGGAGGCTTGAAATTGACGAGTAGTGCGGACGCGTCCGTCACCTGGATCGAGGCGAAGCATGATTTCACCCATTGAAATAACGTCATACTGACATTCTTCTGCTGGTTTGATGTTAAGCATATTTTTATTCGTTTAGTTAGTGTTAATTGATAAATGAAAGGTAGATTAGAGAGTTCCTAGATGACTCCATTGGCGCAGAGAATATCATCTCCACCTTCGAAAAAGTTAATCAGGTTATTGAGAGATTTGTTAGCCTGACGCTGCACAGACTCATGAGTCCTTGACGCGATATGCGCAGTAATGATCGAATTAGGAGCATTCAGAAGTGGATGATCCGCCGCAGGAGGCTCAGCATCTAACACATCAGCCGCAAATCCAGCAATCTTCCCACTAGCCAGAGCCGCCGCGACATCACCAGAATGCACTACTTCACCACGCGCACAGTTAATAATCGTCACCCCATCTTTCAGACGCTCGATCTGTGTCGCATCGATCAGATACTTTGTCTCAGGAGTAAGCGCACAGTGAAGAGAAATAATATCAGCAGCCTCGATCACCTCTTGAGCTGAAGCTCCCTGTTGGATACCGTGTTGAGCAGCAAATTCTGTATCAAAGGTGCGGTTGAACGCTATCACCTCCATCCCAAATGCTCTCGCACGGGTAGCAACTTCTTTACCAATCCTACCCATACCAATGATACCAAGAGTCTTCCCCATGATCTCATTGCCCACTGGCTTCTTCCAGCCTGCTACCCACTTACCGTCACGCACATCATTTGCATTAGATTGGATTTTCTTAGAAAGTGACAGCATAAAGCCGATCGCATGCTCAGCCACAGTCGTGTGATTCACACCTGGAGTGAATAATACCGGAATCTTTTTCTCAGTCGCGTAAGCCACATCAATTTTATCCAGACCAATACCATACTTAGAAATACACTGCAATCGTGGCAGGCACTTATCGATCACCGCTTGAGTAAGCGCATCATCGCCACATAAAAAGGCATCAAAATCACCCGCTAATTCCAGCATCCGCTCCTCACTCAAAGGCCCGCGCTCCCGCACCAGATCCCAATCCTGAGAATTTAATAAATCTTGATGGCTGCCCGGCGTGTCTTGAAAACTTGTCGTTGTTAGTAGAACTCTTTTGCTCATAATGTTAATTAGTGGAACGGATTCTTAAATCATGTCCATACGCTTTACCACTCAAAAAAACAAATTCCAGCGCAATACCTTTTTACGTTTCACGCCACATCAGAAGCTAATTCATTTAGGTAATAAGACAACGCGATGCCCATCCATCTTATCCCAGATCTTTGTCCACACCTAAAGACACAAACTAAGGGGCAGATCCGCGTGGAATCACGTGGAATTCGGTGGTTTTCCGTTTGGAAATATTTTGTCGAACTTTTAACGAATGGCGGCGCCGTTGAAAAGCTGGAATTTAATCAGACAGCTTCCTCGGCGTCGCCATCTACGACATGTTCGCTGCGGTTATTTTTCTTTTAATTGTAAGGCCATCTTTGGGTTTTTGGGATCAAACGGCAATAATAATACGCCTTCGTTTGAATTGATGTTTTTCTCCTTCCCCATGCGATAAAGAACAGGGCTGGTAAAGTCGATCTTACCTTGGCTCTTAAATTTTTTAACTACCACAGCTTGTTCAGGTGTTCCCGGACCATATATCTTAGTAATGTCCCAGTCTGATACATACATAGCTTCTTCAATTGAGATTACCTCTTTCTCATTCTTTTTGTGGAGATAGAACCAGAATGCTCCAATAACGACCACCGCTAAAAGCAAAGCAATCAGAATAGTGCCAGCCATTCGTTCTGATTTAGGTGAAGATGGTATCATTTTTAGGAGAACGTCATAGCACATCTATTTCATCCAAGATAGCGGCACTTCGTTTGTGGGTTGGTGGTTAATAATCATTAAATATTCGGCTTCAGGGCATGGATGAGATCAGCATGATACGCATTGTCCGACCATTTTTATTTTTTCGTAGTGCTGGTTACTTTGCTGTCATACTAGTCTTACTAGACTAATCATCAGATGTTAGAGTCATCTCGCACTTCCAACAAGTAGCAAATGTTCCAGGGCTAACTTCCCCACAAGATTCACAAGTTAATTCCACGTCTGTAACAGTATCAGTTTTTTTGATATGTTCGCGAATTAAGGTGACGCCACGTTCGACGTCTGCATTCTTAAGAATGCAAAGTGCTGGAGTAACCTCAGGAAATGGCATGGTAGTGCTGGCCACATACTCATTTCGCAAGTATGTTGAAATACCATTAGCTTCTAAAAGACTCTGTAGATGACCTATAGTTACGCTGTCTTGGTTTCTGTAAACTTCTGTCATGAAGGTTGAGGTGTAATTTTAGGCGAGATTCTATGGCTGAAGCTTGTTGTGAGCCGTGCCATTGTAAAAAAGTATGATGAGCTTAGGGTTTTCGTGGGCTATCTCTCTGACACGAGGTCGGAGAGGCCTATCCAACATATTATTGATAATCATACCCAGTGGGCGACCACTAAAGAGTGCAAGCCAATGTCTCATCATGAAAGAACTCTACTACATCGGACTAGACGTGCACAAGGACACAGTTGCATTGCATCAATAAAATCAATTTCACGCGCAGAGGCGACCTATCACAGCACTTGTGGTGGGAGCAATGCAGCAGTGGATAGAGCCTTACGCAAGGTGGTTTATTTATCTGTTTCTTTTGTCTCTTTATTTTCTATTGTCTGCGCACTACTCAAACTACTGCCCCAACTCCGCTTTATTCCAACTGACCCAACTATTCCAACTGCCGCATCGACC
>CAWVXI010000056.1:0-14317 GCA_963934155.1 uncultured Verrucomicrobiales bacterium | reverse complement strand
GTGGCTGCTATGACGGGGGCCATTTTGGCCTCGATTTCATCAGGCCAGTATTTTGCCGGGTCACCTCGGTAGTATCGCCCATTGCCGCCACCGGCCCATCCGGTTTGCACCCATTGGGCATACTGCGGGTATTTTGCCAGCAGCGCCGTGGCCTCGGCGAGCGGTGGTGAGATCACCTTGCCGGCAAGCTTCGCCTGGTTGTAGGCTTTGACCGATACCGCCCAATCGATGCGCAGTGCCATTTCTGGATTGAACGTCATCACCTTGGAGAGGTTTTTACAGCTAGTGACGAGTTCTGCGGTAACCGGGGCAATGCCTGGTAGCTCGACATAGGTGTCCAGTTGCGCAAACAGCCAGCGGAAATAGTTACTATAGCGGACGGCCATCAGGTCGGTTGGTAGTCCGGCCTTGATACAAGCGTGCAGACGGGCGGAAACCGCGACAGGATCCTTGCGGCGGACCGCTTCATCGAGGAACCAGCTGTCGAACTGGCGCGCCCGAGGGCAGACCATGACGCGATTGCCATCGTTACGTCCGAAGGCGTAGGCACCACTGGTGTCCTTGAGTTGATAAATTAGCAGAGAATAAACAGACTGCACTGCTTGGTCGGCGGTGGCGGATTTAAGGTCGGCATTTTTTAGATACTGTTTGAAGAGGACGGCGGCATTTTTCCAATCGCCACTGAGTTCTGCTGCTTGCCCGGCGTAGTAGAGCAGCATCGAATCCTTCGGCAGGTTTTGACGCAGCCATTTCTGAGTTTTGGCGATCGCTTGGGTTGGTTTACCTTCTTTTATCCCGGCTTGTAATAGTGAGATAATTACCTTTTCAGGCTGAGTCTCGATGGTAGCGCTAACGGACTTGAGTTGCTCATCAAAGGTCGCCGCGGAGGCAGGGGAAATACCTAGACACCCAATTACCCAAATACCCAAAGAAGCTCTAAGTGCCCAATTACCTAAAGAGCTAAGAAATGACGGATTGCCGGCACCAGATGATTGTGCCGTAGGAGTTGTAGCGGATGCCGGATAATTTGGTTTTGTCATTCAGATTTAGATATTTAGAATTTTCTTCAGTACTCAGGGTCTTCGATATCGAGGACTTTTGCGGAGTGACCTCTACTCACCGCTGGATTTTGCGGATTCTGCTTCGATGCCGGCTAGTTTTTGGCGGGCTTCAGTGATGTGGTTGCTAGACGGGTAATCGGTGATCAGTTGGCGGAGTTTTGCCTTAGCGATCTCGTTGTCGCCCATGCGGTAACCTACGCTCGACCAGAGCAGCAGCATTTCATCGAGGAAGGCGGCGTCCGGGTAATCGCTGAACACGCTGTCGAGCAGGTCGGCGGCCATGGCGAAGTTTTCGGTATCGACATGATGGCGGACTACGCGACCAAGGGATTCGGCTGCATACGAGCTCTCCGGATAGGTTTCGTATGTATTGCGGTAGGCTGCGATCGCTCCGCCCATGACTCTTTGCAGTGCGGTAGCAGGAGAAAGTCCCGCCTTACCCCACTTACTATTGTGTTGGTCGGCAGCTTTGATCGATTCCTCTGCTTGTTTCTGAAGGACTTCACCGATACGGAACTGGGCCTCGGCTGCGGAGATAGGGTTTTGAAGTTCTAGCACGCGTTTGTATGATTCAACTGATTTTTCGTAATCACCCTTATCAGCTAGGCTGCGACCCAGAGTCATCAGTGCCTGGTCAGCGAGCACCGACTCGGGGTAGAGTCGGTTAAAGGCTAAGCAGGTGGCAGTTGCCGCTTGGAAATCAGATTTCAGCAACTCGCTTTCCCATTTAAGTTTAAACGAATGTTCTACCAGATCGCCGGGTAGTTTTGCCCGATTCAGGATGATCGGGTCGATTTTAGCCAAGGCCTCCTTGGCACGCAGGGCGGCGCGTTGGTCGAGTCCCATGTCTTTATAGATCCCTCCGAGTCCGGTGAGTGCCTCGGCCTCGACCGAGCTTTTACGAGCTTTGAGTAGGGCATCGAATACCACATACTGGTCGGCAGAGACGCCGGAGTTGACCGAACCTGAGACCTTGATAGTGGCATCGCTTTCACGTGGCTCATCGCCATAGAGGTGGACTTCATCGGTATAGGTGACACGGAGTTCATCGAGTTCGTCAGTCTGCAGAACAGCATCGGATTTATTGGGTTCAACGCCATCCTCGGTGGGAGCCAGCCTGATTTTACCCATAAAGATGCCGGTGCGTATTTCTGGTCCCTCGGAGGTTTCGATGAGGGTGACTGTAATACTGTCACGTTCTTTCCAGACATCTTTTTCGACATCCTCAAGGGCGAAAATATCGATAGCATCCTCAGATGCCGCATCAGCCTGAGCCTCGACTTTATATCGGGAAGTGACAGTGAGCGTGACTTTTTCTGCGCCTGGTGTTTTATCGAGGTCGGCATCACGTAGCATCAGCACCTGAGGCTGGCCTGGGTAGGCGATGTAGGCTGGAGTCGAGTAATCGCCGAGGTAAAAACCCACGGTTCCTGTGCTGACAGCGCGTACTTTACCAGTGCGTGGCACGCCTTTTTTGCCGTCCATCGTGCTATCATCGAGATAAGTGACCGTAATTGAGTCTCCTCCGATCATTTGAAGAACGCCATCACCGGGTTTAGCATCGCCTAGGGCGGTGGGTGCGGAGGCTAGCATTTCGTGTTTTTTACCTGCTACGGGCACACCTGTGATAATTTCGGAATCGCCACTACTGACGGTGATCTTTGCAGTAACCGGCTGACCGAGCTTTCGCATTACCGGTACGTCGGCGTCATCGATTTTAGCATAAAATCGCTGACCAATCTCGATTCTACCAAGTTCTTCACCAGCGTCTTCAACCTCGGTGCCAACCAAGGACAGGGAGTCGATCGCCTTGTTCCAGTTTTTCAAATTATAGTGACTCATTCCTATGTAATAGTAGGCTTTGTTGGCCCACTTGGTTTTACCAGCGACCTCGGTAAGGCGGCGGAATAGAGGGAAGCAGGCGGAGTACTGACCGCCCTGAAACTGGCTGAATCCAGCCTGAAAAAGAGCCTCATTATAGAGCTCTTGTTGGGCTTCGGCTTGTTTCTCCCCCGGTTCGGGTGCGAGCAGGCGGGTGAGAAGAAGAAAGTGGGTAAGTGCCTCTTTGTTTTTATGAAGACCGAGATAGTGTTTACCCATCGACATATGAGCCATGTGGGCGAGCGTGGTGCCTTGGTTGTCGCGTACAACAGTGTTGAGCATGGTGAGTCCACGTTCATATTGTTTATACTCCATCAGCTCCATAGCCTTATCGTAAAGGTGCTTGGCACGGCGGTCGATGTCTGCAGAAACACGGGAACGCGGGTTAGCTGCTTCCTCGGCTTTAGCCTTTTTGCCTTTCCCTTGAGCCTGAGAAGTTACGGGCAGTGCCAGCAATAGAGCCAAGAAAATTAATGTTTGTTTTATATTCACTGAGTTAGAACGTTTCATTATCTTATTAAATTTCATTGAATGTCAGATTAATGTGATTTTTTATATATTTCTGTTTAAAAGCGTTTCCGATTGAAGGCGCCCTTGTGATGTGAAGTCCACGCATATCTTTAGATGTACAACGTAGATTGATAGGTTACGAAGAGTAAACGAAAAAATTTCATTTATTCTCCTTTTTAACCTGACCAAATATGGTCAGGTCGTGGTCTGCTTACTCCTCCGCCGTAGACTCACCTCCTGTGAGTGCTACGCCGTATTTTTCTAGTCGGTTATGCGCTTCACTGGACTCGCCGCTTTTAGGGTAGCGTTGGAGTACCATACGAAGTTGCTGAACTTCCTTACCTTTGTTACCACTAATACGGTAGATTTCGGCAATTCTCAAACTAGCTGCGGATGCGATACCGCCGCCAACTGACTCCAGCCCCTGCACCGTTTTGACCGCTTGTGGGTATTGCTTGAGTGCCACCATGCAGTCGGTGACGCCCCAGGTTGATTCTGGTTGTTTATTTGCCCCACGATAGGCTTTGATGCCCTCTTCGTAGCGACCCAATTTTTGCAGGAGTCTTGCTTGAGACAAGATGAGCGCTTGGCCCGCATACTTGGGCGCTTTTCGCAATAGCGGGATTTCAGCGAGGGCTTTTTCCATGAACGGTTTGTTTTTGTGGGTCCGGGCGTTATAATAATCAAACCGCGACTTGGAAGCAAACGTCTTGTCCTTCATTCTAGCGAAATAGCGCAGCACGAACTCCTCTGGCTCGTAATAAGCGGCAAAATTAGTCAGTTTCTTAATTTCCTCATCGTTTAGCCCCTGAGTGCTTACCGATCGCATGACAGTCCGTGATTCCTCATACATTCTGAGTGGGTGTCTCAAGTCACCCATGAGCTTCATCTTCTCCACGGTCTTCATGCCTGCGAGGAACGGCTTGCTTTGGCTGGCGAAAAACGCCGAGCGCATTTTAACATCGGCCGAATAATAGCCGCACCATTTCAGGACGCGAGCTAGCACAGCGGGTTGCAGTTTATACTGCTTCTCTAGGCGTGCTAGCCAGCTTTTGGTGTCCTTTTCGTAGACATTTTGGAGATCAATCCATTGCTTGCGGAGTCCATCGTTATCGGCAAAGCGGTCACCCATTTTAGCACTCCAGTAGCGGGCAACTTTCTCCCTCTTGTCCTGTTCTGCGCTCTTCATGTCCTGAGCCGTTTTGAGGACCGTTGTCCAGTAGCGCTTATCTTCGTCTGGTTGATCACTTTTTTGACCACGACCATCAAAGCCACCGGCCTCGACATAGAATTCTTTGAGTTTGTCATCGTTCGAGCTGCGGGTGACGAAATGATTAATGACTGCGCTGCGAGCTAGAGCGGCAGCTTGGTGGTTCGTTTTGGAAAAAGCAACCGCTGTGCGCCAGTGGTATTCAGCGGCCTCCTCAAATTTTCCGAGCTTCGCCATGGCGCCTCCGAGATAAGCCAGTGCTGTGCCAGAGTTCGGCTGGGCAACGTAATCATCATCTTTGACCATCCGGGCCCAAACGGCATTCTGTTTTGCTGTGTCCCCGTTTTGTTGGTGACACTGACCTATGTAGAAGAGTGCGCCAGCAGCGTAACTCACATCATCCGGGAAATAGTCAACCACATCCTGGTAAGCCTTGATCGCGGCGTGGCGTTTATCGATCATATGCAGACACCGCCCCATCCGCAGCAGCACGTAGGGTAAAGCCTTACTTTTTACAAACTCGAACGAATAGGCCTTGTAGGCTGCATAGGCACCTTTGTAATCCTTTTTTTTATAAAGTTTGTCCGCGTCCTCCAGATTCAGTCCCTCAAAGGTGTCCAATTTCGCAAACTCCTTTGGGGGGTAGATGATTTCGTCTCCTGCCCTCATCGCGGAGGCTACGTTTATGGCACTGGCCTGCAACACGAGTAACAGGCAGGCACTTTTAAATAAATTTTTCATGATCTCTAATAATAATCTAACTTTTTTTTGAGCTCCAAAATAAATAAGCCCTGTTAGATCTATTAATCTTATACGGTTAAACGAGTGGGAAGTTACAATTATCTATCTAATATAGCAAATTATTCTACTTATTCATCACCTTATCATTCCTCACCCCTTATTGGCTGATAAAACTCTATCTCCCACACGCTAGAAATATTGTGTAGGCCGCGAGTGATGAAGAGCTAGAGGTGTTGGTTTTTAAAAAGGTGAAGATGGCGGGAAGATTTCCAGCGACCATGAATAAAAGGATCACGGATACTCAGGTAAGGGTGATCAGCTAAACATTGAAAAAGATTTGAACATTGGGCCGGTTTCGCACAATTTGATACTTTTATTTGGCGTTAGTTGGTAACCGGGTGTCGTCTTTGAGAAGGCGTATGCGGAGCATGTCGTAAGGGATGGCTTGCACGCTAGATTTGGCGTCGATGGCTAGGCTGGCGGCGGTTCCGGCGCTTTGACCTAGGACCATGAAGACAGGTTCCATGCGGATTGAACCGAAGGCGATGTGGGTGGAGGAGAGTGCCCACGGGACGAGGAGATTCTCACACTCTTTCTCTTCTGGCACGATGGATCGATAAGAAATACCGTAGGGTTTCCCTCCAATGTGTGTCTGGATATCTCCCTCATTCATCACCATTCCGTTGTGTACGAAGCGTTGAGTATTATGTGAGTCGAGCGTGTAGGCGCCCATCCCTACTGGATCTGACACTAAGATCTTATTCTTGCAGTGAGCTTCTGTCATCACGAGGCTGGACTTCATTCGCCGAGCCTCACGGACGTAGATGTTGTATGGCCAGTTGCCGTTATCCTGAAACTCGTCTTTGGCGAGTCCCCATTGGGCATGGCTAGCGCGGATTTTTTCAGGCACGCGGGGGTGATTTTGTAGGGTCCAGACCATCCCTAATTGCCAGTCGCGGTGTCTCGCGGCGAGTGCCTCGCGATCCTTGTGATCAAGCGTCGACCAGTCCCAGTCCTTCCCATAATTTTCTCCAATGAAATCGGTAGAAATACCGCCAGTGTTATTGGAATCTGTTTTTTTGTTCGGCATGGGAGAGGTTTTGAAAAACCCCCATTTCTGACCTGCCTCGATCGAGCGGAAAAGCAGTTCGTAATTTTTTTCGTCGTATCCGTTCGGCTTCTTTATGTCCACGCGGTTGTCCTCTGCATTCGTCAGAACCATCCGGTAGCAGTAGGCTTGAAGTTTTTTGTCACCATCGCCTTTTTCACCTCCCATATCTGGATTTACTCCAGGCAGCAGGCCGCTCTTGGGATCGCCCTTCACGACATAAGGATCAATGCCTTTTCGTAGCTGATTTTTTCTTGATGGCCCCGTGATACCGTTACCCACTTCATCATAGAGCGCATTTGGCTCACGACCAATCATGAAAGAAACACCAGCACCGGGGAGCAGGTCTCCCTCGTATGAAGCATCGATGAACATCTTACCTTTCACGCTTGAGCCATCCTCAAGCATGATCTTGGAAATTAGCTTGCCGGTCTTATGGACACCATTTTTAAGGTTTAGCCGACCCTGGATAACGATGACTCCCGACTTCTTGATCATTTGGTCAAAGATTGCCTCGGCAACCTTAGGTTCGAAAACTGATGCGAGCTTCGTCTCAGCATCAAATGTCTTAGCTCCTTGCCCTTTAGTTCCAAATTCAGAACGTTTTTGCTGTTTCCAAACAGCATCATTTTCATAATGCATGTATGCCTCGTGGTAAAATTCGCGGGATAATCCGCCGAGGATGGCGGTGTTGCCAATATCAGTCCAACCTAGCCCACTGCTGGTCAGTCCACCGAGATGGCCGTATTGTGAGACAAGAATCACTTTTTTTCCCATCCGCGCTGCTTGAACGGCGGCGGTGACACCCCCTGATGCATCGCCGTAGACAACGACGTCTGCTTGATGTTCTTTAGCTGCGGTGGCCGTAACTAGAGAGTACCATATACATAGAATGGGAAGGGCAATAGCCCTAGCTATTTGAAGACTGAGTAAATTCATTATTTTTTTTAGTTGGAGTTGGTTCTATTTGTAGTTGGTATTATTTAGAGTTGGTATTGATGGTTGGCTCGCCGCCAGCCATCAGGTTAGCGAGGCTGCGGCCCATGGCATCACCCATCAGGATGAAGCACTTGGCGCTGCCATGATAATGGAACCCCTTGTTGCTGGTGGCGCGAGTCCGGATCATCGAGGCTTTTTCATACTCGGGTGAGCCTTTTTCAAAGGAGCTCATCACCTGTTTCAGAAGATCAAGTTCCATAGGGAAATAGGGTGCGGTGTTGACGACATCAACAGTTCCTGCGAGATCGGGCATTTGTGAGGTTTGCAGCATTCCTGCGTTGGCACCTTCGGAAAATGCCTGTGCTTTAAACCCAGCCATTCCAAGCGTGCCACAAACGACCGGCATCTTCGGGGTTTTAACTTTTTTGCGGAAGTCCTTGATCAGCTCTGCAAAGAGCTCTCCGTAGGCGGGATTATCCTTGTCGCTGTATCCTTGGAACCAAACCAGGCCGGCAACTTCGTAACCGACCTTGGGGTCGTAGTCTGGGTAAAACTTGCCGGGGTCGGCGAGAACTTTGTCAACCTGCGGCAGCACCTGGTTCCAGCACCAGGAGAGTTCGCCTTTTTTGGCGGGTGCTGCGGTTGGAGTGTATTCCGTGCCTGCTTTTTTAGCGGCGGCGGCCATCTTTTTATTCCATGCTACGCGGCTAGCTTTTTCGCTGGGAGTTTCTACACCATCGAGTGAGGGTGTTCTCCAAGCATCGGCGATAGAGGTGTTTCCCCATGAGCATTTGACCAGCAGGATCGGAGCATCGACGAGGCGTTCCAGGGCGATGCCCACTCCATACTCAGGTCCGATGGTGGTGATATCTCCACCATAGCCGACACTAAGTGGTCCTTGGGTGCTGCGGTCGATACCGGATGTTCCTTCGGAGCCTCCAATGGCACCATGGCCGAAGATGCGGGTGCGTTTGGCGATGGGCAGTCCGAGATGTTTCTGAGCCAGCCCGGCATAGATACCACGGTTCTTTTCACAATCTGGACCTTGATCTTTCGGGTTGATTTTCGCCTCTTTGACTGCGGCATTAAAGGCGTCGAAATCTGCGTCCGTCACGCCCTTGAGGTAAATCTCGTTGGCACGCTTGATTTCCTCAGCATTCACTTTGTCGCGTGCGATTAGCTCATTGTATGCGTCATCGACATTGAATTTATTTTCATCGGAATCGAGGATGGTTTTGATGCGTTTGTAGATGCCTTCATCCTCGGCTTTCTGATCGAGGAAAGCATAGACATTGCTGCGGCCTGATTTGGGCTTTTCGCCCCATTCCTTTTTCCACTCAATTCCGTTACGACCATTGATGCGTTGACGCCACTTCATGCGGGAGTCTCTACGAGCTTGGACAAGGTCCACCAATCCCTGCTTTTTCGGTCCTTCGTAATATCGGGCTCCACTCCAGTAGAAGTTCCAATCAAAATACTGGGTTTGAAGCACGGTGGCTTTACGGGGTGGGACGTATTGGGGCTGGGTCATGTACCATGCGGTAGGCACGGCCGCCAGTCCGACCATATTCGACTGGCCAAAACAGAAGACAATCTGGAGTTTTTCTTTTTTGATTTTCTCTGCAGCGGTGGTGGTGAATGTGCTACAGGCGGCAACTAGAGCGATGGCGGGGACGACACGGGAAAGAATGTTATTTTTCATATGAGTGATCAATTAATTTTGCTAGCGGGCTACTCGGATTATTTACAGATGATGCCTGTTTAGTGTGAACCAGAGGGTGCGTTGAGTGAAGTTTTAGTTTATTACTTTGTTGATTCAAGAGATTTTTTGACTGCATTGGCTACTGCTTGACCTAGTATTTTTTGTTCTTCTACTTTGTAGTAATGAACATCCCAGCCTTTTCTACATTCATCAAAAACGGTAGAATCTTTGACGACCTTGCATAGATCATTGATTTGGATTTCTGGGAATTCCTTCATCACCTCCATTGCCGCCTTGTTGAAGGCTATTTCCGCGCCTTTCTGACGACCATATTTGCTTACATTACTCTGATGCACCGGAGTAGTAGTGCAAAAAACAAGTTTGGCTTCTGTTTTCTTAAGGATTTTTATCAGCGTACTAAGGTTATTTTTATAAGCTTCTAGTGACGTAGCGTAGGGTTCACCTGGACCAGTCTGCTTGAGATCGTGAAGCCCGTGATTGAAATGGATCACATCCCACTGAAAACCTTTTTGGGTGTGATTGCCGAGCCAGTAATCGGCATACTGCATCCCGTAATTTGATGAGAAGCAGTTGCCTTCGTTGCGATGGTAATTGACCACGCCTTTGAGTTCTGCTTTGGCGGCTGCTTCGTAATTCATGCTGATGGAATCACCGATGACTAGCAACCTAGGTAACTTAGGATCATCTCCTGCACGAGGATCAGGCAGGGTCACTAGTTCAATATGCTTAGCCATAAACTTCCCACTACTCTCCGCAACAGTGATCCGTGCTTTCCAATACCCTTGGCTAATCGTTTTTGCTGTCACCAGAGTTTCAGTGCTTATCTTAGGAGCTCGCCAGGTCGTCTTCACTTTGACTGGCTTAGAATTAATAAGTAATGTTCCTGAAGTGGGACTATCAGGAGTGAATAGGCCCACTACTTCCTGCTCGCCTGTTTCAATCCCATCTGTGTTTTTAGCGTTAAGAAAAAACTTCGCCTTATTTGATATGAAATCTTCCCCTTGTGACATCTTCTCTACCTCTTTCGGATTACTCACAAAAAACCTTACGATCACAGGGCCTTTAATACTGCTGAAATCTTTGATTTTTACGATTTGGGTGAAAACCGTATTTTCTGACCAATGAATCCTATTCCAGGAACGCCCCACTACCTTATGTAGGTCTTTTTCGTCATACACAGTATTCTTTAAAAAATCGAAGTGCTTAGAACCAGTATCGAAATTGAATATTTTCCCATCTCGATCAAATGGCCACATATTAGAGTTTTCATTGATGTATTGACTATCAAATCCGCTCTGATGCTCTGGCGCTGCTTGGATAAATGGAGTCAGTATTATAAAGGACAGGCTGATTAGTTTGATTTTCATAAGTTTGACTTTTTTGGGCTGAGCTCTAGGCATTCAACAATTTCCCTAAGCACATTTTGCTACTAACCAATGATGCCGATTCTAATCCAAAAATGTTGGTTTTAGTTCCGAGCCTCTATGAGGTAACTAATTCTGATAAAAAAATGACCTTACCTATTTGTCGATGTTACATGTTTTGACAGTAGATACATGAATACTTGAGTCCAGAGCAAATCTTTCATTAGTAAATTTTTTAGCTAAGATAATGTTCTAGATATCTCAACTAATGATTTATTAGGACTCTTCACAGGCGATAGACATCATTTGTCATTAGTGGTTCAGGAACCATCAACTTGAAAAATCGAGGTGACGTATGCCACCAGAATGATCGTTTATTACTTTTGAGACTTAAGCTTCTCCCAGTCTGTCACTGTTCCCACAGCTTTCTGGTATTCCATCATGATGAGCCACTTGCCTTCTCGTTTCAACAGAAGCGCTTCTAGGAAAACATACTCCTTACCCACTTTCCCGTCCTTAGTGGAGAACTCATAGAGCAACATCCCCGTTTCATGCGCGGTGGTCTCATCATGATAGCGAGATGAAAAACGAAACGTCGCACTTGATTTCCTATCGCCTGACTTGGTGTCATCGAACTCCTTTTTCCAACGCACCAAGGCTTTAGCTAGCGGATAGCTCTGCTTCTTAGTTCCTGTGACAAGGACAGCCTCTGGATGACACGTCGCTTTATAAGCTTGGAAGTCACCCGTCTTCACGGCGCGAGAAACCTCGGCCCAATAAGCATCAAGATCTTTCTCATCAGCATGTAAACTTAGCGGAAGAAAAAGACATAATAAGATGACGTATTTCATGATTTTGGTGGTTGCTTGGGTTGGTTGAGAGTGGATACTAGATTAAGTGGGTTTTCTTAGTCGTCATCTCTATTCTTTATTTTTTTAGCCTACACTTACTCAAGAACAACACCAACAAAATCATAAGGCCACGATCGTGACTCCCTTTTCCTTACAGATCTTTTCCACTTCATCCTTACCTAGAATGAGTGTACGTCTAGCTTCACAGGCAATGACCTCTACTCCAGCCTTGCTGCATGCCTCTATGGTTAATACGCCTAGCACGGGGACATCAAATCTGAAATCTTGATTAGGTTTGCTGACTTTAGCCAGCGTACAGCTCTTACCTCGGCCTAACTTCCCGCCGCGCTCAATACAGTCATTGGTTCCTTCGAACGCCTCAACTGCTAGCACCGTTCCGTGACGAACCACCACGCTCTGGCCTATATCTAGCCGGCTGCTTTCCTTGGCAATTTCAAATCCGTACTCGGCATCTTCTTGCTGGCGTTTTTTTAGTATCGGCCCACAGACGTGTCCTGGCTCTGGTAAGAGGTCATCCAGATAAGTGGTCGCATTGATCAGCTCTATCCCATCTTTACCTAACTCATCTGCTATTGCGCCGAAAAGTGTCTCGGCGTTACGCTTCTTCACTCTCGCCAGTATCATTAAGATCCGCATGTCTGGTCTGAGGTCGAATAAATTCTTAGGCGCAATCTGTCCCACCATAATCGCGCGGGTCACTCCCTCTCGTTTGAAAAACTTGATGATCTTATTCAGCTGCCCCACACGAAACCACTTGATGGAATCCACTTTCTCCCCGAGATCATCTTTAGTCTCACCATTAAATGCAGCCACCACCAACTTACATCCGGGCTCATTCCTCCGCGCCGCATCCGCAAATGTCTCTGGGTAAATTCCATTTCCTGCTATGATTCCGATCGTCTCACTCATCTGCAGACCAATTTAGTCAGCATCGCCACTACCTGCAACTAAGAAATACCCAGACTTCTACAGTATGGGTATGCTTCATGCTTGTAAAAAAAAATCACTCTATTAAAACTACCATCAATGGATGAACCTATCTACGATAAAACTTCACAACCTCAAGATGCAAACTATGAGCAATCGCTGCGGCCACCGGCATTCAGCGAGTTCCATGGGCAGGACAAAATCAAAGAGCGCCTCACCCTCATGGTGGAAGCAGCGCAGCAACGAGAAGATGTCCTAGAGCACATTCTCCTCTCCGGACCACCGGGGCTAGGCAAAACCACGCTCGCCAACATCATTTCTGGTGCAACCGGCACTCAGCTCCATACTACCTCGGGTCCACAAATCGAAAAGGCCGGGGACCTCGCGGGCATCCTCACTAATTTACAGCGAGGTGATATTTTATTCATTGATGAGATCCACCGCCTGCACCCAGCTATTGAGGAATACCTCTACCCTGCGATGGAAGATTTCCGTCTGGATATCATTATCGACTCGGGCCCGTCTGCTCGTTCTATTCAGCTAAATTTACCAAAATTCACACTTGTAGGCGCCACCACACGCGCAGGAATGCTCACTGCTCCGCTCCGCTCCCGCTTCGGACTAGTGAACCGTCTCGTCTACTATTCTAACGAAGAGTTAGCAGTCATCATCGAAAGATCTGCCGGTCTGTTAGAGATAGAAATTACTGCTGATGGAGCGGTAGAAGTCGCCTCAAGATCCCGCGGCACACCGCGTATCGCCAACAATCTACTCCGCTGGGTGCGCGACTACGCTCAAGTCAGAGCCGATGGCATCATCAATGCTGATATCGCTAATCAAGCACTCGCCATGATCGAAATCGACGAGGACGGTCTGGATGAAATGGACAAACGTATCCTGGAAGCAGTCATTTATAAATTCAACGGAGGACCTGTGGGGCTCTCATCGGTTGCCGTCGCTGTGGGCGAAGACGCATCCACCTTAGAAGAAGTGCACGAGCCATTCCTCATCATGCAAGGCTTTCTAAAGCGCACTCCCCGCGGCCGCGTAGCTCTTCCTTCTGCCTACACCAAGATAGGCGCTGCTCCTCCTAAGAACACAGAGGATTTATTTTAAGGTAACCATCGTTGACGCAGCTTCAATGCTGAGGAGGGCTGGATCCAGAAAATGACCTGAAATGACTGGAAGCTCTCTTGAATAGACAAATTACTTGCGCTATCAAGGCTAAAAAAGCACGCTAAAATCTAAGTCGTAATTTAAATCTCACTGTAAGCTTGGTAATTTCCACGTTTCCCAAAAAAACTAAAATGAACTTCACAAAATACACACTCATCGCCCCCTGGCTACCAACACTCCTCCGGCTGTTAGCCTCACTCGCTGCCGTGGCGACCATGCTCCCCCTCACTGCATTCGCCGACCTCAATGCCAAGCCCGACCCCGACCGACTCAACCAGGAAAGCAATCCCACCAAAATACAAATCATCAGGATAAACGAAGCTTTCATCCTCAACTTGACCCGCATAGGCATTGTTCGTATGAACATATTCTATGCCGTCCGTCTACCAACCCCGCCGCCCGCGTGCCTCGCCCCTCTGGCAAATCGTCCACCACGGCTGGCACGACTTCCTCGCGGGCTACGAGCAGCACCACCGCAAGTCCCTCGGACCACTACGCACAGGCACCATCACCACCGTCCAATCATTCCTCCGTTGCGGTGAACTCGCCGCCGGCTTCACCCGCCTCCAATGTCCCGACTGCGGTCACGAACGCCTGCTCGCCTTCACCTGCAAGGGCCGCCACCTCTGCCCCGCCTGCCACCAGCGCCGCACCCGCACCATTGGAGCTTGGATCGCCGATTCCGTCTGCCACGAAGTTCCCCACCGCCAATTTGTGTTCACCATCCCCAAGGCCCTGCGCGGTATCTTTCGCAAACGCCGCCACCTCCTCACCCACCTGTTCCACACCGCCACGGCCACCCTTC
>CAWVXI010000055.1:0-14479 GCA_963934155.1 uncultured Verrucomicrobiales bacterium | reverse complement strand
CGAGTTTAGAAGGTCAGACCTTTATAAGAAGAAACTATCTTGACTATGCTTTTCCCCTTTGTTACCAATGGTTCATGAAAAAGAATAGAGCGTTATTTTTATCGGGGTTTAGTAAGGAGGTGCCTTTGGTGATGCATGTGGTTTCGCGGATTGTGGATCGGCAGTTTTTGCTTGGGGATGAGGAGCGGGAGACCTTTGTGGGGATGATGCGGCAGTATGAGGAGTTTTGTGGGGTGCGCGTGTTGTCGTATTGTGTGATGAGTAACCATTTCCATATCCTGCTTGAAATACCGCCAACGATGGATGTGGTGGAGCTGAACGATGAGGAATTCTTGGTGAAGCTGGATTCGATCTACTCGGATGCCTATGTGAAGGAGGTTAAAAAGCTGATGCAGAAGCTCGAGAAGAACCAGGCGCCTAAGGCAATGCGGGAGCTGAAGGCGAAGTATACGTATCGTATGGGCGATATGTCCCAGTTTATGAAATCGCTGAAGCAGCGATTCACGCAGTGGTATAATAAGGAGCATGGTCGCCGAGGGACTCTGTGGGAGGAACGCTATAGCGCGACTGCTGTGAGTGCTGGGGATTCCGCAAGAATGGTAGCTGCGTATATCGACCTGAATCCTATGCGAGCGGGGATGGTGCAAGACCCTAAGGACTACCGATGGAGTAGCTACGGGGAGGCTGTGGCTGGCAACCAGAAGGCAAAATCTGCCTATGCATCCCTTTATCAAATAGCTGCTAAGCCAGGAGCAGGGGTGGCTGAGCTGACGGAGGATGAAGCAATGCAGGAGTATCGGATGCTAATGGCTGAGGAGGGTGAAGCGGCTGAAATCATTGACGGAAAGGCGTCCCCAATGGTGCGTGGTGAGCGTGCTAGTAATAGGTTTAAGCGGCGTAGAGGCTATACTCGGGAGGAAATCGATAAGATTTTGAAGAGAAATGGCAAGCTAAGTAGAGCAGATATTTTACGCTGCAAGACGCGGTATTTTACAGATGGAACAGTGATCGGCAGCAAGGCGTTTGTGGAGAGCTTTTTGAGCAATGTGAAAGATCGACTGAAAGGAGATTCTGGGGATGAAGTTAGAAAATCAGGAGTGAAGCCACTACGGAGAGTAAAGAAGACTAGTAAAATAGACGGTGGAAAGTTGTTTAGTTTCCGCGATTTGCAGAAGGATGTTTATGGTTCAGTAGATTGATCAACTGAGATGCTCAAGCTGACTAGATGGCTAAACGGTCAGGATCAGCAAGGGATTCAAGCAAGAGTGGCATCATAGCGTTCTTTAAGAAGCCAATACTAATGATGATGAAGCAGCGAAATATTTTCAAAGGACGTATCCTCGGATGCGTCTTTTTTGTGTTTATAGGTTTTCAGCTCGCAGCAAATCTAAGATCCTAGTCTCGTTTGCGAATGGATCACGGTGGTAAAGCAGGACATGCCTTTTGAGCACTTTGAACTGAATCGGTTTTCCCATGAGGTCGAGCTCGAAGTGATCTCCAGGAGTGGCTGGATAGCGTTCTAGTTTCTGGAGAAAGGCTAGTACATCTGAACTGTCTGACATACGCCGGATAGAACTTTCGGCATCTTTGTGAAGTATCATATTTTTAAATAACCCCGAGATCTTTACCTGCCCTGATGAAGGCCTCTATCCCTAAATCAAGCTGCTCCTTGCTGTGAGCAGCACTGATCTGGGTACGGATTCTAGCGGTATTATGTGGAACTACTGGGTAAAAGAAGCCGATAGCAAAAACCCCGTATTTCAGGAGCTTTTCAGAGAACTTTTGCGCAAGTTCCGCATCTCCTAGCATCACTGGCGAGATAGGATGATCATCCCCTGCAATAGTGAAGCCAGTGGACGCCATGTTACTACGAAAATATCGAGTATTCTCCTTCAGCTTATCAGCATAATCGGTTGACTCTTCGAGCATATCGAAGACTTCCAAGGATGTCGCAGCGATAATAGGTGCAACAGAGTTTGAAAATAGGTAAGGTCTTGAGCGTTGACGAAGTAAATCGATTATCTCTTTCTTGCCAGAAGTATAACCACCAGATGCACCACCTAGTGCCTTTCCTAGCGTCCCAGTGGTAAGATCAATTTTACCGAATAAACCACAATGCTCGTGTGTCCCCCTACCTCGTTCGCCCAGGAATCCTGTGGAGTGACAGTCATCGAAATGAACAATCGCATTATATTTATCTGCGAGTTTGTGCACCTTATCTAGCTGGCAAATAATACCATCCATCGAAAAAACTCCATCAGTGGTGATGAGCTTGAATCTTGCACCAGCCTCATCTGCATCCTTCAGCTTAGCTTCTAAGTCTGACATGTCATTGTTTGCGTAGCGGAAGCGTTTTGCCTTACACAGACGGACTCCATCGATGATCGAAGCGTGGTTTAGACTATCGGATATGACGGCGTCCTCTGCAGTCAGCAGCACTTCGAAAAGCCCTCCATTCGCATCAAAACATGATGGGTATAGAATCGTGTCCTCGGTTCCCAGATAATGTGAAATTTTCTCCTCCAAATCCCGATGCAATGTCTGGGTACCACAGATAAATCTAACTGAAGCCATGCCGAACCCCCATTTTTTAGCCGCTACTGAGGCCGCCTCTACCACACGCGGATGATCAGCTAAACCTAAGTAGTTATTCGCGCACATATTGATGAGCTCAGAGCCATCTTGGAGTGTGACAATTGAGTTTTGTGAGGACGAGATATAGCGCTCTCTTTTAAATAGACCAGCTTCTTTGATTTCTGAAATCGTTCCACTTAGGTGGTCTTGAAATTCGCTAGGATACATGTCAGTAATAAAGCTAGTTTTAGCTAATGTGTGAAGCTGAATCTAATATTTTATTTTGTAGGCGGAAGGACCAGAATCACATTTGTCATAGAGAAGCCCTCCCCTGTATCCATGCTTTTCTTGGCGTGCCCATCTCCCCAGGAATCTGTGTAGATGATCTCTTTCGTCTTATTATTATATCCGATGATCAGGCGCATATGCCCACCGCCGCCCTGTGGAAGACCTTTCTCAGGGAAGAGGCCCAGCTGAAGACACCAGCCTATAGGAATACCTTGGTCGATGTATTCTTCAATCTTGCTCTTAAATCTCGAAAAAGAGCTCTTCTCCATCATCACCTCACGATAAACCTTAGGATCACACTCCTGGAGGAAGTAATCAAAACTCAGGGTTTCCTTGCTAGAAATCCTAGAGTAAGGCTTCTCCCCTTGTATCGGAATACTCTTCGCTTTCGTCTTTTTAGCGAGCTGTTGATAGGAATTAATATCACGCATCATTTCCTTCTGACCTGACATGTATTCCCGATAATCCAACTCCGGCTCTGAGAGCCCTTTTGGATACTCATAGAGGATATTCACGCGTGAGTTCAGGTGGCTAGTGACCTTCTTGAGCGCACCCACCATTTCTGCCACCGAGGTGCCGCCGCGTGCACTAGAACCAGCGATCTGAGCTATCTCGTGTTGATCGGTAGTCCTACCGTAATACTGATAAATTCTCGCCGCTGAAGCACAAGCACAGTAGCCTTTTCTCCCCTGATCCACCATTGGAATATTTTTGATGTAGACTTCTCCTGTCTTGTGATCTTTCGCGACATTAGCTCCAAGCTCGTTACGGTCTGCGGTAGATTCACCAAGCTTGGCTGTCCTGGTGGACATAATTCTGAATCTCAGGAACTCTGGTTGACCTTCAGATGAGACGGATTTCTCTAGCTGATACGAAGTTCCTTCCTTTTTCCAGAGGCTACGCTTGAGATCCACTGCGCCACTTTTCTCCTCAGATCTTGGCTTATCTGCCAACTTCTCAGAAATTTTATTTTTAACAGTCGTCGTGAGTTTTTCAAAACTGGCTCTAGTCATCTGACCGTGATCTCCCTTATTATAGAGGGACAGTGAGATTCCTTTAAGCTCTTCACCATTATTAGAAATGATCACACACTCCCCAGCTCTAATATTTAGCATTTTAAATCCAGCCCCACGTGAACGTAGTCCTCTTTTAGTTGCAGACTGCCACTGGAACCCAAATTTCTTATTTGCCGGGTTCTTCTCAAAGTCTACGATCTTAGTTTCCCAGAGTTTTTCACTAAAGATAAACGATTCTATTTCGATTGGAGCAGCAGCGGGCCTATACTCACGCTGAGCATTAGCTGCTACGACTAGTAAAATTCCAACAACACACAGGTTAATAATAAGCAAATTTTTCATCATATTTTCTACACAGATGACCATGAACACTACCCATCTAGTTGTATAGTATAAATTTCTTACCAGACTCCTAGATCTTTTAGCTGTCTTGTAGCTGCCTCAGCCCAGCCTCTATTAGCAGCAGGTGATGCTGGGGAGGGGTGTAGAATTTTGCCTATCTCCCCATGATAAGCCGGCACATGTTCCTTTATCGTAGCTTTAAGTTGCTTCTCAGCAAATGCCCCCACCCCGATAAGAAACTCTGGCTGAATCTCCTGTATTATCTGTGCTAAATGCCATCGACAAGCCACATCCACTGGCTCTGACTCCGCTCGTGGTAATTTATCAGGTGTGATGTTTTTCCCCGTCTCTCCCATCCAGACCAACGGGCAGAAGTTCGTTACGAAATGCTCTGCGAAGAAATCATTGGGATCTGGATACATTTCAGAAAACAGACCCCATAAACGCTTGCCGCTCACCTCAGATCTAGGACAGCCAAATCCCTGAATAGGACGCTTAGGATGCTCATTCTCTGGAACTGCCACCAGCGTGCTAATACCCATCCAGTCTGAGACTGCCGCTACTTCACCAAAGGGGACCCCAGTCTGCGCCATCCCCCAGGGACCGGGATTCATCCCCAGGAAAAGCACGCGTTTTTTACCATTACCAAATTTCTCTAAATAAATCTGATGTGGCTCCCAGGCATAAACCAACGGATTATACGTATTTGTGACCGGTAAAGAGAAATGCAGACCGCTGAGTTCTTTGATCAGCTTTTTTGCTGCCTTCTGAAGTTTTTCTGACATGCCCAGATACTGCTACATTTCCACACCAGTTAACATGAAAAAAAAATACCTGATAGCCCCCAGCTAACTTCCCACTTGCATTTTTCAAACGCTAGGGCATGACTAGGGACATGCAACAAGAAATCATACTAGCGCGAGAAGTAGAAGCCGTTCAGATCCCGAGTGGAGACGCCATTATCCTACCACAAGGCACACCCGTGATGATCACTCAGACACTCGGCGGCACCTACACAGTGGCGACGCAGGCCGGATTAGCCAGAATTTCGACTAAAGACGTGGATGCCCTTGGCATCGACCCTAATGAGCAGGCTGAAAAGACCGCTAAATCTGAGGCACTCAAGGACGCACCACTAGATGAGCAGGTCTGGGCTGCACTTAAAGAAGTCTATGACCCAGAAATCCCGGTTGATATTGTCAACCTAGGACTCGTATATGATTGCATTTTAAGCGAGTCTGAAAAAGACTCAAGCAAGTCCACTGTAAATGTAAAGATGACCCTCACCGCTCCCGGCTGTGGAATGGGACCAGTGATCGCAGCAGACGCTCAATCTAGGATTATGACCATCGATGGCATCGAAGACGCAAGTGTTGATCTCGTCTGGGACCCAGTTTGGAATCAAGACATGATTACCGAAGAAGGCAGAATGAAGCTAGGTATGGTTTAAAAGTGTCATTTAATACCCCGCTGATACCATCCCTGCCACGGTAGCAGACATTAAACTCGCGAGCGTTCCCGCGATCATAGATTTCATCCCTAGCTTCGCGATTAGCCCTTTGCGCTCTGGTGCTAAGACCCCTATCCCACCTAACTGAATTCCTATTGAGGAGAAATTTGCAAATCCACATAGTGCAAAGGTAGATAAGAAAACATTTCTTGGTGATATTACTCCAGCCTCCTTCATTTGAGCTAATTCTTGAAAAGCAAAAAACTCATTGGAGACCATTTTCATTCCTAAAATCTTCCCCATACTCAGCAGCTCACCAGAAGCTCCTATCAGCCAAGCAATGGGTGCGAAAATATAGCCTAAGATAGCTCCTAAACTAAGTGAGTTAAACTGACCTCCGCTAGAAGAAACCACTGCTGAGTTGAGATTCCAGTCATCATAACCCAACATTCCTACCCAGTTTCCTAGTCCGTAATCAATCATCGCTATTAGCGCTACAAACACTAGCAACATCGCTCCAACATTCAGGGCTAACTTCACCCCCTCACTGGTTCCATTGGCAATACTCTCTAACATATTACTCCCTACCTGCTCCTTACTCACGCTCAAATCACTATTCACCTTACCCGTCTCAGGTTCCATCACTTTTGCTAACGCCAATGCCGCCGGAGCGTTCATCAGTGACGCACAGAGTAAGAGCGTAGCAAACTCCCTCTGACTTTCATTACTCTCTCCACCTAATAGCGCAATATAAGCCACCATCACAGCTCCCGCTATCGTCGCCATTCCACCAGTCATCAGTGCCATTAACTCTGAACGCGACATCTTACTTATATAAGGTTTTATCATTAATGGCGCCTCAGTCTGCCCTAGAAATACATTTGCTGCAGCAGCTAGACTCTCTGCGCCAGAGAGCCTCATAGCACGGCTCATAACCCACGCTAACCCCTTCACCACAATTTGTAAAACCCCTAAATAATACAGCAGTGATGTTAGCGCTGAGAAGAAAATAATGGACGGCAAAATTTGGAAAGCAAAAATAAACCCCATCTCATTTCTATCCGCCAATGAACCAAAAACAAACAATGACCCCTTCTTAGTAAACTCAGAAACCTGAACAAAAAATGCGGCAATCTGACTGAAAACAACCGCCACAAAATCCACATTTAACACCAGAATCGCAATAATAAACTGTAAGCCAATCCCCGTCGCGACCACCCGCCAGCTAATCGATTTTCTATGACTACTGAGCGCCCAAGCGATCAAAATAAACACGATAACCCCAGGGATCCCCCGTGCGAAATTTTCATACCAATTCATACACCTCATTTTATTAGCATTTGGATTTCTATCTGGCAAGTTCTCGCTTGTATCATCTCTATGCCACTCTATAAATTGCAATCATGATCAGAATCCTCAATCATCCAGTCATTAACTCAAAAATCACCCAACTGCGTAGCGAGGCCACCAAACCAGCAGAATTCCGCAGGCTCACCCACGAAATAGCCATGATGATGGTTCCCGCCGTTACTGATAAATTTTCCACCGTCGACATAGAAATCCAGACTCCTGTCGAGAAGTCATTCTTCCCCACCCTCGCGATGCCCATCGTCCTAGTCCCCATACTAAGAGCAGGGCTCGGATTATTAGAGGGCTTTCATACGGCGCTTCCAGAGGCCTCAGTTGCACACATCGGCATGGCCAGAAATGAAGAAACTCTACAGCCTGAAACCTACTATTTAAACGTACCACAGGAGCTAGACAAAGCAGAAGTCATCATCCTAGACCCCATGCTCGCTACAGGAGGATCCGCCATTGCCACTGTGAATGAACTTAAGAAAAAGAACGCCAAGAAAATCACCTTTGTTGGGCTTCTATCAGCACCCGAAGGCAGCCGCGCACTGAGCACAGCCCACCCAGACATCGATATCATCATCGCTACCCAAGACCGCGAACTCAATAAGCAAGGGTTCATCTGCCCGGGCCTTGGCGATGCTGGTGACCGCATCTTCGGCACTATTTAACTTTGTTCTTGTGATGACAAGACGCCAAATCTATTCTTTTCTCATATCATGAAATCAATTCTCACCTCAATCTCCCTTGTTCTCTGTCTCGCTCTCACCAGCCTCTCCGCAGAGCGACCTAATATCGTGGTGATCATGGTTGATGATCTTGGGTTTTCAGACATCGGGTGCTATGGCGGTGAAATCGAGACGCCACAGCTAGACAAACTCGCTGCAAACGGCTTGCGCTTCTCACAGTTCTACAACACCGCTAAATGCCACTCTTCTCGGGTTTCTCTCATGACTGGTCAGTATTGTATCGCGGCGGGCGACGTTGCCCTCACCCATGCGGTGACCTCCGCCGAGGTGCTCAAAGAAGCTGGCTACTTCACCGCAATGACCGGAAAGTGGCACTTGAAAAAGGAACCTACCGACTTTGGTTTTGAACGCTATTTCGGACATTTGAGCGGAGCCTGTAACTTTTTTACAGGAGACAACACCTTCCGACTGAATGGCGAAAAATGGGAGGTTCCTGAGAAAGATTTCTACACGACCGTGGCCGATGTTGATTTTGCACTCAAATTCCTCAAGGAAGCCAGAGAAGTATCCAAGCCATTCTATCTCTACGTCGCTTTCAACGCACCTCATGCCCCGCTGCATGCCCTGCCGGATGACTATGCTAAGTATAAAGGCCGCTATGATCAAGGCTGGGATAAGATGCGTGATGCACGTATTACCAAGCTGAAGAAGTTAGGGGTTTTACCAAAAGACTTGCAAGAGAGTCCACGTCCTCCACATATCCGAGCATGGGACAAGCTGGTGGCTTGGCAGCGCGACTACGAGATCAACCGCATGGTCACCCTCGCGGCGATGATTGACCGTGTTGATCAGGAAATTGGCCGTCTAGTCGATGATCTCCGTAAAAATAACGAATTGGATAATACGATTATCTTCTTTGTTTCAGACAATGGCGCCTGTCCCTTTGATCGTAAGAACCCGCTACTCGATGCGAAGCCGACTAATGCTCAGACTTCCTTTGGAGATTCCACCGGCTGGGCATGGGCTAGAAATGCTCCGTTCCAATTTTATAAACAGAATCAATTCGAAGGCGGCATCAGCACCCCTGGTATTATTCACTGGCCTAAGGGGCTCAGGACAAAACCAGGAGAGATCATTGATACACCAGCCCACCTCATTGACGTGCTGCCAACGCTTGCAGATTTTGGCAAGGCTAAGATCCCAACCGAACACCCATCTAGGAAATTACGTCCAGTCTCGGGAATCTCACTCCGACCCATCCTGGAGGCAAAGCCATTGATAAGAAAAGAGCCTATCTATTTACAGTTCGCCAAAGACTATGGTTTGAGGGATGGTGACTGGAAGCTGGTGAGCTTCAAAGGGCAGCAATGGGAACTTTATAACCTCGCGACCGACCGCGCTGAAAACGTTGATCTGGCCGACAAGGAGCCAAAACGATTACAGGCCATGGTGGAAAAGTGGCGCGAAATGAGCCGAACAGTTCTTCATTCAGAAAAGCTGGCCAATGCGGTGATAAAACCCGCTGAAGTCCCCAAGTCTAACCGCGAGTGGACGGTTTTCAGTGACTCAGATAAGCCACCTAAGAACAAAGCTAAGAGGGGTAAAAAGAAGAAAAAATAATGACGCTGGCAGATCAAATGAGAGAGCGAGTTAACGGTTCTAGAGCCATCCAGAAGGGTAAGCAGGATGACTATAGATCAAACGCTCGCCCGACCTTTGATAGATAACCGTCAGGGAAGTGCTCCAGGCTATCTCAACTCAGCCGCCACTTTAGCAATCGCTCTCGGATAGAGGCTGTGCTCTTGGACTTGGATTCTCGCGTGCAGTGTGGCAGCATTGTCATCTGCTAGAACAGGGACTTTTGCCTGGAGGATGATAGAGCCTGTGTCCATTCCAGCATCCACATGATGCACTGTGCAGCCACTCTCAGTGGCGCCATCCTCGACAGCTTGCTTCCACGCCATTAGCCCAGGATAAGCCGGCAGCAGAGAAGGATGAATATTTAGAATCCGCTCTGGGAATATATCTAATAGAGGCTGCTTCACCAGACGCATGAAGCCGGCAAGACAGACTATATCTACACCTGCCTGTTTGAGCTTAGCCGCCACTACCGACTGACTTTCGTCAGGGAATTTCGTCTTGAAGCCACCACAGTCGATTACCTCCCCTCTCAGCCCCGCCTTTCTGGCACGCTCTAAAATATAAGCATCTGGGAAATCTGACAACACGAGGACGATCTCTGCATTGAGCTCACCCGCGTCAATAGCGTCCATGATCGCCTGCATGTTAGAGCCAGATCCGGAACCTAGCACTCCTAGTTTGATAGTACCTTGCATGACATTTATTTCAAATCTGCACTTCCATCTAGCTCCAGCTTTTTAAGCCGCTTTTTAGAGCGCTGCTGCTCTATCGCGATTAGCGCCATCACCATACCTACCATCATGATGAGAAATTCCATTCCATAGAATACCCAGATGTTAGTCATCGCTTCAGAGCTCGTGAATCCGTAGTTGTGAAGCCCTACTCCGAGGAAGTTCACATGCCACCATGAGAACACGACGATCATGAATCCGAAAACACTACAAACATGTAGGCCTATTTCTTTAATATAGCCACCTAGCTTAGAGTGCAGGATGACGAGCATCCAGATCACAATAAGGAGTGCTCCGTTTTCTTTAGGATCCCAGCCCCAGAATCTCCCCCATGAGTCCGCCGCCCAGATACCACCTAGAATAGTTCCTATAAGACTGAAGAGCAACGTAAAGGCCACCATTCCGTAAACGATTTTTGTTAGATAAATTCTAGTCTCCTTATCACCAATGATACCAAAAGCTCTACCAATAATATAGAAATGAGAGATACAAGCCGCCACAATGCCGCCCATGTATCCGAGAGTGATCGTCACCACGTGAGTAGAAAGCCAATAGTTAGACTTCAGCACCGCCACCAGTGGGTCCATTTGGTCACGAGCCTCACTGAGCTCATAGCTCTTCGCTAAGAACAGAATAGCCACACCAAAACAGATCGCTACGCCTAGCATAATTCCTTTTTTGTGAATCCACTCGATCAAAAGAAGGAGGACTAAGCCCGCTCCCACAATAAATGGCATCGTATCATAGAGCGTGCCGATCGGGGGACGATTCATGATCCAAGAACGATGCGCGATACCCACGACAGTGAATAAGCAAGCCAGGCTAGTGAACCCAAAGACCCCCCAATACAAGATCTTGCTAAGCCGTGTCCCCAGGCACAAACACATCGCGATGAGTAGGATCCCCGCAAACAAAAGAATAGCGATCCCGTTGTTGAAATAGCTCATCTTGTTGAGTATCACTTCTCCATAGATATGCCCACCTTCATCACCGAAGTGAATATGGTTCTCATACTTCTTCTTGAAAGAGGTAACAGCATCCAGTTGCTTACCAGCATCACCTGAGCTGAAGGCAATCTGTAATTTATCTAGTGCGATTAGTTCCTCAATCACATCTTTAGGGTATTTATTCTGCTTCTCAGTGTAGCTCTGGAAAATCATTAGATAATCTGCAAAAAACTCACTAATATTAGCATTTGTTGGCGCCCCGTGCACCTTCTTGAGCTCAGTCACCTTATCAGCATAAACATTATACGCCTCATAATTTGGCCTCGCTACTTTCGCAAACCTTGAGCCTACCGGCGTCCAGGTATCTTCCCCTTCAGTAGGATTGATAATTAGTTTAGAAAACTCTCCAAAATCTCTAATCCCCATCATCATGATAGCGTCAGACACAATCTTACCATCCAGCACTCCGATGATCTCCATCTTATCATTACCGGCCTGCTTCACCCGCTCCATTTGAGTAAGATTACTCACGAAAAAGCTCTCTATATTTTGGAACCCAGATGACTTCTTTGCATCATCGGAAAGAATAAACGGATTCTTTAATGCATGATAACCTTGTAGTAATCTAGCAAAAGCATACATCTGATCCTGCTCAGGCGAGAGGCTCTTCTGCCCTTGCTCCTTAACCTGCTTATTGATCGTCTCAAAGGAATCCTGAAGCTGTGTCAGATGCGGTCTGATCTGATCAAAACTATATCGATCTCTCAGTGACTTAACCTCCATGCCTACCTGCTCCAGAATTTCAGAATTATCCACCCGGAATGATGGCAACTTATCTGCCATTTTTGGGCGAAACATCACATCCATCATCCACGCAGTAGCGCTAAGCTTCTGCTTCTCACCATCGATCAGGACCTTCATCTCACGATCACCGTGCATGGCGTACATGTAGCGTCTAGCGAGCGTCTGAAATGGCTTCACCCTCCCGCCATCTTGCACAGGCAGAGTTTGCATTTCTTTCACCACCCGCTTATCCCAATTCGTATAGCCAGTGACTTCCTTAGGAGTAGACGGCACGATAAGACTACGTATCCCAAAACCAGCCACCGCAAGGATGACGAGCATGGTTAGCGAGAACCCTAATAATCTAATTTTCTTATTCATCTGATTGTTTGTTTCCCTTCTCTTTTCTAGTTTCCCTTCCTAAATATTTTGATAACTTCAGCGCGAAGTGGAAACACAGCCCGATCGCTGAAATCCATAAGCACACCTTTGGCCACTGATCCGCAGGGTTCGTCACTATCTCAAATCCTGAATACTCTAGCCCATTAACCGGCTCATTCCAACTCGCCTGATAAAGTGTGAATCCTTTGTAACGCATTGGATGGTTCATCTTGATCGTTTGGATTCTATCCTGCTCATCATCATCGCCCGTCCAGGCGATAGTACTCTGAAATTTACTAGCCTTCTGCGTCCCTGGGTAATACTCGCCCACGGAATTGATTAAATCCACCGAAAATGGCATATTCCAGATTTCGTTTGGCATTTCTATCCCGTAGAGTTTTCCATCGACATCAAATGTCTGCGGAAACCCGATTGACCTACACATCAGTAACTTCCGGTCTGGCTCACCATTCTTTGGCTTCACCAGCAGATAACAGCCGTAGTTAAAGTAATCCATTTTCGCGTCAAACTCTGCCGGATGGAGGAAAAACCCATCAATAATCTCGCCAGATTTATTTCCTCGTACTTTATTCGCAGCATTTAACACCGCTACATTTTCTCTAAAATGCCTCACTTCGAGATCAAATGGCAAATCCTTAAAAGTAAAGCGCCGCATCTTATCTCCAAGATCCTTAATCATTTCATGCTTGATCACGTATGGCCGTTTCTTCTCACCCTCTGCTGTAAATTCTGAAACCTCAATGGAGCTGTAATCAAATTTGGTAGCATAGTCATACTTTGCTCCTTGAAACGCTTCCATTTTCCCATGGATAGACTCGTGATGATCCACGAATCCTACTAGCAGAAGAGAAGCGATCCCCATGTGAGAGATCACCACGCCAATATTCCTCCATCCCTTGCGAAGTCTCAGTATCCCTCCTAGTGACATGTTCACGAAAAGTACACAACAGACCCAATACGCACCAGGCAAGGGCAGATAAATCATCTTACCGCCATTGATCTCAGGCATCACGAAAACCGTCTTGTGGCTGTAGTATTTTTCTAGAGCCCTAGACAACCCGATGTCTTGCATCTCAAGAGTACTGAACCAAACCAGTAAACCTAACAAAACTAGGCAGATCACAGCGAGCAAAAAGCTAGAAAAGAAATCTAACAGATACTGACCTATATTTTTTTTCTTTTTAGCCATCTTAATATCCTCCTCCATCAGCTTTGTCTTCAGTGGTATCCTTCTTAGATCGTTCAGTCGGTGTCTGGAGTATATTCAAACGCAGGCTTTTTGCGAAATTTATCAAATTTTCTTGTTCAGTCTCTATTTCTACCTCAGGCCCCATCATCTTGACCGTAACCAGACTACCGCCTGACACATCACAGATCACACCAGTCACCCCCCAGTCCTCAGCCTTCACAGGCATTCCAGACATCTTCTTTTGAAATGTTCCCCGTAACTGAACCACGTAAGCCTTCCGCCCGTCTAGCATCTCAAAGGTTTCTAACCCATCCAGATTCTCTAACACCTCTTGATCAAATTCACGTTTCCAGCGATTCAGGTTAGCTAGTATACCACCACCATTCACCTGACCTACTGCTATCTGGGTGGCCTCACCAGCGGCATAGTTTAATAATCGAAACTCCGTCTGACTGACCTTCCGCCACTTCAGCGGCTGCTTTCCAATCCACGAATGATAACTGCTTCTATAAACCGCTGGATCATCATACTGGCACAGTTCCCTGCGCTCAACTACCTCTACCTCCTTCGGTAGCTCCTTACATGACACCAGCGTTACTGCTAGCATTACTAAGCTAACAATCTTGCTTATGTTAGATTTTAATTTCATCGTCTATGGCACTTAAACTCGTTTTTAACGTTTTGCAAGTGATTACGGAAAGAGAAAGATGAAATTACCGATCAATTCCCAACCAGAATTGAGAAATTTATTGATAAAAATGTTCAATTAGCGAACATGAAAGTTAATTTTCTAGATTAATTAATCATTAAGCCCAGAAACCATCATGAGCCGCCACGCAAAAGCCACTCCAGAAGCAGAACAAAAACTTCATAATCAGAAAAGAAATTCTACCATTTCAGCCATCATCATCAGCCTGCTCTCGTTTGCATTAATCGTTGCGATTCTTTTCTATATTGCTCTTTCTCCACTCTTCAAGAATACTGAAGAAATGGTAACCTACAATAGTGGCGGAGAGAACGAAGAGCCTATCACCAAGCCAGAAATGACTAACCAGGTTGAGAAAAAACCATCTT
>CAWVXI010000054.1:0-14858 GCA_963934155.1 uncultured Verrucomicrobiales bacterium | reverse complement strand
ATCCCTAGGCTTTGAAGACTTAATCCCTTCAGGATCCTAGAGCACTTGATCGCACTAGGCAGATCATTCTAAAATTCGTCATACGCGCTCTCCCCATGCTCGGCTAGATCTAGTCCGCGGTCTTCTTCTTCTTCGCTAACTCTGTCGCCGATCGTCTTCTTGACGATGATCATGATAATGGCTGTGGCTATTGCTGACCATACGACGGTAACGCCCAAACCGGTGAGTTGGATTCCAAGTTGTTCCATGACTGGTTTCACACCGCCATTTCCACCGAGAGCTGTTTGGCCGAAAAAGCACAGTAGTATCGTTCCTAAAATACCACCTACTCCGTGAACTGCAAAGACGTCTAATGAGTCGTCTATTTTTAACTTAGTCCTTATCAAAGCCACAGAGAAGTAGCAAACGATGGCGGCAATGGCTCCTATGCAGATCGCTCCCATGGGACCGACTACTCCTGAAGCAGGAGTGATGGTGGCGAGACCTGCGATGAGGCCAGTGACCATTCCGATGAGGCCAGATTTCCCATGTAATACTTTCTCAAGAATAGCCCAGACGAGTGCTGCTGTGGCAGCGGAAAGGTGAGTGACAAGCATTGGCATTCCGGCATCTTTCCCGGCAGTAAGGTTACTACCAGCATTGAAGCCAAACCAGCCTACCCAAAGCATTGCAGCTCCGATGAATACCATTCCAGGGTTATGTGGTAACGGTGGGTTCTTAAGGAAGCCTTTACGCTTTCCAAGCATGATCGCCATGACGAGAGCAGAGACACCAGCTGTCGCGTGGACAACAATACCGCCCGCGAGATCTACTACTCCCATTTCCCCAAGCCAACCACCACCCCAGACCCAGTG
This sequence comes from uncultured Verrucomicrobiales bacterium, assembly GCA_963934155.1. Classification (GTDB taxonomy): domain Bacteria; phylum Verrucomicrobiota; class Verrucomicrobiia; order Verrucomicrobiales; family Akkermansiaceae; genus Rubritalea. The sequence continues at coordinate 14,004 of CAWVXI010000054.1, read as the reverse complement.
ACAAGTAGGTGCGTAGACGATGACGAGCCAGAGTGCTGTGAAGAGCAAGATAGCGCTAAATTTCATCCGCTCAACCACTGCACCGATGAAGAGTGCAGGAGTGATGATAGCGAAGGTCATCTGAAACATGATGAAGAGTGATTCAGGGATAGTTAATCCATCTGCAACACTATCCGTGGTGATTCCTTTAAGAAAAGCGAGATCGAGATTCCCTATCCAGCCACCATTGCCACCGCTGAAACAGAGGCTATAGAGACAAACTACCCACAAAATAGAAGCTAGACAGGCAATACCAGCAGTCTGCGCCATGACGGAGAGCACATTCTTAGAGCGCACCAAACCTCCATAAAATAAAGCTAAACCGGGCATCGTCATAAATAAGACAAGTGCTGTAGCGGTGAGAATCCAGGCGCTATCTCCGGAGTTAACAGAGGCTAATGAGGACAGGGATTCACCCACGGAGGTAGAAAGTATGCTATTAATATGATTCATAATTGATGCTGCTTGATAAGCGCTCATGTAAACTATGAAATTCACTCATCAGGTAAAGTATGAAATGGGTCATCAAACGGAAAGAAGGAAAACAAAAGGGTATTCCTTGAACTATCTTGCTCCAAAAATACTCGTCCCTACTCTCACATAAGTAGCACCCTCTGCGATGGCAGTCTCGAAATCACCGCTCATTCCCATGCTCAGATGTGGAAGCTTACAATGATGAGATTTTTCTAGCTGGTCTCTCAGATCAGCTACTTTCCTGAACCACACCCTGGCATCCTCTGACGCACTCACAGCTGGTGGAATGCACATCAGGCCGGTGATCTTGAGGGCTTTCAATTCCAACAGATCAGTAAAACATCCCTTTAACTCTTCCACACTGAAGCCTCCTTTACTCGCTTCGTCACCGATGTTCACTTGGAGAAGGACGGAAGGGTTTAACTCCATGTCGGCAGCCACATTATTAGTGTATTTAGCGAGTTTGAGAGAATCGATGCTGTGGATGACCTGGAATAAACCGAGCACCTTGCGAACTTTATTCCGCTGCAATCCACCGATGTAATGCCACTCTAGATCCTCCGACAGAGCAGGGATTTTCTCTTGTCCTTCCTGTAGCTTGTTTTCACCAAATATTTTCTGCCCCGCATCAATCGCTTTTTGCACATGCTCCGCTGGCCAGGTCTTACTGACGGCAATGAGTTCTACCTCATCCGCATTTCTTCCCGCCAGCTCACAGGCCTTGCAAATACGCTTATTAATTTCTGTTAAATGTTGCTCCACACTCATGACTCTACCCTTTCAACCATCCAGCTACATCCTTAGCGAAGTAGCTGAGAATAATATCAGCACCCGCGCGCTTAATGGCGGTGAGACTTTCTAGCACCACTGCTTTTTCATCCAACCATCCCGCGGCTGAGGCACTCTTGATCATGAGGTATTCGCCACTGACCTGATAGGCCGCTACCGGGAGGGTGGTGGATTCCTTCACTCTAACAATCACATCTAAATAAGCACCCGCTGGCTTTACCATAATCATGTCGGCACCTTCTTCTTCATCGAGGATGGCCTCTCTAACAGATTCGCGGACATTGGCATAATCCATCTGGTAGGTCTTCTTGTCGCCCATCTTAGGAGCAGAGTCTAGCGCACCACGGAATGGACCGTAATAGGCAGAAGCAAATTTCACCGTGTAGGATAAAATACTTACCTCTGGGAAGCCCGCGTCATCTAGTCCCGTGCGGATGGCGGCAACCCTGCCGTCCATCATATCGCTCGGCGAAATGATATCCGCACCAGCTTTAGCATGGCAGATGGCTTGTTTGGTTAAAATTTCTACTGATTCATCATTCACTATCTCCCCGTCTCGGACCACGCCATCGTGACCATCAGAGTTATACGGATCGAGCGCCACATCGGTGACCACTACTAGCTCAGGATAGGCGGTCTTGAGCGCCTTGATGGCACGCGGGATGAGGCCATCGTCATTCCAGCATTCATCGGCAGTCTCGTTCTTGAGCTTGTCATCGACAGCTGGAAAGATCACCACAGCCGGCACTCCGAGCGCATAAGCCTCCCCTGCTTCCTTGACTAATCCTGAGAGCGACCATCGCTTACATCCCGGCATCGCCTCAATAGATTCATCCACATCACCTTCATGCACGAATAATGGATAAATAAAATCACTGGCGCTGAGGCTGATTTCTCTAACAAGATTCCTTACCCCTACGGATTTTCTATTACGTCTTGGTCTGTGATGCATATCTTTATTTAAAACAGAGAAAGCAACATGTATAGGATTAATACCAGCTTGCTCATCCTATCATTTACTGCAAGAGTCGCCAAAAGCAACGAGAAATAATGACCAGCCATCTACTCGCAGTCCTCACCGCCACCTTACCAGTATTCATTATCGTCATACTGGGCGTAGGCTTGCGCAAATGGAACATCATCGACAGAGCGATAGATTCCGGTCTCACCAAGCTCCTCCTGAACCTCCTGCTACCCTGCTTTATCCTGCACAATATCATCGGTAGCGAAGTCGCGTCTGATTTACCTAAAGTCCTCACTCTGGCTACTCTTGGCGCGGGAATCGTCATCGTTTCACTCATCATCACCTATGCAATAGCCCCCCAACTAGGCATGGGGAAAGGCGAAGGTAGGAGATCATTTACAGTAGCGGCAGGTCTTCAGAACTACGGGTTCATGGTAGTGCCATTACTGATGTCTCTCTATGGCGACAAAGAACTTCTCGCGACACTCTTTCTTCACAACCTCGGTGTGGAGCTCGCTATCTTCAGCATCGGCATCATGATCTTTACCGGTAAGTTCACACTGAATCCGAAAGTATTCTTAAAAGGACCAGTAATCGCTGTTTTCATCGGTATTTCACTCAATATCACTCATCTAGAATCATTGATCCCAATCCCAGCCCTCACCAGTATCGGTTGGCTAGGAGCAACTGCTGTCCCTTTATCCTTGATCGCTATTGGAATGAGTATTGGAGAGCTCTTACCAGAGACTAAATACAGCCTAAAAGTAAGTTTTTCAGCCATCTTGATCCGCCTGATGATACTGCCTGCACTGATCATCAGCATCGCCTATTTCCTCCCACTAGATGACTCAGTAAAAAAAGTCCTCATGGTTCAAGCTGCGATGCCAGCCGCACTTTTCCCCATCGTTCTAGCCAGACACTACGGCGGTAAACCCTCGCTCGTCACCGAGGTAGCCATCACCACAAGCATCGTAAGCTTCCTCACAATGCCGCTAGTGATTGTCGCAGGCAGTTATCTACTCAACCTCTAAGCTCCAGCCATCCTTACCATCTTTGACGATCCAGCCTAGCGCTTTGAGCTCATCTCTGAGTTCATCGCTCTTTGCCCAGTCTTTATCAGCTCTGGCTTGCCAGCGTTGCTCGGCGAGTTGTTGGATCTCTTTAGGGATCTCTAATTCTTCTTCTTGCTTCACCTCTGGCAAAACGATGCCAAATGCATGGAGCATGAAGTGCAGCCCCTTCCACTGGACCAGCGCATCATCTTCATTTTGAGCACGTTTAAGAGCACCGAACATCGCACCAATAGCGCGCTGGGTATTCAGGTCTTCATTCAGACCTAGCCAGGCATTCTCAAAGAGCCCTTTGTCTTTTAAATCTATCAGATCAGCGTAGCTCGGCGCTTCATCTACCCCTGCTTTTTCCGCCAGAGCACGTTCTGCTTTATGAATTTTTCCTATGGCTTCATGGGCTGCATGAAGACCATCTAAAGTAAAATTCATCTGCTTCCGGTAATGCGCCCCGATGAGAGCATACCTTACCTCTGTTGCAGTATACCCCATCTCTAACAGATCCTGGAGGCGATAGAAATTCCCCTTACTCTTCGCCATCTTAGATCCATCTACGAGCAGATGAGTGATATGAAACCAATGAGCGGCAAAGTCGCCACCGCATGAACATTTACTCTGCGCTATCTCATTCTCATGGTGCGGAAACACAAGATCCTCCCCGCCAGAATGGAGATCAAAACTCTCCCCTAGATACTCGCGGATCATCGCAGAGCACTCAAGGTGCCATCCCGGGCGTCCATCTCCCCATGGGCTTTGCCAGAAGTTCTCGCCATCTTCATCGCGCCGCGTCTTCCACAGCACGAAGTCTGCCACGCTGTCCTTCTCATACTCATCCGCATGATTCGCACGCGCGTTCTGAGTTTTCCCCAGATCCAAGTCTCGTTCGTCTAAATGAGAAAGCGCACCATACTCCGGGTAAGATGAAATTTTAAAATAAACCGAGCCATCAGCAGCCGCGTAGGCATGCCCCTTCTCGATGAGTTCCTCGATCATCACGATCTGCTGCGGAATATGATCCACCGCAGCCGGCTCAATATGCGGGATGAGGCAGTTCAGCGCGGCGCAATCCACATGAAATTTCTCCGTCCAGCCCTGAGTGAACTCTTTGAGGGATTTACCTGCGGCCTGTGAGTCACGGATCGTCTTGTCATCCAAATCGGTGAGATTGCGCACATGCTTAGTCTTCATGCCACCCAACTCCAGTGCACGGCGGAATACGTCCTGAACCACGAATGTGCGAAAATTCCCAATGTGAGCGGGACCATAGACCGTCGGACCACAGCAGTAAAATCCGAAGGTATCGTTATCGATAGGCTTCAGCTCGCGGAGCTCTCTGGCTAGGGTATCATAAAGGCGCATGAGGATGGTCTAAACATATCCAAAGAGATTTCAAGCGTTAATCAGACCAGACTCGCCAATATTCAGCGCGTAGCAGGTAGCGCCCTTCGGGGCTGAGTAGCAAGTAGCCAAGGATCTTTTTTTCGGAGAAAATAGATCGCTACACGCTACCTCGAAGAGAAGCTACCCGCAACAACCACACCAACACTAGATCCACACACTAAATCAAACCCGCAGTTTTGAAATGCATCTTAGCTACTTTATCGAGCATCTCCACTCCGTGTTTAGATTTCATTTCTTTAGCGGCTTGAATGACATTTTCACCAGCACCTAGAGGTAAAACCAGACCTCCAGCTTCACTCGCCCGCTCTATCCAGCTGACAAATGCTTCACGCGCCAGTATCGATGCCGCAGCCACCGCCACATCGCTCTCACCTTTCGTTCTCTGGGTGAGTTCTATATGCTGAGCCGAGGCTTCGCGGCTGAGCATTCCTTCCAGTAGTTCCTTGCGTGCAAACTGATCGCTCAGCGCGCTCGGGCAGCTAGGCACCTTCTCGGCGAGACTCGCGATCACTTTGGCATGCCCCCAGGCAAGAAGTCGGTTGAGGTTACCAAATTTGGTATAAAGCTCGTTATATTTCTCCGGCTTCAGCGAGATCACCTCCCAAGACAGCCCCTTAATCCCCCTGACTATCCCAGCGAGCTTCTTAATCCTCGCTGAACTAGAGATCCTCTTACTATCCATAATCCCCTTCTCCAAGAGCTCTCGCGAGATCTCCTTATTCACATAAGCCCCAGCGATCACTAACGGACCGAAAAAGTCCCCCTTACCGCTCTCATCAACTCCAAAATGTGGTTCAAACATCTCTGGCATCAATATTTCTTCATTTCCCAACCGAGCTTCACCAATGATCTCCGGCTCTAAAATAAATCTAACAAAATCCTCAGTCCCCTTCCCCTGCACTAAAACCTTAGGCCCCTTTTCATAGACAGTCACATTAGTAGCTCCTGTAGAGTCCTTCTTCATCGCGTGCCAAATTGCCCATTGCTTATCACCGAACTCAAACCCACGTTCTTCACAAATCTTCTTAAGTTTAGGAATATCCTTTGGATCTATCTTAGTGGTGTAGGTGTTCGTCGCCATCTTTTTATGCTAAATAAGCAGCCCTCACCATTTTAGTCACCGCACCAGGACATTCATTTAGCTCCAGATCGCCAATACTCGATACCGCCTGCACACCAATTTGTGTGTTCGTCAAAAACACCTCATCCGCATCTAACAAATCCGCTAAAGAAACCGTATCTTCACTCACATTCATCGCCACCCTTCGCGCCGCTCTCATCACCAACTCACGTGTCACTCCTGGCAAGCAACCACTTTCCAGATCCGGCGTAAACAGCTCACCATCCTTCACAATAAATAGATTCGCCGTAGCGCACTCCGCCACATCACCCACAGAATTCAGGAAAATCACCTCATCCACTCCCGCCTGATGAGCCTCATGCAAAGCCATGATGTTTTCAGCATACGACCCACACTTAATCCCTGCCACCGGACTGCGTTCATTCCTTATAAACTCACTTAATACCACCGCACTCACCTCACTCCTCAGCGGCGCCACATCAGCCTCTATCATGTAGAGATCACAGATCGCCGTGATCCGCACTTTCACTCGTTCATCATTCAGATCATTCGCCGCTAATAAAGTGTTAACATCCCCAGCCAAATCCGCCTCCATCATATTAATCCCTAATCGCTCCAAACCAGCTTGCAGACGCACCACGTGGAGATCAAATCCCTTAATCTCCCCATGATTCGCCAACATCGTCTCGAAAACGCTCAAGCCAAGCTGCACATCTTTATTGCGAAACGAAACCTGCGCAGCGTCTTCATCCACTAGCTCACCATTGAAAATTACCTTGTTCATTGTCACAGCAGTTTAATCTAACAAAGTTTTAAATCCACAGAATAACTTAGAATTTTCAGGAGGCAGCTCAGTCAGTAGCTCATCGTTGTCCATAAATGCATCACAAGCAGCGAAGAAATCAGCCTCAGTCTGCACCCTTCTTATCTGCTGCTCAAACTCGGCATCGATCCCCTGGGCGATATAGATCATGTATTTCTTCATCTTATTCACATAATTCTGCTCATGATAAACCGACCACTCCTTCGCCAACTCCTCAAAAAGCAACTGCACATAACCACGGAGGTCTCTCCGTGTAGGAGCCAGCACCTCTGTCCCGGCAAAACTCTGCCGGAGTTGTTCAAAGATCCACGGACTCCGTATCGCCCCCCGGCCTACCATCAGACCAGCCGCTCCAGTTTTCTGATGATACGCTCGACCCGTAGCCACATTCACCACATTACCATTGGCGATCACGGGGCACTTCATCCTACTCACGGCCTCGCGGATACATTCATCGTGCACCGGAGTTTGATACTTCTCTTTCACCGTGCGCCCATGGATGGCCAGAGCATCTATATCATGCTGAGAAAAGACATCCAGTATCTGATCAAACTCATCGACCTCATCATACCCAATCCGCGTTTTCACAGTAAACAGTTTCCCTCTATTTGAGCATACCTCACGCATCGCGCCTAATATCTCATTCACAAGCTCCAGATTCCGCAGCAGTCCACCACCAGCATCTTTCCGACAAACCGTAGGCGCTGGACAACCTAAATTAATATCCATCCCAGCAATATCATAGTCTAACAAAAACTCCGACGTCCTCACCAAGCTCGCTATATCCATCCCTATCATCTGCGCGAAAATCGGTTTCCCTGTTTCATTATGTGTGATCGAACGCAGGATTTTCTTCTCCGGGCTACTATCCCGATGCACCCGAAAATACTCAGTCACAAAATAATCTGGCCCCCCACCATACTGACCCATCACCCGCATGAAGGCCAAGTCCGTGACATCCTGCATAGGAGCCAGCGCCAGTAGAGGGCTAGCACTTGAGTTTCTAACATGGTCGGTGAACATAAATATAATGAACAATGACCAAGGAAAAATGAACAGCAAAAAGCACGTGAAAACCCACTGTTCATTGCTCGCATGCCACCCAGTTCAGTGTTTTCCCTTGCCATGGCAGCACTAAATATGATATATATTTAGCCACTATGTTAGAAATTCATTGCCCAGATTGTTTATCATCAAATATCCTAGAAGACCGTCAAGTAGCACGCGATATCAATTGCATTACCTGCGGCGCCACTTTCTTTGTAGAAAAAATCACAGAGGAAGAGCATACACCAGACATCCATCTAGAGCGTGCCACTATCCCGCTAGAAGGCCCACCAAGCAAGGTCATCATCACCACCGGGCCGCCGCCATTTGACTACGATATCATCGACACTATCTTCGTCCTAGACACACTCAATAAGAAGTTCTTCTCTAATTTCAGCCCATCAGTAGCATTCGATGGTGCTAAAAAACAACTTAAACAACGTGCAGACAAGCTAGGTGGCGATGCCGTTATCAACTGCCAGTTCGACTACCGCGTCTCCGCCGGCCACGGCATCTTCGGAGTCATCCACGATCTTGAGATCTTTGCCTACGGAACCCTAGTAAAGAGAGCGTAGCCAAAGACGATCACGCGACCGAGACACTAGCTCAGGCATTTCACCTTTATGAAGCCAGCGATAAAGATGACCCATCAAAATTATATTCAGAAACACGCAAATTAAAAATCAGTAAAACTGCCCTAAAATCTTAATTGTTTGCATTTGAAATTCTATTGATCGTCTGTTACAATATTACTCGTAATTCTACACCACTAAATCAATCAACTAGCTAACTACCATAGGCTAATCACCGCCATCTCTTTAACAATGCTTCCAATCACCAAACCATCAATTTGGGCGTTATCTATGCTGATCTTATCCCTTACTTTCTCTTCATGCGTATGGATGAAGTCAGTTGACAAGCGTGTGAAAGAATCCAGAGACAGCGTGGAGAACAAATACCTTCAAGAAGTCCGAAATCATAATAAGGGTGTCAATAATACACTCAGCATTAATTGGAATCAGGGGCTTGAGAAAATGTACTTGTCGAATCCTAGCCTAATCCAAGCAGATTTCCGATTAGCCGATGCTAAACAGCGGCAAAAGCAAGTATGGACGCGCATGATACCAGGGCTATCGGTAGGCTTAAGCGACTCATTCACACTCGAAGATTTTGGCGATGCCTTTTCTGGTTCTCGCTTCAGAATTAACAGCTTCATTTCTTTGGGGAACCTTATCGATCTTCCCCAGACAATCTACACTAATAAACTCACTTACTTGGGCTCAGAACTCCAAGCAGAAAACACAATGCGACAGCAAGTAATCGCACTTTATAGGCTATTCCAAGAACAGCGATTACATCGCATAGAAAAACAAGCTCTCGGACTTGAGTTTAGCCTACTAGAATCAGTTTCAGAAGTCGATAATGAAACCTATTTAACCATGAAACTCAAACACGAAGAGGCTTACGAAACATGGGAAAACAATATAAAAACATGGGAAACTAAAGTAGGTGATTTCTTCATGGATGGATACGATACAATCCATCTAGACCCTAAGCAGATTCCGGATATTTTATACAAACCCAGCGAGCTCGACTTCACTGACACTTCTCGTTGGGGCTTACTACAACTTAACCTGCTCGCCCTAGAAAGTATTGCGGAAGATGGGCGAGTCCTTGATGCTTACCTAAGGTATCTCCCCAGAGCTAATTTATCTGTAACCGCCCCCTCCATTTATAGTAACTCAAGTAACCAAAGTTTCGATCCTGCGTTAACCCGCTTTGGACCATCATTTAACTGGAATCTAGATTCCCAAGGCTACATCAGCCAACAACTCGACAGAATTAAGCGAGAATCACCCTTAAAAGAATGGCGCAAGGACAAAAGAACTAGAGAAGAAGTAGCTAAGTTGATGGAAGGGAAAGAAGCCCTGATCGAGGTTCAACAAGAGCTTGTTACCCTAAAATCTGCCATGGATGTTTATAAAAAAGCGGTCAGGGCCGGACTCATCAAGGATCCAGAAAGCGCTGTGCAGATGATGCGGAGACTTAAAGAAAGGGAAGTTCGCTTCCTGGCTAAGGAAATCGAAATTTGCTCTGCCTTCTGGCTAATCGATGAGCAACGCTGGAAACCAATCACCAAGCGCTGGCTCGAAACACGGAAAACCCGCACAGAAATCAGAGAAAAAAACACTAAAAGTAACGAACTAGGAGTTAAAAGCCAGTTCAAAAAATGGTTTGGGAAAAGTGAAAATCAGTAAGTAATTAACAGAGTTGTGATCAATGATCTCTACCCAAAAGCTTGACTTCAACAGATCACGCTCCTAAAACATTTGAAATTTAATTACTCCAATTACCATCATGAATCATTCCATACTCAGGCTTTTATCCATTAAAAAAGTATTGCTCATCACTAAAGCTTCATTGGTCATTGTCTCCTGCGTATTATTAAACTCTTGTGACAAAGAAAATAATGAATCAGCTACCTCACTTGATACTGCGCCAGAGCCAATTATCTGGGACTGGAATAATTATGCCCTAGCCACTGAAATGCACCTTAGTGCTATCCCAGTGGATATACAGCCTAAGGAAAGCTATGAGGTGCAGAGTGAGGGATCGGGCAACATGACCTTTGAAGTCACAGAGAAAAACACTACCGTCAAGAAGGATCAGCTCATTGCTAGAATGAATGTGGAAAATATCGGAGATCAAGAGAAACGCCTCAGAATCCAAATGGAGAAAACCGAAATAGCAACGATGAAAGCTGATGAACTAGACATCCCTGAAAAGAAAAAGCTGGCGAAGGAAGAGCTAGATGAAGCTCGTAGGACTGTGAAGCGTATCAAACTAATCCTAGGCAACCCAGCAATCAAAGAATATTCTGCAGAACTGTTTAGCGGAGATATAGGAAATATTGATGAAAAAGCAATGGAAGAGGCCGAAAATGCTCTCAGCCTCGCTGAAAAAAAGTTTGCCTTTGCTGAGGATTTTGAGCAAAGGATCCTAGAAGGCGACCGCGCCCTGCAAGATATGGATACCAAGCAAGACAAACGCACTCTAGAAATAGCCAAGGATCGCTCACTTTATAAAGCTCCTTTTGACGGAGAACTCAGGCTGGAAGTCAACTTTGTTGGAGGACAAAAGGAATACACGGTATCTTCTCGTGAGACGATAGCCACACTCAATAATTACGATGAGATTCACGCTTACCTCAAAGTAGCTAATTCTGACTGGATCAGTCTCGATCCTAATAGACTCTACTTACAGCTTAGTGACACGGAGAACACCTTACTCGAATTTAAGGATGACCGAATTGAAAAAGATAAGCGGACCCAGCGAGAGGAACGTAAATATATCTTTTCGGTGCCACTCAAAGAAAACACCAAGCTAAAACGCCTAACTGGGACTCAGATGAACTCCACCCTCATCTATCGTCTCCCTGAGCAATGTTACATCGTCCCTAAATACGATATTTCACTCTACGCTCTGGGTAAGACAGATTCTCTAGTCTGGCGAGATGTAGTAAAAACTCTCTGGCCAAATGCAACGCTTCTAGGCGTTGGTCACAAGCATTTAGCGATTAAGTATTAAGATATGTTATCATGTAACAACATCTATTACCGTTATGCCAGAAAAGCTCCATGGATTTTGGATGACTTTTCTCATGATTTTGGCTCAGGTATTCACCTTATCAAGGGGTTTTCAGGTTGTGGAAAATCTACTCTCCTCAGAGTCATCGGAGGCTATCTTAAACAGCAAAAAGGCGAGGTGAGTTTTAATGGCTATCACACTAATAATACTAAGTTCAAAAGAAAATATTTAGGGTTTGTGTTTCAAAAGCTGAATCTACTACCTCTCGCTAGCATTGAACGAAATTTAAACCTGGCGGCGGCCTTAGCCGGAATCCCACAATCAGAAAGAAATATAAATATAGACAAATACCTTAACTTACTGGGGCTTGGAGAGTTCAAAAAAAGATTGCCCATGTCAATGTCGGGAGGACAACAACAACGCGCAAGCATCGCCCGAGCACTAATCAAAGAACCTAAAGTATTACTTCTAGATGAGCCTACATCAGGGCTTGACGATTTAAACACAGAGGTGATCATTAACGTTCTCAAAGAATTTATCAATGGCGGTGATCGCATAGCTATTATCTGCACACATGACTCTAGACTCGACAACATAGCCCATGATATCTTGGATTTTAACCGCTTCCTACCTATGGAAGGACACCTGGAAGCGCTGGCTGGAACAGCCGGGTAGTATTCTGGCGCGCGCAGTGGTCACCATCGTCATGGTGTGCTTGTCCGTTCTTCTGCTTGTGGGCTTCCGCATGCAGATTGAACGCTTGAAGACAGAAGTAGCGAGCTTTGGCTTGGATAACCTACTAGTCATTGAGACCATCACTCCACAGGACATCACAGCTGGTATTTCCTCAGGCAGATTCCGTAGTATTCAGAGACACGGTCCACTATTCACAGCACGCAAGATGCTAGCCTCAGCCAATGGTAGTAACGGAAAAAACGCTGCCGTGATCGGATATTCAGATGAAGACATCCGCGGGCTATTACCCTATCTCAAGTATGGCCATGAAATGTTCGTATTATCCACAACCATGCCTCAAGGCGTGGCTGTAGATTACACCCTCTCTGGCAATAGCTTCACTGCCGTTGCCCTCCAGCCCCAAGATAAACTCCTCCAACTCATCCAGGGAGACACTTTATTTATCCCCATCAATAGGTTATCTGAGATCGAGAAACGTGGCTATTCACTCATTTATTATCTACAGAGAGAACCAGACGCTCCGGAAATAACAGACATCACTGAAGCCATTCAGCGGGTATCTAGAGCGGATGGAAATGGCAAAATAGATATCAAAAGTGCCGACTTAATTAAGAAAAGGCTAGAAAAGTTGGAAGGCCAGCAGAACTCCATGAAATTCTGGCTAGCATTAATCCTAGGTGGTGCACTTTCCCTGATTTACGGCGTCCTTTCTATCTTAGAGTTTCGCCAGAGCATGTACATTGCCGCACTTCTTAAAAGTTTTGGCGTTTCGCGGCTATTACTTGGATTGAGATCTATCATCGAAAATATTCTCATTGTGAATACCGTTACTATTGGAATCATTTATACGCTATCACAGTATCATGACACTATTTTTGCAGCTCTCAGAATGAAAACCGGTGTGGATATCAACACTCTCTACTGGGGACAAGAAACTATCTGGACGATCATGGCTGCGAACATCGGCGTGCTGATTAGCTCCATTCCTGTGTTCTTGGCATTGCGTAAACAAGTTGGAAATATCTTAGAGTAAAATCACGCCATCTAAAAACCATTATGGTTAATTAGACTTGCCTGATGTCGATTCTAAAACCTGGATCGCGCTCACCTAAACCGCGCTTGTGATTGTTATTTTCTAGCCCATTCAGCCTCATTCAAGGAAAGTTTCCAAAACAAATACCCCTACTACAAATATTACCAAGAAGCTCCGCTTTTCTAAGGCTTATTTTGGGTAGGTCGTGCCTTAAGATTTTTTGCCCTCGAGTTTTTCTTCCGTGGCTACCTGCTTTTTTCATTAAAGCCTAAGATGGGCGACTCAGCATTCTTCGTCTCAATGGTCCCCTACTGTATGCTGCATTTCGGCAAACCATTTCCTGAAACTATTTTTGCCAATATCGGCGGAATTATTTTCTGCTGGATCGCCGCCAGAACCAAGTCCATCTGGGGCGCCGTCGTCCTGCACATAGCACTCGCTATAGCGATGGACTTCTTTGCCATTGCCCAGAAGCTCAATTGGATTGGCTAAACAAACCCACTCCCAACACCTAGGTGCCAAGGTGCCTTAAAGCTTTAGAATCTCGAACAACGAGTTCATTGACACCGTCTTAAAGTTGAGCTAGGTGGCTACTTCTACTCTCTCATATTGTTCTGCATATTTCGCAGGGTGAGGTCTTCGGTCTTTTGGGTGTGCGGTGGGACCAGGAAGAGTTTCGGGAGTGATTTTTGAATGAGTGATACCTCTAATTCACTATTTCATATGAGTCACAGGGTTCACGAGCATTCTCAATGATAGAACCGACCCTATTTTTCATATGAAGCGAAGAAAAGTTTGTCCCGCTATATATCCAGAAATAGACCCTTCATTTAGGTGCTTTTTGCCGTATATCACTACTTTATTGAACCTAATAATCGGACAAACAAAAACGCTGTAACCATTACAGTTACAGCGTTTTAAGTTGGTTACGGGAGTAGGATTTGAACCTACGACCTTCAGGTTATGAGCCTGACGAGCTACCTGGCTGCTCCATCCCGCGAT
>CAWVXI010000053.1:0-15063 GCA_963934155.1 uncultured Verrucomicrobiales bacterium | reverse complement strand
GGCCAACCAGCCCACCTAAAACACTGCCAGCTGGCGGTGTGCTGGTGTCATCATCCGGGTTGAATCCATAAAGGACTTCCAGGCCATCTTCGGCTCCATCAGCATCGGTATCTGCCAAGTTTGGATTGGTGCCACGGATAAGTTCGTCGCCATCGGTCAGATCATCCCCATCACTATCCCTGCTGAGAGGATCCGTAGAGTGGACAGTTACCTCGTCAAAATCGGAAAGCGTGTCCCCATCGGTATCGACTAACAAAGGATCGGTCCCGTGGGTGTTGACTTCAGCTCCATCCAGCAAACCTTCCCCATCAGTATCATCATCCGTGGGATCGGTATTGGCCAACAACTCGGCTGCGTTATCCAACCCGTCAGAGTCAGGATCGCCGCTGCCGATCTCATCGAGATCACCGAAATGTTCTAACTCCCAATCATCCGGCAAACCATCCTCATCACTGTCTTCGGGCTCGACCGACGTGAAGTGGACGTCGCTGCCGACCTGGGTGATCGTCGCGTTGACCGTGCCGGCGAAGGAGGCTGTTTCCGCCAAGGTCCGGTCGTGCCAGACCAGTAACCCGCCTTCGGAGACGTCCAGGGTTCCGCCAGCGTTGATCACAAGGTTCACGCCCGTCTCGACGTCCACCTGTCCCGAGCCGCTGATGTTCAGCGAGGAGCCGTCGGCGTCGGGGTCGGCAGCACCGCTGTCGTTGTAATCGATCGTGAAGTTCGGAGCCGTCCCCTGCACGAGGACATTGCCGCCACTGATGTTATAGGTTCCGACTGCGTTGTGGCCGATCACAAACCCAGCACCTCCGCCGTCCTGGGTCAGCGTGCCCCCGGTATGGGTGATCGTGCTGGCTCCGCCGGCTCCCGCAATGGTCGTGCCCAACAAGCCATCGCCGAAATAGGTGAACGATCCTCCGGCCGCGAGAGTCAGGCCACCTGAGCCGGCAATGAGAAACTCGGAGCGATTGTCACCGCCATTGTTGAAGACCTGGTTGATGACCAAAGGAGTGGTGGTCACCACAACGCCCAAGCCACCGGCGTCGCTGGGAAGTCCGGAAGCCCAATTGGAGGCGTTGTTGATATTGCCGTCGGCAAGTGCGTTGGTCCAAGCGGTGGACGCAGCAGCCTGGTTGGACGCGGCGACAAGCAGTCCGAGCGCCAGCAGGCTTCCGGTGAGTTTGTTGATTGGTTTATTCACGATGGTTGTTGATTAGGGGACAGTGGAGCTTTCTGCTCTAAGAGTGTAATAAAGGCATAACTCCCCCAATCGAAGAAGCCATGCCTGTCAGGTTTTCAGTTCTCAAAAAAAAAGCTCCCCCTCCGAACGGGAGGGGAAGCTTGGTAGAGTTCGGTTTACTTCCGGCGACGCAGGATGAGTGCGAGTCCGCCAAGGCCGAGAAGGGCGGTGGTGGAAGGCTCAGGAACTGCCGTGAAATGCACGTCGCTGCCGACTAGGCTGGCGTTCGCGTTAACCGTGCCGCCGAGGGCGGCTGCCTCAGCTAGAGTCCGGTCATGCCAGATCAACAATCCGCCTCCGGTGACGTTCAGGGTTCCGCCAGTGTTGATCGCAAAGCCCTTACCAGTCTCGATGTCCACCTGTCCCGTGCCGCTGATGTTCAGCGAGGATCCGGCGGAGTTTAAGGGCTGACCGCCGCCGCCTGTGTAAACGATATCTAACGACGAAGCCCCCTGCGCTATGAGATTGCCGCCACTGATGTTGTAGGTTGCGACTGTGTGGTGGCCGAGCGCAATGAGATTATTTAAGGTCAGCGTGCCCCCGGTATGGGTGAGCGTGCTGGGCCCGCCGTCGCTAAAGATGGTCGAGCCCAACAAGGTAGCGCCATCAACGGCGAACACTCCGCCGGTCTCAATGGTCATTACAGCTGTGCCGGTAGTGAGGTATGAGACGTTGCCATTGCTGAAGGCCTGGTTGATCACCAAAGTAGTGCTGAGCACCGAAGCGCCATCGCTGGGAAGTCCGCCAGTCCAATTGCTAGCGTTGTTAATGTCGCCGTCGGCAAGTGTGTTGGCCCAAGTGGCCGCAGTAGCCTGGTTGGGCGCGGCGATAAGCGCACCTAGCGCCATTAATGTTCCGATTAGTTTTCTTGTTTGCTTCATAATTTGTTATTTGGTTTTTGTTAGTGTAGTTTCTATTCCGAGCTCTGGAAGGGCATACAAAAATGAGTAACCCAGCCACGTCAGGATCATAAACTGGCACAGAATTGGCACCTCTGTCTATACGGGCAATCCACCACCACATGCGCAATATCCACATCACAGGATGGATCAGACCTTCTATCTGGAGCTTGCCCTGTGCGCATTAACCCCACCTACTCACCCCCGCCCGCTCTTCCTTCGCGGTATTCCGATGGTCGGACGCCGACCCATTTGATAAAGGCGTTGGAGAAATGTGCCCCGCTGGCGTAGCCGATTTGATAGGCGATGGTATCGATCTTGTCTTCGGTGGTGGCCAGCAATTCACTTGCCCGCTGCATACGTAAAAATGTCAGATGCTGCACCGAGCTGCGCCCAAGTTGTTTTTTACATAGCCTCCGCAAGTGTTCTTTGCTCAGGAACGCCCTCTCGGCAAGATCGGTGAGGCTCCAGCCGTATGCCAAATCCTGCTCCACCGCTTTCCACAGTTTCCAGAGCCGTTCATCGAGGTGATGCGGCTGCGCGAAACGCAACACATAGTGGTGGATCAACTGCACCCAGTGATGCTGGGACGACGCCACCGCCTGCCCGCTTGATTCCGCAATCAGCCCACGGATGGCAATACGCAGTGGCTCAGCCTGATAGGAACCGCTCACCGGGGAAACCTCGGAAACGATGGGCACCGATTCCCGGGACTCGATATAGCGAACCCAGCAAAATTCCCACTTCTTGCCCTTCACGCATTTCAGTGAGTTGGCGACAAATGGCGGCAGCAGGCAGGCTTGGCCAGCCTTGATGGTGATCCAGCGGCCGTCTGCGAGCACTCTGCCCTCGCCAGCGAAACAGCCTAGCATAAAGGTGCCGGACTGATCCGCGCGGGAAACCTCAAACGGAAACTGCGCATGCATTACTCCCGCGTGGAGAATGTCATACTGGGCTAATAGCTCACACACTGGCTGATCACGCAGCCATTCACGATTTTTCTCATCAACAGCCTGCACCACCTCCACCTCCGTATCAGGTCCTAGGGAACGGAGATCGGTGATTTTTTTGCGTGCTGGTTGCTTATCGTCTGTAGTAGCCAATGGTCGTGTCGTTTAGGTGAAATGTGAAATGCAATGAATGTATTCTATCTTAGTCTTTCTCCTTTACCATCTTAGAATCCACAAAATGCCGAGCCTGGATGAGACCGTTTCTCGGATTAGGAAACAGCAGCACGAGTTCACGTTGAATGGGGGCGATCGAACAGTTACTGCGTCTTGTGTAGCGGGGTTTCGCAAGCATTCTCTCACCATGCTTCTTCCGTCACTTCGGCCTTTTTAGTGTTTTTCCAGATATGATATGTTTGAGAGAGAGTCTGTTCCCAGAGGGGTGTTCGTAAATCACAATTAACTCTCTCTGCTGTGAAGACAACTGCCAATTAGTTTGCCTTAAGGTTCTTATCCGCTCTTTGAGTTTTGCCTTAATAACTACCCAATCGGGCTTGCCATTTTTGTTCGCCGAGAACGATGCTGCCTGATGTTTTAAGAGGGTCTTTTTTTTCCCTCCCACTTCAATATTCACGGGGTATTTACTGAGATTTCTAAAATGATATTCACCGAAGGAGAATTCATTGTTTGGTATCGCGATAACGTGATAAGCTGATTTTTTAGGAAGAAACAAAAGAATGTAATTTTTTGAAGTCCCTCCTAGCTTGACTTGAGCAAGAAGCTTAGCCTCTTCTCCCTCCTTATCATAAAAATAAAGTATGCGCGCTCCTTTATGGACAATGGGCTCCGTCGCCACGTTTGTGTTCAATCTAATTTCCTGCCATTCAATTTTTTTATCCTTCTGCAGTTTTTCAGATGCCAAATACACATTCCTCTGCTTTCCTGAGATATGAGATGCGCAAAAACTCAGCCTAATTTTCTCCTTTGCTGATGATTGCTGCGCTGGGAGTAGAGGCATTGAGCATACCAATACAAGTAGGCCATAAATGGGTAATTTAAAAGTAATCATAATAAGTCAATTCGTCTGTTCGATGGGAAATATCCATCCCCCAAGACAACAAGTTCTCCAAGCCTTTAGTTGGGTTAAATTTCGTCCTTTGCAAGCCATCTAAACGACATGATTTTCAATTGTCGTCCAAAGCTCTTATTGACATCCGTTAGATCTCCATACTTAGTATCAGGCTCGTTGGCTTCGTCATGAAATTCAATCTGCCTTCCAACAGTTGCCTCGCACCAAGCGCGTGCAATTACATTATCATTTGAGTCTTTCACCTCTCCATAGGCACGGATGCGGAAGGTGTCATCCCGGGGAGTGATCACATTTCCTATACGTTTCAGCAGGTCTGCTTGGGTCAAGTATCCTGGAATAGCTGTCCAACGTGAGCCCATGAATGCACGAGAGTTTGGCAGTGCCCAAGGATCTGAGGTGATCATATCTACACTTGTTTTGTAACGACCATTAATGGATTCATTTCCACTGCCTGGGCTGTTCCCATTGTATTCATCCCAGTCGATGGCGGCTTGCAAGGCTCCCGCCAGTCCGGCCTCACCATCGGTTCCTGAGCTACTTGGCTGTTCAAGTCGCCGGTTAATAAAATCAGCCAAATTGAGGAACGGCCCCCTTAGCTTCACTTGCCGCACGCACTCTCTGGCAAGTCGATCAATCTGAGGCTTTGTTAATTTCCTAATACCTCGCCAGCTATTAGGATCTTCTGCATCAGCCCCTTCATCAGGAGACGAAGGAAGGGAAAATCGACTTGTGATGACCACCTCACTCCCTGTGGGAACTGAGGTAGTCCTGATAGCACCACTTTCAGGATCAATGTAACGTATTTCATCATCCCTCAAGCCGGCAAAAAGAGCTTTCCATGCTTCCACTGACGTAGAGTTCACATTGAATGCCCCGCGAATGGTCATGTATTGAGCTATTTCTTTATGCGCCTCATTTTTTGGTTTTGATCCCGAAATCATCCTGTTCAGAACGTCATCCGAAGTTTCTCCTGAGGGAATGTTTGGGGCGTAGTGGCTATCATTGAGCGGCTTGTCTTTTGTGAGGAAACCTTCGGACACATCTTTGATAGAACGAGGCTGTCCGTATGCCTCTGTGGACTGTGCCGTGATACCCGAACAATACCACCGATCCCACACCCCGTCATTGAGTAGGAATGTATGGTCATATATATTTCTGTATCTATCCCTAAAAAGCACATCTCTCTTAAAAAGATCACAGTCTGTGGCTCCTGGATCAGCGGCAAATAAGTCCTGATGAAATTGATCTCCTCGGATATACGGGCTACCGAAAGAAGAGCCCACTGACAGCGAATCATTCGATGATGGTGACCAGTGCGCTATGTCGTTCCTTGAGTCTCCAGATTCTGACTTGAAGTGCATAAATTCAGCCAGAGAGGTGGGTGAAACCAAAGGAACGTTGGCGAGAGGTAGGATTGTTTGGCCTTCATAGTCACCATTTCCTATCGAGTTGGCGCTACCAATGTAGCCACGGTTCGTAGCTGGATCAAAATCTGTGGAGCCAGAATTCCCTACTCCTCCCACAATGTGCAGATCATACTGGGCGAATGATCTCATGAATTTTGAATTTGCAGTGCATATTGACCGTTGGCTCCATGGCCTAGCGAAGGCAAAGTTTTTGCTACGGAAGTCATATTCATCGTAAGGTTTACCTGGGTTGGCAACGCGTTCTCCAGATTTTAGAACATGGGAAAAACTCCCGATTGTTTGTCGATCCGAGCTATTCAAAAATCTTATCCTGTCATCTTCTTTAATAATGGGGATGGGATTCCCCCTTTCTACCGGGCTACATGCAATCTCATTGTAACGGTGCCCTGTTTTCCATAAGTGCGTAATTGTTAGGTAGTTTTGCACCCAGGCATTTAGAGCTTTCGTCACATCGGTCATCTGCATGGCTATTTCCACTTTGTCCGTAGCGGATAAATTCGTAAGCCCAGGCAAGGCTAGGTCAAGTCCACCGCCGGCCTGAGGAGGGTCATATCCAGGAGTTACAGGATAGGGGTTCGCGCCAACGGTTCCACTCCTTACCGAGAACACTCTGGTTTCGCCAGGCAAGTACTTGATTGACTGCTCATTTGTTGGACTATTCAGTCCATTAACAGTGAATACGACGCCTTGCCTCGTTCCGCCCAAAGGTAGCCAATTACTTGTAGAGGGGACAACTGCATCATTGATCCAAGCTTTAAACGAAATAGAACCCGATTCAAAAAGCATTTGAAAGGGCGGAGCGTGTAACGTCACATTGTAAGGATTCCACATCGTAATTACAGGAGAATAATTCATCGAGTAATTATACTTGCCTGCCGTCGCTGAAGCCTTTCTGACAAGACTGAAAATGACCATTATTTTAGCCGCAATGGGCGTTCTCCCAGTTCCATTCTCATCCAAATTTCCGTTATGCCAGTTATAGTTAATGCTGGGTTTGCTGCTATCCCACCAAAGACCTTTCTTGAGGGGCAAGCTTAGTTGATCGGCAGCGGACTCGTCAGCATTGCTACTCGGTCCAGAAGCCAGCTTATAATACTGATGTAGCTTATACCACGAAGGTAACGTAGCTCTGGGAATAGTCCCTCCGACTCCATTAATGGTTCCGAAGTCACCGTTGAACGAGCGAATAGGAACAGCCGCACCAGCAGCAAATCCATACTCTGAAGGAAGCCTATCGAGTTCCAAAAGAGTATTCATATCACGCTTCAACTGACCGTCACGCACATTAACGGGAAGACCATAGCTGAAAGTCGTTAAATCATGGTAATAGCCTTTCAGTGCAGTCTCATATCCAGCATCGTCCACGGCTGTCGCAAAAGTTTGTAAACTCACGATCTTATCCAATGTATCTTCATCGCCAGGATGTAAATCCATATTTTCCACCCACGAAACCCCAGATTTCGGATGCCCAGCTAACCTCTGAGCCGTCGATGCAATGGTGCCCGATGGAGCGTCCCCTGACTGAGTGAAATTCGCTAGGGCACATTGGTTAGCACCGCTAATGTGCCAAGCGTAGCTGCCACGGCTGCCACTGCTGCTGGAACCCAGATCAACAGTAGGAACCTCGACATAATTCTCTGATGCAGTGCTATCCGAGCCAAGTGTACCTTCCCCGATCACTTCTACCATTCTCCCAGAATATTGGTGTCCTGTTTCAATATTTGCAAGTTCGTTAGGGTTGGGATGCGAGACAAGATATTTCCGAAAATTCGATTTTCTCCCCCGAGTATATGTGGATGTGATTCCACCAGAGTTACCATCCAGCCATTTGTCCCAGCTATTCCAAACTCCCATCCAGTGAGGGTTCTGGAACCCCGATTCCAGACTCCGTCCGTCAAAACCGCTACTATCCGGAGCTTTCCCTGAAGAATCGTTAGCTAGTATACTCGCCTTGCCGGAAATTCTCTGATCCGGCCCCATTTCCTTTTGCAATTCGCCAATCGCAAGCATGAGCGCCATCCGGGCATTGGCACGCGCATTTGCTATGGCATCGCTACTCTTTACAGTCCGCAGCTCGATAGAACTCAGACCCATCATCGCGAACGCAAGAACTAGCAGCAACCCCGTTATCGAGATCGTTGCTATCAAAGCAAATCCTCTATTTTTCGACCTGACGTAGTAATTCATCTGTAAATCCAACCATAAATTCTGTCGTAAATCTATAGCTCTACTGCACTATCATATACGCCAAATCCACATACTCTTATAAATCCACCGGCTGAAACAAAAATAGCTGCTTCCTCCAGATAAGCGAGCAAGTGAGTGTGGAAAGAGTGAATCAGGTTAACATAGTCAGAGATCTATTCGGCTTTGTGGATTTCTAGCATGGTAATGTGTGAATTATCAGTTTTCACAGCGCGTAGTAGACGGGTAGTTATGATACTAACTCTCTCTTAATCTCTATTCTCTTATGAAAATACACCGTCACATCCATTTCTCAGCCCTTCTGCTCACAGCCCTACTGCCTCATGCCGCACACGCCGCTCCAGCGACTCTTCCGACTAAAGGCTTGCTGTTAGATTAAATGCCTCCAAGGGGCTCAAACTGGAGAATGGTAACAAGGTAGCATCATGGGAAAATCAGGCCCCTGGAAAAACTTCGCGCCTGTTCATCAAACAGGACCGAGGTCGCAAGGTGAAAGGCAGTGGTTGCCCCACCTTGAAAAAAAATGTCAACGCCCTCAACGGCGAGTCAACCCTCGTATTCAAGCAGCAGGAACTCGTCAACATGGAGGAAGATGCCTTTGATCACCTCACCACTGGTAATGGCTACACATGGATCACTGTGATGGAAGTGGATAAGCAGCGCGTGGGAGTCAAGGACGTGAACTCCTTTTTTGGTGATTTGAAAAACGGCGGCAAATACGAGGGATTCTGGGCTTGCCTTAACGCCCGATCACGGATCATGAACTCAAGGAAGCCATCAGAAATCTCGCCCTCCACTACGCTCTTGAAAACGGGAAATAACTCCAAGTTCCAAGCTTCTTGAATCCTCAATGTGGATTTCGCGTATATACTTGTGGATGAATATTACTTTATTCATCCATCAGTTGGATCTATGATACTGCATCTATGAAATTTATTTACCTCATTATCATCGCTCTGACCCTTCCTCTCACAGCTCAGAAAGCAGTTCCTCTTTTCGATGGCAAGACTCTAAAAGGCTGGAACACAAACAAGGGAGAAGAAAAGTATTGGTCGGTGCGCGATGGTCTCATCGTAGGCGGGGATATGAAAAAGAAGGTGCCCTTTAACACCTTCTTAGCCACAGATAAATCTTACCAAAACTTTGAACTAGAATTTGACATCCGTCTCGTAAAAGGCAGCGGATTTATCAACTCAGGTATCCAAGTGAGAAGTATCCGCGTCCCTAAAAAGAGTGAAATGAAAGGCTACCAAGTCGATGCAGGTATTGGCTGGTGGGGTAAAATCTACGATGAATCCAGAAGAAACAAAGTCATTGCGCAGCCCATTGATCCCGCTGCGATCAAAAAAATAGCGAAGGACTGGGACTGGAATCACTACCGCATTCTCTGTGAAGGACCACGTATTAGATCATGGATCAATGGTGTCCCAGCACTAGACTATACCGAAAAAGACAAAAATATTCCGCTTGATGGATTGATCGGATTCCAAGCCCACGGTGGTGGCATTTTTGAGGTGCAGTATAAGGACATCACCATCAAAGAAATCCCTAGCACTCCAAATATTAGAACATGGAAGGCACTACAAGCTCCAGCTAAAGTGTCACCACCAAAAAAATCTGGCGCACGTAGCCCGCAACTAGAACTCCAAGGATTCAAACTACCAAAAGGCTTCACTGCCGAGCTCGTAGCCAGTGAGGAGCAAGGAGTAGGCAAGCCAATCACCGTCCAATGGGACACCGCAGGACGCATGTGGACGATGACCGCCTTTGAATATCCTATCGATGCCAATGAAAATAAAGCACACGCAGAAGCCATCTATAAAAGAGGAGGCAAAGACAAAATACTCGTTTTTGATAACCCCAGCGCTCCTGGACCACAGACGCCCCGCGTCTTTGCCGATGGTCTCGTCATCCCACTCGGCATGACCCCCACTGCTGACGGCGCACTCGTCCAGTATGGCACCGAGATCCGCCACTACTATGACAAGAACCAAGATGGCAAAGCTGAAGGGTTCGACACTGTTTTAAAAGGGTTTGGCATTCAAGACTCCCACCTATTTCCTCACCAGTTTGAGCGTGCTCCAGGAGGATGGTATTACCTCGCACAGGGACTTTTCAACTATTCAGACGTGGTTCGCCCGGGTGGAAAAGCATTTGCGGATGGCAGTAAATCAGTCTCATTTCGCCAATGTAAACTAGCAAGATTCAGACCAGATGGCAGCGAATTTGAAAGCGTAAGCGCAGGTCCTAACAACATCTGGGGACTCATACAGAAGAACAACGGTGAAACCTTCATCCAAGAAGCAAACGATCAAGGAATCCCGGTAGTTGAGCATCTCCAAGGCACACACTATACGACTGGCTCTAAAGAAAAGCTCCGCAGCTACGCCCCACAGATACCATCCACTCTCCCAGGTCAACAAATGGGAGGAACCGGGCTCAGCGGCATCGCCCTTACCGAAGAGAAAGCATCAGCATTTAATCAACTCCACCCCAAAGCTGAAAACGTTTTCTATATCGTGAATCCGATCACTAACAGAATCCAAATTATTACTACCGTACGTGATAAAAATGGTGATCACAGCTACACAAAACAAACCGACTTCATGACCTCTCAAGACAAATGGTTCCGCCCCGTAGCGGCACACTTCGGACCCGATGGATGCCTCTACATCGTGGACTGGTATAATAAAGTGATCTCACACAATGAAGTCCCACGTGCTCACCCAGACCGTGACAAAACAAGTGGTCGCATCTGGCGCATTCGCCCTGATAACCATACCCCCAAGACACCGCTAGATTTAACTAAAGCCAACCCAGCTCAACTCATCCAGGCACTACAAAACCCCAATGATAAAATCGCACGTCTCGCATGGTATGCCATCGCTGACCGCAAGGCTGAGAAGACTCCCGCTCTGACAGAAAACCTCCTCAAGCTCGTCAACGATACCTCCGCACCGATCAGCAGCCGCACACTCGCATTCTGGTCACTCGAAGATCTCGGTGAGTGGCAGAAACACTCCTCTGAGTTAGCGAAACTAGCCTCTGATCAGTCACCCTTCATGCGTTTTGAAGTGATCCGTAGTTTGGCGAATTTACATTTAAATGAAAAAGAATTCCTCTCCATCGCCTCCGCCTTTCCAACGGATAAAAACTACCGTGTCCGTGCGGAGCTAGCGAACACCATCCGCTATCACCGCGCGCCTACTCCTGGCATCATCGCGCTCGCAGCCCAGCTTGGGCAGACACCGCTCAAAGGTAAGTCACTCACCGCATACCATCGAAATTTTGAGCTCTACCTAGCACGCTGGTCAATGGAAAAACACGGTGCAGTCACCGCTAAGATGCTAGATTCTGAGATCGTTCAGAACCTGAAGCCCGAGGCATTCTTGCTCGCTGTCCAGTCACTTCCCCCAGCCCAGGCCAGCGCACAACTCATCAAATCCATCCCTAAGCTGGATCGCGAACTCAGCAAGAATGAGCTCTCCCTGCTAGCCAGCCAGATCCAGAATCCAGACGTAACCAAGGCACTCCAGTCATTGCTCCGTGATCCTAAACACCAGCTCCGCATCCTTAAAAAAATGGAATTGTTAGATGCTAAAATAGCCGCTAACCCAAGCCTCGCTGCCATCGTTGGTGAAGCATGTGCAGAACAATTTAAAAATCAATCATCAGATGAAATTCAGTCACTCATCATCAGGCTATCCGCTAAATTCCACCTCAAGCAAATGGAGCAACCCGTCACAAAATGGCTACTACTAGATGGCAGAAGTAACACCGAAATCATCTCCGGCCTCACCGCCCTCAGTGAGATGCGTAGTGCGTCACAAGCCACACTAAAACTCTACACCAAATTCTTCAACCACGCGCACGCTCCCATCAAACGACAAGCCACCATCAGCATCGCATCCTTCGGTGATCCCTCCACCGTAGAGTTCTTTGCCAAGAATTGGGATGACCTCCCTAGCGACCTACGTCAGATCACCATCGGGGGGCTAACCTCAAGTAAAGCAAAAGCTGAACTACTCGGAAAATCCACCGCCTCTGGTCAATTCAAAGGCCTCACTACAGACTCACTAGGCAACATCATCTCCGTACTAGGTAGTGATAACGCAAGTGTGAAAACCATCCTCAAAAATACCCCAGGACTCATCGTTCCCGTCATCAAGTTCACCGGTAAACCAAATGACGCAGTAAACTACCCCATCGCACTCAAAGGACCATTCACCGTAGAAGCCTGGGTGAAGCTCGATCCAGGTATCGGCCCAGATGACTCCATCTTAGCAAATGACAAAGGCGGAGCCGATCTTAATTTCTTTGACAGTAAGTTTCGTTTTTATGGAGGAAAATCCTATGCTGACTGCATCACGGCGAATCGAGCCATGCAGCCGAACCTCTGGACCCACTGCGCCGTCACGCGTGATAAAAAAGGTGCATTTAAAATTTACCTCGATGGAGAACTCGACTCAGCCAAAAGCAAACCAGTCACCGCAGACTTCCTAAACCTCACCATCGGCAACAGCACTCATCCTGGTGGCAGTGGTTTAGAGATGTTAGAGTTCCGAGTGTGGGATCATGCCCGCAGCCCTGAGCAGGTCCTAGCTGATCACCTCACAGCCTATGAAGGAGACAAGCCAAAAGGTCTCGTCCATCACGTCACTGGCAGCACACCGAAATTGGAATCAAAATTAAAAGGCAGCACGAAGATAGCCTACGTCAGTAATGCTCCAAAACTCATCACGCCAGAAGCCGCGAAGAATGCTCATGCTAAATTCCAAAAATTCCTCAAGCTCGCTAACGACAAAGTGATCGGAGACCCAGCAAAAGGTAAACTCCTCTTCGCCACCTGTGCTGCCTGCCATAAAGTAGGTGAAAGCGGTGGAATCATCGGCCCCGATCTCTCAGGAGCAGGAGCCATGACCACCGAGGCACTACTTCACAATATCCTCACCCCGAACGCTAAGATGGAAAGTGGCTACTACCGCCATGATCTCATCCTAAAAAATGGCGACAAAGTCAGTGGTTCGATGGTAGAAAAAAATAAAAACACCATCAGCATCCAGCCAATAGGAGGTTCCATCAAAGTGGTGAATAAAAAAGACATCGACAAGCACAACATCTCAAAATCATCACTCATGCCCGAGGGTTTGATCGATCACCTCAAGCCAAAACAAGTATCAAATTTATTCAGTTACCTACGCACACTTAAATAGCCATTCTAAATGCTTGAATGAATCAGCGTATGGGATGATCATGTGCTGTAAGCCATGCCAGCACATTTGAAAAAAATTCTCGTCCCGCTCATCCTACTCATTGTAGGAGTGGCAGTCGGGTGGGTGCTGATCCCGTATGAAAATGCCGTGGTCGTTGAGCAGTTTATCGGCTACCCTAACTCGCACCGTCAAGCTCACGGACTACGCGTCTGGCTACTCGGCATCCTCTGCGCCCTACCATTTATCTGCAGCGCAAGCTACTATATGATGGATCGGCTAGATCGCTACACGCTGAGAATTTTCTTTAATGCCTTTCTGATCTGTTTCGGCGCACTATTCATCATCATGTTCCTAGAGGACATTCAGGACAACCTGTCTGATTTCCAGCAATCCGACCAGATGGCTAGTATCATGCTAAGGCATTACATTACAAAAATGCCAGCCCTGATCGTATTCATCCTCCCATACTCACTCATGCTCTCCCTACTTTGGGCACTGGGTAAAATGTCAAAAAGCCAAGAACTGGTCTCGATCATCCAGACCGGCCGCGGGGTGGTGCGCTTCACCAGACCACTCGTCCTTGTAGGAATCGTCTGCACAGTAATTTGCCTCATATTTAACTACCACTGGGCACCCCATGCGGAGAGCCAAGAGCAAATGATACTCAATGAGGCCAGTGGTAAAACCTCGAATGCTGCTGAGTCCGTAGCATTTCAGAATAGATCGGACACTCGGCACTGGCTAGTAGGGACGTTCCCTTTTGCACACACCACTGGCGAACCCCTGAAGTCGATCGAGATCACCACGCTCGATGCCAACAATAGAGCCACTCAGAAGATACTGGCTGAGCAAGCCACCTGGTCACTTGAAAATCGCCAGTGGACGCTGAGTAAACCAATCATTTTTAACCTCGTAAAGCATCAACCAAACGAACCTGTCCCCGTCACAGTCTCCAAGACAGACATGGTCACGGACTGGAAGGAAACCCCTTGGCAGATTATTAACCCTGGACTGAAAGCTCCTTTCCTCGGTATCCCTGGGCTGAAGAGCTGGCTGGCTAATCACCATGACAACCCGCTCTCAGACAAGCGCTCCTATCAGACCCATCTCCACTACCGCTATGCTCAGCCATTCATCTGCCTGATCATCATTCTTCTGGCAGCTCCGCTCGGTATCGTGCTCAACAGGCGCGGAGTAGGTGGTGGTGTGGCCATCGCTATCTTCCTCTGCGCTGGTATGATCTTCTGTTCTACAGTCTTCCCCACACTAGGAGAGTCTGGCCACCTACCTCCATTTGTAGCCGCGTGGGCGACCAATCTGCTATTCGGATTCATCGCACTCACCCTATTCTACCGCCGTATCACTGGCCAACCCATCCACCAGACTATTAAAAATCTGATCCCAAATAGTGAGTAAGCTACAACACCCCCTCCTTTAACCTTTATCCTTTAACCTTTATCCTTTATCCTTTAACCCTTTAACCCTTTAACCTTCGTCATCATGGCATTACCTGAAGCTTGGTCCATCAAAGCGCGCGCTCATCAATGCGCTCTAACAGAAGTTAAATTTGAAGATCAGCAGGAATTTTACACCGCTATCTTTCCAGACCCTGACCCAGAAACTAGCGGATACCTCCGTATGGACTTCTCGTTAGATGCCTGGAAGGATCGCCCCGAAGAGTTATTGAAGCCATTCTCGTTTTGGAAAAACACTTATGAAGCCTCCGTAGCGGAGCAAAAGGTAGAAGTTGTCACCAAAGAATCTGCTGAGCAATTACTAAGCCGACTCATTGAAGAAGACCAGGAACATACCGAGAACGCACGCTATATTCTCGCAGTGATGTTAGAGAGAAAAAAGCTCCTCAAGGAAACTGATAAGCAGCCAACACCTAACGGAATTCTCCGTATCTACGTACACCGTAAAAATGGAGGAATCTACATTATCCTCGATCCAAACATCCCACTCGATCAAGTAGAACGAGTGCAAAAAGAAGTCTCCGAGCTACTTGATAGAGATGAAGGAGAAGTGAAGGAGAAGTGAAG
>CAWVXI010000052.1:0-18010 GCA_963934155.1 uncultured Verrucomicrobiales bacterium | reverse complement strand
ACCACGCTACTCCTAAACCATTCTCTAAAGGATCTTCAGCTTGGTCAGGGAAAATAAATTCAGCTGCAGTGGGAATAGTCGTTTAATCATATTAGGGAGTCACTCATACCATCCTCACAGTGATACTGGATTGATCGTTTGATGGAATGATTTGAAAGTGCAGCAAAGCGGACTGGGGAAAGAGAGCATTTTGATAGAGGCGCCGCTCCCTACTACTACTTTTCTGGCTCAGAGGGTGGCGTAGCTTACTTTTCTTTTTCTTGCTCTTCCTTTTCTGCTTTTCCCGCTTCCACTGAGTCCATGCTGGTGCGGAAGAGTCCTACGGTGCGGCCGTCGTTGGTGTTGGGGTTAGCATCGTAGAGGACGTAGAAGAGGAGATGATTACTTTTGTTTAGTCTGAGGCCAGTGTTGTAGATGATTCTATCTTCCCTTCCATAGGCGGCGGCGATGCGGTGTAGCTCTAGTCCCTGGATGCTCTCGTATGAATGGAAGCCGCCAGCTGGAATCATCTTTTTATCTTTGTGGAAGATACTTTTGACCGGTCTGCGGCTAAGGTTTAGAATGGCGAGTCTTTTGTTTTTTAGTTTTTCATCTAAGAGATCTATCTTGTATTTTCTGGGCTCTGATACCCACCTATTGTCTCCTTTTCCAGTGGGGCGGAGTAGGACTACGGTCATGGAGCCTGGAGTGAGCGGGGTTACGCTGATGTAGTCGCTGAACTCGCTATTTCCGCCGCTGTCTCTGCGCTGAAGCTTGAGGGTTTTATTGGGTGGGACTTCGATGAAATGCGATGGGTTGTTGAAAGTGACGTTGATGGTTTTTATTTTTAACGGAGTTTTCTTGGCATCTTTCTTGAGCTTTTTTGCCCCGCTTTGCTGCTTCTTTTGTGTGATTTCAAAATGTAGTCTTCTGGGTGGGATCTCGCCTGGCCTGGGTGGGAGGAGGGCGGCTGCGGAGTTCGGTCTATTTTCGTCTGGTGAGCCAAATCTCCGAGGTGGCTTGGGCCCGATGGCGATGATTGCGAGCTTGGCTGGTAGAATTTCTTTTTTCTTAGATGACTCTTGAGCATGAGATAGCAGTGAGCACGAGAAAGAGAAGATGAGGATTTTGTAGAGGTAAGTTTTCATGGCCTTATTTTGGCTTTGGTCGCTGGATTTCGTTGAGCCACACTGCCATTATTGAATGTACTTTCGGTAGTCATTTCTCATCGGTCTAAATCTCGTCTTTATTTAGCCAGCGGAATGATTTGATATGGTATTTTCTACCTAGATTTTTGTTGATTGGGGTTAGGTTTCCCTCACTAATCTCACCTGTGAGCGGGTCTTGATTTAGAATACTATCGGTGGGTATATTAGCGAGGTTGGTGGTGGTGGTGTCCTCGATAGATTGATGCTGGATGTAGTGCGGGCTGCGCTCTACGATGGCCTCGATGTAGGCACGGGCGACTACTTTTCCGTTGCGCTTAGACTCGCCATAAGCACGGATGGTGAAGGTGTCTCCTCTGGTGGTGAGTGCAGGCGCGAGTGGCTCTAACAGGTCTGACTGCATCAGGAAGCTCGGTAACCCCCAAGTCTTGGTTGCTGCTTGGCTGGTCTTTATCTCTCCACCTGAGGTGTAGAGATATTCATCTTTGAAGAGATCCTCGTTGTTGTCTCTGGAGTCGCTGTCGGTGCCACGGTTGATCAAGCTGGTATCGTATTTGGTATCGCTGTAGAAGGATGTGTTTAACCCAGCTTTAAAGATGGCGGAATCTAGTGTGCCCATCTGTGAGGTTTCATCGTCCCTATCGGTGAGTCTTCTATTTACGAAATCTGCTACGGAGATGAATGGACCGCGTAATTTCACTTCATCGACAATGGCGATAGCGAGCTGATCGATTTCTTCTTCTGTTAGTGAACGTAGCCCCTTCCAGGCATCAGCGCTTTGTGGGTCTAGCTTGTTCGATGCCGCTTCACCGGTGGGCTTTCTGTATCTGGCGAATCCTGCTAAGCCGTTATTGAAGGCGGAGCCGTCTTTGAGCTCACGGTTGATCCCGATCGTGCCCGAGAGAACTGCGGTCCATGCTGGGACGGAGGTAGAGTTGAGGTTAAAAGCGTTGTCTTTTTTGTAGTAGTAGCCATTGAGCCAAAATCCAGTGTCGGCGGCATCTGCTTTTTGGAGTAAGTTTTCCTCTAGGCTGATGGTGGATACATTGTGACTTGTATTGATTTTGTTGCGTTGATTGATGGGGGTGGTGGTGGAAAATTTATTCGTGGCGGGATCCAGCGGAAGTGATGAGATGAAGTAGCTATCCCAGAGGTTTTGATTCACCTCGTAGGCGATGTCATAAGGTAGTATATCATCTCTGGCGGTGAGTGATGTGGAATCTAGACTTCTGGTGGCAGCTGCTCCACCGATCTGGAGTAGGTCTTCTGAGGCATTCTCTTCGTTCGCTGCGCCATAGCTAAATCCTGCTCTGTATCCTCCAATATGCTGATCCCAATGGTTCCTGCCACTAGAGGAAGCCGAGCTCACAACCTCTGGATGCGTGGTGGTGTCAGCTGGGGTATGGGGATCTCTAAGCGAGTGACCTAAGATATAGCTCGGGTGCCAAGAGTAGGGGCTTAGCATGGCATGACGCATGGCAGCGAGCGAGTGGATGCCGTAGTCGCGGTGCGGCAAATCAAAGAGGACCACGTTCGGGGCTGATGAGTGATTTATTGCAAGCCCAAGCGGGGATTTTATAAAGGCGGTGCCAGCAGAATTTAGCAGTGGGCTATCATTCGGGTCCTGGGGGGTCTTCGGTATGAACTGCAAGATCCACGGCCCCGTGCTGAAGAGATACCATTTCTCAGCGCATTGTGTAATGGGTGATCTGCTGGTGAGCTGTGCTCTGAGATTCCAATTGGCAATGGTGGCAGGGTGGTAAACCATGTGCTCTTTGTTCCAGCGAGTCTTCGTCGAGGTGCCGTAGCGGAGTGGTGCTTTATTTCCCTCTGTGGTGGCCTCATCTAGCCAGACTAATTTAGCTCCTACTTGGTGAGTTCCGGGAGCATCTTTGTAGGGCGCATCCTGGAATGACTGCATGGAACCAAAACTACCAATAGTGTTCGCGCTACCCCATGGCGATCCTGTGTAAGAGAAATAATAAGATGGCGCCACGCCACCTGTGCCGTTGTTTATAAGCTGAAGAGTAGGATGTGCTTTGGAGGTAAGAAGACCACTGAGCGATGGAATAGCACTATTTGATGCTTTGAGGATAAATGGGAAGTTTTCTGTTAGCTTCCCTGTCTCAGGTCGATAATCATGGATCATTTCCAGATTCAACTTATCCTGAGTGCCACTAACTAACGATCGCCAGCCAGATGATGTCTGGACCTCAAACCTAGTGGCCGACATATCATAATAGAAGTGATCTTCTCCCTGATTAGCATCTGAACTAAGGGTGTTCTGTGAAATATCATCTTGTTGATAGACAGCTAGGTTCACACCTCCTTGAGAGACATCTGGTGAGGAGATACTCGGTGAAAATACGTGGCATTCTCCAGCTGCTAATGTGGTGCCTTTGAGCGTGAATGCTAAATAACGTTGCTCTGGAAATAGGCCATTAGTGCCAGATGCTTTAAGACGAGATTTGTATTGGTCACCAAGTGGGCTAGCGGATTTTTTAATCCATTTGTGAACGTTGTCACTGGTGTTGGCGGTATCGTCTTGCACCCTTCGCACTTCACCATCCTCGAAGTAGAAATGGAATCCACCAGAGGCTTTGTAAAATGGATTTGGCATCATAACTACCATTTCGCTGATCTTCATTTCTGTGTTGTAGGGGTTCCACAAGCAGACTCTGGGGATGATGTGGGTGCGGATATTTTTATCGTTAATAGAGAAATAATAATGCCAACGTGAGTCGGTCATAATAGGGTGTGTCTTTGGCATTTCGGATGCCCACTTAGCTGACTCGAATGTGGCTCCATCACTCTGGCCGTGTGGCCAGTTTGTATTAGATCTGATTCTGCTAGCGCTGCTGGCTAAGGTGGTATCGATGGTGTTGCCAGTATTGTATCTCTGAAGCCCCCAGTAGCGGAGGGCTGAGAATGTTGGGGCCAAGACATCGTGGTATTTGCTGGCGATGATCGGATAATCTGAGCTGAATGGCGTGTCAGAAATCCTACTGTTCGGTGCTGCGAACTCTACGGTTTTGGCGTTTTTCTTAGCAAATAAAAGTGGCGTGAGGTCTCGCTGAAATCCGCCAATTGCGGTGTTGATAAACATCCCAGGAGAATGATAGGTAAGGTCATGGGTGAAACGACCCAGCGAGGATTTCGTGAGGTGCGGGTTTTCCTGCGTGAGGTGCGATGAATCTAGCGAAATAATCTTTTCTCTCTGGGACATTGCGTTGGTCTGAAACTCTTCAAATGGGTATTCCGTACCCTGCTTGATGAACTTAGGATTCTCGCTACTGCTGGAGGTTATTTCATTTTCTGGCTCGCTGAGTAGGCGTGGTTTGATGCTAGCTTTCTGGTTGTTATCCGCTGTCCACCAGGCGATAGATGACTCATTTGAAATTCCAATTTTCTTCACTAGCACCCGATCAGTGATGTAGTCTTCCTCGGCGATCGAATTACCAAGTGTGCCTTTGCCAAGAATTTCTAGTACGTCATTTTCAGATGGATCAAGCACATTAGAGGGGTCAAATTTCTCCGCAGGAGCGCTTACAAGCCATTCTGTAAGCAGCGCGTTTTTCCACTTGCCATCTGAGAGCAGAGAAACCGTTTGTCTAAGATCTGAGTAGGTGCCCAGATGGGCGTAGATCTCGTTTCCAGTGTCGGTTTTCTGGCCGATCAGTGGCCACTCGATATCACTGCTGCTATGCTGACAGGATGTGCGCCAAGCGCCTACCCAGTTTTTATTAGAAATAGTTCTGTCATTGGAGAGCAGGTCGGCACGGGCGGTGACTACTTGGTCTGCACCAGTGGCATTTTGTAGCTGGGAGATCGCCATTTCAAGAGCCAGACGAGCGTTTGCACGCGCGATAGAATCAGCGGTGCTAGCCGCTACTTTTTTAGTTTCAATCGTAGTAAAGCTAAGCATCCCAATACTCAACATGACCAACAGGCTCATGATGACTAAACAAGAGACGAGTGCAAATCCTCTATCAACCGCCCGAATATTAGCTTGTGAGACTTTTCGTTTTGATCGTAATTTAGAAACTTTCATTTTGAAAACGAGATGGTTAGCTTTCATGTATGTATCATATTAGGATACATTATGCGCTAATAATTTAATTTTCAACTGACATTTTGTGACAAATTTGATAGCCTAGCAAACTTAATTAAAGTGATTTATCGTGAAAGTAATGCACGAAATGCTCTCTACTATTGACGCATTGTGATCCCAGTGATTGAATGTGGGACTATATGGATCAATACATTTTATCGCTAGACCAAGGGACCTCAAGTTCGCGCTCAGTGATATTTAATGCCGCGGGCAAAGAGGTGGCAGTGAGTAAAAAAGAATTTACTCAGATCTACCCAGAGCCAGGACTCGTGGAGCATGATGCGGAGACTATCTGGGAAACCCAGTTGAGCACAATGCGGGATGTGATGATGCAGGTGAATATTACCACCAAGGACATCGCGGGTATCGGCATCGCGAACCAGCGCGAGACTGTGGTGGTCTGGGATAGAGCCACTGGGAAACCGATCCATAATGCTATAGTCTGGCAAGATCGCCGCACCTCGCAGATCTGCCAAGAGCTTAAGGATGCAGGGGTGGATAAAGTCATCCGTTCGCTTACGGGGCTCACTGCCGATCCATATTTCTCCGCCACTAAAGTCCGCTGGATTCTAGACAATGTGGCGGGTGCTAGAGAAAAGGCGCAAAAAGGAGAACTCTGTATGGGCACCATCGATAGCTGGTTAA
This sequence comes from uncultured Verrucomicrobiales bacterium, assembly GCA_963934155.1. Classification (GTDB taxonomy): domain Bacteria; phylum Verrucomicrobiota; class Verrucomicrobiia; order Verrucomicrobiales; family Akkermansiaceae; genus Rubritalea. The sequence continues at coordinate 12,109 of CAWVXI010000052.1, read as the reverse complement.
TCTGGAATCTCACAGATGGGAAAACTCACGTCACCGATGCCACCAACGCAAGCCGCACACTGCTGTATAATATACGCACCGGCGACTGGGATGATGATCTGTTAGAAATGTTTGCCGTCCCAAGATCGATGCTCCCAGAGATAGTGGACAGTTCTGGAGTGGTCGGAAAATGGAAAGGCATACCCATTTCAGGTATAGCGGGTGATCAGCAAGCCGCACTTTTCGGGCAGGGATGTTTCGAGCCCGGACAAATCAAGAACACCTATGGTACTGGTTGCTTTATGCTGATGAATACCGGTGAACGAATTATCGATTCTAAAAACGGATTACTGAGCACCGTGGCGTGGCAGCTGGATGGGAGACGAGAATTTGCGCTAGAAGGATCTGTCTTCATGGCTGGCGCTATTTTTAACTGGTTGCGTGATGGACTTCAGATAGTGAAAGATATGTACGAGTTCGATCAGTTAGCAAAATCTGTCGATGACAACGGCGGTGTCGTTTTTGTGCCAGCGTTTACCGGACTGGGTGCACCGCACTGGGATCCCTTTGCACGCGGGAGCATCCAAGGACTCACTCGAGGAGCCACTAGGGCGCATATTTGCCGCGCGGCGCTGGAGGCTATAAGCTTCCAATCCACGGAGCTGTTAGAGAGTTTTGTTAGAGACAGCTCGGTAGATATTTCTGAGCTCAGAGTGGATGGAGGCGCATCCATCAGCAAGCTCCTCATGCGGATTCAATCGGATCAGATGCAGTGTAAAATTGTCCGTCCTAAGAATATCGAGACCACCGCCTTCGGAGCCGCCGCGCTGGCCGCTCTGGGGGTAGGTTTTTGGAAGTCTAAGGAGCATATCACTAAACTCTGGCAAGAAGACATGAGCTTCACCCCTAGTCCATGGAATGAGAATTTATCAAGCCAGCGTATGCGCTGGAATAAAGCGGTAGAACGCACTAAACACTGGGGATAGCAGGGATAAATGAGTGAACAAATTTCAATAAAAAAGCAACTCAGGGCAACGATGAAAAACCTGTTGGCAGCTCTAACGAATCAAGAAAAAGACCATGAGGCTGGACAGATGATAGAAAAAATCACCGCCTTTGTCCAAGCGTCTCCTGAGATTAAGACGGTATCGAGCTACGCAGCCATGCCATTAGAGATAAACTTAGATACGCTACATTCTTCGCTACCAGAGGTAAGTTTTTGTTACCCTAAATGCGCGGAGGCAGGACAAATGGAATTTTATGCTGTCGGAGATCTGTCAGAAATGAAGGCCTCAGACTACGGCATGCGCGAGCCAGATGAATCATTACACGAACGAATAGAACCAGAGGCGATTGACCTATTCCTCTGTCCAGCCTACGCCTACACTCAAGATGGAAAAAGGCTCGGGAAAGGAGGCGGGTATTATGATCGCTATCTTCTTCGTAAACGGCCAGACGCGACCACTCTGGGGGTCATTTTTTCTAGCCAAATGGTAGCACACGTGCCCACTGAAGCCCATGATCTAATCGTCGACCAGGTTCTCTAGGATTACTTTTTGCTCACTTCTTTTCTTTCTCAACAGAGCAAGCGCAGCAAACCCACCAATGAGAACTTGCAGCCCGAAGCTACAGAAAAAAGCCTCTCTCTCAGGCAAGAATACCCAATCTGTCATGCCGTATCCATAGGCTGCAATTGGTGAGATGGATGAAAACCAGACCAAGGTTGGGTAGTGATTCGACTGCACCGCGATGACCAACGCCACCATGATAGGAAGCACCCAGATGAAGAGTAATAGTAAGAACAACCCTTTGTTTTCCCAGGCTTCATAGACCAGATAAAACACCAAAACGACAACGGCAGCGAACAGACATACAATAGGGATAAATGGAATGAGTCCACGGATTCTAGCCGGCATCGTGGGTGCACTATACAAGGTGGTGCTGAAGCAAAATAAGGTTACCGTCAGCATCACTATCACGCAGAGCGTGACAAGCAGTCCCGGCGCTTCATCCCAGTGAAAGGGTATCCACTTCTTCTTTAAATTTCTCGCCCTCCTCAGCCCGAGTAAATATTTCTCATTTCTAGGTGTCACAATGTAAACCACTAAACAGGCAAACAGTACACAAATAGAGCCAAAGACAGTCTGCCCCACGGGAGCATCAGCCGCGGTAGCATTGGTTACTTTTGTCTTTTCTCTGTAAGTTTTAAGCTTTGTTTCAAAGGCGCGACGGAGCGGTTCTCTGTCTTTAAAATGTTCAATCCTATCCAGCAGTGACTTTTCACGAATTTCGATGAAGTTTTTAGTAATACTCATCTCCCCCACTTTGGCAATAGGCAGTGTATTCCCAATCAAGAAAAACATAAAAAATCCAAAGAATATCAGTGCAAATGGCTTACTCATCAAATGGCTCGTCACATCTTTCCAGCGTCTGCAAAGCATCAGCAAAAATGAAACAGTTAGCGAACTCATAATGATCATAGAAAAACTCCACGCTCTAAGCTGCTGATCAAAAAATGGCACCGTTGTCGCACCACTATCCAAATCTAACAGCCTTCTCATATTCGCTCCCTTCGGAATATATTCTAGCATGTTCTCCTTCAAAATAGGACGTACCGTGAGATACTCGAAGAACACCAATCCGAACTGCGATAATAAAGGGAATACAAGATATAGAACCACAACTAATAGCTGAATCACCCGACCAGCCACGCGTTTTTTCTTCATGCTATGCACCACCACTAGCGCCATCAGATGGTAGAGAATAATCGACAGAAAGAACACTGAATACACCCGCCATACAGATTCCATAGGCACCTGACCTTTCACCACAATGATACCAATAAACGCGAACGTCACTGCGAACAAAAACCACTCCCTAATCGGCAGGCCGAACAAATACCCTAGGATTTTCGCCATTGGCGACATCGGGGTGAGTCGTTGATAATCCACCATCCCATCCTCATATTCCTGCGTGATTCCGCTCGCTACCGAGCCAGTTCCTAGAAATAACATGATGATTACCTGGATTAAGAACACAGGAAGAAATGCCGCTCTATAAGCATTCACATCACTCTCAAATGAGAAACGTATCGCCCCATTATAGCTGATCACAAGAGTAAACGCCGAAATAACCAAGGTCAAAATCAACGCTGCGGCCAAGCCATTCCAGCGCAAACGCGAACGCAAATAGCGAAGCAAAATAGGGTTCTTATGAAGCTGCCAAAATGCCACTGGTTTCAGCTCCACACCAAGCTCATGTTCTCGTTTAAATTCACCAGTCATCTTATCTATTAATCTCCATTAGTCTCTGCTCTATCCCAGACCCCAGCGGGGCATAAGAACGTATTTCTATCCCCTCATTCACTAGTTGCGTCAGTAATGCCGCCTGCTCATCCATCCCGCCACTGACGGTCACCACCACACCTCCTTTCATGATTGTTGGCTCCAGATTCTGCGCCGCGTGTTTTTCATCCAAATATTTCTTCAACTCAGCGATCTTCAACGCCTGCTCCCCAGCGACTAAAATCAGCATCTGCGCCTCCCCGCCCTCTCCTCTATCCACCACCTGCTGTAGCTCGCCATGATCGATGAGTTCCCCGTGATGCAATATCCCCACCGAGGTGCACATATCGCTCAGCTCATTCAGAATGTGTGAGCTCACCACCACCGTCGTCCCCTCCGCTGCCATCTTTTTTAAGATCACCCTCAGTTTAGCACGCGACTGCGGATCCATCCCACTCGCCGGCTCATCCAGGATGATCACTTTAGGATGGTGCAGGATCGCCTTCGCTAAATTCACCCGCTGTTTCATCCCGCGTGATAAGTCCTTACAGAAATCATTTCGCTTGTCCCAAAGGTCAACCATATTCAGACAGTCAGTCCATCGTTCCTTTCCTTCGCTGGCAGAGTAGCCGTAACTCCGCGCGAACAAATCTAGAAACTCCCACACCTTCAAGTCGCTAGGCACTGGCGCCAAATCCGGCATATAAGCCATCATTTCCCGCGCCTTATCCGGACTCTCTAAGATGTCCACACCCCCCACCTTCACATTTCCATAAGTGGGCTGTATCAGTGTGGCCCAGACACTAAACGTGCTAGTCTTGCCTGCACCATTCGACCCCACTAGCCCGTAAACCTCCCCATAAGGGATCTTCAAGGTCAGCCCCTTGACCGCCACGGTATTGCCGTAGTCCACCCGCATATTTTCCGCTTCTATTGCCCACTCAGTCGCTATCGTCTCATCATTAACCATCTGCACATTCATTGTTACAGAGTATCCCTGATAGGCAAATTCTAAGTCACAAAACTACGCAGTTGCTTAAGCTGAGCTATGTTATGAATACAAAGTGCGAGGATCAACCGGGAAAGTTTCTTGTTTAAGCAGCTGCTCCCACGATGGAATACCGACCTTGGCTGCTTCATCGAGTAGATCTGTAATCTCGTGGCTTCGCAGCCAAGCCTCGAAAACTGAGATAATGGAATGTGTGTCGAAGTGACCAAAATGTTTAGAGGTAGGGATGATCAGCCCCATCACTGGGTAGAGCTCACCAGCTTTCTGCGGTAGCTCGCGTGGCATAATATGAGCACTCAAACCGTGCCGTGCAAGATCGCTACATTCGCAGAACTTTTTACGGATCACATCAAGAGCGAGAATAATCTTATCACGATCCCAATCCAATGCCTCATAGACGTTGAATTCGATCGCTGTGTATCCTCTCTGCTTTGGTTTATGTTTAGCCATATTATATCCTGATATCATTGTAAATTGCCTGCAAACCAAAATACCTCCGCACCTCGAATTCCTCATAGGTCTCTAGCACTTCATACTCACTGAAGTATTCACTAAACTCTGGAAACCGAGTATCACCCTCATAATTCTTATAGACATGAGACACAATCATCTCATCCAGCTGCGGTAGAAATACCTGATAAATCTGAGCTCCGCCGATGACAAATACATGCTCATCCTGCAACTCCAGATCCTGCAATCCTTCTGGAGAAAAGATCACCGTCGCACCTTCTTCCGTCCAGCTCTCATCACGCGTGATGACTATATTCTGCCGCCCTGGGAGTGGTTTATATTTCCCAAGAGAATCCCACGTCTTACGCCCCATCACCACTGGGTGCCCAGCAGTGGTGCGCTTAAACATCTTCAAATCTTCAGGTAGTCTCCAGGGCAGATCATTATCTTTCCCTATCACCCGCTCGGGAGTCATGGCCACAATGGCAGTTAGCTTCATTAGATTAGGCATGATCATTTACTACCCCCCATCCACCGCATGGTCAAGCGGTGCTTAAATTACGCACTAGAAAAACCTGACAATTTCCCCATCTGGTCTAGATTGCTATTAACAAAATATGATAATGTCTACTCCAACGAACCAACAGCGCCTAGATGCTTGCAAAGCCCCCCCTCAAGCACACGTTCTCTATCAATCATGGAAAGAGCTATTATTTTTACATTGGAGAATAGATCCTGCTGACATTCAAGCCACATTACCTCCCGGACTCACCGTGGACACCTTTGAAGGTGACGCTTACTTGGGAATCGTTCCTTTTTGTATGTGCAACATACGACCCAGGTTTCTACCTGTTGTCCCCGGAATATCTAACTTCCTCGAAATGAACGTACGTACCTATGTTCATGATGAAGAGGGCCGACCTGGAGTCTGGTTTTACTCCCTAGATGCAAATCAAAAGCTAGCGGTTAGGGTTGCCAGGAAATTCTTCAATCTTCCCTATTTCGATGCCAAAATGTCTGCTTCTATGGATCATCTGACCGTAAGCTATCATTCCAAACAAAAAGACTCACATGAAACCGCTAGTTATCAGTACACCCCAAATGAACCTGTAAACCCGAGCTCTATCGACTCAGAAAGCCTCGAATTTTTCCTAGCAGAACGCTACTACCTCTTCGCCTATAACCAAAAAGAACAGCAGCTTTACTCTGGTCGAGTCCACCACAACCCCTACCCACTGCATCGTGTTGAAGTCAAACAACATTCCGCTTATCCAATCAAATTAGCCGGCTTCGAACAGCCAAGTAGAGCACCTGACCATGCCCTCATGTCACGGGGCGTAGATGTCAAAATCTACCCTTTACAAAAAGTGCTGTGATTTGAGAGTGCTAGCCGTGTCGCTTATGGTGAAATCCTTTGTCGTATTCTAAACTTGAGATCAGTAAGATCTGGCATAGTGTGACGTATAAATTGTAATGCCATCCAAATCACATCAAAAGCTTTCTCATTTATTACTGGTTCTCGCCGGGGGTATTTTCGCGTCGTGCTCCGACTCAAAAACGAGCGCAGAGAAGCCTGAAAAATTGCCTGATTCTGAGCATTTGGAGCTAGCAGAATCAATTCCTGTTATAAATCAGAAGATTTCCTTTAATGAACACGTCCGCCCCATCTTCAACAAAAACTGCACCACTTGCCACGGAGGAGTAAACGTAGGCACTGACGGAAAGCTCCCTGGCAAACTTTCACTCATCTACGATATCTCAGGGGTTAGAGGTAAATCTAAAAATCTCGCCGTCATCGCCGGTAATCCGGAAGAATCTGAACTCTACAAACGCATCACCGCAGAAGATGGAGACGTAGACCTCATGCCGCAAGCTGAGCACGGCCCGAGACTCAAAGACGATGAGGTCAACATCATCAGACAGTGGATAGAACAAGGTGCCGAATGGGATGTGCACTGGGCCTACAAGGCTCCTGTCAGCAAGCAAGCTCCTGAAACTAAGATGAATTGGAGTAACAAGAAGATAGACTCCTTTATCCTTTCTAAGATGGAGCAACGTGAGCTCCAACCCACTAAAGTAGCAAACTCACCCACGCTACTCAGAAGACTCAGTTTCGATCTCACAGGGCTACCACCTACCATCAACGAACTAGATGAATTTGAAGCCGCCCATAAAGCTGACCCCGATATTGCCTACGCCGCTGCTGTTGACCGCCTATTAGCATCTGATGCTTATGGCGAGCGCTGGGCATCGGTCTGGATGGATCTTTCCCGCTATGCAGACAGTGAAGGCATGGGCTTAGATCGCCGTCGAAATGTCTGGCCGTTCCGTGACTGGCTGATCAAATCCTTTAATGACGACATGCCCTTTGATCAATTTACCATCAAACTACTCGCTGGCGATCTATTAGAGAACCCAACGCACGCAGACCTGATAGCCACCACCTTTCACCGTCTAACCCAAGCCAATGAAGAAGGCGGAACCGACGACGAAGAATTCCGCGTGGCTGCTGTCATGGACAGGGTCAACACCACATGGGAAGTCTGGCAGGGACAAACATTTGGCTGTGTGCAATGTCACAGTCATCCATATGACACCATTGAGCACGATGAATACTACAAGTTCCTCGCCTTTTTTAACAACGATCAAGATATCGATGTTAGTAGTCATATTCCCACGATCAAGGTGCCTGATACGATCGACAAATACCCAGAGGCTAACGCTAAATTAAACGCTCTCAACAAAGCAGAAATCGACTATATATCGCCTGCACAAGACATTGCGAATAAGAGCAAATGGCTGACTACGAGCGGAGCAACAGTCACTTCAGAAAACTCAAAAACTCAAATTAAAAATACCGGCACCCATGAAGAAATTCATACCGTAGGTAACAAGAAAGTCGTTTCCTCATTCACTCTTAACTGGAAGCCCACTACTCAGAAACTCGAAGCGATCAAGATCACCATCCTCCCTAAGGACGAGAAAGCGGCACTCAGTAATCCAGAACATGGAGCGGGCCTCAGCACGGTCAAACTTAGCATAGAATTATTAGATGGCACAAAGCGCGATGTCCCCATCGAGCACCTCATCCCAGATAGCCAAGAAAACACATTCTACTTCCGCGACAGCCTCAAAGGAAATGCCTACGGGTGGGGCCCATACACCAAGATGTTTCACCCACGCTGGGCAGTCATCGTCCCCACTGAAGAAGTCTCACTTAGCAATGTCAAAACCGTGACACTGAAAATGGATTATAAGCTCCAAATCTTGGCATTCATTCCAGTACCGGATCGTAGTCGCGTAGAATACACCGATGACCCTCGATGGGCAACATGGAAAACTGGGGCAAAAGCTAAACTCAAGGTCTATGAGGAAGCCAGGAAAGTTTATAACGATATCCCGGGAATTAAGCTTCCCATCATGAAATCACGTGACCCTAAGCTGGCTAGAAATACCCATGTCTTCGAGCGTGGTAACTGGCTAGAAAAAGGTGCCCTCATCACTAAGCCAGGCACTCCTAAATCATTCCCTCCACTCATGGCTGAGCAGCCAGAAAACCCTACTAGACTCGACATGGCTCGCTGGCTCGCAAGCGAGAGAAATCCGCTCACCGCCCGTATCGCCGTGAACCGCTATTGGCAGCAGCTCTTCGGGATTGGTCTTGTTGAGACATTAGAAGATTTCGGCTCATCCGGCATGGCACCTACCCACCAGGATCTGTTAGATGACCTCGCTGTAAGATTCATCACCGAACATCAATGGAAACCAAAATCGCTATTAAAAGAAATAGTCATGTCCGCCACCTACCAGCAATCCGCTGCCGTCTCCAGAGAACACCGTGCCAAAGACCCAACTAACGTCTGGCTCTCCTACTCGCCGCGCAGGAGACTCCGCGCAGAAGCCATCCGCGACATGGGACTTGCTAACTCCGGACTCGTCACCCATCAGCTCTTCGGAAAGCCCACATTCCCACCGATCCCTCCAGGAGTCTGGAAACCATTTGTAAGTGATCGATGGAAAACACCAGAAGTAGGTGACCCGCAGCGCTACCGCCGGGCACTCTACACCTACTGGAAACGCAGTATTCCCTACCCTGCTCTCATGGCGTTTGACTCTCCCACACGAGAAATGTGCTCCAAACGCAGACTCATTTCAAACACCCCAACAGCTGCTTTAACCACGCTCAACGACGAAGCCTACGCCGAGTTCGCCAAGGGCTTAGCTCGCCGCATGAAAAACGAATTAGAAACCGCCACCATCAGAGAAAAGCTCACCTTCGGATACCGCGTCACCACCTCGCAGCGGCCAGATGAAGCCACTCTCAATGAACTCGAAGCCACTTACCAAACAGCTGAAAAATATTATCAGAATCACCCAGGACAGCTAAAAGGAATGGCTGCCACCGCAGATGGAGGAGCCTACACCATCGTAGCTTCTCTCCTTCTTAACCTAGACGCATCACTTACTAAATAAGATGAACCTATTTCAGAAAATCCAAGCAGAGGGTCTCCAGCACACCACACGCAGACATTTCATGCGCGACTGCGCCACAGGACTAGGCAGCATGTATCTGGCCACCCAGGGATACGCGCTCGGCTCAGGCGGTCCGCCCCTTCAGCTCAACCACGACACTAATAGCCCACTCGCTCCCATCCCACCGAGCTTCGCACCAAAGGTAAAGAAGATCATTTATATCCATATGATCGGCGCACCTTCACAGTTTGAGCTCTTTACCCACAAGCCAGAATTAGTAAAACTAAATGGCAAAGAGTGTCCGCAAGAATACCTCGAAGGGCAGAAATTTGCTTTCATTTCAGGCACACCAAAAATCCTCGGTCCAGTCTACCCGATGAAACAGCATGGCGATTCAGGAGCCTACATTTCTGATAGAATGCCACACCTTGCCAAGCATGTAGACGACATCTGCTTTATCCACAGCATGCAAACAGACCAGTTCAACCACGGTCCCGCGCAGCTAATGATTCAGACAGGAAACCAGAATCTAGGTAGCCCATCATTAGGATCATGGGTCACTTGGGGTCTCGGTTCTATGAATAATAATCTCCCTGGCTTCATGGTGCTGCTTTCCGGTGGTCGCCTTCCACGAGTTGGAAAATCTCTCTGGGGATCTGGTTACCTGCCATCCGTTTACCAAGGCGTTCAGTGCCGCAGTGGCGGGGACCCTATCCTCAACGCTCAAAATCCTGCCGGGGTCTCACCTGAGCTTAGACGCAAAGCCCTGAACCACCTAAACGCCATCAATCAAAAATCTTATGATAAAATTGGCGACCCTGAGACACTCACCCGAATCGCCCAGTATGAAATGGCATTCCGGATGCAGACCTCAGTCCCAGAAGTCATGGACATCACCAAGGAACCCCAGCATATCCATGATCTCTACGGCACTACGCCAGGCAAGGAATCATTTGCTAACAACTGCCTACTCGCACGCAAGCTTATCGAGAACGACGTCCGCTTCGTCCAGCTCTATGACTGGGGATGGGACTCACATGGCTCTAGCAAGAATGAAGCTCTCAACCACGGATTCAAAAATAAATGCACCCAAACTGACAAACCCATAGCAGCTCTTCTAACAGATTTGAAACAACGGGGATTGTTAGAAGACACCCTAGTCGTCTGGGGTGGAGAATTCGGCAGAACTCCGATGCAGGAGAACCGTAACGGCGGTGAGGGAAATTTCGCTGGCCGCGACCATAATCCTCATGCTTTCACCACTTGGATGGCTGGAGCCGGAGTCAAAAAAGGACACGCCTACGGAGAAACTGACCCGCTAGGCTACAAAATCACAAAAGACCCCGTCCACGTGCGCGACTTCCACGCCACACTGCTCCACATGATGGGCTACGATCACTCGCGCCTCTCCTACCCATACCAAGGCCTAAACCAGAAACTCACCGGCGTAAAACAAGCAAACGTGATCAAAGGAATCATGGCTTAGAAAGCAAAGTATCATACGATTAAAATAGCTCTAATAACTCTTAAATTTGTTAGAAAGGGCGGTCCATCATCTACCCTCAATAAATTTTACATTTTTGAACATAAATTCGTTTGAATTTTCTCGAATAGACTTCCCGCTAGCGCTCTCGATGCCGCTGAAATCGATCTCTTGATTCCATCGTAATAGGAAGACGAAGAGATTATGGTTTCAAAGCTCAAAGAGTTTCATCGTAATGGGATCTTGAAGAGATTATCGATACAAAGCCTCATCATACTGGGATCTTAGAGAGATTATCGATACAAAGCTTCATCATACTGGGATCTTGAAGAGATTATGGCTTCACAGCCTAGGGATTTATCCCTAGATCCCGTCCCACAAAAAAACCCTGTGCTGAAGGTACAGTGGAAACGTTCACCGTTCATTCAATCCCACAAATACCTCTCATCAAAATCAATATCATAAGTCCTCAAAATCCCCCTTAACTCATCCTGGAAACTCAAACTCTTATGATGTTCCTTTTGCCCCTTCACATAAGCAACCGCCTTATCCAAATCTTTCGCTCCCACACTGAACCAGCCATAACCTTTTTGCCAACGAAAGCCTTTCACTTTATCTCCCAGCCATTTCGATGAACTACCCTTAACCTGTTTAATAAACTCAACATCACTAACAGACTTACTAGCCCTGAAAATAATATGTACATGATCTGGCATCCCATTGATCACTATCACCTTGGAACCCAGATCACGAATCATACCACAAATATACTGATACAATTCCGCCTCGATCTCAGATCCAATCAAATTTCTACGATCCTTTGTAGAAAAAACAAGATGACCATAAACCTGATGTAACGATTGACCCATGACTGAGAGTCTATGAAATGTCATACACGGATCAACACATTTCCTCCGTGCCTTCAGCACGGGATCTTCAGGGGCATTCGTTCTTAGGGTTAAAACCCTAGGCTTTGCAACCTTTCTCCCTTCAGGAGATTTACTGATTCCTTCCCCACGGAAGAGTTCCTAAAAACTCTTGCCGTTTGAAATGTATAACAACATCAAATCTGCGTGGCTTTATCATACTGGGGTTTTAGAGAGATTATCGATACAAAGCTTCATCATACTGGGGTCTTAAAGAGATCATCGATACAAAGCTTCATCATACTGGGATCTTGAAGAGATCATGGCTTCACAGCCTAGGGATTTATCCCTAGGTCCCCATCCACAAAAGAATCCTGTGCTGAAGGCACAGTGGAAAGGTCTGTTTGTCTGATATCTTACTCAACAAACCCCACGTTAAGAGCATGAGCTATTCCTTCTAATCGTCTATCTGCATTCCATAACTTATCATTATTCACGATGGCTGACGCCAGGGTTAAAACCCTAGGCTTTGCAACCTTTCTCCCTTCAGGAGATTTACTGATTC
>CAWVXI010000051.1:0-18202 GCA_963934155.1 uncultured Verrucomicrobiales bacterium | reverse complement strand
GCTATTCTCGGCAATACTAGATTTTTTTCGGTGTCCGCTTCAATGAGGCAACACGGGAATCAACCAGATAAAAATTAAACTTTACGCCGGATCCTCTCTCAAAGTATCGTCTCCTATGGTGACTTTTGCTAACGTGCTTTTATTTCTTGCCAGCTAACGCCCAAAAAGTAATCTTAACAGCACTATCTGGCCTCTAAACTTGTAAAATACTCCGCCTACTATCATGAAAATCGTCTCTTACCTCTTCACCCTCTCAGTCATTTTTGCTTTCTCTGCCAATGCAGCGCCACACAAAGTCGAAGCTCTCAGCGAAGAACTCGCCAAAGAATACGATCTGGATCTATCATTCTATGCTAAGAGCACTAAGGTTCAGGGCATCCTGATTGCTACTTCAAAGAAGGTGACCGATACCACCCACCTTGAGGCGGCTTACTTGTTTGATCGCATGATGAGTGAGCTCAAGAAACCGATCGCCGATCGTATCCGCGAAAAGAACGTCCTCTGCCTCCTCGTGGCCCACGATGAACTTACTTCTGACCTGCCCCAATTCAAGCAGGACAAAACCGGTGATGAACTCGATTTCTACAACTGGCGTAGTAGGGGATTCCTAACGAAAGTCAAAGGCCGCTATGTTGTGCTCTTCGCCGAGGAGGATGTCATGGAATACGAAGGTGGAATGCAAATTGAGAGCATCCTTATTCATGAATTCGGACACGTCATTCATGGCGCCGGATTCGATGATGCTCTGAATCGCCAATGGACAGAAACCTACAAATCCGCGATGTCTAAGGGACTTTGGAATGATGGCCGGGCGACCCAACGGTTTCGTCGAGTCACAGGAGATCAACCTGTTTCTCTTCTCAAGGCCTTGGTAAAAGCCTTTCCAGATCAGCCCGCAGCTCTGATTAAAAAGTGCCTCGATGGGGGAGACATTCTTGTGAATGGCAAGCCTACCACATCGACAGTCATGGTCACCGGAACAGATAAAGTTCTCATTGCCTTTGGTGGGGAGAAGGATTGCTACGCCAGTAAGAACCGGGCTGAGTATTTTGCCGAAGGTGTCCAGTGCTGGTACAATACCAACCGCACCATGGATCATGACCACAACCATATCCACACAAGAGAGCAACTGAAGAAATATGATCCCGAGCTAGCGAAACTTTGTTCCGATATTCTAGGCGATCACCAATGGCGATTTATTTCGCCTCGTGAACGATCCGGCCAAGCGCACCTGAAAGACTACAACCCAGAAAAATCTCCTGTTGTGAAGGATCTGCCTCATATCAGAATCGCGGGGCTAGATTACTACGATAAATATTGGTCAAAATACTGGCAACGTCTCGACGACAAGCATTCACCTAAGAAAAAAGAATAACCACACCCCAATGAATCAAAATACAGCCTTTCAACGATCACTTACGACCTCAATAAGCGCCTGTATTATTTTGGTGGGATTGATGATTTCAGCGCTCCCCTGTCGCGCGGAGCCCAAGCCGAATATCCTGTTTATCTACCTCGATGATTTCGGTTGGAAAGATACTGGATACATGGGGTCTGACTTTTACGAGACACCTAACATTGACCAACTCGCCATGAAGGGCATGGTTTTCACCGACGCCTACTCGAACTCCGCAAACTGCGCCCCAGCTCGGGCTTGTCACCTAAGCGGACAATACACCCCACGTCATCAGATCTTCAACGTCGGCACAAAACCGCGGGGATCGGCGAAACACCGCCGCTTAATGATTCCAGAGTCCCAGAGAGCCCTCAAAGAAGAAGTCGTGACCTGGGCAGAAAGTCTACAAAAACAGGGCTATAAGACAGGAATGTTTGGAAAATGGCACGTGGGTGTAGATCCCACCACCCAAGGGTTTGATGTTGCTGTTCAGTATAATAAACTACCTGGATTCAAAGGACACTATGGTCCGAAAGGCAGGTATCTCGCCGATGAACTCACCGATAGAACCATCAAATTTATTGAAGAAAATAAAGATGTCCCGTGGTGTGCCTACCTAGCCCACTTCGGCGTGCACACCCCTCTCCATCCCAAAAAGGATCTCCTCCCGAAATATGAAGCTAAGAAACCCGGCGAGCTTCATAATCATGTGATCATGGCGACTATGATTCAGGCAATCGACGATGGTGTGGGGAGACTGGTTGAAGCACTTGAGCGAATGGGAGAGCGCGAGAATACCGTGATTATTTTTTCATCAGACAACGGCGGCTATGGTCCCGCAACCGATATGGATCCTCTCTGGGGTTATAAGGGAACTTACTTTGAAGGCGGTATCCGCGTCCCACTTTTCGTGAATTGGCCAAAGGTGGTGAAACCTGGAAGTCGTTCCAGCGAACCTGTCATCGGAGTGGATTTCTATCCGACATTCTGTGACATTGCGGGAGGCGAACTGCCTAAGCAACCTGTGGATGGAAAAAGCCTCGTTCCACTTTTGCGCGGTGAGGTAGAGACCTTTGGAGAACGCCCCATTTACTGGCATTTCCCCGCCTATCTCCAGAGTTATCAAATTTATGGCGAGCAGCGTGACCCCCTCTTCCGCTCTCGTCCTGTGAGTGCCATCCGCATAGGTGACTACAAACTTAAAGAATACTTCGAGGACGGAAAAATAGCGCTCTATAATTTGCAAAATGATATCCGTGAACGCAAAAACCTCGCGGAGACCATGCCAGAAAAGCGCGATGAATTGTACCATCAACTTCGCAAATGGCAGAAGCAAGTAAATGCTCCCCGTCCCTCTGAGCACAACCCTCAATTCGATGCTGAGAACGAACAAACAGCCATCAAAAAAGCGAACCAGAAAGCCGTGACAAAAAAGCCATCAAGAAGTAATTCACGTCGCTAATTTGGATATTGCACCTCTATTAGATTTTACATAAACTCATTTATAAATCATGAACCACCTAGCAAAGAAATCTATGAAAATATCTCTCTACCGTAACCTATTCATTCTCTTACTAACAGCCATTTGGCTCATCCCTGCTCATCGCGCAAACGCAGCACCTAAGAAACCACTGAAAGTATTCATTCTTGTGGGTCAATCCAACATGCAAGGGCATGCGAAAATCAGCACGCTAGAACATATCGGTATGGACCCCAAAACGAAGCCATGGTTACTTGATCTGCAGGAAAAAGATGGCACACCAAAGGTTTTCAAAGATGTTCGTATCTCATATGTTACCGATAAAGGAGTCATTAAGGAGGGAGCCCTCACCGCAGGCTTTGGTGCTGATGATACTAAAATTGGTCCTGAGTTTACTTTCGGCATGACTCTCGATAAGCATTACGATGAGCCTATTTTAATCATCAAGACAGCATGGGGAGGCAAGAGCCTTTACTCAGACTTCCGCCCACCAAGCGCAGGCGCTTATAAAGATAATGAGAAAGAATCCGGTCACTACTATCGCCTGACCATGGCTCACGTGAAGGATGTACTAGCCAATATTTCCAGAGTTCACCCTGAATACAAAAAAGACCAAGGCTATGAGCTGTGCGGGCTAGTCTGGTTCCAAGGATGGAATGATATGGTCAATGGTGGTGTTTACCCTGAGCGATATAACCCAGGTGGTTATGACGAGTATTCCAAACTAATGGGCATGTTCATTAAGGATATTCGCAAGGACTTATCTGCACCCAAGCTACCATTCGTAATCGGAGTCATGGGTGCTGGAGGACCTGTGAAGAATTACACAGGTGGTCAGAAACGTTATGCTGGAGTTCATCAGAATTTCCGTGACGCCATGGCAGCACCAGCAAAGCTTCCCGAGTTTAAGGACAACGTCGCCGCTGTTTTGACTGAAAATTACTGGGACATGGAGTTATCTCAACTAAAGGCCAGAGAAGGGATGATCAACCAAGATGTGAAAAAAATCCAGAAAGACAAAAAACTCAATGGAAAAGAAACGCAGCAACTCCGTGCGGAACTTCATAAAAAGGAATTCACCGAGCTGGAAATAGAAAAGATGAAAAAGGGAATTTCCAACGCAGAATTCCACTACCTCGGCTCCGGCAAGATAATGACGGGAATCGGCATTGGGTTTGCAGAAGCCGTGCTAGATCTCCAGCCTAAAGGGAAGTAAGGCAATCGATGAGAGAGTTTTCCTAGGGGTGACATCAACTCTCTATCTCCCCCATGCCAGCCCCCTCCAACTAACACACGCCATAAGCAAATTTCTAATATAACTCATTCTCAGCAACTATAAACACCATGATTATTCGCGCACTTCTATTAACTATCCTCAGCAGTTCTCTTCTCCATGCTCAGAAAGATGAGCTTCCCAAGGTCTTGATCCTCGGAGACTCTATCTCCATCGGCTACACACCCTTCGTCCAGCAGATGCTCAAAAACGAAGCCAAGGTCGTGCGCCCGATGCAGAAGGACGGTAAACGCCCCGAGAACTGCAGCTATTCCGCCAATGGCGTCAAAAGAATCGATGCCTGGCTTGGTGACACCAAGTGGGACGTCATCCATTTCAACTTCGGTCTCCACGATTTAAAATACATCGGCCAGCCACTCCCCAACACAAAGATTGTTTCTCAAAAAGGCGACGCTATCAAAAAAAATCCCAATGCACACCAGCTCTCGACCATCAATGACTACGTAAGTAACCTAGAAAAAATAGTCGCTCGCCTCAAAAAGACCCAAGCCAAACTCATCTTCTGCACCACCACTCCGGTACCAGTCGGTAGCCGTGGCCGTATTCCAGGTGATGAACAAAAATTTAACGCCGCTGCCGTCAAGCTGATGAAAAGTCTCAAGGTCTCCGTCAATGACCTTCACAGTCACGCCTCTCTAGAGAAAGTCGCCAAACACCAGCGAAAGGCCGACGTCCACTACACCAAGACAGGTTCTGAAATACTCGCCGATGCTGTTGTCCTCGCATTGCGCAGCGGCTTGAAGACACTACCCAGCAAGTAAATTGCTATCTACCTGTAGCTTCGGCTCTGGCCTCTGCTGCCAGCTCAGCCTCAAAATCGGCCTCTACCTTTGCTTCAGCTTCTGCCTCAGTGAGTTTTTCAGCGTCCTCGGCGGCGGCATCTTCAGCAGCATGCTGAGCCGCAAGCTTTTCAGCCCTCGCCTCCTCGCGTGCTATCTTCTTATCCTGCTTCTTCTGCTCTCGCTCGCGACGTTTCTGATCTTTACTTGGTGTGAAAGCCATGGGGTAATTTAGTGATGGTTCTTTTGACAGGTGAATCCTGCTCGATGCAGCGACAATAACTACTGCTGCGCCGTCCCCATAGCATCCTAAAGCCGTCTGAAACAAGAAAAAATGAAAGCTAGAGTAAAAAAGTGACAGATTAAACACATTGTGAGATTGAAATACCTCTCGCTAGCCCTATAGTTCGGCAGCTCTCTCAGAGAATGCCTGTAAAGAATTCATCCTCGTTTACGTATTATCCTCTCTGCGGCTGCTAAGCTATCCTAAACAAATAACAACTATGAAATCATCCATCATCCTCGCCTTTACCTCTGTGGCGAGCTTAGTTCCCACTCTGGGACAAAAGCAATTCGACGCCGTAGCACACGGTAAAGAAGTATTTTCCGCGAAAGGTTGTGTCGAATGCCACTCCATTGAAAAGGGTGATAAGTCGATGAAAACAGGCCCTAACCTCTACGGACTTTTCTTGAGGGAAGCCCGTAACCGTGAAGTAGGGCCCGAGGGAGCTAGGAAAATAGCGAAGGCGGACAAGGCATATTTCTTGAGATCCGTGCGCCAGTCATGGGATGAACTCGCCGTCTCGGAAACAGGCCCTACCAAAGGCAAAACTTACCTCCAGATTATGCCTCAGTATGGAAAAGCGATGCTCGCGGATCAGGACCTCGAGTCACTCTGGCATTTCATGAGGACTCTGTCTGATAAAGGGCAGGCTGGACCAGCCACAGTGATGCTGACCAAGAAAAAAGAGGCCGTCATTAAGAATCTAATCCATGTTCCAGGCGAAATTCCCGTCACCACACGCCCGCGCGTCTTCAGAGCTCCTCTTTCTGGTACTAGTGGCCGGGCTCTTCACGTCGGCCTGCCGAATGGAATGAACTATACTTTCGATCCTCGGATGCTTTCCATACGTAAGGTCTGGAGCGGTGGCTTCCTCAATCTAAAGCAGGAAAGAGGAGGTCGGGGACAGCGTCCGTCATCGGTCGGTCGTAATGCTTCTATATTTCTCGAAAAAGAACCTATCCTCGCTCCAATCACTTCAGATGGTAAAGTCGTAGATTTCGAATTCAAAGAGCCTGACGTACTCGACTACCCAGCCATCGAAAAACACCTCTGGGACAAGACAGACTTCAGCGAGAAAATGGCCAATCTCGATGCGGAATTTCTCGGACACCATCTAGAGTTGAAAACCGGACTACCAACCTTCCATTTCCGAGTCGGTAAGAACACCCTTTCTCAAACAATCATTCTTACAAATGACGGCTGGATAGAAATAACCCTTGAAGGCAAGGTCATCGAGCCACAGAGCTTCCAACTGCGCTCCAGTGATTTAACTGACGCCAAGGTAAGCGATGGGAACCTCGACAAAGGAAAATGGACTCTCGCAGTTTCCAAAACCTCGAAGCTCTATCATTTCAGAGCCAAGATCCCCGGTGGTATCGTCGCCCTATCTGAGGTGAAACGTCAGGAAAACTGGCAACCTCAGCCGGTGATCTCCTCAGTTGCCAAGGTGATTCAGCCTGATCCTAAGCGCAAGAGAAAGCCCGGTAAGCCACTCTTGAGTCAAGCTGGCTACAGCACCTACTCATGGGCTTCGCCACTGGATATCTACGGCCGCAAGCAGCTCTTCGCAGCCACTGGAATCGCCGTGGCGAAGGATGGAACCATTGTTCTAGCCACCCGTGCCTCCGGCATCTGGCGCATCCGAGATAAGAAGTGGACCCTCTTTGCAGAAGGAACCTTTGAAGCACTGGGCGTGCATATCGAGGACGACAAGGGAGACAAGATCGTCATCGCGCAGAAGCCAGAACTTACCCGTATCTCCGATACTGATGGTGACGGCCGAGCTGATACATTTGAAACTGTCTGCGATGATTTCGGCTTCCACGGAAACTACCACGAATACACGCACGGCCCCGTCCGCGATAAAGAGGGCAACTACTACTTCAACCTCAACCTCGCCCACGACGATAAAAAACCGCGCGCCTCATGGCGAGCCGGTGGCAAATACATGGGAGCCATGGGTGGATACCGTGGCTGGTCATGCCGCGTGACCCCGGAAGGCAAGTTCGAACCCTTTGCAAACGGCCTTCGCAGCCCCGCAGGTATGGGCCTAGCCCCAGACGGTCGCCTCTGGTACTCTGAAAACCAAGGGGAATATGTAGGCTCCTCAAAATGGGTGCCACTTGAGCAAGGCAAATTCTACGGCAGCACCTCCGGCCTTGTCGATCTACCCGCTGTCACTCCTGAAAAAGGAGTCGATGAAAAAGTGTGGGCTAAAAAACTCCGCAAGGGAGCCGTGTGGCTTCCACATAACAAAATAGCCAACTCTCCCGGCAATCCTGCCTGGGATCTGACCGGCGGAAAGTTCGGTCCCTATAAAGGACAGACCTTCATGGGTGACCAGACGCTCTCACAGCTCTTCCGGATCGTGACCGAGCAGGTAAACGGTATTGATCAAGGAGGCGTCATCGTCTTTGCAGAAGGCCTTTTATCAGGAGTCATGCGTCCATGTTTCCTAGCCGATGGCAGTATGCTCATCGGACAGACAGGTCGTGGCTGGTATGCCACTGGCGGCTTTCAAGACGGTCTCCAGCAGATCGTCTGGGACGGGAAAACCATCCCAGGAGACATCCTCAACATCACCTCAAGCTCAAAAGGATTTGATCTACAACTCACCGCTCCGTTAGAGGAGAAAATCACCGCCGAGCAGCTGAAGAAGTCTGCGATAGTGAAGTCATGGTTCTACACCAATAAATCAGACTACGGGTCACCCGAGCACGACGTCCGTGATGATGCCTTAGCAGAAGTAGCCATTTCCAAAGACCGCAGAGTAATTCACCTGAAGCTCGCGGATTTCGGGAAAAGTAACAAGGGCGATAAAGATAAATGGTTAGACCGCGTCTATCAAATCACCCTACCTGATACAAAAGATGCTCTGAAAGATGTTTCCACCTGGGACTCGCTCCAGGCCTACTTCACCCTGCGGGCTATCCCTAAATAGTTTTTAAATGATGTCACAATTGTGGGCAGACTGGTCAATAGTGGGGAGAGAGCTTCTCTAGAGACCTCAAACAACCAAACTCAAAAGAGTCACTCTTTAACTAAACTAGAACTGAAACTCACAACAAACCTATGAAAACCTTAGCTCTAATCTTCACCATTTGCTTAACATTCGGACTAGCCCCAACCTCAACTGCCCAAGAGCGGATAGATCCCAAGCCAGCCGAAAAAAAAGCCTACCCAGCTCACTGGGGTAATCCTCCATCGATACAGACCCGCGATTATCGCCAGCTTCCCGGAGGCTATGGCATGGGAAGTGGCACGCTATTACGATGGATTACCGAGAACATGGAAGCAGATAAGAAGAATCCAGACCGAGCAACGCAGGTAGCCGCAGCGTCTGAAATTCAACTATTGGAAAAGGAGATCACCGATATGAAAGATTTCATGACTCGGGCCAGGTTCACGCCAGAGGGGTTAGTAAAATACAAAGCGAAACTCAAAAAGAAAGAAGATCAACTGGCTCTGCTCAAGAAGGCGGTTGCCACATCTAAGAAAAAAGTTGTTCCCACCTTCGATGAATGGCTAAAAGCCGGTAAGAAAATCCCCAAGGACAAGGTTTTTCTGGGCGGCTCCCCATGGTTTGACGAAAGCACTGGAAAGAATCGCTCCGCTGAAGCAGTTTACAAAATGCTATTCGGCAAAGATGCTGGCTAAAAACCATCATTCCGATGCCCTCAATCCAACCGTTCCGTTCCGAAGCCTCGAAAAATCAGCTTTGCTGCAAACCTTAAAGACCTCGTAATATTACTATTAATCCAGAATAACTGTGAGGATGGTATTATACCATTCTGTGATTCAAATATAGATTTTGCTTGATAACAATGGATACTCAGCTGTGAACTGCTTCACTTCATCCATAAAGATAATTATAGACTCTGAACAGAAGTTAAACTAGCTTGCCCGCATGTTAACTAACCTTCACCTATCACGCTGGGCAGACGTCCTAGTCAGACACGCGACAAACATCAAACCTGGAACAGTTGTCCGTATCACCGCCCAGCCAGCCGCCGAGCCTCTACTAGAAGCAGTGTATCGTAAAGTTCTCGAAGCTGGTGGAATACCCATCGTCAGCTGTAAGCCAGAATCACTCACTGAAACATTCTTCGAACTTGCTAATAATGAACAACTCGACTGGGAAAGCCCTCTCGCAAAGCTAGAGGGAGAAATCATCGACGCGTCTATTAACATCGTAGCTAATACTAATCTACGAACCATGGATAAGTTCGACCCAGCGATACCACAGCGTGCAGCACGGGCTAATCAAGCCAACCGCGAGCTCTTCTTCCAACGTGCCGCTGCGGCAGATGATCCTAGTATCGATTCAGATGTTAAGCCACTACTCTGGACTGTCACCCTCTTCCCTACTAACTCCTACGCTCAAGACGCGGGCATGAGCCTGAAAGACTATAGCCAATTCGTTATCAAAGCCTGCCAGCTAGACCACGAGGACCCAGTAGCGTTCTGGCAAGAACTAGATCGCTGGCAGAATCAACTCGCAGAAAGCCTCATGACAGGCAGTGAACTCCATTTCCAAACACCCGCTGGCACAGACCTCAAGGTAAACATCAAAGACATGCGCTGGCTCTCCAGCCCTGGACGTAAAAACTTCCCTGACGGGGAAGTCTACTCTGGACCAAATCTAAGCGCTGAAAACGGTGGGGCCCACGGTGTGGTTGTGTTCGATAAACGCTGCGTTTACCAAGGCCGTGCTGTGCGCAATGCACGTGTCGTCATGGAAAACGGGAAAGCCACTGATGTCACCGCTGAGGAAGGTCAGGACTTCCTGATCTCGATGCTCAATCAAGACGATGGTGCCAGCCGTATCGGAGAAGTAGCCTTCGGAACCAACCGAGCAATCGACAGAGCAACCGGCCAAATCCTCTTTGACGAGAAGATGGGCGGTTCCTTCCACCTCGCCTTTGGAGCTGGATATCCAGAAACAGGAAACGTTAATAAAAGCGCCTTACACTGGGATTTAATCGCATCACTAGGTGAAGGCTCACGCGTCACACTCGACGGCAAGCCATTCTGTATCGACGGAAAATTCGTCAACATGCCCCCAGAAGTGACTTGGCTCTAACGTGAATGTGCCACTGAGTAGTGTGCGATGAGTGTCGCAGAGCAAGCGATTTGAGAGCGGGAGCTTGGTTAGGTCAGAAATAGCAGTGTTCATCGCTGCAATATAATTTCTTACCTCTTGCCAATCATCGCGTTTCTCAGGGGCAATTTCATCAGGATCGTCTTGTAATGCCTCATCCATTCCCGTCTGAGTTCCTTCATTCTTACTAGACATTTGCGCCTCTTTGACCACGTGCATCTGGATAAACCGATCTAAATCAGCTACAATAAAGGACAAACCATTTAACTCACCAAGGCGACGATTAGCCTCAGAGAGTAATGTGTCTATCTGCGGATCATCCCAGCTCCACTGATGATTCACATGGGCAGGATGAAAAATTTTATACTGGACTGCTCTTGCCAGCTTCCAGATATGTAGTCGGTCAGGTTCATGGATAAATGAATTTAACGCTAATCTTAAATTCGTTAAACCAATTAAATGAGTTTAAATTCATCCTTAATTTCACTTAATAAATTTAATGGGTCTTATTAATGAAGTGAAGCCCATCGAAATATGCTGCGGATTGAAAGTAGCCAGCGTGATCAGGGCTTTAGGGTGTTGAAAAAGACTGCAGGCTTGTAGGTTTTTTTGTCGGAGGCAAAGCCATAGCTGACCGATTAGGGAGTTGAGTTGCCGTGACGCCGCTACGAATCAATGTGGCTTGGAGCGTTTTAGGGGTGGTCTCCATCTATGACCATAGCACAGTCGTTAAAGCTACAAGGCTTGAGCTACCGTTCCTTTTTTATTATTTGTCTGTCTTTTTAGTCTTGTTAAGCAGTACATCCTTAGCGTTCGCAAGTAATTCAGATGCTTCCATGGCCTAATCGTAAAAACGTAAAAGTTCCCTGCAGTAAACTGCAAAGAACTTCGTAAACTATTTATGTTTTAGATTAGTTTCAATTAGTCTCTGCGACGACGCATAAGCAAACCAAACGCACCAAGTCCAAGAAGAGCAATTGAGCTAGGCTCTGGGATTGGTTGAATAGTAAAGTTGGCCTGTTGAGGTGAACCTGTTATGTTGGTAAAAGTTAATGTAGCCCCATCAGCAGGTAATACCCAATCGACATTTGACACAGCTCCATAGACGTCAACTGTGCTAAGCGTGGAGCCCACAAGCCCTGGAAACCATACAAATGCGACGTTATTACCAGCAGCAGCATTATCAGCAAGAGGAGTTCCTACTATATTGTAATTAGCTATATCTACCTGACCTGCTTCACCAAAACCATTACTTGAAGCATCTACTGTAGTCTCTGTCTGCAATACGAAATATTTGCCCTCACCAACCGTTTCGCCAATACTAATCGTATCGCTCATCACTAGTCCGTCAAATGAATCATTGTTTAATGCAACAAGAACGGCAAATGTTGTTGGTGCTGATAACTCAGTATTATTTTCATCAGCCAAATTTGTAACCAACCCTCCAGCTACAGTGATTACTGCATTAGCTAATGTTCCTGATACTAGTAATAATATTATTATTTTCTTCATGTGATTATCGTTTATTCTGCAAACGGGTTGTATGGCAATGCAGTTCCATGATGGTAAGTCTCAGCACTTACTTCTGATATTTTTCTTACAAAACAAGCTGTACCTGCTTTTAAATTAACTGTTGAAGCATCAACAGCCCCACCTAGAATATTAGAACTGTCAATCCAACCTAGACCACCAACGTAGTAATATCCCACAGATGCTGATTTATTATAGCCTGTCAGAGCCAGATCATAAAGCCATAGAGTGTCTCCATCTGAATTGAACTGTCCTGAAGTGTGCTTAAACCCAGAAGAACTTTCTAAACCTGTCTCTGATAATTTAATATCAGTAGGAAAACTAAATGCAACATGGCTGTCTTGTTTAATAACATTACTCCTTAATTTAAGCCTTCCATCAGTTAAAGGCACATCACCTACCAAGTTTTTGATCACTGCAGAAGTTGTGTAGTTTCTCATTTGAAAGAAGGAGTTCCTATTCAGAACTACGTCTTTTACCTGTCCGGATAGTAAGTTTGCCGTATCAACCCACCCTGTATCTGTGACATATTTATAAATCTTTTCTGAGGACAAATTAATACCTGGAACATTCGCCGGCTTGGTATGAATTTCAGAACCGTTATCAAAAATACTTGTCGATTGTGGGAATCCAGCTCCGTTAGGGAAGAGAGTATCTAGTGTCCAATGTGGTCTAATTTCGAAATTGTCTGTGGAAGCAGCACCAATAAGTGTCTGAATATCTGTGTCTCCATCTTGATCCACAGTGATACTATTCATACTATTAGCCGCCACATCAAAGGTTCTTCCTTCTAACGTTCCTGTGTTGAAAAGTAGGTAGTACTTCTCATTCTGACTTCCATCTGCATAGACCAACTCGCTTGCAGTGAAGTCGGCGTTGGCAATGTTGATGGTGTTTACTGAGATAGTGTCCAATTGTCCTCTGAAGACCTTAGGACGATTCAAAGGGAGTGAGAAGGGGGTGTCTGACTCGGCCTTGAATGTGAGAACAACGAATCCTACAGGAGCAAGGACTGCTGCGTTGGTCACTTGTGCCATGGGAGCAAAGCTTACTATTCCTAGTAGTGAGCAAGTAGTAACTGCACTGAGGGCAGATTTAATCTTGTTCGATTTCATAGTTTTGTTTAATTGGTGATCATTTTGTTACTTTAAAACATAACCTCATGATCTAGTGGAGAATACAAGTGTTAAATAGGATTTAAAATCATAGGGACTTTACACTAGGGAAAATAGTTTATGTTTAGCCTTTTACAAGAATTTCAGCCAGTTCATTATATTTTTCTGTCTCTTTATTTCGATTAGGGAGATGAGTTGCCGTGAGACGGCTACGAATCAAAGTGGCGCGGAGCGTTCGGAGCGTTTTAGGGGTGGTCTTCGTCTATGCCCTTAAAACAGTTGTTGAAGCTAAAAGTAAAGGGTTGAGCTACCGTTTCTTTTTATTATCTGTCTTTCTGTGCGCGGAGGGTGTCTGCGTCTGTTGGATTGTGCCAATCGTAATTTTGGAGATTGGAAATTTCCAGCACGCTGGTGTGGGTGGCTTGTCCTTTGTAGTGTATTTTTTGCATCTTCTCAGGGTTTCAGGAGGTAGCGGCTATGGTAAAGATGGTGGTTATGGATAGCCAGATGGCTAGGAAGAGGATATGGATGCTGGTTTCTCTTGGCTTTCCTTTCCAGAGTTGAGGGGAATACCAGAAGAGTTGAGTTACGAGGCGGATACCCCAGAAGATGGCTAGTCCCCCGAGAATTCTTTTGCCCAAGGCTGTGGTTAGCAGTTCATGAGCGGAGGTAATACATAGCACGCCCATGAGAAAAACTGTTAAGGCGATGAAGAACGTATGAACTGTCATTAACTGCCGATTGATGAGGCTGAGAGTGGCTAGCTGGTTTTTCCAGTTGAATGCTTTGGGAAAGATTACGTGGATGAGCGCCAGGAGGATGAGACCGTGGCCGATGAGTTGGATAAGGAGTTTCATTTCTTGATAAGAACAAAGGTGGTGACGAAAGGGCTGGTTTTAGTTGCTGATTTTATGGCAAAGTTGGACTCATCGAAGGTCTTTTCCCATGCGTTTCTGGTGTGGAAATGGAGGGCGCCAAAGTTGTAGGCTACGAGGTTTGGAAGGTCCCGTAGATGTTCTGTTAGGTGTAACTCTCCGTTTTTTGTTAGGGTTCTGCGAAGATCATTGAAGGTGGTGACTCGTTCTTCGTGGTTACGGATTTCGTGGAGTGAGAAGAAGGCGATTATTTTTTGGATAGAGCTGGTTTCTGCTGGGATAGAATTACTGGTGATGGTTTCAGTTTCAGGGTGTGGTGGGTAGGCGTTTCTTGCTCGTGCGATGGAGGATTCGGTGTGCTTTTCGGGGTCGTAGAAGTCGAGGATGCGGAGGTTGATGTCCGGGAATCGAGTTTTCAGAGTTGGGGTGATTTCATCGAATCCGGCGTTGATGGTGAGCCAGTTTTCGTGGTTCTTAGGATCACAATTTTTAAGGGATGGGAGAGTGTAGATTTCTGATTTATCGTAAATCCAGTGGGAGGCTATGAGAGAGATAGATAGGGAGATGACTGCGCCGGCTAGAGCAAGCGAGATGGAGATCTGCAGCCAGCCGGCTGTGAGAGAAAGGGCGACTACTCCAGCTAGAATGAGCAAGCCGGCAGTGATAAACATGCCGGGATTAAACCTGATGATGTTTGTTACGCCTTGGTAGGGTGTGCGTTTCATGGACAGTGTTCGGTGGTGCCTTTTTTCCAGAGGTAAGGGATATCTTGAACGGTGAAGGCGTTGGCTAAAGTGCAGTTAGTGAAGTTAAATTGATCGAAGTAGGGTACTTTTTGGGTCTCGATTTCGATGGGTGTGGGTGTCCACTTTTGACGGACACCTTCAACTGAAATCATTTTCTGAGTTTCAGAATCGTGGGTGAAGGTGAAGGGCATGGGGCCGGCGAATCTACGAGCTTGCCGCCAGTCAGGGAAAACAGATCCTGCTGGAAGTGGTGGCTCAGCGGAAGCTGCGGCGGTCTGAACTTCAAGGCCTAGGTTAGTAGTGATTTTCTGGGAGCCATCTGGGGATTTTTGCCAGTTTAGTTTGACGGTTTTGTAGCAATATTGTGTGAATATATTTCCGCTGAAGGTCATGAAGGGGGAGTCAGTTTCTGAGCGGAGAATATAGAGACCGCGACGGGTTCTTCCGTCTACACCAGTATAACGGACAAAGGCTCGGTAACCTAGGAGAGTGAAGGATCTACCTAGAAATTTGGGAAAGAGAGATGGCCGGAGTTGGCTGGTCTCGACCACGGCGAGGGCGATGAAGGCATGGCTATCTTGGTAGAGATCTAGCTGGAGCGGAGCTGGGACGTGGGGGCGAAGTTCTTCTGCTGGGACGGCATAGGCTAAGACAAGTGATTGATCAAAGTAGGCTTTGACGGCGAAGGGGTGGTGTTGGAGGAAATTCATTTAGCGATAGCAAGTCTGTGGTTTTTCCAGATGATGAGACAGAAAGTGATTGCCCAGAGGAGGTTCCACTGTCCCCAGAGAAGGAGGTCTGGGGCAAGGATAGTTTCTAAAATATTCATCGTGCTGACTAGGAATATCTGGGCATAGGCATTAAGTTTTGCTCTGAATTTTGACAAGACCCAGATTGCCATGAAGATTTCAGAGATCCCAATGAGGATGGTAAGGGGATGGGCGAATTCAGTGCCTAGGATACGGGCCACGATTGCTTCATGCCGTGGCGTAAGGCCGAGAACTTTGCTAATAAGTCCGTTGATGACCCATACGCTGGCTATGATGATGTTGAGGGTATTTTGAATCACGCTATTTTTTCTTCAATTTCGGCTCCTTGTTTCGAACTCAGCTTTTTCCTCGCCATTAGGATGAATACAGCTCCACTCTGTTATCGGCCAGACCCTCTCAAAAGTAGATTGCGATGAGCTAACCTGGCTTAGAGCGATAAGTGTGAGAAATAATTTAGTATGGCAGAACATGATAACAATCTATAATATGAATGAGATAATGAATAAGTGATCGCCTATTTATTGTCAATTCAGCTTTCTAGATTCTTTGAGTTTTTATTACCCACTCTGCATCACCAGCATCGCACTTGTCTCTATGGCCGTTTTCATTGGCTTCGTACCCTCTAGCGCGGTAAACGATGATCACCACCAAGCTTGACCTCGCAACCATCTCTGGCATACTACTGACCTAATGCCAGAGCACCGCCAAGACAAACAATTCAAACGTCCACCTAGAAAATATCAACCTAAAGGTTTAAATATTCTTTTCGAGGACCGCGACATCATCTTCGTCGATAAAGTCACTGGTCTCCTCACCATGGGAACTGACCGCGAAAGTATCCGTACCGCCTACTCAAATCTCACTGACTACGTGAGCAAGGGAAACCACAAATCTCCACACCGGATATTCATCGTGCACAGGCTCGATAGAGAAACCTCTGGCGTCTTGGTCTTTGCCAAGACTGAAGAAGTAAAAACTTACCTCCAGTCTGAGTGGTCTAACTTTAACAAAACCTACTACGCCGTCGTCCATGGGCACCTGCCAGAGAACGAGGGTATCATCAGCTCCTATCTCGTGGAACAAGGTGTATTCAAGATGTATTCTGCCACGAATCCCGATCAAAAGAAGCAAGGAAAGCTCTCCAAGACAGCTTACAAAGTCCTCAAACAAAACGATACGCACAGCCTCGTAGAACTCAACATTCTAACCGGCAGAAAACACCAAATCCGCGTTCATTTAGCTGACAAAGGCTGCCCCGTAGTAGGCGACAAAAAATACGGCAATGATGGCAAAGGCGAAAAAGGAGTCAAACGCCTAGCCCTCCACGCCGCCAAGCTCAGCATCAAGCACCCCTACTCCAAAGATGATCTCGTGATAGAAGCACCAATGCCTGATTACTTTGAGACGATGGTAAGGTAGATTATCACTCACACTATTTATATAGAAAATGAAGGTTTTCCACCGAACCAAAAGAGACTCAAAAATCATCGGTTTTATAGGTCTAAGTTTTTGTCTTTTTTTGTCAGTAGTTTTTATGTCTCTTGGATTTCATTCTCTTGCAGAGGGAGAGTGGTCATCCTTTGAAGTTGTATTTGGTGTGGCCGGTATGGCTGTATTCGTTATTTTCATCCGAGGAGCATGGATGATGTCTGGAGGATCATTGACTCATGTTTTCAGCATAGATAGGGGAAAAGTAATCTGGGGATTTATAGGGAAAGAAAAAGAACTAAACATCTCCGAAGTGAAAACTATCTATTGGAATGATTCAGACGGATTTACCATGAATATGACTAAGTATGATGGCTCAATCATCCGATTCCCCTACATCGAGACTGTTGTTTCCTACAAGAGCAAGGGGGAATTACTAAAGTTCCTTAGAACCACTCTTTCAGCTATTCCCATTGACGGGCATGTTGCATCAGAACCTAACAAATCACCATAAATTCAAGAAGTAGTAGAGTCCTTGATAAGTTTTGTTAGGCTTCGACCAAAATGCCATCGATCAGATCAATATTTAAAATTGATACTATCGATTTACTGTATTGTGTGAATCGTGACATTATGCACGCATGCACTTAATTCTACTCATTACCGTTGGGTTTCTCGGCCTATCATTTATCGCCGCAATCGCACTGTCTCGTCGGTCAGCTTTCGCTAGCATCATCGCATCAATCGTTGCGCTCGGATTCGCAGCTTTCTGCGCATTTGGATTCCTAGCGTCTTTTGAACCTATGGATTCACCAAGTTGGCCTTGGCAGCTTACATACGGGATTTTAGAAGTAGCCTCATTAACTACAGCGTTTCTTGGACTAAAACAAAGCATTAAGTCCAAAGCGCGCTAAGCAAACTCTACAAAATTATCAGACCTATCATTTGAATTTACTATTGCCTTGCTAGCGTGGCTTCTAAAGACAGAAGAGATGGCAAACAAGATTACATAGTCTAAAATTTCATAATAGATTTTCTCCCGCTATCATCTATTTATCTGAGTCGTAGAGATTAAGAAGTGACTGATTACTAGTACTGAAAAAGTATCGCTTTGCACTATCTTGAGGCTTAGATTTTGCAGACTTATTCCGGTCTAGATCAAAATACTTCCACGTTGTCTTACCGTCACCAAGCACATGATCAAACCGAATTTTATAAACTGGAGAGTTATACACCCCTGGATAATACGAGTTAGTAACCCATCGATTATGGCCTGGCTTTAGCGTGACCTTATTCCAAGTGCTTGAATTCTGCCATCTCCATTCATAGAGCCGGACCTGATTCCCGGTGAGCATGAAACAATATTGTTTTCTATGATTTTTGAATATCTTGATGGGATGGTATT
>CAWVXI010000050.1:0-18565 GCA_963934155.1 uncultured Verrucomicrobiales bacterium | reverse complement strand
GCTGAATGATGAAATCGATCAAACCTATCTATTTTAGTAAAGTTAATAGTAAATTTAAAACATTTAATTGAATTACTTTAATTTAATGATTAATCACTAATTAAAAGTGCTTTGTGAATTACTAATTTATTATTTAATGATACAATATACGTTTAACATAAACACGTATAATTAAACATATAATGATAAACGTTAGTGAATTAAATATTTTATTGTCTTTAATTTTACCTATGAAAAAAGAAGCATGATTATAGAACAATAAATCAAATACACCGCAATTTTTAAAGAAAATAGCGCGTGGATCTGTCACAGAACTAAGAGCATCAATCGATTTAATCTAGCCAATTACTGACCACTGAGCGAAATCACCTCAAACAACATTTAGAAGAACACTCAAAAATAATGACTATTATAGACTAATCATATAACGACCAAACCACAGCCAAGTCGCAAATCAAAAAATTACAACTGACCGTAATTCTCAACTTATCCCCACTCCCCTCGCCGTCTTCAATAGCTCACTATCCTGGGGATTATCAGAACACAGCCATGTGAATAACTTGTGAGCAGACTAAATACCACCAACAATCAAATATATAGCTCCGCAGCGAAGTAATTATATTAGCTAATAGTTCCCCAATAAAACCAACATTAAAACAAATGATTGAATCATTCGCTTAAATAGTCTTTTTACGTCATCACACTTAACGTTAAATTTAGCTCTAGATATGATTACTCATTTTAGCCCTGCCCTGCTTAGATCTAGATCCTAAAATTCGTGTTCTATTTCGGGATAAATCTGGAAGTTCTGGCTCAGCTGTTATAAAGAAATGTCATGGATGAATTCACACATATTGATGCGGAGAACCAGCCAGGGATGGTGGACGTCTCTAATAAAAGCACCACCCAGCGTGAAGCTGTGGCAGAGTGCATTGTAGAACTAGGAAAAGCTCTAATGCAGCAGCTCGATTCCGATGACATCCAATCAAAGAAGGGCCCTGTTTTTCAAACTGCTATTATCGCAGGCACCATGGCGGCTAAGAAAACTTCTGATCTCATTCCTTTCTGCCACCCACTACCTCTTGAGAAGTGCAAATTTAAGATAACCCCCATCAGCGCAACCGCCGTATCAATCCGCTGTACCTGCCTCACCAATGCACGCACCGGCATAGAAATGGAAGCCCTCACTGGGGCAAGCATCGCAGGACTTACCATTTATGATATGTGTAAGGCAGTAAACAAAGCGATCATCATCTCTGAGACTAAACTCATCTCAAAAACGGGCGGTAAATCAGATTTCAATAGTCAATAAACCACCAATGATCACAGGAATACTACTCGTAGGAGGCAAATCTACCCGTATGGGCGAAGATAAGTCTGAGCTAATTTATCAAGGAAATCATCCTGAGAGAATTCGTCTACTTGGTATTCTAGATCAACTATGCGAAAGAACTTACCTCTGCCATCGTGAAGACCAAGCATTCGATCAGCCCAGCATCATCGATCCCGGCAATGGACCTCTCGCCGCTATCGCTGCGGCAGCTCAGCAACATCCTGACGAGGCGTTTCTCATCATCGCTTGCGACACTCCATTATTAAGCAAACAAGACGTCCAGTACCTCATCGATCAACGCGACAGATCTGCCTTCGCGACCTGCTACATCAGCCCCATCGATAATAAACCCGAACCATTTTGCGCCATCTATGAGCCTGCCTTTTTCCCTTCGATTATTAACGCAGTGCAAAACAATCAATACTGCCCTAGAGGATTACTGGAACAGCATCTGACTAAAAACATTACCCTTACAAACCCTCAGGCACTTATGAATGCCAACTCCCCAGCCGAAAGGATCGAGGTAAATGCCATAATCAATCAAACCAGAAAGATGAAAACGATAGAACTCAAATACTTCGCCCAGCTCCGAGAAATCGCACAGAAAGACGCGGAAAGCATCCAGACCGAATCCTGCACACCCGCTGGACTCTACGAGGAAATCAAACAGCGATATCAATTCCCCCACAAGCAAAAGCACCTCATGGTGGCGATCAATGAAGATTTCTCATCATGGGATCAGCTACTCCAAGAAGGCGATGAAGTCGTCTTCATTCCACCAGTTGCGGGAGGATAGTGAGGGATGGTCCTTTACTCGCCGCGCATGACTTTAAGCATATCGTAAAATGCCATCAGCATGATAAACAGTGCGTATAGGCTAACTAGCCCCCAAAAGATGATAAATCTAATGACTTCATCTCTGAGCCAATCACCGATCACCCAGCTCCCTATCGCTACTATGATGAGCAAGAAGATCACCAACTGAGTCATCATTTTTCTCCTCAGCGAGCGATCATGCAGGATACCTTTCGCAAGCATCAGACAAGTGTCAATATATCCGTTATTTTTCATAGCCCTATTCTTCTTAAATTCTACATTCACACTGTTGCTATTAAGCTAGGTTTTCATAAGCCTCCCAAAATGCCTTGGTCTGCTTTTCACATGGAACTAGCTCAACAACGAGCGGCGCGGGACCAGCCTCTATTTCTAGCTCATCCACAGTTTCCACTCGCTGATAATCCCAGCCCCACATCATCGCCCATGACTCAAAGCTAAATGCGTGTTCATTGGCGATAATCCCCTTTTGTGCTCCGTCCATTTTCTGCACGCGCGGTAGCCGATCAAATATTCTCCCTCCACCATTATTCATCACCACAATCACGCGCCCCTCAGCATCACAATCATGTAACAAGCTAGGCGCTGATAAATCATACAGAGCAGTTAGGTCACCGATGAGAATCCACGCATCATCGATCCCATGCGTCCAGCCCGCCCAAGTTGCCAACTGACCATCAATACCATTGGCGCCTCGGTTCGCCCGCACTAGCTCGTGCGGCACTTCCTTATCTCGCTGCGCAAACATTCCCCACTCGCGGATCGGCAGGCTATTCCCCAGATACACACTCTCCGCCATCGTTGCATAAATCGATGTCATCCTCACGAAGGATGGCTCACTATCTGGGAATCTCTCTAACAACTCATCGATTTGCGAAGCTCTTCTGCCATTGCCACGCAGCAGGTCCGTCACATCACCCACCTCCTCGACCTCACCCACGCCCTTAATAATACGGCTAATACCACCAGCAATCGTCTCACTTTTACGCGCCAATCCACTGAACCCAGTGCGAGAAAGATTGAGAACTTCAACCTCGGCTATCCCTTCTAAATCTCGCCAAAACCTGCCCACAGGAACATCGCCAATTCGCAGGACTTTCGACAGTTTCACACCCTTTAGCATTCTATCCGGATCTGACAAAACTAGATCACCCAGCAACTCGCGAAGCCCAGATGTAGGGTCCGCTATCACCGGTATTTTTAACTTCTTGAGAAAGGCAAACACCTCTGGCCTATCCTCGGGTTCTAGCCCACCGAGACAGACAACCACCCCTTTCCAGACATCATCGAAAAACCTTACTAACGGTGAAACATCAATCTTTTCTCTCTCTGGTTTCCATTCGGCTAGCTCATGGCTTGCAGAAACTTCTACTAAATCATCCTCACCACCTTCACCGAGGCAGACATTAACATGCCACGGAATCCTCCCATTCCAGTCATTCAAAAGCTCGGCAGACTCATTCTCCACATCCTCACATCCTCCGACATAATTTCCAAATATCCCAACCTGCTCGATCGCCTGTGGCGCACCACTTCCACGATACTCAGACGGCCGATCCGCACTAATCACCAGCAATGGTCTCCCCTGATAATGACACTCCACAACCGCTGCCAAAAGCTCTGCCACCGCCGTGCCAGAAGTCGTAATCACAGCACAAGGCTCACGCGTATCCATCATCCTACCCAGCGCATAGAACCCCGCGGCTCTCTCCTCAAAATGCGACCAAACCACCACATCCTCACACTCTAACAACGCCGAAATCAGCGGGATATTCCTCGCCCCAGAACAAACCACATACTCCTTCACCCCTTTTGCTAGGCATCCCCCTATCACGCTCCGCGCTATCTCCATATCATTCACCCCTCCTCCTTACATGCTAGCACTCAGCTTGTCCATTCTTTCAAAATCAAATCCTCAGAACAGTTAAAGTAGCTTGAAATAATCGATCACTCCATGTGTAGCATGGATACGAGTGAACCACAGCGTCAGAAAACGGTTGAATTTACTAGCCTTTTTCTGTTTTCACCGCCGTTCCGTATGCTAATAGCTCAGACATACCTTGTGAGTCAGTCCACAGACAAATACCCCCCCATTTCATAATCGAAAATAGATAATCTTAGAAGCCTTTCCAAGAATCAAGCTAGCTTCGCTATACATCTTCTCTCTTCAGACACCGACCCCTCGGCTCGTCGCCTTCATGCAGGACTACTTCGGAGTGAAGGAATTTCGCGGCTTCTGCTGAGTCCTTCACTTTGACGGAACTGCGTTTCAGCATTTCTGTCTCGAATTCCATTAACACGCTTTCCCGCACTCCTGCTTCTCTCCATAGAGATAGGGATCGGCAACCTTTTGAGATTCCTCGTGCCAGTGCCAGCGCATCGAGTAGAGCTTGGTTAGCGCCTTGTCCTTTGAAGGGACTCATCGGGTGAGCAGCGTCTCCGATCAGAGTCACTTGAGACCCTTTCTCTAACAGTTCTGGCTCTAGTAGGGCCCGATCATAGACGGGATAGCCAGTAATCTGAGCTTCCTTAGTCGCAGCCATAATCTGGGGGATAGGATCGTGCCACTGGGTTCTGCGGGATGCTTCATCCTTGAGTGCTTTAGCTCCCTGAGCGCTGAGAGCCTTGGCCTCTTCTTCTGGCATTGGGAAACTAAGCTGCCACATTACCGAGTCTGCATCATAAGGCATCATGTAGATCCGCTCATTGCCATTGACCGTTTGGAATACCGTGGCGGAGTCTAGCAAATGACTCTCAAGACCATCGAGGTTCTCTAAAGGGCAAATCCCCAAAATCACGATACACCCCAGATAAAGCAACGGGGAAATCTCCTCGCCAATCAACAATTTCCGCACCGAACTACGAATCCCATCCGCCCCCACCAGCAGATCCGCCCTGGCGGATTTTATCTTGCCATTCACTTGAAAGCTAAGATCTACGCCGCCGTCGAAATTTCCAGCTTCACCCTCACATTCTTGATAATCCACCAACTGGTGCCCCCACTGCACCGCATCATGGCCACCGAGTTGTTCAAGCAGAGCCATGCGTAGCGACTGCCGCGATAGATGCACATTGGTTCGTTTCGGTGGTGTTTTCTCTTCTGATCGCAGCCATTTCCTGATCCCCCACTCACCAATCACTTTTCCATCGGTAGTATGGACCACATGCCTTGTTGAAATCACTCCCTTGTCCAACGAGTAAACACCCAATCCTTCAATCTCTTTACTCGCTTGCTGTAGTGTGAGTCCATAGCCCTGAGACCGTGCATCGAAACCGCTATCGCGCTCATAAAGAGTAAAGGGAATCCCTCGGTGCAAACACGCTATAGCAAGAGCCACCCCACCAATCCCACCTCCAATGATGGCAACGTGCGGGTAATTTTCTTTATCCACTGGTGGAAAATCAACAGATCGAGCCAGGCCTGATCCGTCACAGCTCAAGCATGGATCCTGGTGAAGCAGTGGAGGGTTAGGAGCTTTCGCTCCTTCTTCATCCTTAGTTTTCTCAAATAAATCCAAGGCCTTCTGGTAGCGGAGCCTTACTTTCTTAGAAAGCCCCCTACTCTTTCTACCGCGTCCCTGACATTCCAGACAAGTAGTCCAGTTCTTCTTTTCATTGTTCACCTGTTCCACTATTCTTTTATCTAACTAACTTTTAGGCTTCCTGCAATAAAAGAAAGATTCCTGTCTAATTTGGAAATCGATAATCTCTAGAAGCAACTCCTCATGATCTAGGCAGACTTTATCGCTAAAAAGAAGATCACTCCTATTGTATTTCCTGCACCCATCTCTTTCTATAGGAAAAGGGGAACAGGGAAAGGGCATGAAAAGCATATAAAACTAACAATGGGTCCTGTAATTTAGAATGGTTGGAGATGATTCATATTTACCCCATATTTCATGGTAGATAAAAGGTTTTAGAGATTCGTAATTCACTTTAAAAGAACCTTCTGGCTTCGATTTGATTCTACAACTAACCCACAGGATGCCACGTAGTTTTAATCTCTTGGAAGTCCATGATCGGATATGGGCTGAGTTTGCCTTTGCTGGTCTCGTGGAAGATCACGCGCTTGACGTTTTCGGCTCCTAGTTCGCGGACCGATTTACGGAGTTCGTTGTCGGATGAACAGAGGGCGATGGCGTTTACGTCCATGTGTCCTGAGAGTGTTGGGAGCATGTCAGATATCTCGCCGGTGAGGATGTTTACCACGCCGCCAGGGACGTCAGAGGTGT
Organism: uncultured Verrucomicrobiales bacterium; assembly: GCA_963934155.1. Classification (GTDB taxonomy): domain Bacteria; phylum Verrucomicrobiota; class Verrucomicrobiia; order Verrucomicrobiales; family Akkermansiaceae; genus Rubritalea. The sequence continues at coordinate 12,166 of CAWVXI010000050.1, read as the reverse complement.
GGATGACTTCGGCGAGTTCCATGGCTACGGTCGCCCATTTGCTGGGGACGACGAGTAGGGTGCTATTGCCGCCTACGATGACGGGTGCCAGCTGAGAGACGAGTCCGTAGAGTCCAGTTTGGTCATCTAACACCACGGCTACAAGACCAGTCGGGACTGGTGCGCTGAAGTTATAATGCGGACTACTGACTGGGTTGACACTACTGTAAATAGCTTGGAACTTATCACTCCATCCAGCAAAATACACAAGGGCATCTACTGATTTATCAACTTCTGTTAGAGCCGATTTCTCGCTCATCCCAGAAGCCTTCAGCACACTAACGAACTGCGACTTTCTGCCCTCTAGCATTTCTGCAAGACGGTAGAGAATCTGACCTTTCAGATACGGGCTAGCGCCCTGCCAACCTGACTGTGCCTTTCTGGCTACCACCACGGTGTTGCGGAGATCTTTCTTGCTCGCCATGGCAACATTCGCGATGACGGCACCTTTTTTATCTAACAGAGCATGAGTCCTGCCAGATTCTGATCTCGGAAACTTACCTCCGATGTATAACTTGTATGTCTTTTTAACTTCTAATCTGCTCATCTCTTTATGCGTTAAATTTTACGTAAGGATACAATCCATGAAGTCCACCTTCACGGCCAATTCCACTTTCTTTAAACCCACCAAACGGGGATGCGGGGTCGAATGCATTGTAGGTGTTCGCCCACATGATCCCGGCGTTGATATTATCCGTGAGTTTAAAGACCTTCGCGCCTTTATCACTCCAGACTCCACCAGAAAGTCCATACTGGGTGTTGTTGGCTTTTTCTATTGCCTCATTCACGGTCCTAAATGTCTGGATCGTGAGGACTGGCCCGAAGATTTCCTCCTGCACCACAGTGTGACTCTGCGCACAATCTAAGATCAGCGTGGGTGGGTAGAAATTCCCTTTGCGCGGGACACTCGTCTCTGGTTGCCAAACCGTAGCACCTTCTTTAGTCGCCGTCTTCACTAGCGACTTAATCTTCGCTAGTTGTTCTTTAGAATTGATCGCCCCGATATCGGTGTTCTTGTCTAGCGGATTTCCCACGATGAGTGTTTGCATGCGCTTCTGCAGCTTTTTCACCACTTTATCGACCACTCCCTCTTGCACGAGTAGTCGAGATCCTGCACAACAGACGTGCCCTTGGTTAAAGAAAATCCCATTCACAATGCCCTCGACTGCTTGATCGATCGCGGCATCATCCATGATGATATGCGCTGCTTTTCCTCCGAGTTCAAGCGTGTAAGTCTTGTCAGACCCTGCGACTGATTTTAAAATTTGTTTGCCCACAGAGGTCGAACCAGTGAAGGCGACTTTATTGATATCCGGATGGCTGACGAGATGCTTACCTGTATCCCCTGCACCCGTGATGATGTTCACCACACCAGCGGGGACGCCGGCTTCTTCGATGACTTCAGCGAGAAGCAGCGCTGTTAGAGGAGTTGTTTCTGCTGGCTTGAGCACCACGGTGTTCCCACAGGCGAGCGCTGGTGCGATCTTCCAGGCAGCCATCATGAGTGGGAAATTCCAGGGAATGATCTGCCCTACGACTCCCACTGGCTTCACTTTCTGACCATTTATCCCTGCACCAGGAAACGCGTAGTCTAGCTTATCTGCCCAGCCTGCGTAGTAGAAGAAATGCGCTGCTACTAGCGGGATATCAATGTCGCGGCTCTCACGGATCGGCTTGCCGCCATCCATGCTCTCTAATACTGCAAATTCTCTGGCGCGCTCTTGCAGGATTCTAGAGATTCGATAGAGATACTTCCCTCTCTCGGCACCACTGATGCTACTCCACTCGCCCTCGTAGGCGGAGCGGGCTGCCTTCACTGCTGCATCTACATCTGCCTCACTGGCATCCGCCACCTTAGAGAGTACTTTCTGGTTTGCTGGGTTGATCGTCTCAAAGGTTTTCTTACCCTTAGCATCCAGCCATTTACCTCCGATGAAGAGGCCGTATTGCTCCTTGATGTTCACGTTCGCCGTAGATTCTGGCGCTGGCGCATAGTCGCTGCCATTTATAAAATCATACATATTATTTTTGTTTAGATTTTCTATTTAAATTAAAGTTAGTCTTTTGAGAAATAATCCCCACCTTGGTAGAGACCTGTGCGCTGCTTCTCTAACTGCATTAGTAGATCATTAGTGAGCGAGCTCGCTCCAAATCTGAACCACTTATTAGTCAGCCATTTCTTGCCTAACATTTCCTTCACCATCACCAGATACTGAAGTGCTAGCTTAGAGTCTGAGATACCACCAGCGGGTTTCATCCCCACCATGACACCGGTGCGGTCGTAGTAGTCTGAAATGGCCTGTAGCATTACTAGGGTAAATGGCAGCGACGCCGCGGGCTGGATTTTACCCGTGGATGTCTTAATAAAGTCTGCTCCGGCAGCCATCGCCAGTTCGCTCGCTATCCTGATGTTGTCCAGGGTTTCTAACTCGCCAGTTTCTAGGATCACTTTCAAATGAGCATCGCCACAGGCTTCCTTGCACTTGGCCACTTCATCATAAATACCCCGATGATCACCAGCCAAAAACTTACCTCTAGAAATCACCATATCGATCTCATCCGCACCTTCTGACACTGCGTATTTTATTTCTGTTAGACGCTCACGCAATCTGCTCTGTCCACTAGGGAATGCCGTAGCAACACTAGCAACCTGCACCCCGCTATCGCCCACCGCATTCTTCGCTACCTTCACTAGTGTCGGATACACACAGACCGCAGCGGCAGGTCCAATGCTCGGGTCGCTAGACATAGGACACATTGCCTTGCGGCACATCTGCTTCACTTTTCCCGGGCTATCTTTTCCTTCTAGCGTGGTGATATCTAGCATCGTTACCGCTAGCTTGAGGGCAGAAATTTTCGTCTCTCCTTTTAGGCTGCGCGTTTGATAGCGCGCAGCACGCTCTCTCACGCCCACCTCATCGATGGGAGCTAAGTCTTTTAAATTTGGATATGCCATGATGTTGTTGCCACAGATTAAAATTAGAGTTTTTATCTAAAAAAACGAGAGGTTATTTGCTCTAAATAAGAAGAATCTATTTCATCAAAACTATTCTTTGATGTCGAGTCAATATCTAACACTGCGATGATTTCGTCACCTGATCGAATAGGGATCACGATCTCGCTGACAGAGGCTGAATCACACGCAATATGTCCAGGAAAAGCATGCACATCCGGCACCACCTGAATCTCCCCCGTTTCAGCCGCAGTTCCACACACTCCTCTACCCACTGCTATTCTTAGACATGCTGGCGTTCCTTGGTAGGGACCAATCACTAACTCTCCAGCCATCATTCTATAAAACCCAGTCCAATAAAAATTCTCAAATGACTGATGCAGCACCGAGGTGATCGATGCCATCTTCACGACTTCATCATGCTCCCCTTCCAGCAACCCAGTTAACTTTTCCAGACACTGGTTATAAATAGCTACTTTTTGATCATTCATTATTAATGAATCAATACCACGATAAACTCTGCTTGTGAAATCGAATATTAAACGGTAATTTCAATGCATGCTTCAACCAGTCACTTCTTCCACTCCACGGATCCCCCATTGGACTTCTCAATGGCCCGCAGATGGTATAGCTCTCGATCTACCCCAAGCACTGGATGCAGCTCAGCATGGAGACATTTCTGCTGATATCTCCGCGATTAAGCGCAGTTTAGAAACAGCCAAGAATCTCAGTCAGCATCCTATCTTGGCCGTGACTGGCCAGTTAAATTCTGGTAAATCAAGTGTTGTGGCTAGTTTCCTCAGCCCAGCCGGTAAAGCGCGTGTGCCACGCGGTTCATCCAGCTCCACAGGCACGCACCGATTCGTCTACTGGGTGCCGCAGAGCTGGCTGGATACCAAAAGTTTCCGTGATCTTCTATTAGACCTGATCGCCACAGCTCATCCAAAAGGCGTGGAGTTCCTGGACACTGATCCAGAAAAGGCAGCAGAACAATACCGCGGAGGGAGAGATGATTTAGAGACTTTATCAATCCCATTGATCGCTGGAGACCCACTGTTAGATGAGCTAGGCACCGGTCTATTAGACTGCCCAGACATCCAGACGCATGATCAATCAGATGATCAGCACAGCGTGTTATCGTCTGAGAACCCTCGGCTAGACTTCCTGTCGGCAGCAGCCAGGGTCTGCTCGGCATTTTTAGTCGTTTGGAATAGAGCTGCGATTCGTGACCGACTCATCGAAGTCATGCTAAGTGCACTTCGCCAGCGCATGGCCTCCGCCCCGCTTTACCTACTTGTAAATATGATCCGCCCTGAGGAAGGTCAGCCACAGAGGACGATGACGGATAGTGATGTCACTAGGTTGTTAGAGCAGTTCAGTATTTCAGCAGACCATGTTTACGGTGCGTTTGACTTCGCCATCGAAGACCGCTCAGAACGCCCGGGTTGGAGGAGTTACACCCCTGCTCGCTTAGTCATGAATTTCGACCAGGTGGAAGCACCTCAGTTCTACCCACTAGCAGAAGGCATTCATTCTAATGACGACCTGCACACGCTTTCAGAAAACCTCGATGTTGCAGAAATCCAACGCACCAAAATTGCTGACCACCAAACCGAGCTGAGTAGCCTGCTCCACCAAGCCAACACATCGATCAATCAATGGATGAATGATTCTGAGGAAGAAATATCCAACATCCACGCCGGCCTACTCACTACTTGTCATCGCATGATGACCGATGAAACCACTGGCGAGCCATTACAAATTATGTCTCCACAGTTTGCCAGTGCGCTGCATGCGAGCCTGGTCAGAACTGCTCCCTTCGCACTCAAGCTTCCGCTAAAACTGGCGAACCCATTCGACAAAGCCTATGATAGCGCTAAGAAATTCGTCCGCACACTGAACCTTAAATCCCTCGCCACTGATAAAATCAAGGATTTAGAAGGCGAGTTAAAACAACACTTCAAGCTAGGCTCCATCAAGATAGCCAGCAGCGATGCACTTGCACGCAGGATGCAGAGTCAGCGCTGGTGCCCGGCAAGTGCTCAGATACCTGAGCTAGAAAAAGCATGGAACGGGGTGTTCGATACTTTTCAGAAGCATCCTATCGAGAGATTTGACACCGAGCTGTTAGATCAGTCTTCTAAAAATCGCTGGGATGGATTCACCATGACGCAGAAGTTCACCATCGGGGGGAAGGCACTCTTAGGGACTATCGGCGGGCTTGCGGCCTTGTGTGGGATTGCCACGCTGGCAGTTGACGGCGGTGCCACTTTTTTTGCTGCGACCTCGGTCTCACACGCCATCAACGGTAGTATCGCTGCAGTCATCGCCGCCGGCGGAGGAGCTGTCGCGATGGCAGGATTCCAAGAATCACTCTTAAAAGACAACACCTTACCCTATCTCTCACGGCTATTCTCGATCACTTGCGATTGCTTCCACATCCCACGCGCAATCAGAGATAAGCCCACAGAGGTGAATTTTAAAATAGGCGATCGCCGAAAGACTAAGTATAAACTCTCAGCTTCACCTGAACTCCCCATGTTCCCGGCCATCACCCCACTCACTGATAAACGCATTTGGAATAAAGAAGAAGTTTAACCATTTCTAACAGAATCTAACATGAACAACAATAAAATCATCACCATCGATCTTGCAGACAAAGCAGACAGAGCCGTGCGCCAACTTTTCGGTCACGATGCACTGCTGACGCATTCCGTCTCAGAGATCACTGATCAATTACGTAGCGATATCCAGCGTATCAGCTCTGGCCAGTCCGCCGGACCTACCACCCTCGCTCTAGTCGGGCGGGTTGGCGAAGGGAAAAGCTGGCTCACCCGCACCTTTTTAGCGGAAGATGATGCTGCTAACCAGATGATCCAGTCAGGTCAGAATGCTGCCGAGCGCAGCATGGAGCTCAGCTGGATTGGAAGCCAGCAGCCATTCACTGAGCTGACCGATGGCGAGAGATTCATTAAGACCTCACCTCAGAACATGTTAGATTTAGGCGCGCCTTATGTTCTCGCAGACTCTCCAGGCTACTCGGATCATAATCCTTCACTCGAAGCTCTCTCCAGTGTCGCGCTTGCCTCCTCTAACATCAAACTTCTCGCTACCTCAGTTTCTCACATCAGAGACTCCTCACTGGTATCATTTATAGGCTCCATGGACGGATCACTGATCCTACCTGTGATTAGATTCAGACCAGATGAGCAGGCTCTGTCTCCCAGTGATTCTGTTAGAAATGATTGCCTCAAAGAAATGCAGAACTGGTCCGCCCACGCCCCATCAGCGCGTATCTTACCTGCTATTTTTATTCCTGATGCCGGTATCACTGGTGAAGAGGAAGCACGCGCCACCGCACGCCAGCTGATCTCTGCTACACTGACTCCCCTGCTCGCAGAACCAGCCACACTAGCGAAGCATCGCGAGAGCCAGCTACAACAACGCATCCAACTCACTCGGTCACATCTAGCCGATACACTAACAGATTTTCGCCAGCGTATCGGCACACCAGTTGAAAAGCTAGATCAGCTCTCAGCCTCGCTCCCTGAGGTCGTGCAGCAAGAAGTCATCGGTGACAACGCTCAGCTTCACATTGGCATCCGTTCTCGATTCCGCGCAGATGCTATTGAGCGCACTCCTGTATTACTTTTCCCCTATCGATCACTCATCGGGATATTAGGGCTCACGCATGGTGCTTGGGACAAGCTTGTTTTCACCACTCTTGGCAGTGTCCCATCGCTCGTCATGACCGCCTTTCACTCAGTGAAATCTTGGAGTAATACAAAGAACTTCGAACAAACATTACGCGATCAGTCAAGACAGCGACTCAACTCCCTGATCAATGATGCCTACCGTGAAGATATTAAGAACTTCTCCCACGCACTGACTGCCATCACCAATGACACTAAAGAGGTCTCACTCAATGAGAAAGCGAATATCATCGAACTACAGGGTCTCACTGGACTTGAAATAGAAGCCCATGAGATCATCAGTAAGGCGATCAAGAAGCGCCGCATCTCTGGCTTCACTCTCTGGCTCGGCGGTATTCTTTCATTCATCGTATTCTGGGCGATGTTACTCGGTCCAGCCATCGCACTTTATACAGACTACTTCAGCTCACTCAACGAGACAGCCAAATCACTCACGGATGACTGGGGTCATTATCCAACCCCACCCGCATCACTCTGGCTCACAAGCCTCATGCTCTCGTTGATTCCTGCAGGCATCATTGCCATGCTTGTCATGTACCTCACTTGTCGCCATGGCAGAGTGAGTAAAACCACCAAAGATATCGAAACAGAAATCGCCAGCACCATCCGCAGCAGGATCGACTCAGACAAACTCCGCCTCGTCATCAATGACCCAAAACTCGATGCAGCTAAAACATTGCTCAATATGACTAGAGAGAAAAGGTAATCCGATAGACTCTTATACCAATCAGCTTTACTGCACTTTCAAATAATTCCATCAAACGATCAATCCAGTATAACTGTGAGGATGGTATTAGGCCTACCAAAAGCATCTATAACCTGAGAATAGAGCCAGCAAGAAACTATCTTCCTAGCATCTGGTTCGTATCACTGACCCCGAGCTCATTGTAGTCATCTTTGCTCATGATCAATGGTTGAGGTCTTTTGTTTCTACTTGTCACATAGCCACTGTCACCTGTTTTGACGGCATTTGATCTGCTTTCGTTAGCTCTATTATTGGCCACGGTATATTCCCCAGTATTAAACCGGCTTTTATCGGCGTTGGCATATTGACCATTTGCCTGAGCCCTGGTGTCCCTACTCACATAGTGTGGGGAGTGCTTAAATTTGCTGCCATCAGTATTTCCACCGTATTGCTTAGAGGCATATCCTTTATTACCACCCCATCGCTCCTTACGGTAACTTTCTTTATTATAGTTCTTACCTGAAAAATCTCTCGCTCCTATGTTGGACGCTCTTCTATCGTAATGACTGACCTTATCTGAACCAGATCGCAGCATCCCGTGTTCACCTTTTTCGATGTCATAGCCATTGTTATATTGATCCAGGCCTGAGCGCACCTTCGACTGCGTAACCGTTTTCTCACTAGCACAGGATGCAAATGCGAACACTGTTACCACCAAGCTAATCTTGATCATCAATGGGTAAAATAATCTCATGAATGTTTATTGTAGCCCTAATCGTCCTTCCTTCAAGCTCAGAATCTTAAAAGTGTGAAAAGGATTAAAATGAAAATGGCACGTCCTCATAAATGATGAAGCCGTGCCATACTTAAAATGGTTAGGTCATTAGGCAATAACCAGCAACTAACGCTCCGCTATAGGAGGAACTGGTGAAGTTGTCGCTGGGCCAGTGTATTTAGTGAGTGGACGGTAAAGTCTGTTATCCGTAAGTTGCTCTAGAACCTGCGCAGTCCAGCCGGACATTCTCGCGATTGCAAAGATCGGGGTGAATAGGTCAGTAGGAATATTGAGTGAATAATACACAGTAGCAGAATAGAAATCCACATTAGCATTAAGTCCCTTGCGCTCGCGCATGATCGTTGCGATACGCTCAGACATCTTAATCCACTTAGGATCACCAAGCTCTTCAGTGAGCTTGATCGCCATTTTCTGGAGATGCGGAGCGCGTGGATCTAGCACCTTATAGACGCGGTGACCAATACCCATGATTTTCTTCTTGTTCACTAGGCAATCTTCCACAAAAGCATCCACTTTATCTTCACTGCCAATCTTCTTCAGCATCTTAATCACGCCCTCATTCGCACCACCGTGAAGTGGACCCTTGAGAGTGCCGATAGCTGAAGTCATCGCTGAGTATAGATCTGAGAGAGTTCCTGTGGTAACACGTGCTGAGAATGTGGATGCATTCATACCGTGGTCAGCATGGATAATGTAAGCCACATCGAGCGTCTTCACCGCTGCCTTACAAGGCTCTTCGCCAGTAATAAGGTAGAGAAAATGCGCGGCCTCTGAGAGGTCAGTCCTCACAGGAGGAAGCTCTAGCCCCTGACGTGCACGATGGTAGTATGCCACAATCACAGGAGTTTTAGCGACTAAAGACAGAGCCACTTCATGATTCACAGCCACATCAGGCTCGCCCACTGTTGCTCTCTCATCAAAAATACCCAGCATAGAAACTGCTGTTCTCAGCACATCCATAGGAACAGCGTTCTTAGGCATACTCTTGAGGAAATCTACCACCTCTTTAGGCAGTTCACGGTTATTTCTGAGACTAGATTCTAGTCCAGCGAGTTCCTCTTTATTAGGTAGTTTGCCATTATGGAGTAAATAGGTCACCTCCTCAAATGAACAATGCTCCACCAAATCATCGATGTCATAGCCGAGATACGATAGTTTGCCTTCCAGGCCCTCTACTTTAGAGAGAGCAGATTCGTTTGCGATGACGCCTTCTAGGCCTTTTGCATAGTCACTCATATTGATTTTTTGATTAGTTATTGATGTGTTAAAATTATCTGGACACACTTAACCCCAAGCGAGGGCGTTGGCAATGTTTCTCTGTAAGAAAAAACCAGATCAGCTGAAAGATGCAAGAGAATATCTCACTTAAACCATATTCACAACATTCAGAGTTGGCAGAGAGACCACTTCTCATGTAAATAATTCCCATGAGCATTATCCTATCCATTGAGACCAGCATCCCAGAGGCCTCCGTTGCACTCACCATCGATGGCAAAATCTCTACTCAGCAAGAATTCGAAAGTCATCGCCAGCAAAACAAGCTCCTATTCCCCGCTCTAGAATCCGTGCTTGCTAAGCTCCCAAAGAATAAATCTCCAGACCTCATCATCGTAGGCACCGGACCAGGTAGCTACAGTGGTTCGCGTATTTCCATCGCCGCCGCACAGGGACTCGCTATCGCATACAGTTGTCCAGTCGTTGGACTTTGCTCATTTTTGGGGACCCACACGATGTCGCAGCACACCACCGCCTACGCCATCGGAGATGCCAGACGCGATACCTATTTCATCGCAAAGATCCAGCAAAACAGACCAGAATTCCAGCCCGGTGAACCCGAACTCCTATCGCTCGATGACTTCTGCAAAAAACTAAGCACTATCGACACCTCACTTACCCCACTTTTCAGCTTCGAAAAAGAATTACCCATGCTCCACGTCGCCAACTATATTGTGGATAAATCTCATGCAGCACAACTCACAAAAGTCTGGCTCGAGCTCAGCTCAAAGACCCAGCAATCCCTGCTCCAGACCCCGCCCCAGCCAGCCTATCTCAGAGCCCCATTTATCACCAAAGCGAAGCCAGGTCACCCACTCCTAAGAAAAAATAAGAGTGGTTTAAATAAGTAAATATTTACATAAGTGAAAGAAGATCAAAACATTAGTGATTTCATAAACCTAGAAACAGCAGTCCCCGCACTCGCTGGTGATGGCTGGAGGAGATCTGCCCGTCAATCGCTCGAAAAACTCCTAGGCATCACCGCAGTCCGCCGTCTAGTGACCGATGCCGCAGAAGCCGAAACCCACAACGTCTTCGCTAGATCACTAGAAATACTCGATATACTAGTGGACTCAAAAGGTGTCCCAGAAACCATCCAATCTCTCCCTGAAAACACCGGTGCGATCATCGTGGCGAACCATCCATTTGGCGGTGCAGACGCCATTGCCCTCTGCTCTCTCTGCGCGGAGTACCGACCAGACGATAGCAAAATCCTTGCCAACTCAGTGGTCTACCATGCGCCAAAATTCCCCAACTACCTCCTCCCTCTCAAAATACTCGGTGAGCCAAATGCCGCACGGCACAACCTAAAGACCCTCAAAACCGCCACCGAGCATGTGAGCAACGGCGGGCTTCTAGGAGTCTTTCCAGCTGGTGGAGTCTCACGTTATCAGTCAGATCAGGGGCAAATCACCGATGCTCCTTGGTCCGAGCACATCGCCCGCATTGCACTCAGAGCTAAAGTGCCTGTCATCCCGGTGAAATTCTTCGGCAGCAATCCACTCTGGTATCAATTACTTGGTCGTATCCACCCACTTCTCAGAGCCGCCATGATTCCTAGAGCTTTACTTATCATGAAACATCAGACAATAAAGTGTCGTGCAGGCGCGGTCATCGATCATGAAACTCTCGCCGCCGCAGAGAACCCTACCTCACTACTAAGAAATTCAGTTTACAGTATTCCAGAATAATTAACCACCGAACAGACCACTATGAGCCTCAATGAAAAATTAACAGCAGACATGAAGACCGCCATGAAGGCGAAGGAAAAAGTCACCCTCAACACCATCCGCCACCTCAAGGCTGCCGTCAAAAACGAGGCCATCGAGCAAGGTGGCGCTGACACCGTCCTCGATGACGCACAGATCATCATCGTCATTCGCAAGCAGATCAAACAACGTCAAGATTCCATCACTCAGTATTCAGAAAATGGCCGTCCAGAACTAGCCGAGATTGAACAAAGCGAGATCGATGTCCTAGAAAAATACCTCCCTACCCCACTCAGCGCCGATGAGATAGCTGCCTTCGTGGCAGAAGCCATCGCCGAGTCAGGCGCTAACAGCAGAGCGGACATGGGTAAGGTCATGGGCATTATGCAAAAGAAAACCGATGGAAGAACCGACGGAAAAACAATTAGCCAAGCCGTGATGAAGGCACTAAGCTAAAGAGTAACCACTAAAAACAATCACCCCACACTTCATCATGCTACGCTTCACATTCATCGCAGGATACGCCATCTTATTAATGGGATTAATCTCCGTCGTCGCGGTCAAAGTAATTGCCCTTGGGCAGAATGCCTCGTGGGGTGAAAGCCCACTCGTCGATCAAGCACGTATCATCGAAGCTTTTCTCTTTGATCCTCTCAACAGCACCTGGATCATCACCGCCATCCTCGGCTTCATCGCCGTCTGGATAGTCATGCTAAGAAAAATAGCAAAAAAATCCCCAGAATGGGAAAGAGGCTGGGTCAAAACACTCTCAGTAGGTTGCTCCATCATGATGTCATTCTTCTTCTTCCTCGCTGCGGTAGGCATGACCGCCCACTACTCCACCGGAGTCATCCAAGAAACTGCCGCAAAACTAGGTGGCATGATGAGCTCCCCCGTGATCATGGAATTCAGCTTCTTATTCATAAGCTTCATCCTCCTCCTGAGCTACAACATCTACAAACGAAAAGCAGATGGAGATGACTTTGTCGAAATGGA
>CAWVXI010000049.1:0-19259 GCA_963934155.1 uncultured Verrucomicrobiales bacterium | reverse complement strand
CTCCCTACTCCCTACTCCCTACTCCCTACTTCTAATGCTTCTCCATGTATGAGTGATCCAGTATGTCTGTCACTACGCGAGCAGGCTCGACCCCTGTGAGCTTTTGATCCAGTCCTTGGTGCCTGAAAGTCAGCTTATGGTGATCGATACCACAACGCTCCAAAATAGTAGCGTGGAGATCGCGGACGTGGACCTTCTGTTGAGGGGTGATGATATTGAATGAGTATTCATCTGTTTCTCCGTAGGACATGCCTCCTTTAACGCCTGCGCCTGCCATCCAGATGGAAAAGGCACGTGGGTGGTGATCGCGGCCGTAACTTGTTTCGTTCAGTCTGCCTTGGGAATAGACTGTACGCCCAAACTCGCCCGCAAAAATGACTAGCGTGCTATCCAAGAGTCCACGTCTTTTAAGGTCCTGAATAAGAGCATAGCAAGGCTGATCGATATCCTTACACTGTGAGGTCAAATCACGCGGCAGATTACCATGTTGATCCCAACCACGGTGAAAAATCTGAGTGAAGCGAACTCCACGCTCAACCAGTCGGCGAGCCATCATGGCACAGTAGGCAAAGCTGCCATTCTTCTTAGATTCAGGGCCATAGAGCTCGTATGTCTCCTCGGTCTCCTTAGACATATCGGTTAGGTCAGGCACAGACATCTGCATCCGGTAAGCCATTTCATACTGCTGCATACGTGTCTGGATTTCCCGGTCACCAACACTTTCTAGGGTCTCTTGGTTAAGCGAAGATAGCCCGTCTAACATATTGCGACGCACTTTCCGGCTGATACCTGGTGCATCTTTTAGATAAAGCACTGGATTGCCTTGAGTGCGTAAATGGACACCAGCGTGCTTTCCAGGCAGGAAGCTAGAGGTCCAGTAGTTAGATGAAATTGCCTGCACGTTTGAGAACGGGCTAGAGTGCTGAGCATGTAGTACGCAGAACGTCGGTAAATCCTTGTTCAGCGTTCCTAGACCGTAAGATAGCCATGACCCCATGGAAGTGCGCCCTGGTATCATGCTTCCCGTAAACATCATATGGTTAGCGGGGACGTGGTTGATCGCATCCGTGTGCATCGATTTAATCACACAGATATCATCCGCCATCTTGCCGTGGTAGGGAAGAATGTCAGATATCCATGTCCCATTCTGTCCATATTGCTTGAAGCCTGTGAATGACTGCGCCACCTGAAACTTGGATTGCTTAGCCGTCATGCCTGTCAGACGCTGGCCTGACTCCACCAGAAAGTCTTTAATGTCTTTTTTGTAATCTTTCTGAATCTGAGGCTTGTAGTCGAACGTTTCAAACTGTGAGGGTGCGCCAATGAGAGAGATGTAAATCACTCGCTTAGCACGAGCAGGAAAATGAGCTAATTGATCATTATTGGAACTTCCAGAAATGGCCCCCATTAGCTCTGGCGGCATCAAGGAAGCGAGTGCCGCACCACCCAGACCCATTGCATTTTTAGCGAAAAACTGTCGCCTGTTAAGTACCGTCTCGTGCAGGCCTATCGCCTTACCTATATCATGACCGTTCATATTATTTGTTCAGGGTTTCATCCATGTTGAGGATTTGGTTGGCAACGACAGTCCATGCCGCAAGTTGGGTGATCGGCAGCTCAGAGTCTGCTGTAGAATTCCCTACATTGATCAGTTTCTTTGCTTCTTCAGGAGTGGATAGGTATTCTTTCAGGGCGGCTTTATAGGTAGACTGGACAACCTTGAGCTCACTCTCCCTCATGGGTCTGGAAATAAGTAATCGAGCGATGTTGTTGATGATTTCCTCTGGAGTCTCCGCTTTCTTCATGGCAAGCTGAGCGATGTTTCTCGATGCTTCAACGAACTGAGGGTCGTTCATCAGCACGAATGCCTGAAGTGGGGTATTGGTAATCTCGCGCTTCACACAGCTGGTGGTTCTGTCTGGCGCGTTGAAAATTTCCATCGATGGCGGTGCCGCTGTACGTTTCCAGAATGTGTATAGTGAGCGACGGTAGAGATCATCGCCGCTGCCAGGTTTGTAGAGTCTCGTGTTCGACTTTTTCATGGAAATAACCGACCAGATACCCTCTGGCTGGTAGGGTTTCACTGGCGGCCCACCCAGCTTAGCATGGAGCAAATCTGATGCCTGCAATGCCATGTCACGTAGTTGCTCAGCGTCCAGACGATACCGTGGTCCCCGCGCGAGCCATTTGTTTGCAGGGTCGAGTTCCTGCTTTTCTTTGCTAACGTTTGAGCTTTGGCGATACGTCGATGAAGTGACAATCGTGCGCAGCAAATGATGCAGATCCCAATCGCTTTCTACAAAGTCAGCTGCCAGCCAATCGAGAAGTTTGGGATGCGTTGGCCGTTCACCCATCACCCCGAAGTCCCCCGTTGTCTTAACAATGCCTTCGCCAAAAATATAAAACCAATAGCGGTTCACGGTAACGCGTGCAGGAAGTGGGTTTTCCTTTGCTGTGAGCCACTTCGCTAGACCGAGTCGATTACGTGGCAAATCACCCATAGAAGGAAGCGCAGCTGGAGTATCAGGTGTCACCTTCTCAAGCCTAGCGGAGTAGTCACCCCGACTAAGGATATGCGCGTGTGCTTCTTTGTCCTCATTTTCCTTCATGACCAATGTAGTCGGAGAACGTCCGTTTATCTCTTTCAGCTCTTTTTTCAGAGTAACTAGTTTTTTTGTGAGTTTAGCTCCTTCATTATCTATTTTAGCAAAATAATAATCACGTAACTGGTTCATCTGCTTATTAGATGGCTTAGCAACTTTGAGTATCTTTGTGATCGCTTTCACATCCTTACCAGCTGGGAGCTGAACACTTTTCTGATTTTTATTAAGCCATTTCTTAAAGACAAAATCATTCTTCTTTCCATACTCCGTGAGCTGTTTATCCAGAGGCGATATCTCTTTGCTGAGCTTCTGAGATTTCGCTCTATCCGCATCCGTCATTATCCTGACATTAGGTGGATGATCTTCCGCATGTTTATCTAGTGCGGTCATGGGTGTGTTTCGGAAAAATGCCGTTAACTGGTAGTTTTCCTTGGTGGATATAGCATCAAATTTATGGTCATGGCAGGCCGCGCAGCCTGCTGTCAATCCGAGCCAAACCGTGGATGTTGTGTTTACTCTCTCTTGCGCATAAATGACATAGTATTCCTCCTCTATCGATCCAGCCTCTCCATTGGTGGGTAAGCAGCGGTTAAAACCGGTGGCGATGACCTGATCGGTCGTAGCACTGGGCATCATATCGCCCGCAATCTGATCGCGTGTGAACTGATCAAATGGCATGTTTTCTTTAAACGCATTAATCACCCAATCACGGTAAGGCCAGATAGACCGGTAGTTATCTAACTGATAGCCGTGAGTGTCGGCATAGCGGGCGACATCTAGCCAGTGCCGTGTCCACTGCTCGGCATAGGCATTTGACTTCATTAACTTATCCACCGTTTCACGATAAACCACATCAAACTCCCGCTTATCATTCAATATTTTTTCAAGTTCCTCTGGAGCGGGAGGAAGACCCGTTAAATCAAAATAGAGACGTCTAATCAGACGGTAAGGTTTTTCCTCTTGATTGGGTGCTAGCCCTGCCTTTTCAAACCGAGCGGCAATGAAACGGTCAATGGGATTGTCCATCGCCCATTCTGAATGGGTCACTTCTGGGAGCGCGTTTTTCTTAGGTGAAGTATACGCCCAGTGAGGTTCATATTTGGCACCTTGTTTGATCCATTGACGCACAAGTGCAATCTTTTCAGGCGCCAGAATTCTACCGTGCGGAGAGCGTGACGGATGGATCGGCATGACTTGATCCGGGTCATCACTTTCCATCAATTGCATCAGGAGAGACTCATCAGGATTACCAGGAATAATGACTGGCTTACCATTCTCACGTTTTCCAAAAGCAAACTTCTCTTTGTCGAGGCGTAGAGGTTCTCCACCATTCGGAGTCAGTGGACCACCAGGCTCACGACTACCAGCATCTGGTCCATGGCAATGATAGCAGGACTCTGAGAAAATAGGTTGGATGTGCTCGTTGAAAGATACGCGCTCGTCTTCTGACAATAAAGTAGCAATCACTAGTTCACTAATTACCTCTGCCTCATCGACTTTACCATGATTTAAGGAGGCACTAGACTGCTTATTTTTCTCACATGCTACCAGCAGCACCGAAAGGACGCTGATAGCAGTAATAGTAATATATTTTCTGGAAATGCGCATGGTCAGAAATAGGCATTGAAACCCTAGGCGTATGGATACGCATATGCAGTAGTGCATCTTACAGGGATATAAAGGCAAGTAAATAAGAAGCTAACCCTCTGTCTCATAAGGTGGATGATTGACAATAAAATCCAGGACGTCTTGGGTATCATCTGTGCAGTGGAGCATGTTGGCGTAGGCATTGCCTTCCGCTAGCTGCTTGATGCAGGGATAAATCATCGTTTCCTGATTGTAGCGTTCTTCACCTAGGAAGACCATCGGACTTACTTTATCGAAGGTCACGTAGTGATTCTGGGTGGCGTCCATGAAGATTTCCTGGGTAGTCCCCGCGCTGCCAGGCGCAAAGATTACCCCATACTCAGCGATAGCTAGCAGCCCATCTTCACGGATACTATTAGAGAAATACTTGGCGATACGTTTGCTAAATAAGTTGGTCGGCTCGTGACCGTAGAACCAGGTGGGAACGGCAATCGATGAATTCCCATTCGGATAAAAATCTATGACACTCTGCGCTGCCTGCATATAGCCAGGATCACCGTAGACAGGAGCGATAGCAAGTAGTCCAAACACCTCTTCCAGTCCATCATCGTCCACCTCCGCGAGCCAAGCCCCTAGGTTAGCTGCCTCCATGATCCCTGGTCCACCACCAGATGCGATATAGTATCCAGCACGGGTGAGGTCGCGGGTAAGTTTTACTATTTTTTTATAATACGCATCAGTCCGTGGAGTTCCGTGCCCGCCCATGACCGCAACTACCTTCTTAACACCATCACCCTCTACCCGTCCCTCTAACAGGTCCCTAAGTCCATCATCGATGGCATGGTCATGGAGTCTCTGTGCTAACGATTCCAGTATATCCGGCTTTGCGCGACCCTTGGAAACGAAATGATCATAAATTCTCTTATCCACACTCTGATCATCTATAGGTCCCCATCCCTGCATCAGCTCTTCACGTGAGTAGAGTTTTGCCCGATAAGGCTTGTAGGGCAAATTCGGTAGGTTTGGGAATACCACCGCACCGTGTTGGATCAGAAAATCTACCGTGATATCCTCAGGAAAATAACAGCCTAAAAACACGGCTCCTTTGAAATCTAACTTCTTCCAATCCAAATCTAAACCACTAAAATCTAGCCCTTGAATCACCGAGCAGTGAAGTTGGCCTTTGTGTTTTAAAAAATCTTCTAACCTATCTAATTCTCTAATCACTGTACATTTCATAAACTAACCTTACGATATCCCCCATGATTTCACCAGATAGAAATGTTACTAAATATCCGCCTCACGAAGAAAGCTGTCTTTTGATACACCAAAGCCGCAAAGCAAGGGTATGTTGATGCTCAGAACAATTTAGGGATTTGTTATGTCGAAGGTAATGGTGTGCTAAAAGACCTCACAAAAGCTACAGAATGGATTAAAAAAGCAACGGATGCAGGACATCTTAAAGCAGCTGAAACATGGAAAACTCTAGAACTTTGGAAATACTAAACGAAGGAAGTTGCGTTATTATAAGTAGCAACGACAGAGTGTCGCTGCTACTTCCTACTAAATCGCATCCTCGCTGAGGACGCCGATATAGGGAAGGTTTCGATATTTTCCTTGGTAGTCGAGACCGTAACCAACGACGAATTCATCCCCGATGGTAAAGCCCACGTAGTCTGGCTCGTAGTCCACGTCATGCTTTTTGTCTTTAGCTAGCAGCACACAGCTCTCCACTGAGAGCGCACCGGAGTTCTGGATCTTATCGCATACAGATTTCATTGTTAGTCCCGTGTCGTAGATATCATCCACCACGATCACGCGTTTACCGTCAAAGTTTGGCATCGTTGTGTCGAGAAATTTCACCACCCCACTGCTCTCCATCCCACCATGATAGCTAGAGACATTGAGACACTCCAGATCCAGCATCACAGGCATCCGCCTGAAAAGATCCGCAGCAAAAACCAGCGCACCTTTAAGTAGTACTACAATCATGATATTGTCTTCACCTTTTACGAGTATTTCCTTGGCTAAGCCATCGATCCGATGCTGAACCACCTCTTCACTCACTAAGATTTTCTCTACGCCCTCATGCATGAATAATGATTAGCATAAATCAAACTGATCACCGAACAAAAAACGAATCAAAAAACAGCCTAATCTGGTAGACAATCCATCAAACACCCATCATCTAACAGCGTTCCTTCATTATCAAATCTCACACCTTCATCCTCTAACAACTTTCGTTTCCGTTCTACCTTCTCACCATTAATATCTCCCATAAATCCGCCTAGCTTCAAAGTGGCAGGGATGACTCTGTGACATGGCACTTCTGGCGCATATGGGTTCCTGCGCATGGCATTACCGATCGCCTGACCAGAGGCACAGCCCACGGCACTACCCAGAGTTTTATAGGTTACCACGTTCCCCGCTGGCACTCGACACAGTGCTTCGTAGACGCGTGTTTCAAATGTTGTCGGCTCTCTTTCCATTCCCTTAATGGTGGACGAATGGTGGTAATGAGCTACCCATAGCATCGGCAACGGCTCTTAGCATTTCGGCCTCTTTGCTTTCTAGTTCACCATCATTCATTACCGCTAATCCACAAGCATGTAACACCTGTTTTTTGATCATTGGGCTGGCTTGCTCTAGCTTATCGAGTGCCTTGTCCACCGCATCCAGTCCACATCTCTCTGGCGGCAGGATAGAAAGTTTCTCACCAAATTCTGCCAGAGCATTAGAGGCTGCTCCGTATGCAGTCACTAGTTCCTCATCATTTGCTGCTCCTATTCCAGCCAGTGTTGAGATCAGAATATTCACTTCGTCAGAAAGCTTACTCAGTTTGTTATAGCGTGTTTTTACTCCACCGTAGTTTAGGAAATGCGCTGACAAATGACGCTCTAACACTTTCTGCAACATGAACTCAAAAATATCCACTTCACCATCACTAGCAATCATCCAACGAGTGATTTCTATAAATCTTTCATACTCCGGCCTGGTCAATCTCCGCAGCGTAGGAATACATAAATCTAACAACACGATTTTCTCAGAAGAATGCGCCTCTCTAAGCTCCTGATTCCAGCTCAGTGCTAGCTCTACCGCATTCTTACCAGCGGACTTTTTCAGGTAGGAAACTTCATCTTGAAGTCGCTCATCATCATCATTAGCCAGTAATAGTCCAAAGATCAACGCCTGAGCATACTCTCTATCGTGGCAAGCCGCTTTCCAATCATCAGAAATAGCATCGAGGATCTGTTCACCAAGCTTCACATTCTGATGCGATGAATCACCGATGCCATCCCAGTCTTTGCGATCCACCTTTACTTTAGCCTGGCTACTAGCCTGGCCACCAGAGAACCCACTCAATCTCGCATCATTCCCTCTCGAATGATTAGCAGGTCCACCTTGGTGGGCTACTGGCGGAAGTTCCGTGTTTTGAAATTTTCCATCCCAGCCCTTTTCGATCGAAGAAATTCTCACATCCAGTGGAGGATGCGTCTCAAAGCCATAACTAAACATCCCACCATCAGCGAAGAACATGTGACTTGCCTCTCCCGCCTTTGCGTTGTTGATATCTGATCCATGTTCCTGCCCACCTATCTTTTTCAGCGCGCCTGCTATTCCACTTGGATCTCTTGTGAATTCCACCGCACTCGCATCTGCTAAATATTCACGCTGCCGAGAAATTGCCGCTTGGATCATTCGCGCGAAAAACACTCCGATCGAACCAATCACTAATAACGTCACTCCCGCAAGTAACAGCGCAATAACCAATCCACCATTATTATCTCTACCGTTGCCTCGCACCCGCATGAAGCGCAGTGAGTGAAACAACATTATTCCTAGTGTCGATATCATCATGATGCCGAACAGCCAGCCAATCAGGCGCATGTTCAACTTCATATCGCCATTCAAAATATGACTAAATTCATGAGCAATAACGCCCTGAAGCTCTCCCCTAGTAAGACGCTGTATACATCCTCGCGTAACACCTATCACCGCATTTCCTGGCTCGGTTCCAGCGGCAAAGGCGTTGATCCCAACCTCATCATCCATGATCCATACCTGCGGCACTGGCAGTCCACTCGCTATCGCCATCTCCTCCACTATGTTAACGAGCTTTTTTTCATCCAGATCCGTCGTATGCGGATCCACTGGTCGCGCACCCACATCACGTGCCACTGCCGCACCACCCCCAGCGAGCTGAAGTGACTTAAATAAATTCCCTAACAGGATCACTCCAGTAGTCACACCTGCCACGGTGAGAAATCTCCCGAGATCCCACCACACGCCACTCGTTACCTCACGAGTCACATTACCTAATTGATCACGATAAGTAATCTCGCTACCGCCCTGATATTGATAAGCAAAGCCCACCACAGTATAGACCGCAGCAACCACACCAATCACGGCAAGTGCAAAGTAAAGCACTAGCCACTTGGTCCGTTTTCTAGCATCATCCTGCGCTTCGTAGAAATTCATTTTTTTAAATCAGTAGTGAGTAGTACAGTAGAAAGTAGTATAGCGGGAACCTTTCCTACTATACTACTTTCCTACTTTAATACTTCCTTAAAACGAAACCTTCACACTCTCACGCTCTTTGTCATCTGACACCTCAAACAAGATCGCTTGATTAAAATTAAAAATTCCAGCAAAGATACTGGATGGAAATGTCTCGCACTTGTTATTGTACATCGTGACCGAGTCATTGTATGACTGACGAGAAAATCCTACCTTATTCTCAGTAGTCGTGAGTTCCTCAGTCAGCTGCATCATGTTCTGGTTAGATTTCAGATCTGGATAGCTCTCAGACAAGCCGATAAAACTCCCCATACTAGAACCTAAGCTTGTCTCAGCTGCAGCCAATGCACCCATCGATACAGAATCATCAGGTGACACAGACTTTCGCGCATCATTCGCTGAATTACGTGCTCTGATGACCGCTTCTAGCGTCTCGCTCTCGTGTTTCATATAACTCTTCGCAGTCTCAACTAGATTTGGAATCAAGTCATACCTGCGCTTCAGCTGAACATCGATCTGCGAAAATGCATTCTTGTAACGGTTACGGCTCTTTACCAGCCCATTATACATCCCCATCAGCCAAAATGCGATCAGCACTGCGACTACGACTAATACTATTATTGTTATCCACATGTTTTTTTTAATTTGTTGTTTGTTAAACACACCTTGCACTGTCTTCTAGAATTTTCCATTATAAAACTTCAAAAAATCTATACTCACTCCATAGTGCCCCCATGAAGCACACCATCATCGCCGCCGGCAAGCCCGCACTCAGCTACTGCAAAGATGGAGTCGCCGAATACCAGAAGCGCCTCAAACGCTACGGTAGCTATGAACTAAAGCATATCAAAGATGGATCTTCTGAAGATGTTTCTAAACGACATTTAGAGCAATCTGCCACTCCTGGAACCATTCGTATCGTCCTCGATGAACGCGGCGAACAGCTCACCACTGACCAAGTTCTCAAAAAAATAAACCACTGGGAAATGCGCGGTGCAAAGCGCGCCACCTACCATATAGGCGCCTCAGACGGACACACCGAGCAGCTCCGCCAAGATGCCGACCTAGTCTGGGCACTCAGCCCGCTCACCCTCCAGCACGAGCTGGCACTCGTCGTCCTCCTAGAGCAGCTTTACCGCATCGCCACGATACAAAAAGGCGAACCTTATCACCGCTAAACTCTCAACCAGAACAATCAATTGAATACTGAACAACAAACACTCTCATTTTACCGCGAATCTGGAATGAACTTTGTCGCTATCGACTTTGAAACTGCCAACGGAGCTAAGAACAGTGCTTGCGCAGTGGGTATAGTCACCGTTGAAGATGGTGTTGTCTCAGACAGCTATTACACACTCATCAAACCTCCCGGAAACTCCTACCACTGGGGATGCATTAATGTCCACGGGATCAACCCTGAGGACACTGTCCGCTCCCCTACCTTCGCAGAACTCTACCCAGAGATCCAACGCAGACTACAAGGTCAAACAGTAGTGGCGCACAATGCTTCATTCGACCGTGGCGTGCTCAAAGCCTGCATGGATGCAGCAAACCTAGATTACGACGCTCTCGACATTCACGACAAATGGCAATGCACCGTCCAGATCTACCGCAAAAAAGGATTTAAACCCTGTAGCCTAAGCGCCTGCTGCGATGTCCTCGACATCGAGCTAGTACACCACCAAGCCCTCTCAGATGCTAAGGCTTGCGCCGAATTATATTTGAGACGTTGAAGGGGAAATCCCCCCCCCGCATTTACAAACCATTTACACACAAGCTCATTAGAGCTTGATATAAACTGAACTGCCATGTCATTCGCAGTTCAATTTCTCAAATCTAAAAAACTTACCTCTATCGAGACCGCTCTTTTCTGGAGTATCCTCTATCTAGGCACCGGGACCATCCTCTGGACTAGCCTCGACTACTTCCTGCCGAACACCATGCACAGCTTCCTCTTTGAGAGGATAGAACTTACGATGCAGGACTGGTGGAGATACACGCTCTACGCCCATGTCATCGGTGGGCTTACCTGCCTCATCTCTAGCCTACTTCAGTATTCTAAATTTCTACTCAACCGCGCACCACGTGTGCACAAATCCCTCGGATATATTTACGCACTTTGCATCATCACTCTTATTTTCCCCACAGGCCTTGCACTCAGCTTCGAACCCAAAGCATTCCTGAAAATAAAATATCTTACCGCTTCTAACAAAGTCCTCATCCAGCAGAACGATGAATGGGTGGAGCGCAACAAGCACAAATACCTCAGTCTCCTTCCTGTTACACTCAACACCAAATAGAAGCTCAGAACTTCACCACTCTAACAGATCCAGCACCACCTAGTGCTGCGATCTGAGCCTTTAGCTTCTCAATGAGAATAGCGCTGCCGTAAAATGGCCCAGCACCTGCTCCACCGGTATGATGCGTCTCTATCAAAGCAGGCTCACCAGCCACCATGATAAATGATGGGTTCCCACTATCGCCACTAATTAACTTTTTGCCATAGCCTATCTTCTTCTCAGCATCAAAGCGGAAAGATATTCTGTCACCGGAAACCCTACCCACCTCATGCACGAACAATTGTTTTTTCTGATCTGTCACCAGCACGAACTCCCCTATCAATCTCTCCGCCAAGCCCTCTGATGGAGCTAGCAGTGGATAAACCCTATACCCAGCAGGCACTGGCTCATTCAGTAGCCCCACCGCACAATCACCATGCACATTCCGCACCGCCACTAGGACACGCTCCAGACGCTTACCATTCCTATCATGAAATACCACCGAACTCGGAACCTTACGTTTATAATGCGCTGCCATCACCACGTGCTGTTTGGTCACCAGCGTGCATGTCTGTGTGACATTGAATGAAATCCCAGATGCATCAAACTTCCTCGTCCAAGTGGTATTCATCACGCTATCACCGAGGGAGTCATACTTCTTAAAGATCCCTGGATCATCAAACGCCACCGGCATATCCACCACCCTCAAAGAACGACTCACAGCAGGCATGTCAGACGCTCCAACCCCAGCACATTTTACTAAGACAAAACCACTCACTAGACTTGCCGTAACCAGCAATATAACCCTCACTTTACTCATCATTAAATTAAAAGCCCAGACACCCTTCAAACCAAGTAAAAACTTCTTTATTTCCTCTGCGGCTTCACATTACAAACATAAATACAATGCCTCGCTCGCTTCGATCTAGCGTGTGATTTAGCCGCATGAGAAACCACCTCAAAACCCACCTTCTCTAACAACTTCTTAAACTTAGGGGCCGGCTCAGAAAGCCAGTAAGAGACTTTTCCGTTCGTCGTTAGTATCTGCTGGATCTTCTTTAAGAATTCAGGAGTATAGAGACGATGATTACCATTCTTTATCAGATCATCAGGTGTGTTATCAATATCTAACAAAAGCGCATCGTAGCTATCGCTCTGCTTATTGGAAATAATGTCAAATAAGTCGCCATGGGAAATCAACGTGCGGGGGTCTTCCAGTAATGGCCCGTTGCACTCGACTAAAAATGTCCGACTCCATTCGATCAATGGCTGCATCAATTCCGCGACCTCTACCGTAGCTGGCTTACCAACAAGTTGTAATGCTCTCTTCAGAGTAAACCCTAAACCCAGCCCTCCTATCAACACCCGAGGCTTCTCTGGTCGCGTAGATTGGTCAGGCAAAATATGCTTACACCCCATATCTGCTAGCATCTCCTCTGAATAAGTGTAAGCCGTGCTCATTAAGTCATTACCGTTATATTTCAGGTAAAATTCTCCATCGCGCTTGTGCAATGACAGAACAGTTTTTTCATCAATTCTAGACTCACCTAAATCTTCATACGGTTTCATAAGAGCCACCTTCTGGCAAAAACTACCATGAGCAAGCATAGTCTGCTACAAAATGTCCCACCACCTTGTGCCATTTTGTCACTATTAGTTCCCTGCATTAGCCACACAAACATAAAAAATACTGAAAATAAGCACTTTATGACGATGGCACACCATCTGCATTAGAAATGGCACAGATTCATTTCAAAACACAAAAAAGAACCAATACACAACAAATCAACATAAATTATGGCTAAAATATTAGGAATCGACTTAGGAACCACAAACTCATGCATGGCAGTCATGGACGGTGGTGAAGCAACTGTCCTCGAAAACTCAGAGGGCGCACGCACCACTCCATCAGTGGTTGCATTTACTAAATCTGGCGAGCGTCTTGTGGGTCAATCCGCAAAGAGACAAGCTGTCACTAACCCAACCAACACTATTTTCTCAGCGAAGAGACTCATCGGCCGTAAGTTCGATGAACTCACCGCTGACGACAAGCGCGTCCCATACGTAATCGTAAAGGCTAGCAATGGCGATGCTCACATTCAGGTAGAAGTCGCTGGTGAGAAGAAAGTTTACTCACCACAAGAAATCGCCGCCATGGTGCTCGGTAAGCTGAAGGCAGATGCAGAGACAAAACTCGGTGAGACAATCACTGAAGCAGTAATCACTGTCCCTGCTTACTTCAATGACTCACAGCGCAACGCGACTAAGGCAGCAGGTGAAATCGCCGGACTTAAAGTTCGCCGTATCATCAACGAGCCTACCGCAGCAGCACTCGCTTACGGACTCGATAAGAAGTCTGACGAAAAGATCGCCGTGTATGACCTCGGTGGTGGAACATTTGATATCTCAGTTCTAGAAATCGGTGATGGAGTCTTCGAAGTTCTCGCAACTGACGGTGACACTCAATTAGGTGGTGACGACTGGGACAACGCTCTCATCGACTTCATTGTTGCTGAATTCAAATCACAGGAAGACATGGACCTCAGCAAACAAGCTGACGCACTCCAACGCATCAAGGAAGAAGCAGAGAAGGCAAAAATAGCCCTCTCATCAGCTCAGTCATACGACATCTCACTGCCATTCATCACCATGAATGAGACCGGTCCTAAGCACATCCAGATCACACTCACTCGCTCCAAGCTAGAGCAACTCACCGACAAACTTTTCGCACGCACTAAGCAGCCAGTCATCGACTGTCTCAAGGAAGCTGGCGTGAGCGCATCAGAGATCGATGAGCTCGTGCTCGTAGGTGGCATGACCCGGATGCCTAAAGTGGTGGAAACTGCTAGAGAGCTCGCTGGTAAGACACCGAACCAGGGCGTAAACCCTGATGAAGTAGTCGCCATCGGTGCTGGTATCCAAGGCGGAGTTCTTGCAGGAGACGTCAATGACGTCCTTCTCCTCGACGTCGCCCCCCTCTCACTCTCTATCGAGACCATGGGAAGCATCGCCACACCGATCATCGAGCGTAACACAACCATCCCAGCCAAGAAGTCACAGACATTCTCAACCGCTGCGGACAACCAGCCAGCTGTGGACATCCGCATCTGTCAGGGTGAGCGTAAAATGTTCGAGGACAACAAGATTCTCGGAAACTTCCGCCTAGACGGCATCGGTGCAGCACGCAGAGGCGAGCCACAGATCGAGGTCACATTCGATATCGACGCTAACGGAATCCTTCACGTTTCAGCCAAAGACAAGAACTCCGGAAAAGAACAGAAAATCTCCATCGAAGGTTCTAGCGGACTTTCAGACGAAGAAGTCGAAAAAGCAAAACGTGACGCCGAAGAGCACGCCGAGGAAGATACCAAGCGCGCTGAGGCAGTCACTACGAAGAACGAAGCTGAAAGTATGGTCAACCAGCTAGAAAAGCAAATGGAAGAAATGGGCGACCAAGCACCAGAAGACCTCAAGCTAGAAATGCAAGGCAAGATCGACGCTGTCAAAGAAGCTCTCAAAGAAGACGACCTTGACAAGATCAAGTCATCCAAAGCAGACCTCGAATCCATGATGGAGCAGTTCCAACAAGCTGCCCAAGCAGCAGGTGGCGGAGCAGGAATGCCAGACATGAGCGGAATGGGCGGAGCATCTGAAGCAGAATCTGACGATGCCCCGAAAGAACCTAAGCGCGCCAAAGGTAAAGTAGTAGACGCAGAGGAAGTCAAAGAGGAGAAGAAAGAGGAAGCCAAAGAGGAAAAGAAAGTTAAGAAAGAGAAGAAAGAGAAGAAGTAATTTAAAGCTAAGACAATGAGTAGCAGGTAGCGGGTAGCAATGAATCTTAGATTCATTCATAGCCCGTCGTAAAATCGTAGTGATTACTACCTGCTGAATCCCAAACAACCAACAACTCTAAACCAACAACCAACTAAACCATAAAAATATGATAACACCACTAGGACAAAGAGTTCTCCTCAAGAGAATCGACGCAGAAGAAGTAAGTGCAGGCGGAATCGTTCTTCCTGATTCAGCTCAAGAGAAGCCACAAGAAGCAATCGTGGCAGCACTCGGTACAGGCGGGAAAAACGAAGACGGCAGCGAATTCGTATTCTCAGTAAAGAAAAATGACAAAGTCCTCATCGCAAAATACGGCGGCACTGACGTAACAGTAAATGGTGAAGACCACCTCATTATGTCCGAGTCAGATATCCTCGGAATCGTCGGCTAACGCCTAAATTCCAGTTAATGGTGAATTGCAAATAGGGGAAAGTTTATTGGCTCTGGAGAGCTAAATAAATGCCTATGAAATACCATTAACAACTGTCGCTCCAGCGACACTAAACTAATTACCAAATAACCATTACCAAATAACAATAATAACATGGCTAAACAACTAATATTCGATGAAAAAGCAAGACAAGCACTTCTACGCGGAGTTGAAAAACTTGCAGCAGCAGTTAAGGCAACACTAGGGCCTGCAGGTCGTAATGTCATCCTCGACAAAAAATTCGGCTCACCAACGATTACTAAAGACGGTGTTTCAGTAGCGAAAGAAATTGAACTAGACGATCCATACGAGAACATGGGTGCACAGCTCATCCGTGAAGTATCCTCTAAGACATCAGACGTAGCCGGTGACGGAACAACTACAGCAACAGTCCTAGCAGAAGCCATCTACAAAGAAGGCCTACGCAACGTGACAGCAGGTGCCAATCCTATCTCACTCCAGCGCGGAATCCTCAAAGCTTCAGAAGCTATTGTGAAGCAACTTGCTGCGATCTCTAAGCCGGTCTCAGACACTAAGGAAATCGCTCAGGTGGCAACAGTTTCAGCAAACTGGGACACCGAGATCGGTAACATCATCGCAGAAGCAATGGACAAAGTCGGCAAAGACGGAACCATCACTGTAGAAGAAGCAAAAGGTATCGAGACAACTCTTGATGTAGTAGAAGGAATGCAGTTCGACAAAGGCTACCTTTCACCTTACTTCGTCACTGACGCAGAGGCAATGAACTGCTCACTAGACAACGCACTCATCCTCATCCACGAGAAGAAAATATCTAACCTCAAGGACATCCTTCCAGTGTTAGAAAAGACCGCTAAGACTGGTCGCCCACTTCTTATCATCGCTGAAGATATCGATGGTGAAGCACTCACAGCACTCGTAATCAACAAGCTCAAGGGCGTCCTCAACGTTGCAGCAGTGAAAGCTCCTGGCTTCGGTGATCGCCGTAAAGCAATGATGGAAGACCTCGCTATCCTCACAGGTGGTAAGTGCATCACTGAAGACCTTGGACTAAAGCTCGAAGACCTCGAACTCGATGACCTAGGATCAGCGAAACGCATCGTCATCACAAAAGACGACACAACAATCGTCGAAGGTGAAGGTGGATCAGAAGCAATCACAGGTAGAGTCGGACAGATCCGTCGCCAGATCGAAGAGACAACATCAGACTACGATCGCGAGAAGCTCCAAGAGCGCCTTGCTAAGCTAGCTGGTGGAGTAGCAATCATCAATGTAGGAGCTGCCACTGAGACAGAAATGAAAGAGAAGAAGATGCGCGTAGAAGATGCGCTTCACGCTACTCGTGCAGCTGTTGAAGAAGGAATCGTCCCTGGAGGTGGCACAGCACTCATCCGTGCACTCGTAAAATGTCAAGAAGCAGGTTGTTCTGACCTAGCATCAAATGATGACGAACTCACAGGGATGGAAATCGTAGCTCGCGCTATCGAGTCACCACTCCGCCAGCTTGCCACAAACGCTGGACGCGAAGGCGCCCTCATCGTTGACAAGGTAAAGGACGCAACTGGAAACATCGGTTACAACGTAGCGACTGACGTATACGAAGACCTCATCGAAGCAGGCGTAGTTGACCCTACAAAGGTAACTCGCTCAGCACTCCAGCACGCGGCATCCATTGCAGGCCTCCTTCTCACCACAGAATGTCTCATCACAGACATCCCTGAGAAAGCAGAAGCAGGCGGAGACGGCGGTCACGACCACGGAATGGGTGGAATGGGCGGAATGATGTAATTCGTCGCGTAGCTCCTAGAGTCGGCAGTGATCAGTTTACAGTGATCAGTGCCTGCATGATGAAGCCTAGCTAACCTAACAAAATCTCAAAGCCGATCGCGACGAAAGTCAGCGGTCGGCTTTTTTTATTTAGTATCAATGCTAATACTGAGAGCTATAAACTCTTTTTCTCTAAATCTAGAAGTTCCGACCTCATTAAAACCGCTTAATTTACCTGAAAGCACAATTATCCTCACAAGGTAAATACAACAGAACACCCTCATGTTTGCCATTTAATCGCTGATAGCTCAAGATACGGGTTAATCAAGTCATTCTCTAAAAAATGGCTGGCAAAATCGCTGATATTTAATAGGACTAATGTCTCATGCAGACTAACCAAAAGATAGCTTTACTACGCGCCGAGATGGCAAAATCAGGAATCGATGCTTATATCGTTTCAAATGCTGATCCTCATCACAATGAATATGTCGCTGAGCGGTGGTCTTGTCGTCAGTGGCTTTCTGGCATGAAGGGATCTGCTGGCACTGTGGTGGTGACGGCTGACTGGTGCGGACTCTGGACGGATAGTAGGTATTATGAGATTGCTTTGGGCGCACTTGAAGGCACTGAGGTAGAGCTAATGCGTAGTAGCGACCTCGATACACCGGCTATCGATAAATGGTTGAAATCCAATCTTAAAAGTGGTCAAACTGTTGGATTCAATGGTGCAGATACTGACCTGAAACAAGCGAGAGAATGGGTTAAGCAATTTGATCAAGCATCACTTAAAGCGCTTACTGATTCAGACCTCATCAACACCATCTGGAAGGATCGTCCAGAAACACCTAAGGGCGAATTATTTCTCGTAGATGACAGCTACGCTGGTCAGAGTATAGAATCTAAAATCACTGCTGTGCGGGCTGAAATGACCACAGCAGGGGTAGAGGCTTACCTACTGGGACGCACCGACGAGTCTTGCTGGTTATTTAATTTCCGAGGCACTGATATTGCCAAGAACCCTACTCCCTATTGCTTTACTCTCATTACTCAGGACTCGGTCATCTTCTATGTGGATGCAGAGAAATTAACCCCAGTAGCAAAGGCTAAATTTGAAGCCGCTGGAGTCACCATTCAGGACTACGACACGGTCAAAAAAGATCTAGAAGAACTCGATTCCTCAGTGCGTATTCTGATCGTGCCAAACTACATCAGCTATCAGCTCTCCGAGGCGGTTAAGCAATGCATGCAGATCGAGTCTCGCGCTATCGTCACTGATCTAAAGGGAGCCAAAAACGCGACCGAGGTAAAGCACCTTAAGAAAGCACTGATCGATGATGGTGCCGCAATCGTGAAATTTTACACCTGGCTCTATGGATGTCTTCGCAATGGAGAAGTAGTCACTGAACTATCGGCTAGCCGCAAGCTAGAGGCCTGCCGCGCTGAGTTTGAAGGCTACCGTCATGTCAGCTTTGATTCCATCATGGGCTACGGTCCAGACGGTGCGCTAAACCACTATTGCGTAGATGAAGCATCTGATAAGCCAGTCATCCTAGAGAATATTTTCCTTATCGATTCAGGTGGAAATTTCGTCCACGGCACCACTGACACTACCCGCACCATTCCGATGGGCGAGCCTACGCAGCTTCAGAAAGAAGATTACACTGCCGTGCTTCATGGCATGTTAGATCTCCTCTTGCTTGAATTCCCGGAAGGCGCAACAGGTGGACAACTGGATGGAATTTGCCGTCAGGCAATGTGGAAACATGGTCGTAATTTCAAGCATTCAACCGGCCACGGAGTTGGCTTTGGACTCGAAGTCCATGAAGGACCACAGCATATAGCTGCGAATAGCCCAGAGCAAATCAAGCTAGGAATGATCTCGACGATCGAACCTGGATGCTACCGCTCAGGCGAGCACGGTATCCGTATCGAGAACATGGTTCATACTGTTCTCAGCCACGAAAACGAATTTGGTCGTTTCTTTAAGTTCGAAAACCTTACTTTCTGCCCGATCAACACCGACCTTATCGAAAAGTCGATGCTACCACAGCACCTCATCGATTGGCTTAATAATTACCATGTTGAGATACTAGAAAAACTGTCCCCTCTCCTCAACGAAGAAGAGCAGGCTTGGCTGAAGCACGAGTGCCGTCCTATCGTTTAATCTGAGGCGAAATAGCTAACTAAGCTAAGTAGCAGCCAATTCCCTGCAAGAGCATTTATCAATCTCTTGAAGGGAGATCGATTGCATAGCCTAGAGAT
>CAWVXI010000048.1:0-19750 GCA_963934155.1 uncultured Verrucomicrobiales bacterium | reverse complement strand
GCGAAAATCAAGGCAGGGACGATCACTGAGTCACCATCACAGATGCAAGACTGGATGCCTACGTTCTGCGAAATAGCGAAGACTAGCACTCCTGCGATCGCTGATGGAGTGTCACTTATTCCCACTCTAACAGGTGAGGGAAGTGAAGGTTCAGAAATTTATGTTGAATACAGAGTGGGTGGCAAAACTCCAAGCTGCGAACAGTTTCCCAAGGCACGAGCGGGGCAAAAGCGCGGTGAGATGCAAGCAATCCGACAAGGGAAATACAAGGCAATCCGCTACAATATCAAGAGTGGAAATGAGCCGTTCTTAGTCTTTGATCTCACTAAAGACCCAGCCGAAGCTAATGACCTAGCGGGTAAGCCAGGGGTGCCAGATCAGCAGCATTGGTTAGCGGCTGTTGCTCGGCATCATCATAAAAACCCGAGTGCTAAGCGTCCTTATGATGGAGTTGAAATTGCACCTTTCATAGGAGTGAAAACACAAGCGGGAATGAGAGTGACTGAAGCTAAGGTGGGACCGGGGGCAACAACAAAGTATGTCTCACGCGATAGCTATCAACTCAGTGGATTTATTTCGGTGGATCAAGCAGGGGAATACACCTTTTCTGTAGCAAAAGGAGTAAAGGGAATTTTGCGCATCCACAAAATCAATGTGCTAGATACAGACTCAAATGAAGCTTATCCGAATGACAACACGCTTAACCTTGGTGGAGGATTACATCCGTTTACTCTCTTTCTAAAAGAGAGGCCAACTTCTCTAGAAGTGATCCAGTGGAAGGTTAAGGGAGGATCTGAGTTTAAGGCGATAGCGGCGAAGCAGTATTCTCACTAGCGTATCTTTTTAAGATAGGAAGCTGGCTGCGGTAGATCCAGGCTAAGATTGCAGAGGCGACAGCGGTGATCACCGCGAGTATCAAAAGCTCATCGATGATCCCGAGATAGAGATGAGTGGCGATGGCTCCTAGCATTGTGGCAAGAGCGATGGCTGCCCCCCAGCCTGTGAAACGTGGTAGTAATAATAAAATGACGGCGATCAGTTCGACGATACCAGAGCCGATACGCATCAGGGCTTCATCGCTTGGAGTCCCGGGGACGTTTGTTGTGATATTGGTGAATAAGTCTATTGATTCTTTGGCTCCACCGAACTTAAAGAAAAGAGTTTGGAGTAGGATGATGGAGACAACGGCTTTGAGGACCCATGGGGTAAATTTTAGTAGTGTGGTCATAGTGGTTTATGTGATGATGGGAGCGGTGACAAGGGAGTTTATTCCGTGCTAAGTTGTTATTTACCATCTGGCTTAAATTATTTTAGCCTCCGAGTGTGGTAATCGGTAATGGCAACTATTCATCAATCTGCAGGTCTCATTGAAGTGCATCAAGAAATCATCAGCGAGCAGTGGTTCAGGCTTCTCCCGCTCTGGCTGTTAATTCTAAACGAGCTTCAGAAGATGAATCTCTAGATTTATCTGAGAAATCTGTTTATAAGAAGGATATGAATTTAAGGCTGATAGATAAAGATACCGTGAAAGCAACCCTGGCCATGCCGCGCGCCATTGAACTGATGCGTGATGGCTTCATCGCACTTTCTGCAGGTGAAGTAGATAGTCCACTGCGCACCGCCTTAGTGAACGATGCGGGCACTGTCCTTTACAAACCTGCCTACTCAGATGTAGCGGGGATTTTTTGTGCTAAGGTCGTCTCAGTATTTAGTGATAACGTGAATAAAAACTTACCTGTGACCCCTGGGATTATCATCGTTAATAGTGCCGAGACTGGGATGCCAGTGGCTTTAGTAGAGGCTGGTTATCTTACCTCGTTGCGTACCGGTGCAGCCATCGGACTAGCTACAGATCTTATGGCGGCTGACGACGCTAAGATTGCGGCTCTTTTTGGCACTGGTGGACAGAGTGCTCATCAGCTTGAAGCGATGCTGTGTGTGAGAAAGTTTGAAACGATTTATGTTTTCTCAAGAAACCCAGAAAACGCAGTATCATTCTGTAGTGAGCAGGGAGCGTTGGCTAAGAAGGCGGGCTGCACATTGGTGGCAAACCCTGACCGCAGTGTTATTAAACAATGTGATGTGATCACCCTCGCGACGACTAGTCCCACAGCTGTGGTCGCAGATCACGAGCTGCCAGTAAACGTTCATATCAATGCAATCGGGTCTTTAGGTCCAAAGCGCACGGAAGTAGCATCTGAAACCATGCTTAGATCCTACGTCTGTCTAGATCAGCGTGATGCTTGTATGGCAGAAGCAGGTGAGGTCTGTCTTATGAGAGATGCGGGACAGCTTCCTGAGAATTTCTATCCAGTGGAGTTAGGAGAGCTCGCCGCAGGAAACTATCAATCACCAAAGACTGGAGTTAGGGTGTTCAAATCTGTAGGTAATGCAGTACAAGATCTAGTATGCACCGCAGAGATCCTGAAGATAGCTGAGGAAAAGAGCCTCGGGGCGCAAGCATCACTTTAATTGAAAAAAACAAAAAAATCTGCAACTATGTGCGGAATAGCGTGTTTATAGTTTCATAAGAGCGGAATTAGGCTTTTGAAATCACTAAATACTAACCAACAAATATTATGAATAAAACACTAGTAATGACAATGTCAGTAGCTCTATTTGGGTTCTCAGGACTCGCTATGGCTAAGGAAGACGGCGGTAAGTGCCGTAAAGGTGGCGATATGCGCAAGCAAATGATGGAGAAATACGACACCGATGGTGACGGCAAGCTCTCTGACGATGAGAAGAGCACAGCCAAAGCCGCCTGGATGGGCAAGATGAAGAAGAAAGTCGATACCGATGGTGACGGCGAAGTTTCTGATGAAGAGAAGAAAGCATTCCGCGAAAAAATGGGTAATCGCAAGCGCGGCGGATGGGGTAAAAGAGGAGGAGAGCAAATGAAAAAGAGACTCCTTGAGAAATTTGATAAAGATGGAGACGGTGAGCTCTCAGATGTTGAGAAGACCGCTGCTAAGGAAGCAATGAAGGGAAGACATCAAGAAATGAAAGAGAAGATGACTAAGATGAAGAATGACTTCATGGCTAAGCATGACACTGATGGTGACGGTGAACTCTCAGACAAAGAGAAGTCTGCAATGAAGAAGACCTTCGAGCAAGCTCATGAACTGTTCAAGGCAGAAATGCTTACGAAGTATGACAGCGATGGCAACGGAGAGCTCTCAGAAGCCGAGCGCGAAGAAGCTCGTGAGGCTGAGAAGCAAGACATGGTTGATAGATTCGACGAAGACGGCAGCGGTGAGCTAGAAGGTGAAGAGCGCAAAAAAGCTGGTGATTGGATGTTACAGAACCGCCCATTCAGACTGATGCACCACCTCAAAGGCAAGCACGGCTGCAAAAAAGGTGATAAAAAAGACGGCGAGCGCAAAGGAAGAGGCGAGCGCACAGAAAAAAGAGGCGAAGGATAATCCTGAACAATCTTTTCTTAAAGCCTTAAGAAAAACATTTTAATACAAGGGAAGCTTCTAACGAGGCTTCCCTTTTTTATTGCCTGAGGTGCTTATACCATCTTCACAGTTATTCTGGATTAATAGTAATATTCTAAGTCTTTTGGGGATTCACCAGTGATCCTCCTGAGAAGCTGAAGAACTGATGTTGATGCGCCGTGCTACTGGGTGAATATCTGATAGAGCTGAATCTCACTTTCATTCATGAAGTAGAGATTATCAGGGTCAGCGGCGTTGATGGTGAAGAAGTAGAAATCATTAGCAAGTTGGCTACCCATTCCGATGCTTAGAAAGTAGTTGATATAGTGATCATGGACACTGTTATTTTCAGGGTAGTCGGCAGCTTGATTGCCGTCAGAGTCTGCCCAGGCGTGGACACCTATTGAGGTATTAAACCCTCTAGTTCGTTCGCGTCCAGCGAGAAAGAGATCCACGGCACCTGATGCGATGATTCCGTTGTCTAAAATATGAGTGTTGAGATTCAGATCGCTGAGACGTTTACCGATCTGGAGATTGACGTCATCATCTAAAGAGCCTGGAGCTTGATCAAAGAGGATAGTTGCTATCTCAGGGTGCTCGTTGAGCATCTGAGTGAACTGCGAAAATGAGTTGCTATCGATCGTGCCGTCTAATGTGGCAGATCGATGATCATTCGATACATAAAATGGAGGAAAATCATGCTGGTCTAGGTTATCACTGTATCCAAAGTTACCGCTTTCATCACAGGAGTTGAGGGTAACCAGCGATGAGCATAGGGTTAGTAGCTGAAATAATAGAATCGCAAAATTTCTCATGGTAGTCTATCAGTGCATTGACTGACTCTCGCTGTCAATAAATTACTACTTCCTGCGCTTGTAGGACTTATTCCTCGGTGTAGAGCGAGCTGCCTTTGGAGGGGCTCTGCGAGCGGCTTTCTTAGCTTTCACCGGTGAGCTGCGGTGTCCTTTAGATTGTTCTTTAGGATTGGTCTGTAGCATCTGAATGTCTTCTTCAGATAGCTCTGCCCAGCGTCCAGTTTCTAGCCCGGTATCGATGATCATACCGATACGCACACGGACGAGCCTCACTACATTGAGATTGAGTGCCTTGCACATTAGACGAATCTGGCGTTTCATGCCGGTCTCTAGTGTGACGAGCATTCTTCTTGGAGAAAGTCGCTTTACGGACTTAGCTTTAGCGCGTGGCATTCCTTTACCGATGAATACGCCGCGCAAGAATGCGTCTAATACATCATTTTCATAGGCTTGATTGGTGGTAACAAGATATTCTTTTTCGACACTCTGTGATGGGTGGGCGAGTCGCTGAGCGAGGTCGCCATCATTGGTAAGGACGATGAGTCCCTCGGAATCCTGATCCAGTCTGCCTACGTGGTTAAGATGCCTGAGTGTGGGAGGGATGAACTCATAAATAGTATCGCGTTGTAGCTCGTCATTCTTAGTGCAGACGCAACCTCTAGGCTTATTGAAGATGATAGTTTTGACCTGTTTGGGTTGGACGCGTTTGCCATCAATCTTTACAAAGTCTTTGTCGCTGACTTTCTGCGAGAGGTCAGTGCATGTGTAGCCATTGAGCTGAACTAGACCATCTTGGATAAGCTGATCACATTTACGGCGTGAGTCGATACCACATGAGGCGAGGTATCTGTTCAGGCGAAACTCTTCATAAACTTCTGGTAGAAATTCATCTGAATGATTTTCTGAATGATCATCTGAACTAGGCTGGTCTTCTGGTGTGGTCATGGTCTTGATGCTTGAACTTGATGCTTGAACTATTGCTGCGGTAGCAGGCTACTATTGCTAGGTTAGTGAAATATGGGGAGAAAGAAAGCCCGCAAGGCGAATGAATCGCTAAGCGGGCTTGTCGAAATGTTTGTTTAGATAACTGAGAGTAAAGTAGGTGACTACTTTACTAATCAGATGATTTAGTTTTAGGCAGACCAGTCGGTGACTGTCCTTCTGTCCATAAACCGCGTTCCCTGAGTGCTTTGACGCGCTCGAATCGCTTCATAACTGATCGTTTACCTGCTGCGGTACCTTGTGCTTTGAGACTTGAATGCTTTGACATAATGAAAATTGTTTGGTGTGAGGGGTTTTGATAGTGCGAATTCTGAGGTTTGGCAACTAGAAAGTGAGATAAAGATGACTAAATGTGAAATTATGAGATAAATAGCCCCACAGCAATGTGTGTAATATTTTTTTCTTCTATTCTTACCTGGTTGATATCCAGCCAATGCACGTTCTTGTTGTCTACAAAGTCGTGAATAATTTCGTTAATTTCATTGTTGCGGATGCGACCTACGTCCTCACGTAAGCGGCTGTTTTCGCGAGCACTTCCAGTGAAGGCCATAGAGAACACTGCGGACTCACTAGCCGCAAGAATTTCGTCAGTAAGCACGTTGGTTAGATCAAAATCTAAACCTGTTGTATTGACTCCTCCTATAGCAGACACAAAATCGCTTCAGCCAGCCAAGTCTCCAGATACTTAAGCAATGATCAAATTAGGAGAAGAAAAAGATGAATCACGCTTCAAGACATCGTGCAACGAATCCAGAGTGATGTGACCCATGCCAGTATTTAAAATAGTCATATTGAACGTGGCACCCGCAACATCGAGCATAAATATCGAGTCGTTGGCCACTTTGGTGATGTGGACTTTGTCGCTTTTTCTGGTATCGCTTCGCCTTTAGTAAAGTCTGGATTAGCGGGTTGGTTCTTCGGTGCTGCATTGAGCTGTTGACCAAGAGCTAGCCCGATCCAAGCTATCGGCAAGATTAATTTA
This sequence comes from uncultured Verrucomicrobiales bacterium, assembly GCA_963934155.1. Taxonomy (GTDB): domain Bacteria; phylum Verrucomicrobiota; class Verrucomicrobiia; order Verrucomicrobiales; family Akkermansiaceae; genus Rubritalea. The sequence continues at coordinate 13,508 of CAWVXI010000048.1, read as the reverse complement.
AGGCTATTCATAGCGATATGATTTTTATTGAATATCATGCAAGTCTAACGCGGATATTATATCCTCGATAGTTATTACGTTTAAACCGAAAACCAAATCTACTTGATTGCCTACCCGCTTCATGGTGAGGTTTTTATGGGTATGAAAAAAACATAGCCCGGCTAAATTTGGGCTATGAATCAATGATTCGTTTTGTGAAGTGATTGCTTGGAATTAGTCGCCTCCACTAGCAAATGCCATGAGGATATGGAGGATGTACCAGAAGAGTAATGCGATTGAGGCAAATAGTCCAAGTGATGCAGCAACGTATTGATTGGCGTTATAATGGTGAATGATATTGCTGGTGCTATAAAGCACGCTAATAGATGCGAATAAGATCATACCTGCTGAGAACCAACTACCTAGATCAAGAGTTCCCCCTGAGACGTAAGAAACCAGAATGAGACCAATGATGATAAAAGAGCCAATTTTTAGAGATCCGCTTAAGAATGAGAAGTCTTTCTTGGTGGTAAAGGCAACGAAGGTGATCCCGGCAACAAGTGCACCAGTTAGAATACCGGCCTTTAAGATAAGCCCTTCAAAAGGGGTGTAAGCACTCGCTATGTAGATCATAGGCAGGAACATGATCGCCCATGCAATGACACCGAGGCTTAAGCCCAAGTATTGCTTTTGGATAGACGTATTACTGAGGGCCCATTTGTTAGCAAGGTATGATGTGGCCAAGAATAGCACCACCATTATGATTTTGCTCTGGCCAGTATTAGCCATCGTCATGGCGAGACTCTGGACGGTTGGAATCTGGAGTAATAACCACTCTAAAACTGCAAATGCAGCGATAGCCCCAGCAAGGTGCATATAGGTTTTACGGATGAATCCTGCCCTGATATTCTCTGACTGCGCCGCCACTGAGTAGGGTGATGCGTATGAGGTCAGATTATTGACTTGGTTATTCTGAATGGTGAAACTTGGCATAGTTTTAAACGTAATTGATATAAATATAATAGGGCGTTAAGGATACGCAACGAAAATTTTAGAGATAATTATGGACGATTGGTTCGAAAAGAGACAGGTTGCTATGGTTATGAAAATAGTGAAAAATGTTTATCAAGCATGTGGATTTTTTCTTGTTATGATCTCTAGTTGTATGATTGCAGTTGCGGTTGATGCAGAATTCACCGAATACAAAGATTGTGAGCTCATCCGTGAAGACTGGAATGATGGAGACAGCTTTCATGTGAAATTAGCGGATGGAACAAAGAAGGTGTTTAGACTCTATGGAGTGGATTGTGTAGAGACCAGTGACAAAGAGGTATACATGAAGCAGCGGCTAGATGCTCAGGCGTACTATTTTGGTGTCTACCGCAATGATGATGCGGATAGAAGGTATAAACGACTTAAACAAGAGGGAGATAAAGGGACACAAGAGATGAAGAATTTACTCAGTAAGCCGTTTACCGTGATCACTCAGAACAGGAATGCTAGAGGTAAGTTTGGAAACCGTTCTTATGCCTATGTGCTCACTAATGATGGTGCTGATCTTGGTAAGCTTTTAGTGACGGCGGGCTTGGCGAGAGTTTATGGGTTTAACGACGACTTACCAGATGTGGATGAAGGCTCTTACGGAATTGAGTTATATGACCTAGAAATGACTGCAATAGGTGAAAGAAATGGTATTTGGAGACTCACTGAGTGGCGAGATTTAGCGAAAGAAAGAATTGAATATCGTAAACTGACAGGGAAAATCAATATCAACAACGCGAAAGATGATGCTGCCACCATCGTGCTTATAACTGAGCGCTCTGGGGTGAAGGAAAGTGATGTGAAATCCCTGTTAGCTGAACGTCCAGATGGAGGCTACAAAAATGGTAAAGACTTCATGCGCGTAAAGGGGATTGGTGAGATAACGGCTAAGAAATTAGCCGCTGTTCTGAAATTCAAGTAACCTTACTTGAGATGTTTTTTTATTAGAGGATTCCTGTCACTATGAGAATAATGAGAATACTATAAATACTTGCTTCTGGTGAGGGAGTCTGTTTTATTCTGTGCAATACTTCTGTGCTAAGCAGAATATGAGTAGAAACATTTTTATAAAATTTCAAACTATCTATCTATGGCCATTCCACAATCTACCATAGCGCTCGTCTATGACTATGACCAGACGCTCAGTCCCCGCTACATGCAGGACGATGTCTTATTCCCAGAGTTTGGGATTAATCCCGAGTCGTTTTGGGAGAAATGCAACGTCCTAGTGAAAGAGAAAAAATGGGACGGTGAACTCGCTTATCTCAAGTGTCTTCTAGACTACCTAGCCATGGATGGTGTCTCAAATGATCGCCTCACCGAGCTGGGAGCAAACCTGAGTTTCTTCCCAGGACTCCCTGAGATGTTCGAGGAAATAGAAGGTCTCTGCCTTACAGACCTGCACAAGGCAGCGGGGATAAAAGTGGAGCACTACATTGTTTCCTCTGGGCTGAAGGCACTTGTTGATGGTAGTCGACTCGCTAAGCATTTCAAGAAAATCTATGGTTGTGAATTTGGCGAAGATGAAAATGGAGTCATTAGTTTCCCTAAGCGCGCTATCTCACACACGACCAAGACCCAGTATCTCTTCCGAATTAATAAAGGACTGCTAGAGTATGGTGAGGATGTTAATGACCATATGCCAGAAGGTGTGCGGCCCGTGCCATTCGAGAATATGGTTTACGTGGGAGATGGCCCTACCGATGTCCCATGCTTCACGGTGATGCAGAAAAATGGCGGTCACGCTATCGCGGTTTACAATCCTGATGATGAGACCAATCGTAGCTTCGACAAGTGCTTCCAAATGTGTGCTCATGCGAATCGTGTTAAGCACATCGCACCTGCTGACTACAGGCGCGGCAGCCATCTTCGACTGATTCTTGAAAAAATGGTTAGGGAAATGGCCGATAATATTCTATCAAAGCGTCAGAACGAGGTTGATAGTGGTAAGGTTTCTGCCCCACAATTTTAGAAAAAATCCGCAAAACTAGCATGATTAGATGAGCAACAAGAATAATTTTCATTTCGTAGGAGTATGCGGCACCGCCATGGGATCAGTGGCAGCAGCAATGAAGGCAAAGGGCTATCAAGTCACTGGATCAGATAAAAATGTCTATCCGCCCATGTCCACCTTTCTGGAGGAGCAGGGGGTTGTGATTTCATCAGGATATAAGGCAGAGCATATCCCCGCAGATACGGATGTCATCGTCATTGGAAATGCGATCTCTCGCGGAAATCCGGAGGCAGAAGAAGCTCTCAACCGAAAACTTCTCTACTGTTCACTCCCAGAAATACTCAAGGATAACTTCCTAAGAGGAAAGCGCAATTTAGTCGTATCAGGAACCCACGGCAAAACCACTACCAGCTCTATGCTAGCTTGGATATTAGAGTCTGCTGGTAAGAATCCTAGCCACATGATCGGCGGGATTCCTAGTAATCTTGGTAAAGGCGCTCGCTTTACAGATAGTGAGTTCACCGTGCTAGAGGGTGATGAATACGACACCGCATTCTTTGATAAACGCTCAAAATTTCTCCACTATCTCCCAGAGGTAGTCATCATGAATAACATCGAGTTTGATCATGCAGATATTTATGACAATATCGATGAAATCAAACTTACCTTCGAGCGACTACTAAAAATCGTGCCACAAAACGGCATCGCCTTTATTAACGGCGATGATCCAAACTGCCGCGACGTGGCAGAAAAAGCGCCAGCGCCAGTGAAACGAGTCGGACTAGGAGAAATGAATGACATCCTCATCGAGGATGTTAACTATGATGGCGATTTGAGCAGCTTCACTTTAACAGGTGAGCGCTACACCGTCCCCATGTCTGGTGAATTCAATATTAGAAACGCCGCCATGGCTGTCAGTGCGGCGCTCTTCTCTGGTCTGAATTCTGATGAAATACGCGAGGGGCTATTAAGTTTCTCAGGCATTGCCAGAAGACAGGAGCTCAAAGGCGAAGCTGGGGGAGTGAAAGTCATCGATGACTTCGCCCACCACCCCACAGCCATCGATCTAGCTATCGACGCCTTGAGACAGCGCTTTCCGAGCGATAATCTCTGGGTCGTGTTCGAGCCGAGGTCTAACACCACGCGCCGTAAAATTTTTCAAGTGCCACTGGCAGACGCACTCTCAAGAGCGGATAAAGCCATCGTGGCAGGAGTCCCAGATCCAGAGAAAGTAGATGAGCACGATCGTCTAGACCCGCGCCAGCTCGTCTCCGATGTGAAGGCACAGGGAACAGAAGCCTGGTTCATCGATGAGGTGGATGACATCGTCACTCACGTGGCAGCAGAGGCGAAGCCTGGCGACGTAGTGGCGGTCCTGAGTAACGGAGGATTCGGTGGGATTCATGAGAAACTATTAGACGCCTTGGCTAAATAATCATCTCAATGTTACCAGATCTCATCACTACTATTCCAGGACCTAAGTCACTTAAATTGGCTGGGGAACTTCGTAAATACGAGAGTCACAACGTGACCTATACGGCACCCGACTGGCCGGTATTCTGGGAGCGTGCTAGTGGGACTAATGTTTGGGATACTGATGGGAATCGGTTCATCGATCTCACCAGCGCGTTTGGAGTGGCGGGGCTGGGGCATGGTCATGCGCCACTGACGGAGGCGATGCGGAAGCAGTCAGAAAAGCTCATCCACGCGATGGGTGATGTCCATCCCACTGAGTTAAAAGTGGAAGTCTGTAAGCAGCTCTCAGAAATCACTTTTGAACGCTGGGGGCAGGGGATAGGGAAGTCTATATTATCGAATTCTGGGTCTGAAGCCGTAGAATCCGCACTCAAGACAGCTTTTATCGCCACCGGTAAGCCTGGGGTGATCTGCTTTGATAACGGCTACCATGGATTAGGCTACGGAGCACTCATGGGTAGTGGGTTTGAGAAGTTCCGCAAGCCCTTCGAGGCACAGCTTCCAGATCTGAGGCTAGAGGTAAGTTTTCCCTCATCGGTGAAAATGTTAGATTCCGTTAGGGCAGAATTAGAATTAGTCGATGCAGATAAATATGGAGCATTACTTGTGGAGCCGATCCAAGGACGCGGGGGGAAGATCATCCCGCCAGCGGGCTTTCTGGCGCTACTCAGAGGGTGGTGTGATGCGAATAACGTGATCCTTATCTTCGATGAGATTTACACCGGATTTAACCGCACTGGCAAACTCTTTGCTTGCGAGTGGGAAGGGATTTATCCTGACCTCATCTGCCTAGGGAAAGCGCTCAGTGGTGGCTATCCTATCTCTGCTTGCGTGGGAAAATCTGAGATAATGGACAATTGGCCAGTTTCTCCCGGAGAGGCATTACACACCAGCACATTTCTGGGTAATCCAGTGGGCTGTGCGATGGCAGTTGAGGCGCTAAATATCCACAAAGACGAGTCCGTAGCAGCCGATGTCCATAAGCAGGGCGAAGAACTCATGGTGATGCTCAGAGAGATCAGCTCACCACTGATCCACGAGATACGCGGACGCGGGCTAATGATCGGCATAGAGCTAAAGCATTCCGACGATTCACCAGCGGGTGACATAGCGGGGCAGATCCTTAGTCAAATGCTGGCCAGAGGCATCATTATGCTAGCTGATGGTAGAGACGGAAACGTCCTCGGCTTTACCCCTCCATTCGGCCTTAAACTGGGTGAAATGGTCTTCGTCGTGGATTGCTTGCGTAAGATTTTAGTTGCCTTTTAGAACAGTCTAAGCTCGATTATTCCCTTTTCATCTGCTCTAAATATCATAGTTTAGAGTTAGATTAACCAACAATAATACGATGATATTTAATTATAAAACAATGGTTGCTGTCTTTATAGCAGTTCTAGTGAGTGGCTCAGCTGTGGCTCAGTCAGCAGATCTTACGATGAAATGGAAGCCTGATCATGAATACATTATCAAGCAGAGCATCGGAGTCGATATGACCATGCCTAACCCACAAGGAGGTGGTGATATTGCGACCAAAATGACCATGGTGATGGGCATGAAGGGACCTTCTTCGAATGATGAAAAAGGAACTATCGTGAACATGAAGTTAGATGCCATTTCCATGAATATGAATATGGGTGGAAATAATATATTGAGTTATAACTCCACTAAGCCAAACCCAGATAGCCCTTTGGATAAGGCGATGGCTCCCTTGCTAGAACTGAAATTTAAGACACTTTTCGGAAGAGACGGCAAGTTTATCGAACTAAAGGACTTCGATGAAAAGCTACTGAAGCCAGAAATGGGACTCACCAAGGACTCACTTGAAAGCATCATTAAGCAGCAGTCACTGATGATCCCACATCGCGAAGTGAAAGTGGGCGAGATCTGGAAGGCCACGCTGTTGACGCCGATGAAAGGGTTTGAGGGTGGACTCTCGTGTAACTATGATTTTAAGTTAGTCTCATTAAAAGAAGTGGAAGGAAAGCAGATAGCAAGAATCGAATTCATAGCAGATATGGATAAAGTAAAGGTCAAGCAGAATGGCGTAGACATGGTCATGAGCGCTAAGAGCATTGATGGCTATTACCTATTTGATGTCAAAGATGGGCAGTTCACAGAGAGTAAAGTATTCTTCGATATGGTAGCAGAAGTCCAAGGTGTGGAAATGATGATGCAGATGAATATGACGATTGAGTCTGGCAATAGTGAGCTCAAGAAATAATTTGATTCATAAAAGACCCTGTTGAGATTAGCATTGCGTAAAATAAATCAAAATCGCCTTGCATCTTTTAGCGTTGAGGCGTAACACATGCCCACTGAAGAGTAAACGCTCCTATAGCTCAGCTGGATAGAGCACCGGTTTTCTAAACCGTAGGTCACAGGTTCGAATCCTGTTGGGAGTACTCTTTTTTCTGCTCATTATCACATCTATGATAATGAGCATTTTCTTGTCCCTGAAGGTGGATTCGATGAAGATCTCATGCGATTTATTTTACAACGACTCTTTAATTGACTTCTATTGTCAACGAGGCTAGTGACGGCAGTAAAGTTATCTTGTGTATATTTTCACATGATGTTATATTCACTTTCCAATATTCAATCTTACAACCAAAAATGATCGGTCCTATTTCTCAGAAGTTATTTGCTAAGGCAAAAGAAATCATTCCTGGCGGGGTTAATTCTCCTGTTAGAGCATTTAAAAACGTCGACGGTGACCCGTTTTTCGTGAGGAAAGCGCATGGTAGCCGGATCACGGATGTGGATGGGAAGACTTATATCGACTACATAGGCACTTGGGGGCCAGCTATTTTAGGACATGCACCGCTGGTGATAACGCAGACGATCCATGAGGTGGCGAAGGATGGAATTTCTTTTGGATGTCCAAATCCTTGGGAAATAGAGATGGCTCAGACGATAGTGGACTGGGTTCCTAGCGTGGAAAAAGTGCGTATGGTGAACTCTGGAACCGAGGCTACCATGTCTGCTGTCCGGCTGGCACGTGGCTACACTGGACGCGATAAGGTGATTAAGTTTGAGGGCTGTTATCATGGTCATGTGGATCATCTTTTAGTTTCTGCTGGTTCTGGCGCACTGACGCATGGCGAGCCAGATAGTGCGGGAGTTCCTAAAGATTTTGCGAAGCATACCATCACAGTTCCTTTTAATAATCCTGAGGCTGTGGAAGCAGTTTTCAAGGAAATAGGGGATGAGGTTGCGGCGATTATTCTGGAGCCAATCCCAGCGAACGCGGGACTGATTATGCCTAAGGAAGGCTTCTTAGCGTTCCTCAGAGAAATAGCCACGCGCTATGGTGCGGTGCTGATTTTTGATGAGGTGATGACCGGCTTCCGTGTAGCACGGGGCGGGGTGCAAGAGCTGATGGGAGTCACTCCAGACCTTACTTGCATGGGGAAGGTCATCGGCGGCGGTTTACCGGTAGGGGCATTTGGTGGTAAGGCAGAAATTATGGATTGTTTGGCTCCGGATGGACCAGTCTACCAAGCAGGAACACTCAGCGGAAACCCACTCGCAATGGCGGCAGGGCTAAGGCAGCTTAGGGAAATGGAGAAGGCTAAGGGTTGGGATCAATTAGAAGCCATTGGCGCTAGACTCGAAGATGGAATCCGTGTGTTGCTGAAGGAAAATGGGCTCAATTATCAGTTGAACCGTGTAGGATCGATGTTCTGCTTGTTTTTCACAGATAAAGAAATCGTCAATATGGATGATGTTCAAGGGGCAGATATGGAAGCATTTAAGCGGTTTTTCTGGGCGCTGCTAGACGAGGGAGTTTACTTTGCACCGAGCCCGTATGAGACAGGATTTATAAGTATGGCACATAGTTTTGGCGATATTGATGACACGCTGGATGCTATAGGGAAGGCAATGAAATTCATTTAAACAATTAAACAATCAAAAAATTATGAGAGCAAAAGACATGATCATCGAAGTAGAGGCCAAGGAAAAACCTATTTTCACTAATGAGACTGAGCGTTGTCTCTGGCTCGCAGGGATGGGCAGATGGGATGAGGCGCATGCATTCGTTGAGAAACTCAAGGAGCCCGCTTCATCATGGATTCATGGCATGCTTCACCGTCAAGAGGGTGATCTAGATAACGCGAAATACTGGTATCATAAAGTAGATAAGAGAGTTCCTAAAGAGACTGTGAGCTTTATGGATGAGTGGAAAGAGATCGTCAAAGAGCTGTTGACTTAGAGGGTCAAACCAATGACTAATACCATTTGCCCAGTCGGCTTTACTGCACTTTCAAATCATTCCATCAAACGATCAATCCAGTATCACTGTGAGGATGGTATAATAAACGTTCCTAAGGATCCCAGACCGTCACACACCTAAAGCGGCTAAAACCGCTATCTTGGTAGACTCAGATGGAAGCAGGCGCCTTTAGTTTTAGATCTCTTGGCGATGGTTAGGTCGCCGCGCATGGCCTTGGCGAGGCGTTTGCAGAGTGCTAAGCCTAAACCAACTCCTGGCTTGGTGTGGGCTGCCTCGTTTGCTGATTTATGGAATGGCTTGAAGAGCCGCTTCTGCTCGGAGCGGGCAATTCCGTCGCCTTGGTCACAGACTTGGATATTGATTTTCTTGTTCCTCACTTCAGCGAGCAGGGTGATTTCTTTTCCGTGTTCATCAGATGAGGCATACTTACAGGCGTTGTCCACGAGATTAAAGATGATTTGTTCTACAGCGGTAATATCGATGTGAAGGGGCTCATCGGATGAGCTGTCAGAGAAGATGGTATTGACAAACATTTCATCTTCTTGGGCACGTTCATTTAGTCGCGGTTCGATGCGTTGGATGAATGCATAGAGTGAGATGGTTTCCACCTTTGCTTTGGCACTACCTCGCTCAATTTGAGAATAGGAAAGCACATTTTCGACTAAGTGTGTGAGGCGCTCTGACTCATGCTTGAGCGTGTTGAGGTAGTGCTGCTGTTTTTCTTTATCCTTTACCATGCCCGATGATAACAGGTCTGAGTAAAGCCTGAATGTGGTCAGAGGTGTTCTTAGCTCATGGGTGACGGAGGAGACGAATGCGGCTCTCCGTTCAGACATTTTCAACACACTTTTTAACATGAAAAAGCAGGCGATGATCGCCAGAACTGCACCTAGCCATGCAAGCCCGATGGGTCCGTTCAAAAAGTCGATAGGGTTGGGTTTTATCAGTGCGAGATCATTATGGATGAGACGTAGCGGGATACTCAACATCGTGGTTTCGTCTCCTTTTGTCTTGTGTCCCTTTAGTAGGTTGATGATGTCTTGCTTTGCGGGGACGAGTTTAGCATGGGGGAAAAGGTCATGGATTTCGGCAAGTAGTTTTTCGACGAGGATATCTTTATTGAGCCAAACTCCTTGGACGCTATCGTTATTAAATGCGCGTGCTTTGCGTACTAGCATGAGTTCACCATCGAGCCACAGAGGGCTAAAAGGAGTAGAAAATGGCTCTGCTATATTATTGGGATATTGATTATTCTCAGACTTCCTCGGAGTTGCTGGTTTAGAAGACTTAGAGGTAAGTTTTTCCTTGGTCTGCTTGATGCTATTAGACCATTCTTGAGTACGCTTATTACTAGAAATTCTTGCCACCGCTTTCTTTCGGCTACCTTTATCAGCGAGGGTGAGCTTCTGTTGCTCACTAGGAGTATTGATTAATGCGTCAATAGTGCCTTGGCTTTTGGTGTTTTGAGAATAATTATTATAGCTGAAGTCTTGTTTCAATGGTGTATCGACCTGATCTAGTTGGGCTGCACCCCAATTAACGAGTGATACATGGGCAGCTGCGCAAGTGAGTGATCTGTTATCGCTTTTCGGCAGTATGGAAGAAGCCGATTCGTCTGTTTTCGCTGAGAGAATGCCTTTGAGCTGATCCAGTTGTTGGCCGTTTCGTAAGTTGTATGAAGTATCGATACTATTTCCTATCAGGTAATCATTTCCATAGACCTGCGGAGAGTTTACGGAATGTCTTTTATTCGGTTCTAGGTTCCAGTAGAGGATCGCAGTCTCAGGGGTCTTGTAGTAGAATGGATTCACATTGCTCGTCAGGGCAGGGTCAGGATGAGTGACGAGCTCCGGGTTCTTAAACTCATAGACTGAACGATCATCCTCATCGGCAATGATTGAAGCAGCGAGGGTGTCTAGCCGCCACATGGCAAGCCTAATACGGCCCTCGCGGTGGGCATCCACTATCTGTTGTGAGTGCTGGGTGTCTTTCTGAATCATCCCATTAGTGATGACTCCGAAGGCGGTTAATACAATGATCACACAGAGTGCTGCGATGATCCAGATAGTGGATGTTTTGGTCATATCATTATGATGCGATCATGTATCCTTTACCTCTTACGGTTTGGAGGATACTTTGGTTATCGTCTTTGAGTTTATTTCTGAGGTGCGCCACATGCATATCGATGGTGCGGGTGTTAATGCCTTTAGGGTCTAGATTCCAGACTTGTCTTAGAATTTCATCCCTAGCGATGGCTCTTCCTGAGTTAGAAACGAGGTAGAGAAGTAGCTCAGATTCTTTATCTGAGAGATCCTCCCTAGTGTTGTCTTCTGAGTAGAGAATTTCTCTCCTTAAGAAGCTAGCGGTACCCTTGGTGAAGTGAAATTCCTTCACTCTTGGTGCACGTTCATTACTGCGACGTAGCACCGCATCCACTCTGGCTAGCAGCTCGCGCACGCTGAATGGCTTCACGACATAGTCATCAGCTCCCATTTTCAGTCCTTGGACACGGTCCGCCTCTTCTCCGCGAGCGGAGAGGATAATGACCGGTTGCCCAGGTCGGTTGCGTTTAAGCGCCTCCAGAACCTCGAAGCCACTGTGATGCGGCATGACTAAATCCAGTAACAATAAGTCATACTGGGTGGATAAAGCGTAGTTCATGGCCTGCCTTCCATCCGCTGCTGCCATCACGTGGTAGCCTGAGAATGTTAGAGCGTCGACCACGCCCTGCCTTACAGCTGGGTCGTCTTCTGCGACTAGGATTGTAGTTGTATTCATGGTGTGACGCTAGCATATACATAAATCGAAGTCTACTTTGTAAAGAGTATGTAAAATAGGAGATATAGAGCCTATTATTGTATATATACCAGCTGTGTTACTAGGGATTTCTTAGCCCCTAGGCTAAGATCACATCAAGGCTGTGAGCTCATGAGATAAATGGAATGTGAGAAGAAAGGTACGTTTTTTATGACTGATCTAGATAGTGACTGAGAGATTCACGTAGTGTGATTCTGGCGCGGAATAGCTGGCTTTTGACCGCGGAGATGGATAGCTCTAGAACGTCTGCGATCTGATCGTAAGGCATGTTTTCATAGCGTCTTAGAATGACCGCGAGCCTTTGTTTTTCTGGTAGATTATGGACAGCCTTATCGACTTCGTTTTTCAACTCAGCTTGAAGGATTTCTTGATCCGGGCAGCTAGCGAATTTATCCTCTAGCTGGCTAAAACTATTCTCTTGTTGTTCCTCCAATGAGTGTTCTTTCCTTCGTTGCTTGCGTTTGGTTTCATTAAAGACGAGATTTCTGGTGATAGTGTAAAGGAAGGTGGTGAATTTAGCTTTTACTTCGTATCGTGGAGCACTGTTCCAAAGCCGGATGAATACCTGTTGCGCTATGTCCTCTGCTTCAGAAGAATTCCCCAACATTTTAGCAACCGTTCCAATCACCGCCTTTTGATGTAGTTCTATCAATTCCTGGAATGCATCCTCAGCTTGGCTCCCACCGAGCTTTACGCGCAGCATTAGATCCACATTGACGGCATTTTCGTCATCTGGTGAGATGGCTGAGGTTTTAGGGATAGGCATAATGTAACTTTAACTTTAAACAGCCATGTAGACAATAAGTTGCAGAAAATTTAAGCTTCTATGACATCCGGCTCTGATGTCTCTTTTGAGGCTCGCAGATCTAGATAAGCGTGGATTTCATCGGCAGGAGTATGCGCTCGCATGAGTGTCTCGCCCACCAGCACTGCATTCGCACCCGCGTTAAGAACACGCTGAGCATCGGAAGCCGTCCTGATACCAGATTCACTGACAAGAATGACATTGTCCGGCACCTCATCAACTAGTTTTTCTGTTATACCTAGATCCGTCGTGAAGGTCTTTAAATTTCGATTATTGATACCGATGAGATCTGCACCGAGATCCAGCGCCGTTTCCATTTCTGGTAAATCATGCACTTCTAACAGCACATCCAGCTGGAAGTCCCTCGATATATTATAAAGCCTTTTGAGCTTCTCAGCATCCATCGCAGCAGCGATCAGAAGCACTGCATCTGCACCAGCGATCACAGCCTCATAGATCTGTGCCTCATGGACGATAAAATCTTTTCTCAAGCAGGGGATAGAAGACTCGCGGGCGATCCTAGCGAGATAAGAGAGATGCCCTTTAAAGAAATGCTCATCAGTGAGGATAGACATACAGTTAGCCCCCCCGTTGATGTACATTTTAGCCTGGCGCACGGGGTCGAAGTTGGGGTCGATGATTCCGGCAGACGGAGATGCCTTCTTTACCTCTGCGATGACGGCGAGTCGGTCAGGTCCGAGATCTAGCGCGGATCTAAATCCTCTAAATTCGTTCCTCTCCAGCGCAGCAGCGCGGAGTTTGGCAGTGCGGGGAATAAGGGCTTCGACCTCTTTATTCTTGTGATTGATGATTTCAGTGAGCTTGTCCACATTCACAAGCTAGATGCTGAACGGAGCTTGTAAATACGATTTTTTGACAAAAAATGCTTGCCGATCACACCAGATCATGTAGAAAACGCCTCGCCTCTGGTGATAGAGCTGACAGAAATGCTAGCAATGGATGACGAGGCACAATATAATGATGGATCGCAGTAAAATGCGGGTGTAGCTCAGTGGTAGAGCGTGACCTTGCCAAGGTCAATGTCGAGAGTTCGAATCTCTTCACCCGCTCCAGCGAATGATTGCTGGAAATTCCATACTTACAGATAAAGAAAAAATGAATGCGGGTGTAGCTCAGTGGTAGAGCGTGACCTTGCCAAGGTCAATGTCGAGAGTTCGAATCTCTTCACCCGCTCCATTTTT
>CAWVXI010000047.1:0-21438 GCA_963934155.1 uncultured Verrucomicrobiales bacterium | reverse complement strand
AGATACTAAGACTCATTAGTAGATAGGTAATAAATGCTCCTAAGGCAAAGGAGATCACTAGAGGGATGTATTTTTTGAGTGCTTTCATTATTTTTTAGGTCTTGGTGGTCTGGTTTTACCTGTCCAGTTATGCTTCGGATAACGCCCCGCCAGATCTTTTTTCATTTGATCGAAGCCGGATTTCCAGAAGTTTTCTAGGTCTTGAGTCATTTGCCAGGGGCGCTGGTTGGGGGCGCAGATGTGGGTTTGGATGGTGACTGTGCCGTTGGCGATGGTTGGTGAGGTCTTGATTCCGTAGAGGCGCTGGACGGTGAGGGCGATAGAGGGTGGTTTGCCGAGTTCGTATTTCACCTTCACATGCTCTCCGTTGCTTAGTTTCAGTCTAGTCGGAGCGTAGGCTTCGAGGGCAGCGTGCTGACCTGCGGAAAGCCAGCCTTGGAGCGCGGGCATGACTTCTTTGTCTTTGATCTGCTTATAACCCAGTGCGCCTTGACAGATAGTCTCTAGCGCAATGGAACGATCTTCTTCATCGAATCCCGGCAGTTCCAGCTCTGGCATCCAATCGCGCAGGCTGAGGAGACGCGCTATCCACTGCTCCACCCCAGCATCCCATTTCTTCAGCTTTAGCTCGCCGTTGGCGACGCGCTCAGCCAGAAGTGCGGCGGCTTGATCTGGATCGATGTCTTTGTCGCCCGTATCTTTCGTGGTGATGATCAGGTCTTGATAGGTAGTCTGCTGGCGGTTGACCACACGACGGATTTTCTCATCATAGACGGCTTGGTTTCCTTCTTGTAGAAACTTACCTCTAAGTTCTCTAACAGTTTCTAACAAAACTTCGGTGCAACCGCTGAGGTGGACGGTGATGTCTCTGGCCCCGACTTCTGTCATAGAGGTAACGAGGAATAACTGGGAATCTTTCACGGCGCTGTCTGGAGAGATTTTTCCGGATCTTCCGCCGGTGATTCTGCAAGAAAGGTTCCCTGCTCCGGTCCTGACGGCGAGTCGGTCACTGTAGGCGGTGAGCATGGCGCGGCTGAAGGGTTCTGCGTTATGAGAGAAGTCGGCTGTCTTGTTAGAGACATCCCATCCCATTCTGGAGGTGGTTTTTTCTAGTTGCTGGACCGACTGCTGGACCTCGCGGGCGATGCGAGCGAGGACTCCGATAGCGGTGCAGCGCTGCGGGGTGAACTGCATGGCAGCGGCGGAGATGTAGGCGCGGTGGTCTGCGGCGAAGTCGGTGGTGTCTTCTTCGTAGATGAATTGTGATCTTCCGTTGTGTTGCTTCCCTTTCATGAAGATGCCGCCGCTGTCTGTCTGCATCAGCGCGATGGTGAAGATGGCTTCTGGTAGGCAATTTTCCTGCTGGGCGGCGATGAGGAGCCGGGCTTCTCTGGGATGGAGCGGCATGGTGGCCATGCTTTTCCCTAGGGCGGTGATCTTTCCAAGGTTGGTAGATTCGGCACTCTCAATCGCTTCTAGATTTTCTAACAGATGGAGCGCGTGTTGGTGGCCTGCTGCTGTGGGCTGGTCTAGCCAGCGGAAGGTGGAGAGGTCTGTGATGCCACGAGACTTTAGCTTGAGCGCGGTCTCGGTGATGTCGATCCGGCGGACTTCTGGCAGCTCGAATTCTGCGCGTCTGGCGTGGTCTGGCTGGCTCCAGAGCCTGATGCATCTACCTGGTGCTACCCTGCCCGCACGTCCCGCGCGCTGGTCTGCGGCGGCGCGGGAAATCTTCTTGATGAAGAGAGTGTTCATGCCACGGAGTGGATCAAACTCTGATATCCTAGCGAGTCCAGCATCGATGACGGTACAGACACCTGGGATGGTGAGTGAAGTTTCAGCTACGTTTGTGGAAACGATGATGCGCGGTGGTCCACCATCTCTGACGGCGCGGTCTTGCTGCTCTGGCTTGAGCGCTCCGTAGAGAGGACAGATTTCCCATCCTCCATTTTTAGCATTGCTAGAGGTAAGTTTTTTCTGCTCTAACAGGGTGATGGTTTTCTGGATTTCATAGACTCCGGGGAGGAAAACGAGGATGTTTCCGCAGGCGGGATCGATGACTGCTTCGGTGACCGCTCTGGCGCATTTTTCCCAGATGGGTTCTTCGCCATTACCATACCGGTTGGTGGTTTTTGATTTTGGCAGTGCGTGCTGATAAGAAATTTCTACGGGATAGGATCTGCCACCGGCTTCGATGAGGCGGCATGGGTCGAGGTAATCTTCCAGTCCGGCTAGCTCCAGGGTGGCGGACATGACGCAGACCTTTAGCTTTGGTCGGTGAGATTCTTGGAGCGTGAGGCAGTCTGCTAGGGCGATGTCCATGGCGAGGCGTCGCTCGTGGAATTCATCGAAGATAATGGCACCGATGCCTTCTAATAGTGGGTTATCTTCTAGCCAGCGCTGGAGGATACCATCGGTGATGTAGATGATGCGGGAGGCTGGTGAGGTTTTATTATCAAAGCGGACGATGTAGCCGACTTCATCGCCTAAACGAGTACCGCGCAAGCTGGCAACTCTGCGAGCGAGCATGCGGGCAGCGATCCGGCGCGGCTGAACGACGATAATTTTCCCATCGATGCCCGCATCCAGCAGCATACTGGGAAGACCAGTGGATTTACCTGACCCTGTGGGAGCCTTTACAAGGACGCGCCACGGTGTGCCCGCGCCAAAGTCTCCTAACAACTTGGCTTCTACTTCGTGGATGGGGAGCTTCATTAGGGAAGTTCTAAGTGTGAAATTTAATGGCTTAGGTTATCGGTGTTACTGACTACTATCTACTATCTACTATCTACTATCTACTTTTTCGCTCTGTATTGATGAGCCATACGGTATTGCGATGGGCTGATTCCCATGAGCTTCTTAAATGCTCTGGTAAAATTGGCATGGTCTTCGTAGCCGATAGCAACGCCAACCGCTTTGATACTTTTCTTGCTCATGACAAGGTACTCGCAGGCGATAGAAATTTTCGCTTGTAAGATAAATCTCTTGGGGGTGATCCCCATGTGTTCCTTAAACATGCGCTCTAAGGTACTGATGGAAATGTTTGCCGCCTTAGCCAGATCGACCACTTTGATCTCCTGCTCCACGCACTTATAGATTGCACCTACGATCGCAGAAATTTTACGATGCTGGGTGGGTCCTGGTCGCCCCTCAGTGATGCCTAGCCTTCTGGACATGCCTGCCGTGCCTACTACTTTCCCCGCTTTATCATAGAGCGGGATTTTACAGGTTTCTCTCCACTCGACACCACCAGTGATGCTGGGGACCAGTTCAGATTTATTTTCGATCGCTTCTTCCGTCTGCATAACCTGGACATCATCACTACGAAATACGCTGGCCATAGAGGGTGGGTAGAGATCATGATCCGTGAGTCCAATGAGCTGGTTTTTGCTCTCAAATCCGTGTTGTTTTAAGAGCCGAACATTCACATACTCGAATGCACCAGCTTGGTTTTTCAACCAGAATGACATATCTGGGATGAGGTCAAACATCTTGCTAGAGACCTGCCCAACTTTAAGTGAATCCAAGAAGACATTTCCATCATCCCCTGCTCGATCTGCCATTGACTTCATAGACCTATCGTCACGATTTCAGGTCGATCATCAAGCTAAATGAATGAAATCAACTATAAATGGCGAAATGACTGCTTGTCAGACTAGATTGATCTGATAGAACTCTCCTCCTATTCGACAAGTCTGTGACTTAGTCGAACATAAAACCAACACATACTAAAATGGAAAAAGTAGAACTAACAGATAAGGACAGGAACATGCTCTTTTGGGCGAGTTTTCTCGCGCTAATGGCAGCAGGTGTAGGATTTGTATTTCGAGTCATGATCCCAGATCTCTGGGCTGATTCATTCCAAATCACTACCGCTCAAGTAGGAGCTCTCACAGGTGCCGCACTCTGGCCGATCGCAGTCAGCATGATTCTCTTCAGTCTTATCGTTGATAAGATAGGCTACAGAGTCTCTATGTTCTGCGCCTTTGCCCTACAAGCTCTCTCTGTCCTCCTAACCATCAGCGCAAGTAGCTATGACGCCATGTGGTGGGCATGTATCTGTGCTGGACTCGGACACGGTGTTGTAGAAGCGGTGATCAACCCTCTCTGCGCTACAATGTATAAGAAGGATAAAAGCAAAATGCTCAATATCCTTCACGCATCATGGCCTGCTGGTATCGTATTTGGTGGTATCTGTTACATCTTACTCATCGGCACTGGTGATGAGCTGGTATGGGCCAACACTAGTTGGATATTTTACCTAATGCTTCTTCCTATTCTATTTTATGGCATCATGTTTGTAATGTGCCGTAAGTATCCTGTGGATGAGCGTATTGAGAACAATGTTTCCTACGTAGACATGCTTCGTGAATTTGGTGGTCTCGGTATTTTTCTAGCCTCTACATTTCTTATCTATGAAATCACAGGCCAGCTAGGAATAGACTTCGGTGATATAAACAAACTCGTAGCCTGCTTAGCTATCGGAGCAGCTATTGGACTAATCACTGGATTTCTTCTTAAATCTGGCGGTAAGATCCTCTTCTTTATCCTCTGTATTATTATGATCCCACTCGCTACCGCAGAACTTGCTACAGATGGTTGGATTCAATCACTAATGAAGCCAATCATGGGAGCTGAAAATGCAGCTTGGGCAATCGTCTTCTCAGCAGCTATTATGATGGTTCTTCGCTTCTTCGCGGGTGTGCCATTGAAATACATGAGCCCTCCTGCACTTCTACTGCTCAGCTCAGTATTCTCTATTGTTGGTCTTTACGCACTTTCATCAGTTCCTGCTGGTCCTATGATCTTCGGAGCATTTGTTCTCTATGCGGTTGGACAAACTTTCTACTGGCCGACAGTGCTAGGCTTCACATCTGAGCAATTCCCTAAAGGTGGAGCGATGACACTCAACACAGTCTCTGCAATGGGTCTTCTTACCGTCGGTATCTTCGGTTTCCCATTCCTGGGTGCTGTCCAGACTCACTATAAGACAGATGCTCTGAAAACTACAGAGACAGCTCTTGTTCAATCTGTCATCGATAACGAAACTACCTTTGTAGATAATACAAACCCTGAAAAACCAGTAGATAATCCTGTTTTCTCAGTGCAGGATTTCTTCGGATTCAAATACGATTCTATCAATGATGGTGAGTTCAAGAAACTCCCTGAAATGACAGATGAGCGTCGTGAAGTAGTCAATAGTACGATGAAAGTAACCAGTCAGAAATCACTCAAAGTAGCTGCAGTTCTTCCAGCTATTATGGCAGTAGCTTTCTTACTGATTATGATCTGGTATAAATCTAAAGGTGGCTACAAGCCAGTTACACTCGACCATGACGAGCCAGAAGGCACAGTCTTGTAGAGCGTAACTCTATCAATAACAATCCCCTCCCAAACCTACACCTCTCATCATTAACATCAAATTACGTTAATTTAATCCATCTGAGACTAGACTGCGAAAAGCAGTATTTTAAAAGCAATCATCATGAATACAGATTCTGGAGCGATTCTCCACAATGTCTCTGTATTTCATGATGATTTTTTTTAGTAAAACTGAATAGCGTCAAATACGACTGAAAAAACTGAACCATTTATAGCTGGCTTTTATATCGATCAATTGCAAGATTACCTCCAGCTACTAGCAAACTACTTAAACTAATACGATAAACATTATGAGACCTACTACTTTATTCACTGGCCAATGGGCCGATCTACCAATCGCTGAACTACTGCCAAAAGTCAAAGGGATGGGCTATGACGGTGTCGAGCTCGCCTGCTGGGGAGACCATTTCGATGTCGATCAAGCACTGAACGACGACTCCTATGTTTCTGATAAATGGGCTCTTCTACAAGAGAATGGTCTCAACTGTTACTCTATCTCTAACCATCTCGTAGGGCAGGCTATTTGTGACAACATCGATGCGCGCCATAAGGCGATCATTCCCGACGATATCTGGGGAGAAGGAGACCCTGAGAAAGTACGCCGCCGTGCTGAGGAACATATGATCAAAGCTGGTCAGGCGTGCAGAAAATTTATGGATGCCAAGCCTGAAGCGATGAGAGACATCGACTTCGCACCCGCAGTGAATGGCTTCACTGGATCATCAATCTGGCATGCGCTGTATTCATTCCCGCCAACATCACAAGAATATCTTCAGGCTGGATTCGATGACTTCGGCACTAGATTCACCCGTATCCTAGATGCTTTTGAGAAAGTGGATATGAACTTTGGACTTGAGGTTCACCCTACGGAAATCGCGTTCGATATCGTATCAGCTGAGCGCGCTATCGAGGCAGTGAATGGTCACAAGAGGTTCGGATTTAACTACGACCCATCTCACTTTGCTTACCAAGGCGTGGACTATGTGAAATTTATCCGTCAGTTCTCCGAGCGTATTTTCCACGTTCACATGAAGGATGTATGGTTCGGTCACGGTGACGGCACTGTCGGAGTCTTTGGTGGACACACAGAGTTCGCAGACCCTCGCAGACATTGGGACTTCCGATCTGTCGGACGCGGTGATGTGAACTTTGAGGAAATTATTGTTGCTCTGAATGATATTGAATACGCTGGACCACTCTCGGTGGAATGGGAAGACGCACGTATGGAGCGTTTCCATGGCGCTAAGGAATCTTGCGCATATGTGAAAGCACTGGATTTCCCTACTAACCATAATGGTCTTTTTGACTCTGCATTTGATTCCGATAACCAATAATTGAGCTATGAATAATCACAGAAAAATACGCATGGGCATGATCGGTGGCGGTCAGGGTGCATTCATCGGAGCAGTTCACCGCATTGCGGCATCTATCGATCAACAGGTCGAGTTAGTTTGTGGCGCATTCTCATCGAACCCAGAGACATCACTCGCTTCTGGCAATGAGCTCTATCTTCCGGCAGATCGCAGTTATGCATCCTTCGCTGAAATGATGGAGAAAGAGGCAGCGCTTCCACTCGGTGAAAGAATGGATTTCGTGGTCATTGTGACTCCGAATCACGTCCACTTCCCAGCTGCTAAAGCGGCTCTCGAAGCCGGCTTCCACGTTCTTTCAGATAAGCCAGCCACGCTAGATCACGCGCAGGCAGTTGAGCTGAAAACAATCGTTGATAAATCTGGGCTCATCTACGGGCTCACTCACAACTACACTGGTTACCCGATGGTGAAGCAGGCCAAGCACATGATCGAAAATGGCGACCTCGGTAAAATCAGAAAAGTGGTAGTGGAATACCCACAAGGCTGGCTAGCAACTAAGATCGAAGACTCTGACCAAAAACAAGCCGCATGGCGCACTGATCCTAAGAAATCTGGTGCAGCGGGATGCATAGGAGATATTGGAACCCATGCTGAGAACTTAGCTGAATATATCACTGGTCTCGAAATCAAGGAACTAGCGGCAGACCTGACCTCCTTCGTGGATGGTAGAAGACTAGATGATGATGGTAATATTTTACTGAGATTTGGAAATGGCGCAAAAGGAATTCTACACGCGTCACAAATTTCTGTGGGTGAGGAAAATAACCTCAACATCCGCGTCTGGGGCGAGACAGGTGGGCTCGAATGGCATCAAAATGAGCCAAACACTCTGCTGGTGAAACATCTAGAGCAGCCACAGCAAGTTTACCGCACCGGAAATGGTTACCTCTGTGAGGCAGCTACGGATGCAGCACGCACCCCACCCTCTCATCCAGAAGGTTACTTAGAGGCATTTGCTAATATTTATCTCGCCTATAGCGGTCACATCAGAGACAGGCTCAATGGTGAAGAAAAAGAGAGCTATGACTATCCATCGATTGACGATGGTATCCGAGGCATGGCATTTATTGAAGCAACAGTAGCCTCATCTAATAATAATGCTGCCTGGACGTCTCTCTAAAAAAATCTAACCGAAGATCACTAACATGGCTGATGAATCACCAGATAAACTTCAATATAATCTATTAGGAGACGATCAGACATCTGCTGGAGAAAAGATTGCCAAATACACTGGCGACGTGGACTGGAACTACCTCAAACCGCACTACAAATCTGGTGCGATGATCTATGTGGACCCAGAACTTACTCTAACAGATGTTGCCGATGCGTTTACTAAGGATGACAAATCCCAAGTGCAAGCTTGGCTGAAGTCTGCTGACCTAGTGAAACCTTCTCACCTTCATGAGGACTGGTGGGAGTATGACCAGACACGCTTCACAGCGGTAGTCATCACACCCTTTGTGCTGGCACAGCCGTTAGCAAAAGCCACCGAAAGTGACTGATTTCCTCACTAAAAGAGTTCCAACATCGTCTTTCTCTCAGATTTACTCAGCAATAAATACGCCTTACCATTATCTTTCCAAGCAGTCACATTAAAGTGCGTCACTTCGCAGTTCCAACAGCTTTTAAGCCCTACTTGATCAATGCTCAGTAATTTCTCAGCATCTTCCAGAGAACTTACCTTTAAAACCATAAGGTAAAACTCTCCTGCATCTTTTTTCTCAAAAAAGAGCATCGATGCACGAACTCCATTATCTAACACAAGCTTCTTACCGCCCTTCACGGCATCAGTAATTAAACCCTGAGGCACTGTATCGGCTTCTGGTAAGCCCTCTCTGGCCAGCCAGCTATTCATAGCTACCAGGGTGTTCTCAGAGATCTCCATTTCATAAGAAGCATTGAGAACCGTCCCCATCCCTAACTGAATCTCGTGTAGCGCCAGTTGTTCATTACTATTAATATTAAATTCAGGATAGATAAAAAGAGCACTCAGCACGAGCACCGCTGCGATGGCTGCCACATTAAGCCAGCGTAAAGGAAACCTTACTACCTTAGTAGAATTTGGTTTCTTAGATGACTCACGCTCTACTTCCATTGCTGAAATAATCTGGTCTCTCAGCCCTTCTGGAGGAGAGACATGCGCCATTGCACCCACAAAGACAGCATCTATCTCAGAGCTCAAATCCTTACCTCCACCATCATATTCCATCACCGAGAATATTTCATCACGAAGACCATCTGGAATATCTACCGTCATAAGAGCTTCTGCAAACATCGCATCATGTGCTCGCTCCTGTGCTAACCACAGTCCAAGCTCACGATCCTCCGCTACTAAGCGCAAAGCCTCTGTGAAGTCAGGATTGCTCGCATCCGCACCATCTGGTCGGTAGCTCTGTAAAATAAATTTAGCGTGTTCTTTATCCATTTTTCTGTCCCCTTTCACTTGAATTCATCACCACCACTTTTGAGCTTCCCGCTAGTTTTTCTCTCATCTTCTTCTTTAATAAATCCTTACCTCTAGAAATACGGGACATCACCGTGCCCATCGGTATATCTAGCACTGCCGCTATCTCCTTATAGCTATGCTGCTGAAGAAAAAACAATGCCAATGGTGCGCGAAAGGTTTCATCCATGCTATTCAGCACCGCCACTGCGCGCTTGGCATCAATAGCTCTTCCCGTATCATCCTCTTTTGAGGCTAAGTGGTATTCAGAATCCTCCAGATCCGTCTCAGGAAATTTGTTAGACCTCCTCGCGCCTGCCAGAAATTCACGATACAGCGTGGTGAAGAGCCATGTCTTCGCCTTACTTCTATCCTTTAGCTGATCTCCCTTCTGCGCCCAAATACAGAATGTTTGCTGCACCAAGTCTGCCGCCTTATCAGGATTTTTAGCCAAACTGAACCCAAACCGATACAACGGCTGGTAATGGGCATCTACTAATTCTTGAAATTCACTCATGGTTCTAATCTATACTACTGAGAGTATCCGCGGATAAAATTATTCCCTAAACTTACAGTTCACTCAGCTCTTTAGCGAAGCTCCCTGAAAGAATGGGAAATCTACACCAAGTTTTGGGGTCTAGATTCTCATCATCCAAATGGAATGATGGAGCATAACGCTCACGTTTCCATTGGTTTCTACTCCAGAGTTTAAAGAATTTGATCACCCACGCCTTCATCATTTTGTCATCGTAGCCTGAGTCTTGAAATCGTTTACCCACTAGTGCTAAGACATCTTTCGGTGATCGTTTGTCTCTGATCGCTGCCTTTTCTATCGCATCCAGCACCGGATACGGCATCAAATCTGACTCATCGGTCTGGTCATATTCCTCTGGTCGGAGTTCAGCAGTTGGATGAAGGGCATTCACTTTACTTAGTGCTGCGATGGGTTCAATACCTGCCATATCACTCGTTTCTAACCAACTGAGCCAATGCCTGAGGAATGCCTTGTCGATTCCCGCGATAGGACTCACACCGCCGCAGGTATCACCATCCATCGTGGCGTAGCCTACCGCAGCCTCACTTCTGTTAGACGTAGCGAGCAGTAAACCGTTTCTGATATTCGCCAGCATCCACACTCCTGGTGCACGCACTCTGGCCTGAATATTTTGCAGCGTTATATCATCCTCTTTCCAAGTAAGCTTTCTTCCTATCCCCTCGCTAACCATCCCGGTGTAGCCATCTATAAGCTCAGAAATATTCCAGCATTGGTACTCCGCACCCACAGATCTCGCCAGGCTCTCAGCTGAATCCTCCGTATCATCACCGCTGTTATCGCTAGCCTGATACACACACGCAAGCAGCTCTTTCATCCAGTTCTTGGTGCTCTTTGGTAGCGTTAAATAAGACAACTTCTCGCGCACTCCATCCTCACCCAGCTCTGCCAGAGCAAAGTCTAGACTGAGTTTCACCAAACACGCCACCGCTGAACTATCTGCCCCACCACTCAGTGATAATACAAACCCACGTGAATAACTTTTGCGCATATAATCAAACAACGCAAGCGCTACCGTGCGGCTGAATTCCTCTTCTTTACACCATAGTTTTCGCTCTATTGCATCGCTCGGTAAATCATTGTTTTCTTGCCACTCCAGCCCCACTCTCAACAGCCCTTCATAGCCCTCCACATCCACTGTTCGCGATGCGGATGCCGCCTGTTTAGTCTGGTTCAGCTCCACATCTACTACCGCCGTGGTTAGCGTCCATTCCTTAAAACTAAAGCGTTTCTCCGTAGCAACCAACTCGCCGCAACTCGCAATCATCGCACCACCATCAAAAATCATTCTGCCGGATTCATTTCCTAACAGATTAGCATAAACATACGCCACCCCAAATGCCCTGCTCCCCTCTAACACTAATCTCTCACGAACATGCTGCTTACCAAATGCGAAATGACTCGCGCTAGGATTTAAAATAACATCCACCCCGTGGGCACTGATCTGGGAACCGGGACGATCTGCCACCCAAGCATCCTCGCAGATTTCTACCCCTATCTTCACCCCACCAATCTCGAAAAGTAAATCACCTATCAGCACATCCTCATCGCAGAACTCCGTCACCGCCACCTCGCCAGAAGGCCATGCGCTGAACCACCGTGGTTCATAATGCACTCCATCACCGGCTAAATTCTGCTTTGCGTAAAGCCCCAGTATTTCCCCGCCACAAACGACTGCCGCCACATTGAACACCGCATTATGGTGCCGCCAAGGAAGACCAACAGCCACCACCATTTCTGGTGCTAGATCCACTATCTCCGCCAACATCTCACCCGCTCTCACACAGATATCAGGCGCCAGGAACATATCCTCACAGCCGTAACCAGTGATCGCAAGCTCAGGCAGACATAGCACATCCACATTTTCAGATTGCGCCTCAGCCACCGCTCCTTTGATGCGGGAGAAATTCCCATCCCAATCCATCGGGGTCTGGTTCAGACAGGCTGCTGATACTTTCAGTGTTTTCATGAAGCTATACTAGTTGTTCAACTATCTATGGTCAATCGGTAAGAATGCCCAGATCCATCTTAGATGAAGACGTCCGCCTAGGACGCCCCGCCAACATCAGCCCAAAGCACCCAGCCTTTAAATTCGCCATTTTAAACTCTAATCTTCCTTTTTAAAAAGCACACACATTGCTCCCTCTTCGTCAAAGATCAGCTCGTGATTTAATTTTTTGAGACATTTCATAAAGTCTGGAAGATTCCCATTCATCAAAATAAAGTCACTATGACTCTCTTTCATAAACGCACGCATCGCTCGAAGCGTCTCTTTATTATAAACCAGAAAACTAGCCACAATCATATCAACTTCAGGCAAATCAATTTCCTCATATCGGCCTAGAAGACAGTCGAAATCTACCACCCCATTTTTCACTAACTGCATCCCACATAAGTCCAGCGCTATAGGCGAAAGGTCATTCAGGTATAATTTATCTGCCAATCTACCCAACACCACCGTTTCAGATCCAACTCCAGCACCCAGCACCAGCACTCGTTTACCAGCATAAACATCATGATTCAGCTCTAGCCATTCTGCAAGGATGTCAGTCTCCTCCCAGCGCCGATCATAATACACATCCACCCCAGAATCCATATCCTCCATCACCCGCAAATCTACCTCACGCTGATCTAGATCTAACAGAAAGTATTCGGTGCCACCTATTTTTTTAGTTTCGTATTTCATTTTTTATATTCCTCTTATTCTCTCGAGCTAATTCACCCTCAAATCAAAAAACTCTGGAATCCCGAATTGGAGAAGCCAGAGTTAATAAAGATTTATTGATCTGTAGAGAATGACTATCTACTTCTTCTCATCAATAGGGCTAAACTGCCTAAGCCTAAGAGAAGGGTTGATGATGGCTCAGGCACCGCCTGTAGCACCCCAATTCCATTCCCGTCAGGATCAAGATCCAGTCCATTAAAAATCGACGCAGCAATCTGGTCACTTCTAAGGTTGAAGTTTTCTTGCAGGGTCTGGCCATTGTTGTAGCTGGGTCCCTGTTCTGAGCCCCACATTAGGTTGGCAGTTGTCCCCGCAACAGTAAAATTAGGATCTTGAGTCGTTCCCGCGCCGGCCCCACCGTTGACATCTTCGACGTGCCGGAGACCAAGAGAATGCCCGATCTCATGAGCAATCGTTCCCGACAAAGAGTCCGCTAGGAACCCTTCATTAGCCATCAACACACGCCCGTTACTGCTGAAAGTTCCGCTGATATAGAGTTGGGCGTTCCCAGCATTGCGAGCACTAGATGCCGGGTTGGCCAGTGGCGTACCGACCCAGCCCGAGCCCGCGCTTCCATCGTAGCCTGTCCCTGAGTGATCCATTACAAAGAAAATCTGTAGCGTATCTATACCAAGCCCGGGAAGCGTGGCACCAGAACCCGCCGCAAAAGTATTCCCGTAGATTGCCGAACGCTCGGCATTGGTGAGTCGTTGCGCCTCGGTGTTGTTCCAGGTGCTTGTTGTGAAGGTCACCTGAATTCCAGCTTGACTCCAGATGTCGTTTACCTGCGACTCATAGAGGTAGCCACTACCACTGCCAGATGGATCCAGTAGGGTCGGGTTTTCACCGGCATCATCTCGGACTTGGATGATCTCGACATTGAGATTGTGCGTGATCGCGGAATATAGTGCACCAGAACTTAGTAAAAATACTCCAAGAACATTGGTGGGAAGGGCTAGTTTCATTTTAATGCTAAACATTTGCTTTTTTAAATGAGTTTTAATTTTAAGAGGTGAAATAGTCTTACAAAGTACGAAGGTAATTAGTAATACCACAGAAGACAAGAGAAAAAGTAACCGCCCTGACAACTGATTGAGCAATAAGGCTTGTTAAGCACAACCAGCTTACAAATGATTATCAATAATAATCATTTGTGTTTTCATTTTCCTAACTCTAAAATCCTTACCTCAAAAACTCTTTCCCCGTCGCGCTATTAGGGAACCCTTGCGCTCTCCATGCCTCGTAATGTTGCCAGCCCGTATTGATGAGCTGTTTAATTCTGACATCTCTATTCAATGGGCCAAAACTTACCACGATGAGTTGTCTCGGTGTGATCACTGCTCTACCATCAGCGAGTTTTCTCACTACGTTTTTCTTATTAGCAGAAATGACGGAATTGGGCCCCTCTACCATTAAGCCACTGATCGACATACTTTCTAGTAGTTTATTCGTATTAGTCAGTCTAAGCGACTGGGAAACACCAGATACTCTTTTCACGGTCACCGACCTGCTTTTCTGCTTCATGTAGAAGTCATACCCATTCGTCTTAAGGGCGTAGGCTGCTAGTTTCGCTAGATCAGAAATTTTAGTTTTACCAAAACCACCAGCCGGGCTCTTAAAACGAGTCGATTTCATATCAAGTACCGCCGCTAAATTATTCATTTCCTGAGTAAATGCATCATAGGGGTTCCCACGCTTACCGCGTTTTGCAAGCAAGTGCCTGCCCACATAATCAGCAAGCACCAGTGCACTACCATTATCTTGGATCAGTGATAAAGAGTAGAGAGCATCGCGCATAGAGATCCGGTCTCCTGTCTGTAAGTTGAGTGAATTCCTTAATCCTGAGTCAGAGATACCTCCCGGCACTACCATCACCGATGAGAGTGGTGTCCCAGATAGCTTCGCCCAGTCTAGCACTACCTTTGCCGTGGCGAGTTGACTAAAGCTTCCTATGGTTACTTTCTGCTCAGAATTCTCAGCCAATAGCACACGCTTAGAGTGCCGCTCCACCACGATGTAGCTTTCTTGAGCAGCAACAAACGAGGATAAAGATAAGAAGAGGCTAAATAATGTTGCCGTGACGATGGCGAGGGAATGGAATGGTGATTTCATCTCTGTAGATTGAGTGGTTGATTAATAGGATGTAGCTTGCGAATAAGCCAAGAACATACTCATATTTTTCTGAGAAAACAACCCCGACTTCAGCGAAAAATAGCCGTTTACTTCAATAGGATTGACCTATGCCAAGTTGAGGACTTATTCACAATCAACATAATAATGGCTTGCTTTTCATAGTTGAGTGTGATCAAGGTCTCGCATATCGCTCGATAACTCAGAGCCAAGCACGGATCCGTTCTACTCAGAACCTTATCTCCATTTGCATCGATGCGATTCACTCTCACAGCAGGTATTTTCTCGGCTGTCAGTGACTAACAAGCAATTACAATCGCTTGGCTCCCAACATAAACCAAACTAACCATAAGACAACATGTCAGAACAACAAAATAGACCACGATCAAATAACAATCGCGGCCAGAACAATAATAGAAACCGCAATCGCAGTAATAACAGTAATCGTAACAACAGTAACAGCAATCGCAAACCTCGCCAAAGTAAGCCAAAGCCGCTCGTCCTATCCACTTGGCAAAAGATCCTTATTTTCTGCAAGCTAACCACTGAAAATAAGATCCGCAAGCAACTGCAAGCTAACCGACCTGCCAGAAACCAAACTAAAGCTAACACAGCGGCTAGCAATAAGACAAATGATGCCAAGCCCGCTCGCACAAACACCCGCGTAGCTAAAGAGCAACAAGCACCACAGAAAGTAGATGTAGAGACTCCGCGTCTCTATATAGGTAATCTTTCCTATGATGCCACTGAATATGACATCGAAGACCTATTCAAAGGTATCGGCTCAGTGAAAAACGTCGAGATTATTTATAATCGCCACACCCACAAGTCTAAAGGATATGGATTCGTCCAGATGCTCAACGTGGATGAGGCTAAACGCGCTGTAGATGTGCTTCATGACCAACCATTTCTTGGTAGAAATCTCATCGTAAATGGATCTAAGGCACGTAAAGCCAGCGACCCGAACAGCCACGATTATGTTGCAGAAAACAGCCACTCTGAAGAAACATCAGAAGAACCAGCTGCATAAAACTTTTTTCATAAGGAACTCTCCCACTCAGCACTCTGGAGCATCTCGCTTCAGGGTGCTTTATTTTTCTAGAAAATGACTCCAATTTAGCTTTTCCAAGCGATAGGGAATGCGATAGAGTCTGCGCATGTCCGATACATCATCACTAAATTCACTAAAGAAATACACCACCATCGTCGCTGACACTGGAGACTTTGAGTCTATCAAACAGTATCAACCACAAGATGCCACCACTAATCCGTCACTCATTCTCAAGGCGGCACTTCAAGACGAATACCAACACATCGTAGAGAAGGCTCTAGCATCAGCCTCCAGTAAGACCACTGAAGCAGTCATGGACCAGCTTCTCGTCCTCTTTGGCCTTGAAATTCTTAAAATCGTTCCAGGTCGTGTTTCTACAGAAGTAGACGCAAGACTCTCATTCGACACCGCTGGCACCATCGCTAAGGCAAAAGAAATCATCGCACTCTACAAGGAAAATGGCGTATCTAAAGAGCGCATCCTCATCAAAATCGCTTCCACATGGGAAGGCATCAAGGCTGCTGAAGAACTAGAAAAAGAAGGCATCACATGTAATCTCACTCTCCTCTTCTCTAAAGCACAAGCAATCGCCTGCGCAGAAGCTAACGTGCAGCTCATCTCACCATTTGTAGGTAGAATTTACGATTGGTATAAGAAAGACACAGGCATCGACTACACCGGCGCTGCAGACCCAGGAGTCATCTCAGTCACTGATATCTATAACTACTACAAGAAATTTGGTTATAAGACTGAAGTCATGGGAGCATCATTCAGAAACACTAGCCAGATCACTGAACTCGCTGGCTGTGACCTCCTAACCATCAGCCCAAACCTTCTCGAAGATCTACAAAATTCTAATGCAGAAGTGACTCAGAAGCTCAACGATCAAGATGCACAATCATCTGATCAAGTAAAAATCACACTCAACGAAGCGGACTTCCGCTTCATGTATAACGAAGACGCAATGGCTACGGAAAAAACTGCCGAAGGCATCCGTGGATTCAGTGCAGACATCGTCAAACTAGAGAAGCTCATCAGCAGTAAGCTCTAGCGTTAAGAATGCCAAACAGCTCAGCAGCCATCAGACTCAAGGGAGAAACTCACTTCACCTTTCTCCCCGGTCTGCATGGCACTGATGAGCTCTTTGAAGACCTAGTAGAACAACTCAATCTCCTAGAGGTAAGTTTTCAAACCACACTGATAAACTATCCACCGGGTCTCAAGCAAAGCTACAACAAGCTCTTCGACTGGCTGTGCTCGCATCTTGCACTTGATCAAAAGAATGCCGAGGACAGCGCTAAGACAGTCATCATCGCCGAGTCATTCTCTACCTCCCTCGCCCTCAAGCTCGCTGATAGGTTTCCCCTGCAGGTCAAAGCCGTAATCATCGCTGGTGGTTTCTGCGCTAGCCCTGCCAACCCTGGCGTGGCTTTACTGCCTTTGCGCCCATTACTTATGATAGCGCCACCTCGCTCAGCGGTGCGGCATTTTCTAACAGGTCCTGAGAGTTCACCAGAACTAGTGGATAAAGTCCGCTCTGCCATAAAAAGAGTCTCTTCAAGAACCCTTAACCAGCGCATCCGTAGTGCACTCACTCTCGAAGAAGAACAGACCCCCACTATTCCAAAAACTCCCGTGCTACTTCTCCAGGCCGAGCATGATGCTATTATCTCTTGGGAAAGACAAAATCAACTCGAACAACGCCTCCCCCATGCCGAAAGCCACTGGCTGGAGTCTCCACTCCTTATCCTCCAAGTATACCCAGAAACTTGTGCCTCGCGTATCGTAGAATTTCTTGGTAATATAAATCCATTATGACACCATCTATCGCACTCAGCATCGCTGGCTCAGACTGTTCATCAGGAGCCGGCATCCAAGCTGACCTCAAGACATTTTCCTCCCACGGGTGCCACGGCCTAACAGCTCTCACCTGCGTCGTCGCAGAGACACCTGACACAGTAAAATCCATTCACCCCGTGCCCCCAACCATCCTCAAAGATCAGGTAGAAATCCTACTAAACACTTATCCAGTCGATGCCATCAAAACAGGCATGCTCTTCTCAAAAGAGCATCTCATAGCCGTTGTAGAAATACTCTCTCACAAAACCAATATCCCGCTCGTGGTAGATCCCGTCATGGTTGCCACGTCGGGATCTTCACTAGTCGATAAAAACGCCATCCAGACCTACCGCGATAGATTGCTCCCACTCGCCACCCTCATCACGCCAAACATGCCAGAAGCCGCTGTCCTCTTAGGCCAGCCGGTAGAGGCCGAAGCCGACCTCGAATCCGCCGCAAAAGAACTCTCCCAGCGCTACCAGACCTCCGTCCTCCTCAAAGGCGGCCACCTACCCGGAAATAGCGACAGGCTAGATGTCCTCTGGCACAATGGTAAAGCTCACCACTTCACCGCACCAAAAATAGATATCGGCTGTACCCACGGCACTGGCTGCACCCTCTCCGCCGCCATCACCGCGCACCTAGCCCAAGGTGCCAACATGATCGATGCCGTCACCACCTCAATCGATTGGGTCCACTCCGCCATACTAAATTCCTTCAAGTGGCAATCCCCTTCAGGCAACACCATCCACTGCCTCGACCACCTAAGAACCGGGAGTCTTAAATAACCTACTTATAAGAGCCAACCCGTCACGATGAAAGCCTTTATCTAACCGAGCTTCACCACCACTCCCCACAGCGTAGGATCGAGCTCTTGTCTGGCTCTTGTTAAAACCTGATCGGCATCTTTTTCATCTAAAATCGCCATGAATGTGGATCCTGAACCGCTCATCATGGCACCTTCTACTTCTGGCTGAGCGAGTAGCCACAGCTTCATTTCTGCAAGAAATCGATGCTTCATAAAGACGGGTTTTTCTAGATCATTGACTAGCTCCCCCCATGAGAATTTCTGCGCTGAGTAATCCACATTTGGTAGTTTGTCCGCGCCTGCCCATCCCTTGTAGGCTTCCGGTGTACTGACACCAAAACTTGGTTTCAGCAGGAGCATCGTCACCTCATGACCCCACTCGATGGGCTGGACTATCTCACCGCGCCCACTACAATCGCACACCGAATCATAAACAAAAAACGGCACGTCTGAGCCTATTTCTCCCAGTAACTCCGCCATTCTCTGCTTACTCAAACCAGTATTTTCTAGCTCATTCAGTCCACGCATCACCGCTGCTGCATCTCCACTGCCACCGCCAAGACCAGCACCGTGAGGCACGTGCTTGATTAATTTCACTCTCCACTGACACTCTATCCCCGTCTCCCTCTCAAAGAGTCTAACAGCCTTCGTGACTAGGTTTGTCTCATCAAGCGGTACTCCCTCTGCATCACACTCCAGACTGTATTCGCCTGCACGATAAAACTCTAACTCATCCGCCAGACTGATCGGCGCCATCCGTGTGTTCAGCGCGTGGAATCCATCATCGCGTTTCCCTAACACATTGATCGTTAAATTTACTTTTGCTTTTGCTATTTCCCTATGAATTATCTCACTCATTTTTCGTGCTTTCCTATTAATGCTAACATCCTTCCGGTCGCCCCCATCTCGGAGCGGTAACTATAATACGTTTCTAAATCCTGACTCGTGCAGATGCCACAATCAGTGAAATTTTTATCTCGTACCCCTGCATCCATCGCCTGTTTTCTAATTTGCGAGGCGAAATCTACCTCATAGGCTGGCGGCCGAATACACGGCGCCATAACCACCACCACATCACCCGGATCCGTTCCAAATTCCTCCTGCATCATCGCCAGCGCCCTCGATAAAATACCAAGCTCCGTCCCCCTCTTCCCAGAGTGTAGCAACCCGATCGCCCCCGTCACCTGATCCGCTAAATAAATAGCGCCACAATCTGCCACGTAAATCCCTAATAACACCCCAGCATCCGCTGAAATCAATCCATCCACACCTTCTATCATTGATGCTTTGTCAATGCTTCTAATCATTGCAAGCTCCGCACCATGCACCTGCTCTGCACGCCAGCATTGATCCCAAGAAAATCCCATCTGCTTTACAGCATCTCTGTGAAATGGCTCAAGCCGCGCCACAGTAGCCAGCTTATCAACATCCACTTCCACACCCTCCACTCGCGTTAAGAACCGAGCGGCTAACCCTTTCATGCTATCTATCTGAGCTAAGTAATCTTCCATCATCTACAGCACTAACTAAAACGTTCCACCAGAATTCGGCAATCAAAAAGGGTGCGCCATATGACGCACCCTGTATGAACGATGATTCATGGGGAATAGTAACTAAAGAATGTGTCTAGAGATTACGATTCAGTGCAGCCTTTGCGTAGTTCACTGTATCAGTTTCTTCTTCATCCATTTCTGACATCACTTCAGCTAGGTTAATAGCGATTTCGCCACGCATCTTAGACACTAGGTCTATTCCATGTGATGTGATGCGAACCATGATCTTACGGCGATCTTCAGCAGCGTGAACTCGCTCGACATAGTTTAGCTTCTCAAGTCTATCTACTAGGCCAGTTGCTGCCGCGGTAGAATGACCCATCTTCTTAGCTATGTCAGACATGGTTAGATACTCTTCACTTGAAAGATAAGTGAGCAGGAAGAACTGAGGAAATGAAACATTTCCCTTATTCAGCTCCGACGCAAGGTTGAGTATGCAAGAGCGCTGAGTAAACAGGACGAAGTCTGCGAGTCTCTCAGCTTCTTCTGAGCTTGATCCACCTTGTTGTATTGTAGTTTTCATATTGCTAATTAGGATAGATTAACTATTTAGAGGGTCTAAATAATCTATTTTCCATGAAATGACTTTAATTTAAAATACAGCTTTGTTACAAGCTTAATTTTAAAAATAGTTAACTTTTTTTAAATTTAAATAGAAAAAACACTCAAAACAAGTCACTTACGCAAGTTAATTTTTTAGTATTTTACCATTACCTTGCTAATACAGTTCTATTGACTATCAGAATCACCCTATTGTTCAAATGTTCTTAAATAAACGGCATCGCCCACAACAAGTGTTCCAGAAGTGATATCGGCCGCCAAAAACTGCCCTAATCTCTCCCCAGTCACCTTAATACTAGCCGCGTTATTATCCTCCCTCGCATTAGAACCTAGTGTGTATAAGATAGAATCCTCAGGTATTACCAACCTACCAAATCTCTGAATCAGCACATAATTAGCAACGACATTAACCGAGGCCACTCTCGCCACCAGTTTATCGCGCTGGTCTTGCTCTACTTTCTCTACCTCCACAGTCTTACTACCCACACATGAGCTGAGGAAACAAACACCTACTAGAACAACTACAGCTAATAAATTTCTCATCATGAGTGAGACCATAAAGCGTAAATCCCCTCTCCACAGCAAAAAAATGCACAATTGATCAATCCTAGCATTGACGAAAGTCCCAAGGTATGTTTTTTCTCCTCGTAGTTCGATACACATCAATTCACGGGTCAGTGGCTGAGTGGTCGAAAGCGCTCCCCTGCTAAGGGAGTATACCAGTGATGGTATCCAGGGTTCGAATCCCTGCTGACCCGCCATTTGAAAAGAGACAACTAAAAAGGCGTCTCTTTTTGTTAATAGTAAGCTAGGATGAGAACGCAGTTTGACTGCCCCATTTATTGAACGCAGTGAAATAAATATCCTACAAAATGAATTTGCGGAGGAGCAAATTCACACTCCCGCAGAGCTGTAGCGGAGCGAAAGCAATCCCTGCTGACCCGCCATTTGAAAAGAGACACCTGAAAAGGCGTCTCTTTTTGTTAATAGTAAGCTAGGATGAGAACGCAGTTTGACTGC
>CAWVXI010000046.1:0-23093 GCA_963934155.1 uncultured Verrucomicrobiales bacterium | reverse complement strand
TGGAGCCGGATTCTCTGACTCGCGTTGCTCGTGGATTGCTCGGCGATCAATCCCTGCCGTCTCGGGCACGGTGAGACAAACCCTACCAGCGGAGTGGATAGAATAGTATGGGGACTAGGAAGATGGGGAGGTGGGCTATTTTTACCAGCCTACCGCAGCACTGAATGCCCTTCAATCCGTGTCCTAGCTCACATCGAAGCCTTGAGTCATGCTTCCGACCAAAAATTTGTCATTTATCGCGCTAAGTACTTGCACAGTACGCGGCTGCCTCTTAGTCTCCGACCGCAACGCAGACGAGGAAAGTTAGCGACGCCCATCACACACTTATCATGAAGGATTCACACACTGCTATTCTAGCGCTCGAAGACGGTCGCACCTTTATCGGGGATGCCTTTGGTCACACTGGCACCACCACTGGGGAAATTTGTTTTAACACCTCAATGACGGGATACCAAGAGATCATCACTGATCCATCCTACCGTGGACAGATCGTGGCGCTCACTTATCCAATGATCGGTAACTATGGGGTCAATTCAGAGGATACAGAGTCAACTGGGCCACATGTCAGAGGTTTAGTCATTGGTGAGCTTTCACCTGTTGCTTCCAATTTCCGTTCTGAACAATCTCTTGGTGATTACTTTACTGAGCATAAGATCATCGGTATCGAAGACATCGACACCCGAGCTCTTACTAAACATCTCCGAACCGCTGGCGCCATGCGCTCATGCATCACCACTGAACTCACTGCTGAGGAAGCGGTTCAGAAGGCGAAAGACTCTGCACCTATGGCTGGCTCTGATTTTGTCAAAGAGGTCTCTACTAAGGAAAATTATCACTGGGACAAAGAGTCTCGTCTCTGGAATATCCCTAGTGTATCCCAAGAGCGCGATGGCTACTACGAGGAGCTTCCACCCGTAAAATATAACATCGTAGCCTATGACTTCGGAGTGAAATATAATATCCTTCGTTCGATGCGTCAGCAGGGATTCGACATCACGGTAGTAAACGCTCGCACCTCGGCTGAAGAGGTATTAGCGCTCAATCCTGATGGCATCTTTCTCTCTAATGGACCAGGAGATCCAGCAGCGCTTGACTATATCCACGCTGAAATAAAGAAGCTACTAGGCAAGAAGCCTATCTTTGGTATTTGTCTCGGTCACCAGATCCTCACTCATGCATTCGGCGGCTCTACTTTTAAGATGAAGTTTGGCCACCGTGGAGGAAATCATCCGGTAAAAGATCTTCGCCCAGATAAGGGAGGAAAGGTATCTATCACCGCTCAGAACCACGGATTCGCAACAGATCCAGACTCACTCCCAGACGATGTTGAGATCACTCACATCAACCTCAACGACCAAACAGTAGCAGGTTTCCGTCACAAGAAGCTCCCAGTATTCTCAGTGCAATACCACCCAGAAGCAGCTCCTGGACCAAATGATGCCAAGTATTTCTTCGAGGAATTCGCCGCACTCATCGAGGCCAACAAATAATCAGTTTTAATGACTGGCTCCCCCGAGCCACACCCCTCCCCCGTTTACCATTAACCATCAACAAATAACTATTTCATGAACACCATCATCTGCGGTCTCCAATGGGGAGACGAAGGAAAAGGAAAAACAGTCGACTATCTCATGGAGACAGCCGACATCGTAGCACGTGGCCAGGGCGGTAATAACGCCGGTCACACCGTCATCGCCAATGGCCAGAAATACGTCCTTCACCTCATTCCTTCAGGCATCCTCTGGGACGGTAAGATCAACATCATTGGCAATGGTGTGGTCATGGATCCAGTAGGACTCGTCGTAGAGATAGAATCTCTCGAGAAACAGGGCGTCTCCGTGACACCTGAGAAATTACTCATTTCTGATCGGGCACACGTCGTCCTCCCCTACCACTGTGAATTAGATGCAGCCCGCGAGGCAGCTCTCGGTGAGAACAAAATCGGCACTACCAAGCGAGGCATCGGCCCGACCTATGCCGACAAAGCGAACCGTATCGGTCTCCGACTCGCAGACTTCCAAGACGAAGCCACTGCCCGCAAACTCATCGACATCCGCCTAGAAGAAGCCAATGAACTGCTCAGCCGCTACGACTTACCCACCTTTACCACTGATCAAGTCCTCGATGCGGTCAGACCTGCAATCGCGCGGCTCCTACCACACGTCACAAACGTCATCCCCACTCTCCATAAAGCGTGGAAAGACGGCAAAACGATCTTATTTGAAGGCGCACAAGGCTCACTTTTAGACATCGATTTCGGAACCTATCCATTTGTCACCTCATCGAACACCACTGCTGGTGGAGCCTGCACTGGTTGTGGACTTCCGCCACATGCTGTGGAGAGAGTCGTCGGAGTCTGCAAGGCCTACACCACCCGTGTGGGAGCAGGGCCAATGCCTACCCATGACGAAGAACTATCAGAGTTCTTCCATGCCCGCGGTATGGAGTTTGGCGCCACTACCGGCCGTCCACGTAGTTGTGGTTGGTTAGATACTGTTCTGCTCAGACTTGCCGTCATGGTGAATGGAGTCACTGATCTAGCCGTGACTATCCTCGATGGACTAGACGAGCGCAAGACCCTCAAGATTTGTACCGCCTATGACGTAGATGGAGTTCTTCATGAGTTCCCACCCGCATCCCGAGCAGCCTGGGATAAAGCGATCCCTGTCTATGAAGAAATGCCTGGCTGGGAAAGTGACACAACCAAGGCTAGATCATGGGATGAACTTCCTGAGAATGCCAAAGCATACCTCAATCGACTATCCGAACTCGTAGGAGCACCCATTTCCTATGTAGGAAATGGACCTGAAAGAGAGCAGACGATTATTGTAGAACGATAAATCATTTGATGGTGTATGCCTTTTCTATTTTAAAGGTAAAGTTGCTTTATCACCAATGAGTGGGATATTCGAACATGAAGGAAAAACACATCGAGAATCTAACAAAGGGTAAGAAATCTGGAGCTAATATCGGCTCTCGCGGTGTCCCACATCGGCTAAACCAGCACGAGCAGAAACAATTCAATATTGCGATCAAGAGGAGATACATGACGCTCTCCTACGACAGTCGGCCAAACTTGCGCAATATCTGGCTAAAGTATGCCGAGGTGAAGAAATGGCCATCCCTCATTGTCTTCCGCCTACAAGACGGAACCGCAAATGTAGAACACAACGGCAAAAAGCTATCTTTAAAATCCTATAAAGAAGCCAATCAGTATGCGAAAGATTGCTCTGCTCCTTAGTAGCTGTTTCTAAACGCATTGGGACAGGCTCTATTTAAAAAACTTGCAAAGTTCTTCTACGCTTTTGCTCTTATTTCAACTGACTTCCCATGTGCGTCCAGACCCTCAACTCGGGCGAATTGTTGGACGTGTTTTAGGGACTTCTGGACGGATTTTTGGTCCATTCTTACGATGCTGGTGCGGCGTTGGAATTGATCTGCTCTGATTCCTGAGAAGGATTTCCCTGAGCCTCCTGTGGGCAGGGTGTGGCTTGGGCCTGCTAGGAAGTCGCCTACTGCTACGGCGCTGAATTTTCCTACGTAGATAGCGCCGGCCGTACGGATTTTTTGCAGCCAGTGTTCTTCACTATCTTCAGCTACGATGAGTGAAAGGTGCTCTGGCGCGAATTGGTTACAAATTTCCACTGCCTCATCAAGGTTCTTCACTTGAAGAATAAAGGTGCCCTTTTTAAGCACGTCTTTGATGTAGTTGATGCGGCTGAGCGTCTTCATCTGTTTTTCGATCTGCTTCTGAACTTGTGTGATGAGTGTTTTAGAATCGGAGATGAACCCGACGATACTGTCGCCACCGTGCTCTGCTTGTGCAAGCAAGTCTGCTGCAATGAAGGCTGCGTTGGCTGTCTTATCTGCAATGACTAGCACCTCGCTCGGTCCAGGGAGGAGGTCGATAGAGACGGCTCCTACCAATTGGCGCTTGGCTTCTACGACGAAGCTATTTCCTGGGCCGAAGATTTTCTCTACAGAGTTCACCGTGCTCGTCCCAAGAGCCATGGCGGCGATCGCTTGAGCACCACCTACTTTGATGATTTCTGTGACTCCAGATTCCTTTAGCGCGTAGAGAAGTGCTGGATTCACTTTGCCATCTGGCCCCGCAGGTGTGGATGCTAAAATTTGTGGCACTCCTGCGGCCTGGGCAAACGCGGCGGTCATGAGGGCGGTGGACATGAGGGGTGCTTTACCACCTGGAATGTAGACTCCCACGCGATCATATGGGACGAACCTCTCCCCCACTTCTGCACCTTGGCTGTTCTTGTATTTCCAATCCTTGCGCATGCTGCGCTTGGCGAATGCGTGGATATTTTTTTTGGCGGCGGCAATGGCGGCTTTGGTGTCGTCATCCACGAGAGTCTGGGCTTCTTCTAGCTCAGCGTCGGTGACGTAGAGTGATCTGGAGGTAAGTTTTAGACCATCGAATTTCTCGGTGTATTCGAAGAGCGCTTTATTGCCGCGCTGTTTCACATTGGCAATGATGTCGGCTACGATCGTATAGAGATCATCCGTGGGCACGGCCTTTCTATCGAGATTTTTGATAAATCTAGCATAGCCTGGGTCTTTATAGGTGAGTGTCTTCATCGCTCGTTTTACTTAGTGCTTATTAGCAGCAAATGCAATTCGTTTATAGCAGGAATGCTTGAGTTAATTGATTTGCTAATTACCTAAGGCACGGAAATCACGGGACTGAGTTGGAGAGTTCAGAGCTCGGAGTGGAGGCTTATTACTGATAGGCACGTGCAATTCATGCTTTAATGTTGCTCCGCGACCAATCTTTACCCTCATGCCTAGCGGCTTTGCTTTGTTAATAACAAATCTTTCATCTTGCCGAATCTGGGCTATGTATCAGCCATGAATTTTCAGTATAGCACGATCAATGGCATCCATGTTGCCACTGCGGAGATGCCTCACATGGAGTCGGTCTCTGCGGGGATCTATCTACCTACTGGGAGTCGCTATGAGTCTGCGGAGCTCAATGGGATTGCACATTTTGCTGAACATATGATTTTTAAAGGAACGAGGAATCGTACCGCGCTGGATCTTGCGATTCAGGTGGAGGGTGCTGGTGGCTCTATCAATGCATTCACGACAGAAGACCAAACTTGTGTAGAAACGTGTGGTCCTGCTGAGTTACTACCACAGTTCGTAGAGATAATGAGTGACATGGTTTGGGGCTCTAGCTACGAGGCTGATGAAGTGGAACGTGAGCGCGAGGTGATCGCTGAGGAAATAGTGATGTATCAAGAGAATCCTAGTGATCATATTCATGACCTGCTATCCGAGGCTCTGTGGCCAGACCATTCACTGGGAAGACCAATCACGGGGACGGAAGAATCTATTAAAAAAATCAACGCTGAGTCGCTCAAGCAATTCACCAATCGCCATTATTTAGCCAAGGGAGTGACGCTGGCTGTAGCTGGAAAAGTAACCCATACTCAGGTCTGTGAGATTGCGAAGCAAAGCTTACCTCTAGCATCTGATGGAGCTGTGAGGGATGATGATTTTGAGAAGTATGCTCATGTTCTCACAGAACCTGAGAAGTTCGCTCACTTACATGACCAGCGTGAAATTGATCAAGTTCACTTGGCCTTAGCGTTTCATACTGCTGGCAGACACTCTGAACATCGACATGTGCTGCGGGTGATGAGTCTGATCATGGGAGAAACGATGAGTTCACGCCTTTTCCAAGAACTCCGTGAGAAGCGTGGATTATGCTATCACATCGCCACTGACTACAGTCTCTATCAGGACACAGGGACATTTGAAATCCATGCCGGACTAGATGCTTCACGGCTAGAGGAAAGTCTCAATGCGATCAATGAAGTGATCCAGCAAATTCTAAAAGACGGATTCACTCAGGCGGAGTTGGATCAGACGCTTTGCTTTGCTGACGGGCAGAGTAAGATCGCGCTGGAGAGCACTCACTCACGGATGAGCTGGCTAGGTGACTCACTTCTATGCTTTGATAAAATCGTCATCCCTGAAGATGCCAGAACCACGCTTCAGAGCACCACGCGGGAGGAACTGCATGAGCTGGCACAACAGTTATTCACTGTGGGAAATATGGCAGTTGCTAGTATCGGCCCTCAACGAGCCGATGAGGTGAAGCAACTTCTGTTAGATTGTATTACTTGTTAGAGGGCCTGGTGCTGTTGGCTTGGTGCTGCTGGCTTGATGCTGTTCGCACTATTCGGATTGCACGGCGATCAATCCCTACCCAATTCTCTACCCATTTTCAGCTAAGGTGATTCCATTATTTTTTTAAGCTCTTCTAGGCTGGTAACTGGTGGTTTACAGGTGACTCCTTCGCAGAGGTAGATGGTGGTTTCACCATCTACTTGTGGTAGATTTTTGGTGAATTTATCTACGTCTCCAGCGTTGCTCATGAGGGTGAGGTTTGGGTGCCATTGAGTGTTGAAGTATTGGAGGTAAGTATTTCGTTCTTCAGCATTTCCTCCCGCGATAACCACCCGTTGTTTATCCGCGTAGTAGTGATCAATCCCGCTGAGCATGTAGCTGAGTGAACTGGGATGTAGAGATAACTCTTTTCCATGGGCTTTCATGGTGCCCTCCGCGACTGCTAGAAAATCTTGTCGCTGGGTGATGTCGTAGAGTCTGAGGAATTCTACCATCCCCACCGAACTAGAGGTCGGTATAGCACCGTCGTAATCGCCTTTGAGTCTGAGTAGAATATCGTCTTTCATTACTGATTCATAGAAGCCACCGCGTTTTTCATCGTAGAAGAGTTTGCGGCTGGTCTCGGCTAACTGGATCGCCATCGATAGCATTTCTGGATCGAGCGTCATTTCGTAGAGTCTGCGGCATGCCTGGAGCATGAGAACGTAGCTTTGTGCTTGTGCGCTGATCACCTCTGTTTCTTCTGCTGCGTGTTCTAGCTCAGTGCGATCATAATAACTGTGGGCGAGTCTGAATTCCCCAGATTCGTTTTTCTTCCACATGCTTGACTTTATAAAATTCATCGCGGCAGCAGCGCTAGCTTTGTATTTAGGAGAATCCAGGACGATCCCTGCACGCGCCATACTACCGATCATCATGCCATTCCATGATGCCAGTATCTTCTTATCAGTCGCAGGTGGAATACGCTTAGCTCTGGCTACTTTCATTTTAGTGATGGCACTGGCTAAATTTTCAGAAAGTTTCTGCTGACCTAGATCAGGCGAAAGCGACAGGATGTTTTGAAGTTTGAGTGCTTGTGGATCTGAGTGGTCATAGAAATTTCCTTTTTCTGTTAGATGGAAATACTTCACTGCTTCTGCGAGTTCGTCAGCATCTAAAAGATCGCGGAGCTCGTTCATCGTCCAGCACCAATACTTGCCCTCTTTACCCTCACTCTGAGCATCTTGAGCGCTATAATAGCCACCTTGCTCTGACTGCATTTCTGTCATGACATAGTTGGCCGTGCTATTGGCGATCACTTTGTATTTCTCGTTCTTAGTGATGATGTAGAGATCGAGATAGAAATCTAATAATTGGGCTTGATCGTAGAGCATTTTCTCGAAGTGTGGAACTAGCCATTCACCATCGACTGTGTATCGGTGGAAGCCCCCGCCTAAGTGATCATGGATGCCGCCATTTGCCATCCTATTAGCAGTGAGTTTTACAAATTTTAAGATCTCATCGTTTTCAGCACTTTTTTCATTTCGCTGCCACGCTCTGAGCAGATAGCTGAGATGAGACGGCTGCGGGAACTTTGGCCTCTTGGCTCCACCCCAGCCACCTCGCTCTTTGTCAGCACTGCTCATCATATTAGTGACCGCTAGTTCGAGGATATACTTATCGACGACTTCTGGGTTAGATTTTTTGGAATCGAGGGATTTCTGCATGTGTTTATTGAGCTCATTTGCAGAGGTGATGACGTCTCCCTTTTTCTCAGTCCAGGCTACATTGAGCTGCTTGATGACATTCTCGAAGCCCACCCTACCCGCTCTGTCTCTGGGTGGAAAATAGGTTCCGCCATAAAACATTTTTAGATCTGCTGTGAGGAATACATTGAGCGGCCAACCACCGCTCTCGCCAGTCATGACATTGTAGCTAGTCATGTAGATCTTATCGATGTCTGGACGTTCTTCGCGGTCGAGCTTGATCGATACAAAATGTTCATTAAGAAAGGCTGCAATTTTCTCATCCTCAAATGACTCTCTTTCCATGACGTGACACCAGTGACATGTGGAGTAGCCGATGCTGAGAAAAATCGGCTTATCTTCTTTCTTAGCCTTAGCGAATGCTTCTTCGCCCCAAGGATACCAGTCCACTGGATTCTTAGCGTGGAGCCGGAGATAAGGAGATGACTCCTTGGCTAGACGGTTTAGTTCGACGGTTTCTTTGTTGGGTGAGTTTTCTTGAGCAAAAGAAAACGCAGAACTAAATAGAGTGAGAGTAAGTAGTGAAGTGAACCATTTCATAATGTTCACCCTACTCTGGCTGGTAGCCGTCTGGAAAGGGAAAAGATAAAACTAAGACTAGTCATCAATGATCGCCGCTTGATCAAAGATAAATTTACTTTTATTACAGCTCGAAAGTGAATTTATTGCTACCAAAAGATTAAAAAAATCATTTTCCCCATATAACCTGTATCTGTGAGACACACTCCCATCAGCTCTATTCAGTAGATCTTAAAATAATTTAAATTTCTCTTGTCTCAGTGAGTTGACACTCCAATCTGTGATACATTAATTAAAGAACAAATCATTATGGCAACTAAAAACACAAAACCTGCATGGGAGAAATCCATGCCTGAGAATCAATTTGAATGGATGAAAGCAATCCTCTCAGCACCCAGCCCCATCGGACTAGAGGCCGCGATGACCTACGGTGTGATCAAGCCGTTCTTCGATGAAATCAAACCGAAGTCATGGGCTGTGCATCAGTTCAAGGGCAATGCAGGGATCGTGCTAGACTCTCATCCAGGTGAGGATGATCGCACTTCTGTGATGATCATTGGACACGCAGATAAGATCCGCCTCCAAGTGCGCAGCATCGGCAGTGATGGTAAAATCTGGGTGAACAGTGACTCATTTCTTCCGTGCACACTGATCGGGCATGAGGTGAAACTTTTCTCACAAGATCCAAAGAAACCTGGTAATTACCGCCTCATCGAGGGGGGAACAATCGAGGCTCTGGGAGCAATCCATTTCTCTGATCCAGCTCAGCGTACCGGCGACAAAGGAATCAAGCCTACCGAACTTTATCTAGAGCTCCA
This sequence comes from uncultured Verrucomicrobiales bacterium, assembly GCA_963934155.1. Lineage (GTDB taxonomy): Bacteria > Verrucomicrobiota > Verrucomicrobiia > Verrucomicrobiales > Akkermansiaceae > Rubritalea. The sequence continues at coordinate 13,861 of CAWVXI010000046.1, read as the reverse complement.
GATGCATGGTGAAAAATGTAAAGAACAGATCGAGAAACTCGGTATCCGTGCTGGTGACCCGATCATTCTGAATAGACCTATTCGCAAGGGATTCACCAAGGATACATACTACGGTGCCTACCTCGATAATGGACTAGGCTGTTTCATGGTAGCTGAGCTGGCGCGTATATTCGCGAAGAAACCGCTGAAGAATATCCGTTTGCTTTACACGATGGCAACACATGAAGAGATTGGCCGTTTTGGAGCCACAGCCATTGCTGGAGAAATGAAGCCAGATATCCTGATCGCAGCTGATGTGAACCACGACTACGATGCTGCTCCGGGACTGGGTGCTAAAAAAATGAACCCACTCACCATGGGTAAAGGATTTTCTATCACTGGCGGATCAGTGACTAGTGACTACCTTTGCACATTGATCGAGAAATCTTGCCAAGCAAAAGGTATCCCGTATCAGATGGATATGTCAGGTAGAGACACAGGGACAGATGCTATGGCAGCTGCGCTTGCTGGCTTTGATAGCGCAGTGGCCTCGATCGGCTTCCCTATCAGAAACATGCACACCATATCAGAAACTGGTCACACTAAGGACATCCTGGCTGCGATAGCTGGCATGGAAGCAACTTTCCGCGATATGGATAAAATGAACCGTAATAAAGGAATCACCGCCGATGATTTCAAGAACAACCATGCAAGACTCGATAATGTAACTTCCCTCTAACAGCTAAATACGCTTCAAAAGATATTCGACTAAACATGCCGTGTTTTTTTAAGAAAACATAGTTGTGTTTAGTCGATTTTTTTTGGTAGCTTGTGCAGACACTGAGCATCACAAATTAACTATCAGCTGAATGAACCTGTTGAATAGACACCTACTACAACCTAGACTATGAGTAAAAAAGCCATTAAAGCAGTTCAGATCGATGAGAACACTGAGTTTAAACCCTCAAAAGAATTTTCTAAACAAGCACGCGTGAAGAGCATGGCTCAATATAAGCGAATGCACGCAGAATCCATCGATAAACCAGATGTTTTCTGGGCGAAGGAGGCGAATGAGCTCAAGTGGCAAAAGAAGTGGGATAAGGTGTTAGATTGGAAAGCTCCAAATGCGAAGTGGTTTAGCGGAGCAAAGCTAAATGTCTGCGAAAACTGTGTGGATCGCCATGTGGAAGAAGGTAGAGGCAACAAGGCTGCCATCATCTGGGAAGGCGAGCCGGGAGACAAGCGTGTCATCACCTACCGTCAGCTGCTGCGTGATGTCTCAAGATTTGCTAATGCCCTTACAGCTGAAGGGATCAAAGCAAAAGATAATGTTATCATTTATATGCCAATGACACCAGAGGCAACGGTTGCGATGCTGGCATGCGCTAGAATCGGGGCAGTACACTCAGTGATCTTTGGCGGTTTCTCAGCAGAATCCATCAAAGACAGACTGGAAGACTCTAAAGCTGTCGCCATCATCACTTGCGATGGTGGCTGGCGCAGAGGTGGCACTGTTGCTCTCAAGGAGAATGTGGATGTGGCTCTGAAAGGAAACAAAACAGTAAAGACTGTGATCGTTCAGAAACGTATCGGCAATAATGTGAAGATGAAGAAAGGCCGTGACAAGTGGTGGGATGATGCCATCGCAGATATGTCTGCTAAGCACGTGCCAAAGGGATTCAATGCCGAGCACCCGCTATTCATTCTCTACACTTCTGGATCAACTGGTAAGCCTAAGGGAATCCTCCACACCTCTGGCGGATACATGGTAGGCACTTATGCTACCTGTAAATATATCTTCGATATGAAAGAGGATGACGTTTACTGGTGCACTGCTGATGTGGGCTGGATCACGGGTCACTCCTACATTACTTACGGACCGCTCCTAAATGGCGTCACCCAAATCATGTATGAGGGTGCACCTAACTTCCCTGATTGGGATCGATTCTGGAGCATCATTGAGGAATACGGAGTCTCTATTTTCTACACCGCCCCTACTGCTATCCGTGCCTTCATCAAGGCTGGCGACCAGCATGTGGATAAGCACGACCTATCATCACTCAGACTACTCGGCACAGTTGGCGAGCCTATCAATCCAGCTGCTTGGCTATGGTATCATCAGAAGATCGGTGGTGGCAGATGCCCTATCGTGGACACTTGGTGGCAGACAGAAACAGGTGCCATCATGATTTCCCCACTCCCTGGCTGCACCACCACTAAACCAGGAACAGCCACGCTACCATTCTTCGGGGTGGACGCTGCTATTCTAGATGAAGACGGCAACGAGTGTAAACCTGATGTACCCGGCAAGCTTGTGATTAGAAAGCCTTGGCCATCTATGTTAAGAAATATCTACGGTGACAAGAAACGCTATAAAGATACTTACTGGAGCGACTACAAAGGTATCTACACCGCTGGTGATGGCGCGCGAAAAGACAAAAAAGGTAATATCTATATCGTAGGCCGCCTGGATGATGTGCTCAATGTATCTGGACATAGACTGGGAACTGCTGAGGTAGAAAGCTCACTCGTATCACATAAAGCCGTTGCTGAGGCCGCTGTAGTAGGTAAACCTCATGAGATCAAAGGCGAGTCCATCGTCTGCTTCGTCACCCTCAAGGGAAATGCCAAACCAGTTGATGCTCTCAAAGTTGAACTCAGAAATCACGTTGGAAAAGTCATCGGAGCTATTGCTAAGCCAGATGCCATCCACTTTGCTCCATCCTTACCTAAGACTCGCTCGGGCAAGATCATGCGCAGACTTCTCAAAGAACTAGTTAAAACCGGAAAAGTTACCGGCAATATCACCACTCTGGAAGATAGCAGTGTGATTGACCAACTCAAGAAATCCATTCAAAGTTAATTATCATGACTAAACGACAGTTCATAACTGCCAAGTTTTTGAAGAAAATAGGCATTCATCGAAGACAGAAGTGGCTACAAGATGCCGCCGATGAAATTCAGTTACTTAGAGAAGCAGGTGAGATCTTAGGTCGGCATGTATGGACCAAGGTCAAAGATCTAGGGTCCTATGAAGATCACTTTTGGGGTATCAATAATCTGCTCAAAGAGAGAAGTGAATTCAGTGAAAAAATCCAAGGAATCAAATCCAAGATAGAAGGTATTAAGCAAAACCAAGAGACCAGATTTATAAAAGATAACAACTCAGAACATAATGTCGAAGAGACGTATGAAAAACAAAAACTGGTGGTTGATAAAATCAAATCTGAGCAAGCAAACCTCAGTGATGTAGCAGCTAATATCAGGAGGATTTTTGATAGATCTGAGGCTAATCTAAAAGCCCTCGATAGTGATGGTACTGGTAGTGTAGAGGCGATTGCAGAAAAAGCTAAAATCAAACAACTGAAGAGTAAGTTTTTAGAACTGAAGGAAAAAAAATCACTCTCGGATAAGAAACTACTAAAACAAACTGCGATCTTAATGAAGGTCGCTGACTCACTTCAGAACACGAGGGCTTCATATATAAATAGTGCTGCCAGTAACCATGAAATCATGGGTGGCGTAAACCAAGCACTATCTAATTATCGTTCTAAAATAGGTCTTCTCGATAATGAAATTATAGCTCACTACAACGAGATAGGTCAGAACATCAGCAAAGAATGTTATTCTAGCGAAGAATGTAAAAAAGCAGTTAAAGGAAAGTTTCACCTCTGTAAGATTATGAATTCACTAAGGCAGTCGATCGATTTTAATCATGAAATTGCAAATACTTAGTCTTCTGAATCCGTACCAAAGAAATATTTCCTTTCGTCCTAAAAGTATCTCAGCAGGAACTAATACCATTTGAAGAGTGATGGTGGTTTGATAGAAAAACAAAATACTGAGAGTAGCATGGCAGGAGGAAGGCGCATAGCGGGCTATGCAACTGACGACTAACGCCGCTAATCTTGCTCTATTGTTTTACTCTTTCCCTAGTCAGCTTTGCTGCACTTTCAAATCATTCCATCAAACGATCAATTCAGTATCACTGTGAGGATGGTATCAAACCACTCCGTAAAACAGATAAGACAATTGATTCATTTGGAGTATTTCAGCTTGGGTTTCACATTTGAAGAGAGGCACCATCGCTACTTGACTAACTTTAAGAATTTTTTGCGTACTTTAGGAGACACCATCGCATAAACCACATCACCTGGATCTAGAACATCATCTGGTCCTGGGACATCTGCATGGATTCCTCGCATTTTTGCCACTAGCACGCAACCTTCTGGCCACTCCACCTCACCCACCATCTTACCAGCCACGATGGATCCACTCTCCACCGTTGTCTCTATCACATCTCCTGCACTCAACTTTTTCACTATGTGAAATTGATCAGTAGTGATGAATTTCTCAATATCTCGCCTACTCGCCTCTCGCGGACTCACCGCAGCAATCATTCCAAAATGCCTCCCACTGGCACTAATCGCGTTCGCATAATCCGCGCGGTGAATTAATGTCAGGCAGCTTTTAGTTCCTAGGTTATGCGCCTGCAAGCAGGTCATTACGTTATCCTCATCACTGCTACTGGTAGCCACAAAGAAGTCTGCCTGTCCCACTCGCTCCTCCTCTAGCTCGGCGAGAACCGTTCCATCGGTGTTAATCACCGTCGTGTTAGACAGCCTATTCGTCAGTTCCTCGGCGATCACTGGGTCTTTCTCTAAAATTCTCACCTTACAGTTCCAGCTCTCTAACATTTGAGCAAGAGAGAATCCATATTCACCACCACCAAAAATAACCACTCGGATCTCATCTTTCTTATCCCTCGTTTTCTGTAACCGGTCCGCCAAATCCTTAAGATTTCTCGGCTCACCAAAAATAGTCACTACATCACCAGCTTCCAACGTCGATCTAGCGTTAGGCACAAAATGCTCACCCCCTCTGGAAACAGCCGCCACCCGAGTGCGCTCAGGAGCCTTAAGATGCATCAACATCTTACCAATAGCATCGCTAGTCTCACAGACTCTCACCTGCTGTAATTCTATCTTCCCACGCGCAACCTCCTCAACCACCAATGAGTCGGGGTTACGGATAAACTTTGCCAATTCAATGGCAGCGAGCCTCTCAGAGCTGAAAATATGGTCGATCCCAAAATGCCCGCGGTAATCAAATAACCACTCTTCTCTCTGTAAGCCAGGGTGCACCCTGCATACCACTTTAGCAGCATCAAGCTTTGTCGCCATCGACGCCGTCATCATGTTCACAGTGTTATCACTGGTAAGAGCTAGAAACAGATCACAATTACCCACTTCCGCCTCTAAAAGAACCGTAATACTAGTACCATCACCATGCACTACTTTCGCATCAAGCGACTGCTCCAGCTCATGCGCGAGCGCAGCATTTGACTCGATGACCACGATACTATGCGCCTCACGTGACAATGACTCTGCCATGTGTCTACCTACCTCGCCAGCTCCTACAATGATGATGTTCATTGCCGTGGAAACTAGCCTAAGCAGCACAACTATGCAACCGCCAAGTAAGTAACAATATTACTAGCTTCATCACCGCCAAAATGATCTAACTCATCTGAAAATCAGAAAAACTTACCTGTACTGTTGACCTTTCCGCTTACTCCCATTAGTTTGCCGACGATATGAATTTACAAGAAGCAACAGAGATCGTGAGCCAAGGAGTTGGTTTCAGACTAGGAAACCAACTATCAGCAGATACTACCCTTAATCAGGATATTATCCTCAAGGCAATCACCGACGTTTTCGCAGGCACTGGTGAAGCTCCAGATGAAGAGAAGTTTACCGAAGCAGCCAAGATCGTGCAAGAGGTCGTCACTAGGGAGCTACGCTCAACTGGCGATACGTTCCTCGCTGGAAACAAAGGCAAAGACGGAATCCAGATCACTGAATCAGGACTCCAATACAGAGTCCTTGAAGAAGGCGCAGGAGAATCTCCACAATCTACCGACCAAGTCACTGTCCACTACACAGGAAAGCTCATCGATGGTACCGTCTTCGATAGTAGCGTAGAGCGTGGCGAGCCAGCACAGTTCGGCGTCAATCAGGTCATCCCTGGATGGGTCGAAGGACTCCAACTGATGAAGATCGGTGCGAAATATGAGTTTTTCATCCCACAAGAACTCGCCTACGGTGAGCAAGGATCACAGGGAGCTATCCCTCCATTCGCAGCTCTCATCTTTGAAGTTGAGCTCATCAAAGTTGGCTAAGTTTAGTAAAAACTTAGCTCTCAACGAAAACTTACCCCTAGCAGACCGCCAAAAATGGAACTTAAAGAAGCTTTAGATATTGTTAGCTACAAGATCGGGCTCCGATTTGGTGAGACTGCTCTGGGAGATGAGTTATTTCTCGATGAGAAAATCCACGAAGCCATCCGTGACAAGGCAGCTGGCTCTGAGCGAGCAATAGACTTGAAAATTTATATGCAGGCGACTCACATCGTCTCCGCTGAGAGAACCCGTATGTTCCAAGTGAAGAATGAAACCTTCCTCACAGAAAACGCCTCTAACAGCGATGTCAAAACCACCGCATCTGGACTACAATATAAAGTTCTCCAGGCCGCTAGCGGATCTAACCTGACAAAACCTGCTCTGACGGATACCGTCACTGTCCACTACACTGGCAAGCTTATCTGCGGCACCCTATTTGATAGCAGTGTCGAGCGAGGTGAGCCAGCTACATTCGCCGTGAAAAAAGTCATCGCTGGCTGGTCAGAAGCACTCCAGCTAATGCTGATCGGTGACAAATTCCAGCTCTTCATCCCGCAGGGACTAGGTTACGGCAAGCGCGGCATGGGCGGCGACATCCCTCCCTATGCCACACTAGTCTTTGAGGTAGAGTTACTGGCTATTTCATAAAATAATGCCTTCCCAGCCATCACTGAAAATTCTCTATCAAGATGAATGGATGGTGGCAGTGGATAAACCTGCCGGCTGGCTAGTCCATCCCGCTAGCGAGCCTCAAGAAGATGACCTCGTGGCAATGAAGGTACTCCGCGACCAAATAGGCAAGCGCGTGAATACCATCCACCGTATCGACCGTCCTACCACCGGTGTGCTACTCATGGGAGTAGATCCTGAGATCTCTAAAGCTCTGCACCACGCCTTCTCCGCCCACAAGATGAAGAAAACTTATTGGGCAGTCATCCACGGTAGGACACCAGAAACCGAGTGGGCCTGCACCGAGCCTATCCAGAAAGAAGCAGACAAACCCATCCGTGAAGCCCACACCACTTTCCGTCTGTTAGATACCGTTAGGCACCCCGCACTAACGAATATAGATGAGGATCGCTTATCATTGATAGAAGCCACACCACACTCAGGAAGGTTCCACCAGATCCGCAGACACCTCGTCCACGCCGGATTCCCCATCGTAGGTGACTATCGTTACGGCGGCATAGAACGCTGTGATCAGCTAGGTAATCTGCTAGAAACAGGATCTAGGATGCTACTGATGGCCAAGAGACTAGAATTCATCCACCCGGTCACAAAGCAATCAATCCTCATCGAAGCTGATACTGAGCCGATGTTCGAGAAATGTTATCTGGGGTGAATTCCGTATAAAATGGTTTCCTATTTTCGAGAGTCAGTTACATTATCTCAACCATGCGAATTTTTTCTTTTCTATCTTTTCTACTCTGCACTCATCTAACATTTGCCGCCAGCTACGTGCCTAGTAACGAACGCCCACCCGCATTCCCACGCGAGTTTCGGGGTGCTTGGGTGGCCTGTGTTTATAATATCGATTGGCCGAGTAAGCCAGGTCTCTCCGCCTCCGCCCAGAAGGCTGAGCTAAATACCATCATCAACAGAGCAGCTGAGTATAAACTTAACGCCATCATCTTCCAAGTCCGCCCAAATGCTGATGCGGCTTACTACTCAAAAATCGAGCCTTTCAGCCACTGGGTCTCTGGCACCATGGGGAAATCTCAAGGGTATGATCCCCTCGCCTACTGCATCGATGAAGCACATAAGAAAGGCATCGAGGTCCACGCTTGGTTCAATCCATTCCGGGCTCTTCCAAATGCAAACATACCCACCTCTAAAAACCACGTCAGCCGCACAAACCCTTCAGAAATCAAAAACTTCCGCTCCTACAAATGGATGAACCCAGCCTCCGGCTTCGCTCGCCAGCGAGCGCTCAATGTCATGCTCGATGTCGCCAGACGCTATGATATCGATGGTATTCACATTGACGACTATTTCTACCCCTACCCAGAACTTCACCCCAATGGCAGCCCGAAACAAATCTTCCCAGATGGGAAAACGCCCGCCGCTCGGCGCTACTATGTGGATGCCTTTGTGAAGCAGATGTACACTTCGATCAAGCAAGTGAAACCTCACCTCCGAGTTGGTATCAGCCCATTTGGAATCTGGAAACCCGGTGTCCCCCGAGGCACTACCGCCAGTATTAATGCCTACGAGCACCTCGCGGGCGACTCTCGCAAATGGCTTAAGAACGGCTGGTGTGACTACCTCTCACCGCAACTTTACTGGCGAGTGAATTCCGAACAATCCTTCAGCAAGCTACTCAACTGGTGGCGCGGAGAAAGTGAAGCATCCGCATACAAGCGTCCCGTCTGGCCTGGTATCGCCACTGATCGAGTCATGTCCGAGACCGATCCAGGACGACCCGCATCCGAAATCCTCAAGCAAGTTAATCTGAGTAGAAAAGTAGGTAATAACTGGGCTGGTCACGTCCACTGGAGTATGAAATCTCTGATGCAGAACCGAGGCGGAGTCACTTCCAAACTCAAAGGAGCATCCTACCTAGCACCAGCATTAGTCCCACCCATGTTGTGGATTCCAAGTAAAAAACCAGCCCCACCAGCAGCTAAATTTAGCCTGAAATCAAACCAAATCATAGCGACCTGGCCACCCGTCCCCGGAGCATCAAAATACACCGTCCAAATCCGCCACGGTAACACCTGGAAATCTATCGTAGTCACTTACGCAAATGGCGTAAGTGTCCAAGGCAGACCAAACGCCATCGCCATCTCCTCAGTAAACCGAGTTGGTATCACCAGTAAGCCAGCAGTTTACACCCTGAGATAACTCTTTACCATCATGTGTGTTTTAGAATGTCTTTTTATCTCGTGCTTACATTGATATGCAGCGACTTAGGGTCGCTGCTACGCGCGGAAAAACTTCGGCTGAAGACACTCCTTTAACATAAGTTAAAGATTGCTATCCGGAAGATTAAGTGTCATAATGAAAACATGCGTTTTCCCCTCAGATCACTTGCTATCATTCTAGTAGGACTCTTGCCGCTAACTCATATTTCATTAGCTAATTCACTCCCGCCAGAGCAGTTAGAGAATATTCAGTTACAAATTTATTTGGACCAACAGCACTTCGGACCCGGTGTGCTCGATGGCAAGCCTGGTAAATACACCCTCATGGCGGTAGAGGCCTATAACCTCAAGAACGGAATCGAGGGGAATGACGATGCCGCCGCGCGTGCTGCTGCCAAGAAACAAGTCACCCGTATCTTCGCCATTGCCACTATCCCTAGCTTGGCTAAAGACTTTGTGAACCCTGAGCTGCCAAACGATGACAACCGCGAGTTGCAGGCACTAGAAAAGCAACTCTCCTACCGCTCACTCGCAGAATTCATAGCCGAGAGATATCACACCACCGAGGACATACTCATCGCCATCAATGGCGACACTAAGATCAAAAACCTCAAGCTCCGCTCCCCCATCCGCGTGCCAAACGTGAAGCCCTTCCTCATCGAAAACCTCAGTAATGGCAGGGGCCATAAGTCAGATAGTGATCTCAGCCGCCGCTGGGTAGTGGTGGACACAGCTAAGAACCAGCTACGCATTTTCGAGGCTAGATTTGAAAAAATAACCGACGAAGAGAAAGAAAAAACACCCGCAAAGGCAATGATCGTAGCAGATGACTACCAGCCATGGGATGAATCCAAGGCACAACTCATCGCTGCGTTCCCCATCACCCCAGGGAAGAAAGAATTCACTCACTACGGTGAATGGAAGATCAAGAATGCCGTCGAGTTTCCTGGCTGGCGTTATGATAAATCTCTCCTTACGACAGGTGTCCGCGGTAAAGAATACCTAGATATCCCCGCCGGTCCTAATAATCCTGTGGGTGTCCTTTGGATCGGCCTCACCAAATCTGGCATAGGAATCCACGGCACTAACAGCCCCCGCACCATCGGCAGAGCCATCTCATCCGGTTGCATCAGAATGGCCAACTGGGACGTGGTCCACGTCCCCAAATACGCACGTCCTGGATCTACAGTGATTATTAAATGAGATCACAAAGATAGTTAATCAATGAATATCAAACAACACCCTCCACTAGCAAGCATTCGAAACACTCCCTGACTCGACTCCAGTTCAATAATGAAACACACAAAAGACTTCATTATAGAAACACTGCACCTCAAGCTAAGGTATCCATCACTTGATGATATTCCTGCTATCTTCAAAGTAGCAGACTATCTCGACACTGTGATCGATGAGAAAAGAAACTGCCTATCTCTGGGAGTTACCGACGCCCCTGAAGGGCACGCATTAGAGTGAGCTCGTCCGCATGTTCTAGCCCACCACCTGCTGGCAGTCCTTGGGCGATACGAGTGACTTTACACTGATACTGCGCTAGAATTTCTACCAGGTAGTTTGCCGTAGCCTCCCCTTCCACATCGGAGCTTAGTGCGAGTATGACTTCTTGTTCCTCCTCTGTATTCGTAGCGATTCTTCTCAGAAGTTCAGAGATATTAAGGTCATCCGGGCTGGTGTTATCCAGCGGAGAAAGCTTACCTCCAAGACAATGATAGTAGCCACCAAAGGCACCAGATCGCTCCAGGGGAAGCACGTCTGTAGGATGCTCCACCACACACAGGATACTCGCATCACGGCTATCATCCTCACAGAGATCACAGTGGCCTTGGGAAGAGAAAAAGCCGCATTTTTTGCAGAGAGAGACCAGTTCACGCGAGGTATCGAGGGCCTTGGAGAGTTCTCCTGGGTTCGCTTTCTGATGCTGTATCATCCACACCGCTATTCTCTCGGCACTGCGTGGACCTACGCCAGGTAGGCGCTTCAGCTCGTTGATCAGTGCTCCCACTGCCTCTGGATAATCTAGTCTGGACATGATGATTGATCTTTAGGTTGGTATTTCTTTTCAGGCGTTTTCTCATCCATCATAAGCGGAGAAATATCTATTTCTTCTTTCTTTGCTACTTTTAATTTTGACGGTAACCATATTGCGCAAGGCATCGTGTGCTGACAGCTATAAATAAACGCACAAATCCAGGACCACAACACGCCTACAAACACCGTTATCGGTGACCAAAACACCCCCCATAACATCAGCACCGGTGAACTAAGAATCACCACCACAGAGAGCAGTAAAATAATCATCACACGCCGCCATCGCTTGTCTGTATCTAGAACTGCGAAGGAGACTCCAAAGGTCAGCAACATCACTAACAACCAATCCCAAGTAGGATGCCAACTTCCCGATCCACCGGAACCACCCGTACTAGACTCTGGCAGATAAAATGGCTTACCCTGGAAGTACTCCTTGAGGCTCAGATCCAGCCCACTATAGCTACCGATCAGTGCCAAAATAATAGTCAACACTGCACCCACGGTTCCGCAGATGAGCGCTGGCGTCCTTACTTCACCTATTGGCTTTAAATCAGGCAGATTTTGGTGAGGAAGTTGTTTTGATATATGTTCGCTAGTAGGTTCCACTTTTAGTCGCTGGTTGGAGGCGAATCTTCGGTATTTTCTCCGTTGTCATCGTCCTGCTTGGCTACATCATAAGAGCGAACTACCATGTCACTCAAGAACTTGTCTGCATCATCTATCGCTTCTTTACCTATCTCGAAGCTCTCTCGGCCGTCATTCCCTTGTATAAGCTTGAGTCCGAACTGGTAATCCTTAAATTTAGTCCGGCAAATTTGTAACACACTTCGGCCCTGCAATGAGGATAAATCCGCCAAAGCGAGCACCGCATCCTCAGAAAAGTCCATTTTCACCCCGTGTTTGGAGCTGAATTCTCTAGCATAGATAGCCACTTCATCACGCACTTTTTCGATGTTTACCTTGAGCCCTTCAAGACGATATTTCGCCAACACTTCTTCTTGATTATCGATTAATTCAGAATTAATTTTCAACTCCGAGATCGACGTTCCCGGAAGCTCGAATTTAAACTCACGCAGCATATCCGCCAGCACTGTCATCAGCGCACGCGCGCCAGTGTTCTCTTTTTCTGCTAGTTCAGCCACCTTTTCTATCGCGCTTTCATCAAAGCGAGCATGGATGCCATAGGCTTCAAATTCACGTTCGTACTGGCGTAAAATACTACCTTCCGAGAACTTCATGATATTCACAAAGTCATCCTTCTCTAACTTCTCACATACCACACGCACCGGAAGTCTGCCGATAAACTCCGCCTCAAACCCAAAGTCGATAAAGTCCTGTGTCTCCACATTTCTAAACAACTCGCTGTCCAACACCTCAGTCCGCTCACCCACTTGGAATCCGATCTGAGTGCTCTGCACTCGCTTAGATACAATTTTTTCCAATCCAGAAAACGCACCGCTCACAATGAATAAAATATGCCGCGTATTGATCGTCTCTTTTTTCGGCTTCGCGCCGCGCTCCATGGCCATCATCGACATCATTTGCCCCTTCATATCCATCGGATTACTCAGCGGCACCTCCGTCTCCTCCATCAGTTTTAGCAAGGTAGTCTGCACCCCTCTACCGCTCACATCCTTACCGAATGACTCTCCCCCCTTGCTTGCCAGCTTATCCACTTCATCGATATAAATGATTCCGTATTCAGCCAGTTCCACGTTCCCATCTGCCTTGCGCACCAACTCGCGCACGAGGTCATCCACATCTCCTCCCACATAGCCAGTCTCAGAAAACTTGGTAGCATCCGCCTTCACAAAGGGAACCCCTATCATCTCTGCAATGTGCTTTACCAGATAAGTCTTACCCACTCCTGTCGGCCCCACCACGATGACGTTTTGCTTCTGGTATTCTAGTTTATCTTCTAGACCTGAACTCTCCATCGCACGCACGTTTTTGGCATGATTGTAATGATCACAGACCGCGATGGCTAATGCCTTTTTCGCCTCGTCCTGACGGATCACAAACCGATCCAAATGCGCCTTCACCTCACGCGGAATCAAATTAAAATCATCCAGAGACTCCAGTTTATCTATTTCAATAGGCTCAGGCTCGTCATCCTCTGGCACCCTCTTATCCATCTCCTGCATGAGGGGACTGAAGGGCATTCCCGCACCCCCTATTTTACTAAATAAATCTTTCAGAGTCTCTTGCATTTCCTCCGGAGTAGGCGGTGCATCTTTCTTGCCAGGTGTTTTATCCTTATCTTTATCACTCATCATTGTATCAATGAAACTCTGCCCTATAATTCATTTTACGCCACTAGAAACTCCCACAAATTTTGTAATAACTTGTAATAACTGACAGACAATTCATTTGATCATTTTCAAATCCGGATGTTAACCTATCACCATGAAGTTCCAAAATGTAACCGCAGAAGCAACCGCTAATATCTACTATGACGGCAAGATCGTCTCTCATAAAGTCACCTTAGCTGACGAAACCACAAAGACACTCGGTGTCATGTTCACCGGTGAATACCACCTAGATACTGACCAGGCCGAGCGTATGGACATCACCCAAGGCACCTGTACCGTGATAATAGATGGCACAGATGAATCAACAGCCTACAGCGCAGGACAGCATTTCAACGTCGGCGCTAACTCCGGCTTTAAAATCAATGTAGACTCAGACACTTGCCAGTATGTCTGTTCATACATCGACTAACTCCATCTAGTGGCAGTTCACGACAATCGATACTGAAGAAAGATTACACACTAACTAAAATAAAAAAGCTCTG
>CAWVXI010000045.1:0-23685 GCA_963934155.1 uncultured Verrucomicrobiales bacterium | reverse complement strand
TGCTACCCATCGAATCGCCATTCAATCCTCCCTAGCTTGATCGCCCTCAATAGAATGACAAATAAAGCTAACGTATTAGTTAGCAAAACTCCATAAAGTCAGGAAACTAGAATCTGGCATGATACAATCGCTATCCCTCTACCATGCAAGGCACTAAGATCCCGTCTCTCATGCCGTGGATTTTCTTTTTGTCAGAAGGGACGATGGTCGCCATGGTGCCGCCCATTTTGGTTTTACCTTTGGCATCGATGAAGTAGTAGGGGCAGAGCCTGACTCTGCCTTTCATGATTTTGACTTCGCCGGATTCTTCATCGAAATAGGGATGTTCTACGACTCTGCCTGACTGATACTGTTGCATCATCCAGGGCTGGGTTGAGAAATCATTGCTTGCTTTTTCTATCGCGGCGCTCCAGTCATCACCTGAGAGATCGTGGCCAATAGTGACGCTTTTTGAGCCCCAAGCTAGCTCGTTGAAACCGCTTATTTTAGCAACTAGTCTGCGGTCTTTTTGGCTGAACTCCCCCACTTCTGTCCAGCTATTTACTCCTAATCTCGGGAGTGCTGCGTGTGGTGGGAGTGGTGTGGGATCCATGGGCCAGCCGAATGGGACGACATCGCGGACGCGTTTTAGATGGCTGCCGCGCATTTCTTTTTCCCAGAGCTCTTTTAGTGCTGGCGACCAGAGTAATGCGAGCCAGAGTTTTTCTTCTAGGTGAGGTTTACACGGTGAGGTGAGATTAGTCCTGCTGGCTAGTTGCTTTGCTTGGGGGATGTTTTGCCAGTCAAACCACTCGAAAAATCGGTATCTGTCTGCATCGTCTTTTACGTCGTCAGCCTCGGCTTGAATAGCCTCATAACCATCGCCTAGCTGATCTGCTAGCCAGCTCATTTCAGGCAAGTAGTCGGCGGATTCCTCACTGACCAGAATTTTACCGCCATCGGGCATCAGGCTTTTAAAGCCATCGGCGATACCGTTGGCTCCACCGAATACTTCAAAACCGTGGGCGGTGTAAACTTGGCTGAGCCAGGTGGCGATACCCATTCCACCGGGGACACTATCGAGCTCTGTTAGGGCGTAGCCGTTCGTGGTCTCTCTGTCGGTGAGGATGAGATCGGGTCGGATCACGCGGGGTAATGAGTCACGCAGTTCCACGCTACGCTGGATTTTCACCATCCAGTCTGGCTTACCAGTGTCTAACAGATCAGCAATCCATTCTGGTAATCTCCCTAGCGCGGAGCGCTGGTAGATCGACTCGCTGGCTTTTTGAAACATGGCCAGCGAGTGGCCGAGACTGTCAACCTCTCTGGCTTCTTTCTTAGAAATCCGAAATGGCTCAGGAGAGAATAGCCACTGCGCACCGTGGCGTAGCTTGGATTCTGGTAGTGCCGATTTAAGTTCTGCTAGGGTCATCAGAGGTAAGTTTTTCAGACTAAATCTAAGAAGTTCTTTAGCATCACTTTCCCGTGTTCTGTGAGGATACTTTCTGGGTGAAACTGGACACCGTGGATTTGCAGTTCTTTATGCCTGAGACCCATGATGACTCCATCTTCTGTCTCAGCAGTGATTTCTAGGCAGTCAGGCAGAGAATCTCGCTGAACGATGAGTGAGTGATAGCGTGTGGCAGTGAATGGGCTAGGCAGTCCTTTGAAGATACCTTTTCCGTTATGTAGGATGGCTGAGGTCTTGCCATGCATCAGCTCAGTAGCTCTGATGACATCGCCGCCAAATACTTGCCCGATGCTTTGATGTCCTAGACAGACGCCTAGTATAGGAATCTTGCCGCCAAATTCTCTAATCACATCACAGCTAACCCCAGCCTCATTGGGAGAGCATGGGCCAGGTGAAATACAGATCAGATCTGGTGCTAGTTCTGTTATTTCTTTGATGGTGATTTTATCATTCCGCACCACTTTCATTTCTGTCCCTAGCTCGCCAAAATACTGCACGAGATTATAGGTGAATGAGTCGTAATTATCGATAACTAGTAACATAGTCGTTTAATCGGTTAAAGTTTTAGCTAAGCCAACTGCGCGGATCACAGCCTTCGCTTTGTTGCATGATTCCTCATACTCGTAGGTAGGATCACTATCAGCCACCACCCCACCTCCAGCCTGGACGTAGGCTCTACCATCTTTAAGAAGACAAGTTCTAAGCGTGATGCAGGAATCATGCCCCCCATCCCAGCCGAAATATCCGACCGCTCCACTATAAGAACAACGCTTATTCTTTTCTAGCTCATTGATGATCTGCATCGCCCGGATCTTCGGTGCTCCACTGACTGTTCCTGCGGGAAAGGTGGATCGCAGAGCATCGTATGCGCTATACTTTTCATCCAGCTGACCACTGACATTGGAAACGATGTGCATCACGTGGCTATAACGCTCCACGATCATGAAATCATCCACCGAGACACTCGCGTGCTTGGCGATGCGGCCGACGTCATTTCTAGCGAGATCAACTAGCATGAGGTGCTCGGCGCATTCTTTCTCATCCGCGAGGAGATCAGCCGCTAGAGCATCGTCCTCCTCCTGAGTCTTCCCTCTCCAGCGTGTACCAGCAATAGGGCGGATGTCTAGCTTGCCATCAATGGCGCGCACATGGACTTCTGGTGAGCTTCCGACTAGCGAAAAGTCATCAAATTGCAAAATAAACATGTAGGGAGAAGGATTCACATGACGCAGCGCACGGTAGAGTTCCACAGGTTCACCCGTGAAATCCATTTCAAATCTCTGGCTAGGCACCACCTGGAAAACATCCCCAGAAGCGATGTATTCTTTCGCTTTGAGCACCATACCCTCGTATTCTTCTTGGGTGGTATTACTGGTTGGCACCGGGACTTCATATTCGGTGAAACCATTTAGCGGAGCGATGTGTAGTGGGACATCTAGCTGGGAAAGCATCGCTGCTATGCGCTGATTTGCCTCTTCATAGGCTTCATCCTGGCTCGTCTCTTCGTCATCTAAGAAGGCGTTCGCAACTACCAGAAGACGGCGCAATTTATGATCAAAGATCAACAAAGTATCCGCGATCATAAACACCGCATCTGGAAGCCCTAGGTCATCTTCTGGAGAGGTCTTGATCGTTGGCTCAAACTGCTTCACCGCATCATAGGATATATAACCTACTGCCCCGCCGTAGAATGGTGGCGCGTCACCGTGAGTCACTGGCTTATACTGTGCCATCAGTGCTTCGAGCTCGCTCAGGACATCGCTTTCGCTATCAGCGGTCCATTTGCAAGTCTCACCATTCTCAGTCAGGGAAATATCTTTACCATGGGCAATGAATACCGCACGCGGATCCGTCCCCATGATGGAATACCTACCACTGGCATCAGTGCTCTCTGCGCTTTCAAAAAGGAATGCCCCATCCTGCTGGGCTATCTTCATAAATGCCGAAAGTGGCGTCTCAAAATCTGCCGCCAACTGCGCATACACAGGCACGACATTCCCCAGCTTCGCTAAGTTGCGAAACTCCTCTAAACTTGGTTTTACCGGCACCTTGCTCACTGCGCTAGAATGCGACTGTATTGGAAACAATCAAGTTCAAATTCTAATGATCTTTTCTGGCAACCATTTAGTAAGCGATCACAGCGGATAGGATTGATCACCGAGCCGCTCAGATCTGAATGCATCCGAAGGAAGTGTCTGCCCAATTTATCCTCGTTCTCTTTATTCATAAATAATAGAACCCATGAAAATACTCAATGCTGTGCTTGCCACATGGCCTATCCCTGTGTATGGAAAACGCGCCCTTTAACAGATCGGGCATAAAGCTATGCTAAAGTGGACATTACAAAAAATCGTAGGTAACAAAAATGAGCGAGTAATCAAGAAGAGCATTCTTCCAGTGGTTGCCCAAATCAATCAAATAGAAGATGCGCTCCAGAAGGAATCCACGGAGGACGTTCTTGCTCGCACCGCCAAATGGCAGAAGCATCTGCACAGATATCTGCCGCTCGACACACCTACTAAGCGCCACATCGAGTCTATGGAGGCTGACACACTGTCTGCACTCGCAGAAGTTGTGGAGCAGAGATTCTCCGATCTGCGTGATGAATACCCATCACTTCCAACCGTATCCGCAACTCCAGAATCTATCGAAAAAGCTAAGGAGGCATTTAACAACATAGAAGAAGATTTCTCTGATAAGCGTGCTAAATATCTCGATAAAATCCTCCCGGAGGCCTACGCAGTGGTTAAAAATGCTGCCCGCCGCATGCTAGGATCCTCACTCACAGTAGGTGATCAGGAAACGGAGTGGAACATGGTGCACTTTGATGTCCAACTTGTAGGAGGCATCGCGCTACACCGTGGAATGATCGCAGAAATGATGACTGGTGAAGGCAAGACCCTGGTGGGCACACTCCCCGTCTATCTCAATGCCCTCACAGGCCTTGGTATCCACGTGGTTACAGTGAACGATTACTTATCGATGCGTGACTCACAGTGGATGGGCGCGCTCTATAATTACCTTGGTCTCAGTGTCGGTTGTATTCAGAACATGCAGCCGCCACATATCCGTAGTGCTCAGTATACCAATGATATCACTTACGGGACGAACTCAGAATTTGGCTTCGACTACCTACGCGACAACGGCATGTCATCCTCTAAGGATGAGCAGGTGCAGCGTGGACACTACTTTTCTATTATTGATGAGGTTGACTCAGTGCTTATTGATGAAGCAAGAACGCCACTGATTATCTCAGGACCATCAACCGTTTCTAACACTGAGCAATACGATCAGTACAAAGGGATGATCGAACAGCTAGTGAAGAAGCAAAATGCACTCTGCACCGAGCTTGCAGACGAGGCTAATAAGGCCTTGGAGGCTGGCGATGACGAGCATGCAGGACGCTGTCTTTTCAAGATCAAACTGGGACAACCGCGTAACCGCCAACTGATGAAGCACATGCAGGAGCCTGAATCCCGCCGCCTCATCGATAAGACCGAGCTATCATTTTACCAAGACGCGCAGAAGAAAGAACTCTATGCAGCGAAGGAAGAACTCTACTACACGATCGATGAGAAAGCGCACGATGCTGACCTCATGGACTTAGGTCGCCGGCTTCTCGCGCCAGATGATGATGATGCATTCACATTACCAGATATAGCGGTTGAGTATGCCGAAATTGATGCAAATCATGATCTAAGTGATAACCAAAAAGCATCCGAAAAAGAATCTCTTAATGCCCGTCTGGATAAGCAGGGCGAAAAAGTCCACTCCATTTCCCAACTTCTCAAGGCCTACTGTATCTACGAGAAGGATGTCGAATACGTGGTCGAGGAAAATAAGGTGAAAATCGTCGATGAGCAGACTGGCCGTAAAATGGAAGGTCGTCGATGGTCCGATGGCCTTCACCAGGCGATCGAGGCCAAAGAATGTGTCACCGTGGAACGCGAGACTCAGACTTACGCTACAATCACTATTCAAAATTACTTCCGCCTCTATGAGAAGCTCGGAGGAATGACAGGAACGGCAGAAACTGAAGCAGCAGAATTTAGTGACATCTATGGACTAGATGTCCTCCCTATCCCTGCCAACCAGCCTAACCAACGCGAGGATTTAAATGATCAGGTATTCAAAACCCGCAGAGAGAAATACAATGCGGTAGTCAACAAAATCGCTGAATGTCAGGAGAAAGGACAGCCAGTTCTGGTAGGAACCGCATCCGTCGATGCCTCCGAGACACTTTCCAGAATGCTTAAACGTTCTAAGATCACGCACTCCGTGCTAAACGCTAAATTCCACGAACAAGAAGCAGACATCATCGGCCGCGCAGGTAAGAAAGCGGCGGTCACCGTTTCCACCAACATGGCTGGACGAGGCACCGACATCAAACTCGGAGAAGGCGTAGAGGAGATAGGCGGACTCATGGTCATCGGCTGTGAGCGCTACCAGTCACGCCGAGTGGATCGCCAGCTCCGCGGACGTTGTGCACGTCAGGGAGACAAAGGAATGAGCCAGTTCTACATCTCATTTGAGGATGACCTCATGAGAAACTTCGCGGCAGCTGATCGCATGACTCGCATGATGGAGAGATTTGGAATGGAAGATGGCGAGGCTCTTGAGCACAAGTGGCTGAACCGCTCCATTGAGACCGCTCAGAAGAGAGTCGAGCAGCGTGACTATACCTGGCGAAAGCGTGTTTTAGACTTTGACGACGTGATGAACATGCAGCGTGAAGTGGTCTATGGCTACAGAAACGAAGTCCTATCTACTGAGGATCCACGTGAATTGATTGATGAGATCATTGACGAAATCATCCCTGAGCGCGTTAGTGATTTTCTAGAGAACAGAGATCAAGGGTCACCCGACTACGCAGAACTACTCAACTGGGTAAACACCACATTCCCACTCGCACTCACCATTGAAACTTCAGGTTTCCATGACAGAGATGCAGAGGGAAACTCAGAGTGGATTATCAGTGAAGTTAAGAAGGCTTATCAGCTCAAGACCGAGCACGAAGCACCAGAACTTCTCGATCATCTGGAGAGACACATCATCCTCACCGGCATCGATAAACTTTGGCAAGAACACCTTTACAATATGGACTCGCTCCGCGAAGGAATCAGCCTCCGCGCTCAGGGCCAAAAGGATCCACTGGTAGAATACAAAGTGGAAGCTTACTCGATCTTCCAGACTCTGATGGAGAACATCAAGGCTGAGTCACTCAACAACCTGTTCCGCTCCACCACGAGCCTAGATAACTTCGAGCAGTTCCTGCAAGACATGCCAGCTAACTACAGCGACCATGAATCTGAGGAACCACCAATCTCTGCTCTGAACATCGGCAAGGCAATCTCTACCGCAGGTGGCATCCCCCTGAAGAACAACAAAATGGTCAAAATAGATTTCCCTAAACGTAAGCCTATCGAAATCGCTAACGTTGGAAGAAATGCCCCCTGCCCTTGTGGATCAGGCAAAAAACTCAAGCAATGCTGCGGTAAGTAATCTCAGCTATATCAGGCCATACAATCTAACAAAAACCTGCGTAAGTTTGACTTACGCAGGTTTTTTTATAGCCTTTTCACAGCCTCCTAAGGAAAGGAATAAATATCAGGGTTCATTGGTTTCGCTTCTGAAATTTCTCGAAAGATTAGCCTATTGACTCGACGTATATCCTAGTTAGATTGGCATTACTTTTTATTTCCAACTCTTCGCCGCATCTAGATTTAGAATCATGCCCGTCACTCATTCCATCCGTCACCCGCTCCAGCTGCTATGCAGCTTGGCTGCTGTGTTCTTATTCGCTTCCTGTGAAAAGAAAATAGTAGCCATTTCTGAGGAAGCAGAGGCAGAAACTATCAGCTATGAGAAAGTGAGTTTCAACAACCACGTGATGCCGATTCTTTCGGATAAATGCTTCCACTGCCATGGCCCCGACGCCAAAAACCAGGAATCTGATTACCGACTCGACACCGAAGAAAATGCCAAGAAAGCTCTCGAAGGTGGTGGCTTCGGCATCGTCGCGGGGAATCTTCAAGAGAGTGTGTTGCACAAGAATATCCATAGCACTGGCGATGACATGATGCCTCCCGCTGACTCCAACCGCTCACTCAGCGACAGCGAACGCAAAACCATAGATGCCTGGATCAGCCAAGGAGCAGAATACACCAAACACTGGGCCTACATCCCAGTGCCTAAAAAAATCGAGTTGCCAGAAAAAACTGAGTGGGCGAATAATGAAATCGATCAATTTGTCCAAGATCAGTTCGCCAAGCATCAGCTGCAACCAGCCACAGAAGTCAGTAAGGAAAAATGGTTGCGGCGGGTCACCTTTGACCTCACCGGCTTACCACCTACTTTACAAGAGCTAGACACCTTTGCTGCAGACGAATCAACCGACTCTTATGAAAAAGTCGTCGATCGTCTGTTCCTGACCGACGCCTACGCGGAGCGCATGACCAACGAGTGGATGGACGTCGCACGCTATGCAGACAGTTATGGTTTCCAGACCGACAGATCACGCTACGTTTGGCCTTGGCGCGACTGGGTGATTAGTTCCTTCAAGAAAAACCAACGCTATAGCGAGTTCATGACATGGCAGATCGCTGGTGACTTATTACCTAACGCCACCCGCGAGCAAAAACTCGCGACTACATTTAATAGACTACACTCACAGAAAACTGAGGGAGGGAGCGTGCCTGAAGAATTCCGAGTCGAATACGTATCAGACCGCCTTCATACCTTTGGCACCGCATTCCTAGGACTAACCATGGAATGCAGTCGCTGTCATGATCATAAATACGATCCCATATCCACAAAATCATACTATGAAATGAGCTCCTTTTTCGCCAATATCGACGAAGCAGGACTCTATCCTTACTTCAACGATGATCTCGCTCCACCACCCACTTTAATTCTAAGCACAGACGCCCAGGACAAAGAGATTGCGGCTAAATCGGCAAGTGTCAAAATAGCGGAGGAAAATCTCACGAATACCCGAGAATCCGAGCGATCTAGTTTTAAGACTTGGCTTAAAAATCGTCCTCAAGAAGTAATCTGGAAGAATAAACTCGCTCACATTACTTTTGACTCCATCAGCGGGGGAAAATTTCCCAATAGCGTGAATCTTAAAATTCATGCCGCTAATAATCCTGCAAACAAGCTGATAGCAGAGGGCAAAAAAGGAGGTGCTGTAAAACTCACTGGCGATCATGCGATCAATCTAAATCTCCCTAAAATCGATCGAGATGCACCTCTCAGCGTTTCCTTCTGGATCAAACCAGCCAAGCGCCATGAAAGAGCGGTCATCCTACACCAAACCAGAGCCTGGACAGATTCTGCGAGTAAAGGTTATGAACTGTTACTCGAAGATGGAAAATTAAGCGCCGCATGGATTCATTTCTATCCTGGAAATGCCCTTCGCGTTAAGGCTAGCAAGGCTCTTCCTATCAATGTCTGGTCACACGTCATGATCACTTATGACGGCTCCAGCCAAGCTGAGGGGCTGAAAATATACACGGACGGAATCCTCGCTCCTTCTGAGGTCATCCGAGATCAGCTCACAAAGGAAATTGTCAAGAGAGTCGGAAAATCACTCACCATCGGACAACGCTCAAGAGATAAAGGATTTAAAGAAGGTCAGATTGATGACTTACAGGTCTTTGCGCGTGATCTAACCGCAATAGAAGCGCAACAATTGTTTGATGAGAATTCGCTTAGTAAACTCCTCGTAAAACCCCACACGAATTTAAGCGCTGTTGAGCAAAATCAGCTTTGGCAATATTACTTAGCAAACTACTCAGCGAAATATTCTACGGCGCTAAAATCACTTCATAAATCCCGCACGGAACACAATGCTGTTATGGATACCACCACCGAGATCATGGTAATGAAGGAAATGGCCCAGCCGAAAAAAGCCTATATCCTCACCCGTGGTTTATACAGTAATCGCGGCGAAGAAGTCACCGCAAACACCCCTAATTTCCTACCCTCGTTTCCCGAAGGAATGAAAAAAGACCGCCTAGGACTTACCAAGTGGTTACTCGCTGATGAAAATCCGTTGACCTCACGTGTCGCTGTGAACCGCTACTGGCAGATGATTTTTTCTCGCGGCATCGTTGCCACTCCTGAGGACTTTGGTAGTCAAGGCACACGCCCTACTCATGCCGATCTACTAGACTGGTTGTCTCGAGATTTCATGGATAACAATTGGGATGTAAGAAGACTACTTAAGCAGATGGTTCTCTCCACTACCTATCGCCAGAGTACCGTCACCAGTCCTGAGATGAGAGAGATAGATCCTAAAAATATCTACCTCTCACGTGGTAACCCCGCGCGTCTCAGTGCAGAGATGATCCGTGATCAAGCACTTGCCACAAGCGGACTTCTAAACCAACAGGTCGGTGGTGCCTCGGTCCGACCCTATGAGGTAGCCTACTCACTGAAGCCTCAGAAACCTGAGACTAAAAACGGACTCTATCGCCGAAGCCTCTACACATGGTGGCAGATCACTGCCCCAGCCCCCGTCATGACTACCTTTAATGCCTCGAAACGTGCCGTCTGCCGTGTAAGTCGTGATGTCACATCCTCACCGCTCCAAGCACTCATCCTGTTAAATGGTGAAGAATTCGTCGAAGCCAGCCGGGCCCTCGGCTTAAAGATGCTTGCCCAGTTTCCAAAACTAGAAGACCAGCCCGCAATGGTGGACGCCATGTTCCGCACTCTTACCAGTCGGCTTCCCGAAACCTATGAAAGAGAAATTTTCCTGAAGCTTTACCGTGATCAACTAGATTATTACCAAAGAGCTCCGAAAGAAGCCGCCGCTCTGCTTGAAGTCGGACATGCGCCAAAATCGAAGACCATCGACGATGCCAGCCAGGCCGCCGCTACAACGCTAGCGAATACTATTTCTAACCTCGATGAATGCTTACTAAAACGATGAACCACTGCACCGGATACGAAACTTCCCTTGGCATGAGCCGCCGCCACTTCCTCAGTAATCTCGGCATGGGGCTCGGTGGGCTAGCCCTCTCAGATATGCTCACCCCACAGGCTTTGGCTCAGGGTATCATGGGGTCTCCTAGTTTTGCACCGAAAGCAAAACGCGTCATTTTTCTGTTTCAGTCCGGTGGCCCCTCGCAGCTAGATCTATTTGACCACAAGCCCACACTCAACGAGCAACATGGTAAGGAACTTCCCGATAGTGTGCGAAAAGGTCAGGTGCTTACAGGGATGTCTGGTAATCAGTCTTCCCTTCCTCTCGTCGGCTCACCATTCAAATTCAAGCAGCACGGCCAGTCGGGCACAGTGTTTAGTGACCTTCTGCCCTACACATCAAAAATAGCTGATGATATCTGCGTGATCAAATCTCTTAATACCGAGGCGATCAATCACGGTCCGGGTGTCACCATGATGCAGACAGGATCACAGCTCGCTGGACGCCCCAGCATCGGGTCATGGCTTTCCTATGGACTCGGCTCAGATAATCAAGACCTGCCAGACTTTGTGGTCATGAACACCAAAAACAAAGGTGGCCAGCCACTAGTCTCACGTCTCTGGGGCAGCGGGTTTCTTCCTGGGAAACACGATGGTGTCCGTTTTCGCCCAGATAAAAATGCCGTTCTCTACCTCAATAACCCGAACGGCGTCAGCGCCAGTACTCGACGTAAAGCACTCGATGCATTGAATACCATCCACCATCAACAACTGGAAAAGACTTCTGATCCAGTGCTGGAGACCCGGATCGCCCAGTATGAAATGGCATTTCGGATGCAGACCTCGGTACCAGAAGTCACCGACCTCAGCAAGGAAACTGAGGCCACATTCAAGCTCTATGGTGATGACTCTAAGAAACCTGGAACCTATGCAGCGAACTGCCTGATGGCAAGGCGCCTCGCTGAGCGCGGCGTTAAATTCATCCAGCTCTATCATCAAGGCTGGGATCAGCACGGCTCACTAACCAAAAAAATAGGTGTCCAGTGCCGCGAAACAGATCAAGCATCCGCCGCTCTGATCACAGACCTCAAACAACGCGGAATGCTCGACGACACCCTCGTCATTTGGGGTGGAGAATTTGGCCGCACCAACTACAGTCAAGGTCCACTTGGCACTAACTTTGGTCGAGACCACCACCCACGCTGTTTCACCATGTGGATGGCGGGCGGTGGCATCAAGCCTGGGATCACTCATGGCGAAACAGACGATTACGGCTACAACGTCGTTAAAGACGGAGTTCACATTCACGATCTTCACGCCACCATGATGAACCAGCTAGGCATCGACCACGAGCAACTCACCTACAAATACCAAGGACGCCATTTCCGCCTCACCGATGTCCATGGTCACGTGGTGAAAAACATTATTTCCTAACAAAGACACAAGGCCATTCCGCGGTTACACCTTGTTTATAATCTATTTTAGATTACTCTATTTCCACTCAACTCATACAATATGCGCTTACCTACTCTTTACTTTAAAATCATATCCATCGCGGGGCTTTGCTTGGCTCAAGCTGATGAACCTAAGCTCGTCAAAGACGCGGACACCGGGATCATGTTGCGAGAAGGCTTTGATGCGGAGCTTCTTTATGATATCCCAGAAGAACAAGGCTCTTGGGTCGCTATGTCTTTTGACCCTAAAGGTCGACTAGTCGTCTCTGACCAAGATGATAAAGGAGTGTTCCGGGTAACGCTGCCGCAGGTCGGGCAGACTGATAAGAAAGTCTCTGTGGAGAGCTTAAAGGGATTCCCCTATGAACCGATTAATTGGGGTAAGCGTCGCGTGGGTGGTGCGCTCGGATTTCTTCATGCGTTCGATAGCCTCTACATGGTGACGATGAAAGGACTGTATCGAGTGCGTGATACTAACGGTGATGACACTTACGATGAGTTTAAGTTGATGAAAAAACTCCAAATGGGTTACGAGCACTCAGCGCATAATCTTATCAAGACAGCTGATGGTAAGGGCTTGTATCTAGTGAGTGGCAACTACGGAACTATTCCTCAAGGTGTGCCAAGTTTGCAACCTCCAGTTTGGGGAAAGGACTCCCTGCTCTCCCCTATGCCGGACCAGATGGGACATGCGGTTTCCATCAAGGAACCTGCAGGATGGATCGCTCGTATCTCTCCAGATGGTAGCGAGTGGAAAATGATCTCATCAGGATTCCGTAATCCAGTTGATCTTGCACTAAACAAAGAAGGCGAGCTTTTCACCTTTGATTCTGATTTAGAATTTGATGTCGGATCACCATGGTATCGCCCGACCCGTATTTGTCATGTGACTTCTGCGAGTGAATTTGGCTGGAGAACAGGCTCCGCAAAATGGTCAGAGTATTTTGCCGATAGCAACGGTCCGATTTTAAATGTCGGACCAGGTTCACCAACCGGCATCAGCTTTGGACATCATTCTAAATATCCAGCTCACTTTCAGGACAAGCTCTTTGTTTGCGATTGGACATTCGGCACGATTTTCACAGTTAACCTTGAGGAAAAGGGATCCAGTTATGAGGGCAAGAAGTCCGAGTTTCTCCATGGCAATCCTTTGAACATTACCGCGATGCGTTTCGGACCAGATGGCAATATGTATTTCCTCACTGGAGGACGTAATACCGATTCTAAGTTGTATCGAATTCGCTACACCGGAGAGAGTAAAGATGGTGAAGTTCGTCAGCTTACAAAGAATCAAGGACTGCGCGATTTGCGACATTCATTAGAAAAACTTCATCATAACAGTGATGCTGGCATGACCGCTATTAAAGAAGCCTGGCCTTACCTAGGACATGATGACCGCAGCATCAGATACGCCGCTCGCTTAGCGATAGAGATTCAAGATATGGTGCTATGGAAGGATCTGGCGCTAGTAGAAAAAGGCCCCAGAAAACTCATTTATGCCATGATCGCCCTGTCTCGTCACAGTGGCGCAGAGCAAGGTAACGCAATCATAGCGCGCCTTAATACGCTGGCTTACGATAAACTGGAGACCACTGACCAGCTCGCACTTCTAAGAGCTTATTCATTGTGCTTTATCCGTAACGGAAATCCATCTGCTGAGAACATCACCAAAGTGATCGCCCAGCTAGATCCTCACTACTCGTCTTCAGATGAAACTACCAATACTGAGCTTTGCCGTGTGCTCTCTTATCTGAATGCTCCGAACGTTGTTTCCAAGACGATAAAGTTAATGAAGTCCACCCAGACGAAGACGATGGCCTATGACAAGGAGATGCTAGCCCGTAGTGAATACGGAAAAGACATCCTCGCCACCATGGCTGACACGCCAAACAGCCTCAACATTCATTATGCTTATTGTTTACGCAGAGTGAAAGGCGGCTGGTCACTAGACGATAGAAAGTATTACTTTGGCTGGCTCAATGAGACTCTTGAAAAAGGTGGCGGTAAAAGCTTCGCCGGCTATATCCGAGCCATCCGTCAGGATGCGATTGATCACTTACCTGAAGACAAAAAAGCTTCGGTTGCCTATTTGTTAGGTGACATCGCCTCCATTGACTTGAGCAAACTTCCAAGACCAAGCGGACCTGGACAAGCATGGACAGTGGAAACCGCGATGGAGCATTTCGAAAAACCATTGACTGGTCGTGATTTCGAAAATGGAAAGAAAATGTTCTCTGCTGGAAGCTGTGTTGCATGCCACCGCTTCTCTGGAAACGGTGGTTATTCTGGACCTGACCTAGGATCATTAGGAAACCGGTTTACAGTGCGTGATATGCTCGTCGCCATCATTGAGCCAAGCCAATCAATTTCTGAGCAGTATCTAGCCAGTAATGTCACCTTGAAGGATGGTGGATCATTATATGGTAGGCTTATCTACAAGAATGATAAAGAGATCGCTGTTGCGAGTAACCCTTTTGATCTGTCTCAAGTGATCAAGAAGCCAACATCTGAGGTCCTCAAGATTGAGCCATCACAGCAATCATTAATGCCCCCAGGAATGATCTACGCAATGAGCGAGAATGAACTCAAGGATCTCATGGCGTATCTCGTCTCAGGCGGTAACAAGAAACATAAGATGTTCGCGAAAGAGAAGTAGGATTCTGGATTAGCCCTACTTTCATCGAAGACAATAACGGAGACAAGGAAAGCTCATCGCCAACATCGGCCGAGAGACTAAGGTCTGCCTTGCTGCTCTCACTATTTTGTTTTTCTATCAAACCACTATCACTGTTCAAATGGTATAAGGCTGCCGCTGCTACCACTTAAGAAAACCACGCCAGGTAGTCAAAATGATCCTAGTTTAAGTGAACGAGTAACACAAAAAAATCCCGCAATGCGTTTTAAGGCAGTGCGGGATGCTTGAATTTTCTGTGGGATAATTAGTTTGAATACTTCGATTACTTCAAGGGATGTTCCTTGAGTAGATCTGTTGCCTGATATGGACCTTTCTTGGTCTGCTCATCGGTCGCCTTCTGGATGCTATCGACTTCTTTCTTAGACACACCATCACCAGTTTTATTAGACCATGAGTTTCTCACATAAGTAAGAATGTCTGCGATCTCTTGGTTATTGATTCTGCCGTTGTATCCAGCCATCACACCATTATACTCTTTACCGTTGACTTTGATCTCTCCCATTAGCCCGTGGAGAGCGATCTTGGTGAGAAGGTTTTTGTCTTTAGTCACCCATTTACTACCATCGAGTGGCGGCACCTTTATGGCAGTGTTGCCTTCACCTTTTGAACCGTGGCAGATAATGCAATTCTCTGCGTGAGCGTATGATTTCTTACCGCGCTGGTATGACTGCTGCACTCCCTTTGGAGCTTTCTTGAGGTGCTTAGGGATTTTCACTTGAGGCTCTGGATCCGGCTCAGGCGCGAAACCCCAATATGCTTTAGCATACTTATGCGCATCCTTAGACCAGTCATTAATTGGCGTTTTCTCGAAGCTACTGATAATGGCTAGGCCATGCTCTTTTTTAACCCATGAGGAAGCGATAATAGCTTCGTGTCTGACCTGAGCGTTGGAATCTGCGGCTGACCTACTAAGAAGTTCAATCGCATTCGGAAGCTTATCCTCATTGTAGCGCACTGCTCTGGTCGCGGCGGCTCTGGCTCTTGGCTCTTTGGATGTGAGGCATAACTCAAGGATAGCGGGATCTATTTTATTGATACCCCATGACACCCACATGGCTTCTGTGAGATGATGAGGGAACCTTGCGTCATCCTTATTCAGACCTGCCACCCACTTAGTAAGTGCTGCGGCCACCTCTGCGGTATCTCTGCCGCGGAGCTCTCTACGAGTGCGGTAGCGAGTGCGGATTTCTGGTAGCTTTAGATTCTCTAACAGATCTGGAATACTTGCTCCATCGACTTTAGCGATAGGAACCAGCGGACGTGATGGATAAGTGATGCGATAAATTCTACCGTGCATTTTGTCACGCTTAGGGTCACGCGCATTGTGCTGCATGTGTCCGATCAGAACGTTGCTCCAGTCGATCACATAAAGTGAGCCGTCTGGTGCGAACTCGAGGTCCACTGGGCGGAAGTAGGGGTCTGATGACTGGAATAACTTATGGCGAAACTCAGTTTTGTAGCCATTCTCACCATCAGCTGTGACCTTATGCTGCATCGCACCGAGGAATCCAATGCTGTTACAGATAATTGCGTCCCCCTGAACTTCATCTGGGAAATGACGTGAAGTAACGAACTCAACACCAGAAGTAGGTCTAACCTTATTACTCGTGAGGAGACTCGGGGCACGCAGATTCACATTGTATCTTGTTTTTACAGCCGTGCGCTGCATCCATGAAAATGATGTACCTGAAGTATGCAGGAAAAAGTTCTGCCCCCAGTCATTGATCGCGATCCCCCAAGGATTTGGAATACGGTATTGAGCGGTTCTTTCTAGTCTCCCTTTGTCAGGATTAAAGCGATAGAATCCGCCATTGGTGCCTCTAACAGGTCCGTAAGGAGTCTCTACGTTAGAGTGGAGGAATGTCCCCTCACCCATGAATATAGCTCCGGATGGATCTGCACAGAAGCTGGAGATAGCATGGTGAGTATCATGGTCATCGAATCCACTGATAATAATTTCTTTGGTGTCTGCCTTATCGTCACCATCGGTATCCTTAAAGAGAACTAAGTCATTTCCTAGTGATACAAAAACACCGTGTTCGGTGATTTCAAACCCCATAGGGATATGGATGTCGTCGAGGAAGTTGGTCTGTTTGTCAGCGACGCCGTCCCCATCAGTGTCTTCGAAGATAATAATTTTATCTTGAGGAGCAGCATCACCAATACGGTAATGCGGGTAGCTTGGCATGCAGCTCACCCAGAGGCGTCCTTTGTTATCGAATGCCATCTGTGACGGGTTCGCTAGATCTGGGAACATCTTTTCATCTGCGAAAAGCTTCATTTCATAGCCTTCTGGAAGGGTGAGCTTAGCCTCCATACCTTTGCCTGTAGCATACTCGACTTTTCTTTTGGAATTTGTCTCCACTGGCTTTAGCTTGATCGTTTTAGCATCAGCTGCTGCGACATCAAAATCTTTACTCATGTTTGCTGCCCAGAGAGCGTTGTCCCTGATATCAGTCATCTGGCGGATCTTGGTGAGCTCATCTGGGTAGTTCACATTACCGAATGGCTTGTAACGTCTGCCGTGAACGTGGACACCATTTGGAATCTTATAGTCGATTAGCCAAAGACGGTTTTTCTCAGCCACTGCCGCGTGAACTTTTGCTTTCTTAGTATCGTCTGCTTTGACCTCTAGCTTACCAAAAAGCAACTTAGCTAGCATTGGCGCAAGCTTCTTATAACCAGCGTCGTTGAGGTTATGACCATTTGAGGTGAGATCTTCTTTGGTGGAATTATAGAATCCTTTAGTCGCTGAAAAAGCATCTACGAAGAGAACGCCCTCTTCTTTACATACTTCTGCCATCGCCTTAGCGTATGCTTCCAATCTCGTATTTGTTTCTTTACCATTCGGAAGATCGCGCTTCGCTGATAGATCTTCAAAAGCTGCTGGGGAGACGATCGCAAGCTGGGGAGCATTTCCAGAGTATTTCTGTGATAGTGTGTGCTTGATAAAAGCTCTGAGCTCAGCCTTGTATCCATCGAGGCGCTCTAGACCATCGAATGATTCGCTATAGCCGAAGAATCCAATCACGGTATCAATCTGATGACGCGTCATCCACTGATCTGGTGTTTCGTAGTGACCTCTACCTCCCCCTCCTTGGTATTCCTCTTTCACAAGTGATTTACCATTTGGAATCACCCAGTGAGAATTTCTAGATGGGTGTGGTCGGAATGCTGGGGTATCACCTTCTCTAGACCAGTTTCTAATGTAAAGATGCTGTTCGGGGTGACGGAGTTGTAGTTCAGTTTCGAAGTGGTTAAAGATATTCATTCGAGATCCGAGCCCACCACCGATAAAGCCGATACGGCTATTCTTAACGATTTCTAGATTTGCCGGTGGCTGCCCTGCTTTTACCACTGGGTGCTTAGCTCCAATGACTGAGACTTTAGCTTTCTTAAGGAGAAAGTCAGCAGGAGTCATCTTTTTCTGATAAGTGCCAAACCCATAAAATGTAGGCTCATAAACACCATCAATCGTCACATCAACTTTAGCGGGAACCTTCATATTGAGTCCCCAGAAAACTCCATTTACCACTAGACGTCGCAGATTTTCATCAACAAGGTCTGAGGCAGCTCCCATGGTCGTGGTGAGTATCTTATTCACCTTACCAGATTCGTGCGTGTATTCACGCGTCCATGCAACGGGTTGCATTGGCTTGTTCTTCTTCGCTACCCCAGCTGATTTAGGATCAAAACTAGCAGTCACCTCGCCTCTTAACAAGATAGTAGATGGCTGTATGGGGTTCGCTCCATAGGTATCAGAGGTACAGAATATCTCTCCCACACCATTCAGAACCGGGTTCTTCTCCTGCCCTTTTTCTGTATGAGTTCTATTTCCCTCTTTCTTATGCCTCCCGTGGTGATTCACCCAAGTTTCACCGAGCACTTGCCTACCGAAACCCTTCTCCCATCCTGTTTCTGCCTTAGCATTGTAAGCAAACTTTGCCCATTTACTGCCTGCTTTAGTATTAAATGCATGAGTGGAGGTTCTAAGAGCAACCATTGGCACACCACGCTCGAAAGCAGCGTTGAATTTCTCAAAGGAAGCATCTTCCCAGTTTCTGAAGCGCAATGACATCACAATGGCATCTGCTGAATCCAGAGCACCCGCGTTTGATAAACTCTTTTGGTTCTTAGGATCAACAAATTTGTTAGCCTCATCCATCGAAAATAAGACAGTGCACTTGAATCCTTGCTTAGCAAGTAGTTGCGCCATCATGGGCATAGCCTCTTCTGAGCGATACTCTTCATCACCCGACAGCAACACAACATGCTTCCCATTGGCTTTTCCTTGCGCTTCCAGAACCAGATGATCTTGCTGTGCTTGGGAGAGAGCCATTCCGCAGGCATAAATCCCTATGGTCGCTATTCCTATTTTTATTTCTCTTAGTTTCATATGTTTTCAATTAAATTATTGTTGCTGATCTTTTATACCTTTTCTAGATGCACCTTCTTTCTACTAATTACGTTGCCAGATTAGCTGCTTATTGTCATGTATAATCCATCCAATTTTATGAATGAAATCGTCAGCCCCTATCCACCCGCGAAGTAGTCGCTTCAGCGAAAGCGTTATTACTACCCGTTGCCAACAGGATAGCGAGCGTTTATTATGAATATAATCGTGTTTTTGGAGCGACTCAGCACTCATTAGAGTGAGTTTAGCTAGATTTAGCTATTTTTCTGTTTACTTTGCGCTTAAATAGTCCACAGTTATCTCACAAAACAACATTTTCAAAATGAAAGACGAACCAATCGATGGAGCGCAGGCTCTCATAAAAACTCTTGATGAACTCGGGATAGAGATCATTTTCGGCTATTCTGGCGGAGCTGCCCTCCCCATTTTCGACGCATTAGAAACGGTCGAATCTAATATTAAATTTGTTCTTAGTCGCCATGAACAAGGCGCTACTCACATGGCAGATGGATACGGCAGAGCCACTGGTAAGCCAGCGGTGGTGCTAGTAACATCAGGCCCAGGTGCTGGTAACACCGTCACTGGTCTGATGACTGCGCAGATGGACTCAGTACCAATGATCCTCATTAGTGGTCAGCAGGTTACTTGGATGCTAGGTAAAGATGCTTTCCAAGAAGCTGATATTTTCGGCATCACACTTCCTATAGTGAAGCATAACTATTTAGTAAGAGAAACGAACAGTATCCCCAGAATCACCCGAGAAGCTTACCATATCGCCACCACTGGACGCCCAGGTCCTGTGTTGATCGATATCCCAAAGGATCTCAGTCAGGGGCCATTCACTGGAGATTTAAATCACAAGGAAGAGCTAGATTTACCGGGCTACAAGCCTGAGCGAGCTTATGATATTGATTTATCGAAAGTAGATGAAGCTCTCGCACTCATTTCTAATGCCAAAAGACCGCTTATCCTCGCGGGGCAGGGTGCGATGATCGCTATGGCACATGAAGAACTGTTAGATTTCGCCACTACTCTTGATTGCCCTCTGACGAACACATTGTTAGGAAAAGGAGTCATCTCAGAGATGCATCGCCTTAACTTAGGAATGCTAGGCATGCATGGCACAGCCTATGCAAATAAAGCAATCTGTGAGTGTGATCTACTGATTAATATCGGGTCTAGATTTGATGACCGTATCATCGGCCAAGCAGACAAATTTTGCGCCAATGCCAAGATCATCCACGTCGATATCGACCCCTCAGAAATGAACAAAATGATCGGCCCTGACGTGGAAATAGTCGGTGACGCCAAGGCGGTGCTAAATCTATTCAACTCTAAAATCACGAAACAAGATCGCTCTGAGTGGAACACCCACCTCGATGGCTACAGAAAAAAGTTCCCCCTCACTTATAAGAAGCAGGGCGGACTAAGAATGCAACAAGTCATCGATGAGTTCTGCAAACAGACTAATGGTGATGCCATTGTATCAACGGACGTGGGCCAGCACCAGATGTGGGCAGCTCAGTTTTATAAAAATGCTAAAACCCAATCATGGCTTAGCTCTGGCGGAGCTGGCACAATGGGCTTTGGATTCCCTGCAGCGATCGGCGCTGCATTCGCATGTCCAGACCGCACCGTGATCTCATTCTCTGGCGACGGTGGATTCCAGATGACCCTCTGTGAACTAGCGACAGCTGCGATCCATAAACTTCCAATAAAGATCGTAGTGCTCAATAATCACTACCTCGGAATGGTGCGTCAATGGCAGGAAATGTTCTTCGATGACCGTAAATCAGGGGTTGATCTCGAAGGTAATCCTGATTTTGTCAAACTCGCTGCAGCCTATGGTATCAAAGGGATCAATATCAAACGCCCTGCCGATGTCTCACGTATGGTGAAGCAAGCGCTTGAATATAATGAAGGCCCGGTACTGATCCATGCAGAGTGCACCAAGATGGACAACGTTTTCCCAATGATCCCCGCTGGTGCAGCACTAGAAGACATGCTCACCGAACCTCCTAAACACAAGCTGGCAAAGCCAATTGGATCAACCTAAAATCCAGTTTATTAAAAATCACTCATCAAATTAAATTCACAACATCTTCACCTATTAAGCAATATGTCTCAAATCATCACCACAGACACACCTCAAGACACCACCAATCCTGACAACACGCTTCACACCCTTTCTGTCTACGTTAATAACAAGGCAGGTGTGCTCATGCGTATCACTCAGGTGTTTGCTCGTCGCGGATTTAATATCGACTCCCTCGTGGTATCACAGTCACGTGACACCCGTTATTCACGTATGACGATTGGGATCACTGGCTCCTCAAATGGGCGCGAGCAAATCATCAAACAAGTCACCAAACTCATTGATGTTATTCATTGCCAAGAGCACTCTACGAGTAACGCGATTGTTAAGGAGATGCTGCTCATCAAGTTTCTTGTGGATGCAAAAGACCGCACGGAAGCGCTACAGATTATTGATCACTTTGGCGGCAAGTCTCTTGACCTCACCCCAGTGGCCATGACCGCTATGATTACTGGTGATCCCGATAAAATCGATGCTGCTATTAACATGCTAGCGTTCTTCAAAATTGTTGAGACTGTCCGTACTGGAAAAGTGGTTATCGCCAGAGGAGACTCCCCTACTTAGGCTCTAGCCTCTGACGATCGATACCCAATCAATACATCCCCTCCCTGACTCTAATCTCAAATCCATCATGAAACTGATCATCAAACTCACCGCTATCGCACTAGCTATCACTCTCTGCTCATGTGGAGACAAGAAAAAAGAGGACCCGACTGAAAGTAAAGCGAAAGAACAGCAATCCGCCATTACCCATGACTCGGTCTCAGCAGATTTTGTCACTACCTTGGAAGAAATGAGCGATACCCTCTTAGAGATCAAGGATTTAGAATCTGCCAGGTCAGCCCTGCCCATGCTCACCAAGCTCATATTTAAGATGAAGATGATCAAGACTGATATGGAAAAGCTCGGCCCAGCAAGTAAAAATATCGCAGCACGATTAGAGAAAAAATATGGCCCAAAAATGCAAGCCACTATGGCTGAGATAGGTGAGACAATGGAAAGCCTCAAGACATCAAATCCAGAGGCCTACGGCATGATCGATAAAGTCATGAAGTCGATCATGCAATAATGTTGGATCCGTATCATTCTGGCACTTCAAAAACTCCACAAGAACGACAGCGTGTCACTTTCACTGAAAATCCAGATCAACGGCAATGGCAGGATCATCGCTAAATCCGCTAAGACACGCTGAGCATCTAGGTAGAAATTTGAGCGGTACTTGTTGATCAGATAAAGCAGAGCTGTTGCTACCATTACTACGTAGCAAAGAGGTCGTTCATACTCTGAGAGTTTGTAGGCAGCCAGATACACTGCATATGCGGCCAAGATCAGTAGCCCAGTGCCGAGTAATGTCTCGCACGCTTCCTTTTCCTCGTCCAGGCTGCTTCTTCTAGATTTCTCCCAGAGGTCGATTGCCGTGATATTTAGAAAGCACAGCAGCCCGAACAAAAATGGCAGCGCACTACTCGCGAAGACGATGCCCAAGGTGGAGACTGTCATTAAAAAGAAATTTGCAATACCATGCCTCAATGCGAGGAAGAAATCTGCATCTGAGTGAGACGTGAAATGAAACCAGAGATCATAGATTCCTTTTTCAAGTTGAACCGACTCCACCACGATCGGGGCAGCGACTCCAAAAGAAAATGTCATGGCAGCAATAAAATTCTTAGCATAAGCGACTTCCCCTTTGTCAAAATTACGAGCCAGAATATAGATGAAAACCATTCCAACACCAGAAATCCCAGCTGTGAGAAGCGCCGCAGAAGCAATATTAAATGCGGAATAACCACAGTAAATGACAACACCGATAACGATAGGAAGTAATATTTTCCAGTATTTCCAGTGGAACCGATGCCTCGCACTCATCTCTTCCACAGGGCCTTGATCGCGTCTCACATCCAGTATCCGGTCTAGCACATAGATACTCCAGACAGCACCAGCCAGTAACCAGTAAGCGTGATTATCCACATAAACGACCCGCATGGATTTGGCTAAAATCCACATCCAGACCACAGCTACCAGAGGAGCATCTAAGCTCAGTAGATTTGGCAACAACCAGAATGGCGGTCTTTTTGAGGGTCTCTCGTTCATATCAATGGATGTACCCTATGGCGATCCATCAAGAAATCAACCACCGTGCGGACTAAATTAATGCTCGTGAGCGTCTGCTCCATGAGAGTGTGACTTCTTCTCAGTAGCTGGCTTCTCAGCGTGCCCTCCGTGAGCCTTGTCATCATGAGCATCATGTTTTTCTGCCTTGTCCACATGGAGGAGTTTCGTATCCTTCCATTCATGTTGCTCACAAGAGTTGAGAACTACGAAAGCGGAAATAATAGCTGATATAATGATGAATCTTTTCATTGAGTGTTTATAGGTAATCTTTTTCTGTGAAAAATCAAGACTACAATCGTAATCTTAGAAAAAATTTCATGATGACCCACCACAGAGATACCACTCATGACTGGCCATCATCACTGCCGGCATGAGCTCCCAAGATTTTTAATTCAACTCTCCACCCCGGTGTTCGCTGATTCAGGTTCGCTGAGTCTTCTTGTTTCTGATGTAATCTCAGCCACTGCACTCCACTTTCGTTAAAGCATAGATTAACTGGTCGCTGGATTGGCAGTCGGGAACGATTACCGACTA
>CAWVXI010000044.1:0-24878 GCA_963934155.1 uncultured Verrucomicrobiales bacterium | reverse complement strand
AAATAAAAGCATGAAGACAGACAAACTATGAAGAAGCTATATAGATAGATCTTTGTATCATATAGAGGTGTTCTATGAGGATAGCTAAATCTCTTCCAAATCCACCCCCCGCAGCCTTCCGCCGTGCAGAGTGTTCCGGGACCCTTCGTTCCTAAGACACCCACCACACACTGCCCAGCTCCTACCCTCCCAAAAAGCCCAGCACTCCGCCTTACCAAAATAATTCAAACTAATTAGTCACACAGATAAATCCATCATTGAGCTATGGTCTGCACACGATATAATAAACCCATGCCAGAATTGACCTTTCTAAACTGGGACCAACCCCTGCTCACAAAAATCGTAAAGCATCTACTATCGCTCAAGGGTGATGTGGTGGATAAAATAGTCATCGTCCCCACCGTCCAGTCTGGCAGACAGCTCAGAAAGGCACTAGCAGAAGCCGGCATGGGTCTCACTCCCAGAGTAGTAACGCCCGAGATCCTGCTCCCCACCAGAAACCCTGGGACCCGCGCTGCAGACTTCGCTGCCTGGACAGATGTTCTTCTAAATTTAAATCTAGACGAGGCCCGCGGCCTGTTTCCAAAAGACCCACCAGCGGGTGTCATCCACAGTTTCCGCTGGGCATTTAATGTCGCCAAGCAGCTCGGCGAGCTCCAGCAGACACTGCGTGATAATGGCAAAACATTCCAAGAAATAAGCCGCAGGAGTATCGAATCTGAACGCTGGGCAGATCTCGCCAAGCTCGGGGAACGCGTCACGAAGACACAACGTAATTGGCGCATCAAGCATAATGATGCCGATGCACTAGAAACCATCCCTGCGGACAAACAGCTCATCATCGCCGGTGTCTGTGACATTTCTCCGCTCGCCATCGCTCGACTAGAAAATCTGTTAGAGTCTAATGTTTCTATCGAGATCATCGTCCACGCGCCAGAGAGCCACCGTGTGCATTTTGATCAATGGGGCAGGCCACTAAGTGACTACTGGAGCCACTGCGAGCTACCTCTTTCTGCATGGAAGAAGAACGTAACCATCGCCGAGAATCCGTCACTCGCAGCTCAGCACATCGTCAGTGAAATCTCAGCTAATGAACTCATCCCAGAACAAATCACACTAGGACTATGTGATCGTGACATGGTCCTCTCCATGCAGCAGGAGTTCGCCACCGCAGGCTGGATCATCTATGATCCAGAAGGCACCAGTGTCCGTTCTAGCAGCCTCGTTCTTTTCTTAACAGCACTCGGAGAATGGCTCAGCACCAATACGGGAAAACCGATCAGTGCCTTTGCTAAGCTGATTCGCTTACCTGAAATGGAAGCATTCTTGCCACAAGAAACCGATCGCTACACCCTCACTCGCGAATTAGATCAGTGTCTTGAGAAACGACTACCACTTGATGGCACCGAGCTAGATCAGTACCTCCAGACAACCAAATCTGATCACTACCCTCAACTCAAAAAGTGCCTACATCATTTCCTAACAGAAACAGAAAAGATGCTCAGTGGCAACAAGATCAAAGGACTTCGAGGCTGGATCGCCAGACTATTGAACCGCACCCACAAAGATATCGCCGCGCTGCTCGTGGATGACATCGCGGAGATCATGGATACTCTAGAAAGCATTGAGAAGCATTCCAGCAAGGGCGGGATGGACATCACTCAGGCCCTAGAGATCCTAACAGAAATAATCTCTAATAAAAAAAGCTATCAAGACACAGCCGGCAGCGTGAGTGATCTCCTCGGCTGGATGGAGCTTATCTACGAGGACGCTCCGGAGCTTTTCCTCACCGGCCTGCATGAAGGACACGTCCCAGAGTTCAGTGGTGACGATCCATTCCTGCCAGATAGCTTTCGCGAAATGCTAGGCATGGATAGCGGAGAGATCCACTACGCCCGCGATAGTTATCTCTTCCAGTCACTCATCGAAAGCAGAGAAAACGTCCGGATCATCCTCAGTAAACTCAGCGAAAGCAATGAACCCAAAACCCCATCCCGACTTCTACTACGCACCACAGGAAAAGACCTCGCCGAGCGTGTTCAGGCATTCTTCGGTGACCCACAGCTAGAGTCTAAGAACCCCAGCGCGTGGCAGCGAGACTGGCAGCTTACTATCCCAGAAATTCAAAACCCATACGCATTGGATAACGAATCTGTTAGATCACTCTCCCCCACGGCGCTCAGAGACTACCTCCATTGCCCGTTCAGGTTTTTTCTCAAACGTGTCGTGCGTATGAACCGCTACGAGGCGAAGAAAACTGAGATGAACGCACTAGATTTTGGTTTGCTCGTCCACTCCATCGTTGAGAAATTCGGTAGAGATGAATCCATCCGTGACAGTCTTTCAGCTAAGAAGATCCAGAACCTCTTTGATGATCTGTTAGAGAAAGAAATGTTCCTCAGCTACGGAGGGAGTCCGAACCTAGCAATAAAGATGCAGTCAGAAATAGCCAAGTCCAGACTCCACCGGCTAGCGACCCTTCAGGCAGAAGAATCTGCCGCTGGCTGGCGCATCATCGATGTAGAGCTAGACATAGGAAAGGACATCACCTGGGGTATCGATGGTC
The DNA here is from genome assembly GCA_963934155.1 of uncultured Verrucomicrobiales bacterium. Taxonomy (GTDB): domain Bacteria; phylum Verrucomicrobiota; class Verrucomicrobiia; order Verrucomicrobiales; family Akkermansiaceae; genus Rubritalea. The sequence continues at coordinate 22,312 of CAWVXI010000044.1, read as the reverse complement.
ACCCCATCAAAATGCAGATCGACCGCGTGGACCAGCACCAGCAGACCGGCGAAATCCGGGTCATGGACTACAAGACATCAGGCAAAGCAAGCGATCCCCTCAAGGCGCACATCGATAATTTCAACCCAGACGAAAACCGCCCACTCTGCGGAGACCTCCTCCCACCCACACCCAGAGGCCGAACAGATCGCCGCTGGAAAAACCTCCAACTCCCCATCTACGCTTGGTTCGCGCAGCAGCACTACAAAAGCGCAGACATCCCTAGCGTAGGATACATCAACATGCCGAACACCCTCTCAGACACCAGCTTCACCGTCTGGGATGACTTCGATGCAGACCTGCTAGACTCTGCCAAAGAGTGGACAAGCACTGCCATCCACAATATTCAACAAAGCAATTTCTTCCACCCAGCCACCCTGCCTAACAAAGAAGAAAACTGGGATGAATTCAGCAAACTAGCCCAGGGGAATATTGCCGAGGCATTTGGGATTTAAATATTAGTAACACTTATACTTATTTCCTCGCATCCTTAAGCTGCTTAGCGAGACGCTGCACATAGCCTTTGGGGTTTTTCCCTTTTAAAGCGTTCTCGATCCACGCATCAGATATTTGGTCCGCTACATTGCATTGCATGATGGTGTTGATTGCATAGAGATGCGCATACTCACTAGCCTCTTTACTGAGTTCAGCGATGAGTACTTTAGTTGCCATTTCTTGCTTACCCATACTAGACAGCGCCTGGGCAGTTGAGACGCGGACCGCCGAGCTCGGGTCACTGAGTAGCTTAATGAGTTCTGGTTCCGCTTTCTTAGCTTGATCACCTAACAGAAGTAATCCTTGGCTTGCCCAATAGCGGATGATCGGTGAGCTGGACTTTAGCTCGGAGATGAATTTTTCCAAATTTTCAGGATCACGAGAGGTGGCTGTGAATGCTAAATCAACGAATGGTTTTAATTTCTCAGAGTTTTTATCCAGGTAGCTAGAAATGGGACTATTCGGAGATAGCTCAGTAAACATTGCCTCGGGGATAACGCCTAGGTCTCTGGTCTCAATCATCTTAGCGTTCAACTGCTCACGCATTGATTTTAGCCGCTCTGCATGGGTGGCATTAGTGGCTAAATTCTTCACTTCCCAAGGGTCAGACTTGAGATCGAATAACTCTTCTACTGGCTGGTTAGACTCCCAGATTTTTTTATCTACATCGGAGAGTTTACCGCTCTGCCATGCCTTCTTCCATGAACGCCATCCTGCCTGTCCGAACTGGTAAGAGCTATAAGGCGCAGCACTGAGGTTCGGGGTGAAACGGCGAATGTATTTCCAGCGCCCTTGGTCACTCACTATGCCACGTCTCATCCCATAAATTTCATCAAATCTATCTGCGTAGAGAAACACTTGGTCGTCTTTAGCGGGAGCCACCCGATGCTTGCCCATAAAGGCACGGCCCTGCATTTGATCAGGCTTTTCCAAACCTACAAGAGAGAGCAATGTCGGCGCGAGATCTACGAAAGCAACCATCTCTTCTACCCTTTCGCCGGGTTTGAATTTAGACAGCTGCTGCCATTTTTCTGGGACATGCACTAGCATAGGAATATGTGTTCCAGAGTCTTTGAGGTAACGTTTACCACGAGGGGTGACGCCACCATGATCACCATAATAAAAGATGATGGTATCCTCAGCGAGACCAGATTTCTTTAGTTCACTGATGATCGTTCCTACCTGGGTATCTAGTGCTGTGATGACGTCATGATAAATGGCGATATCGTTTCTGATTTCCGGAAGATCAGGTAGATAGGGCCTTAGTTCTACATCGCTGGGTTTGATTCTCGTCGTCTTGGGAATAATCCCTCGCTTGCGGCTGCTCTTAATCTTATTTTCAAATAGAGAGCTTTCGTGCGAGACTGTAAGATTCAACACAGAAAAGAATGGCGCTCCTTTAGGACGGTTTTTGTAGTGAGCTTTTCTAGAACAATCATCCCAGATAGATTGGTCGTTTCCTTTGAAATTATAATCGGTCTTAGCTCTATTGGTACAGTAGTAGCCATGCTCACGCAGGTAGGCTACGTAAGGTTTATAGCTAGCAGAAATAGCGTGTCGGCTGCGCATATGCTGAGTGCCTTGAGTCACGGCGTAGCTCCCATTGAGAATCGTAGAACGTGCGACGGCACAGACCGGCGAATTTGAATACGCATGCTTGAAAAGCACCCCACGTTTGGCGAGTTCGTCCAGGTTTGGAGTCTGTGCTTGCTTATTACCATAGCATCCCAGCCAGCCATAATCATTGTCTTCTGAAGTGATCCACAGAATATTCGGTTGTTCGGCTGCAGCAATAAAAGCAAATTTGAAATGAACCAGCACGAGGAGAAGAAAGTATTTAACCATGCCCAAGACTATGGGGATTTAATTACTTTGAAAGCACATTTTAAAACCTCCTACTCACTCACAAAAATTCTACGCTCTTTTCTTCTAAAAAACTTACCCCCAGGGAGATTGATTTTGGCTGGATTACTGGGGTCTAACAGACTGAGGCAAGACTCGATGAGATCCTGAGTGATATTGCTGATTTTTTGCTCTGTTAGATAGCGATGTAGTATGCGCTGCTGGATGATTTGGGGAGCCTCTGTTAGACTCGGCAAATGTAACCGACCTTGCGGGTCTAGCATACTGGGGTAGTCGATCATCTGCTGGATGAAATGTTCATTCTGCTCGCTGTGCTGGACGGACTTGAGGATAGAAGCTGCGATGTCTCGACCTAAAATTTCGCTAAGTAACGGAATCGCCTCATTTCGGAGGCGGTTTCTGATAGCGAATGGTTCGGCATTGGTTGCGTCTTCTCTGTAGCTGAGCTTATGCTCAGAAATGTAGTCATTTATCTCGCTACGGCGTAGGTGCAGGATGGGCCTAACAAGGGTAAGTTTTTTTTCTGTTAGATGAGTTTCCTTTTGCATTGCCTTAAGTCCTGCTGAACCCCGGAGTAAATTATAGAGCGCGGTTTCTGACTGATCGTCCGCATGATGTGCTAGCAGAACAGCGTCACATTGATGCTCTTCACAAGCGCAAGAAAATACTGCGTGCCTGAAATCTCTGGCTGCAAGCTCGATACTTTTCTTCTCGTCCTTTGCAAGGAGAGAGACGTCTGTCTTATGGACGACAATAGGAAGCTGGTAGTGCACTGCGAGATTTCTCACTAACTCTTCATCAGCATCAGATTCCGCTCCTCGAAGCTGGTGATTCACATGGCATATAACAAGACTGTTAGATCCTGTTAGACGTGGATCAGTAGCGCAGGCATGGAGTAGCGCAATAGAATCTCTACCGCCTGAAACGGCGACAAGCCACTTTTTTTCAGATGCTTTTTCTAGCCACACTGGATCAAGAATCGTCATCACATTTTAGCCGCCAAAGCTGAGCGGGAAGAAGATATTAAGCAACATGGTGAGGAAGAAGTTCACGATGAGGATAGCGAGCGAGGAGAAGACCATGGCATTGGTCGTCCCTCTACCTACTCCGACTGCTCCGTTAGTTGCCTTAAGGCCTTGATGGCAGGAGATGAGTACGATAATCATGCCAAATGCACCACCTTTGATCATAGAGATAATGATATCAATCAGCTCGGTACGGGCTACCAAATGGAAATTCCAATAAGCAAAGGGAACATCGAAGACCTGAGTCCCGATAAAGATGGAGGCAAGAATACCAAAGCCAACGGACTCAGCGATAAGAAGCGGAATGGAGACCGCCATGGCGAGAAATCTTGGCAGAACGAGGTAGTCCACTGGGTGAACATCCATCGACCGCAGCGCTTCTATCTGCTCAGTAACCTTCATGGTTCCTATCTCCGCTGCCATCGCGGCACCCACTCTGCCTGAGAGCATGAGGCCGGTGATGGTGGGACCTAGCTCGCGTAGCATTCCTACTCCCACGAGCGCTCCGCCCATGGTCTCCATGTGGAACTGCTCCATCTGGAACAAAGCCTGGGCGGTTAGTACCGAGCCGGTGAATGCACCAGTGACAATTACCACTATCTGGGATTTAAAGCCGATCTCTACGATCTGCTTCATAAACTGACTCCAGCGAAATTTCCCGATGAACAGGGAAGTCAACACTTCTTGAGTCAGTGCCACTAGCTCACCTAAATAGGTAAGGAAGCTGATCACTAGACGACCTAAGAAGCGGACAAGAATCATAATAACTAGAAGTTTCTGACATCTGCCACTTTCCCAGTGACGGCGGCGGCCACGACCATAGCGGGGCTCATGAGGATGGTGCGCCCAATTGGGCTTCCCTGCCGACCTTTATAGTTTCTGTTAGACGAACTAGCACAGATTTGATCCCCCACGAGCTTATCCTCATTCATCGCGAGACACATCGAACAGCCAGCAGCACGCCACTCAAAACCAGCCTCGCGAAAGATGTCTGCTATCCCTTCTTGCTCACACTGATGCGCAGTGATCTGTGAGCCTGGCACCGCGATGGCTTTCACCCCTTTGGCTACGGTTCTGCCTTTGAGTATATTTGCTGCTTCACGGAAGTCTGAGAGTCTCCCATTGGTGCATGATCCAAGGAATGCAACATCGATGGGAATATCTGTCACAGGCGTTCCCGCCGGGAGACGCATATATGCAAGAGCCTCTACAATACTGGCTTTTTCCTCAGGTGTAGACGCTTTTTCAGGATCAGGGATGAGTTCTGAAATACCCACACCGTGATCAGGTGAAATACCCCACGTGACGGTAGGCTCAATGTCTTCTGCAGCGAAGCTAACCACATCGTCATAAGTGCAGTCAGGGTCTGACTCAAAGGACTTCCAGCGTTCTATTGCGGCATTCCAGTTCTCACCTTCTGGCGCGTAGGGCTTGCCGACAAGGTAGTCATAGGTAGTCTCATCAGGATTCACATAGCCACAGCGTGCACCGCCTTCAATAGACATGTTACACACCGTCATACGCTCTTCCATCGTCATCCGATCAAAGACATCACCACCGTATTCGTAAGCAAATCCGATGCCTCCTTTGGCACCAAGATGGCGGATGATATGCAGGATCACGTCTTTCGCATAGACACCAGGCTTTAGATACCCATTCACATTAATACGGCGGACCTTTAGCTCTGTCATCGCGAGAGTCTGGGTCGCTAGAACATCGCGCACCTGAGTGGTCCCAATGCCGAAGGCAATCGCCCCAAAGGCTCCATGCGTAGCAGTATGCGAGTCGCCACAGACAATCGTAGTCCCCGGCTGGGTAATTCCCTGCTCAGGCCCCACCATGTGGACGATACCTTGCTGGCCAGTTCCAAGAGAAAAATACTTAATCCCATATTCCTCAACATTCGTCTTCAGCTCATTGATCATCGCCTCAGCAAGCGGATCTGCGAATGGCTGTTGCTGATTATCCGTAGGAACGATGTGATCGACCGTGGCGAACGTACGATGCGGGTATTTCACCCCTAGCCCAAGATCACGAATCATGCCAAATGCCTGCGGTGAAGTCACCTCATGGATGAGATGCGTCCCGATGAAAAGCTGCGTTCTGCCATCGGCAATCGTGCCCACGGTGTGCGCATCCCAAGTCTTTTTGTATAATGTTTTAGCCATATATCTGCTGTGCTGCTGAATGTCTAGAGAAGGTGCAGCGGATTAGGCTGAAAGTCAAGACAGTGGCAGGTAATGCTCGTAATTTAAGATTGGTATGAGCCCAAACCCATCGCATTTTCAACACCCATGAGAAATCTACTCTTCATCTGCTCAATGAGAAGCACCGCAAGCACCTGAAAGGCAACTGTATCGTCGTGCTAGGAATCCCAGATGACCATCCATACATGGATGAATAGTTGATCGGGATTTTACAGAGAACAGGTGGAACTTACCTCTGAATGGCACATTTCTCTCCCGCTTCATCCACATTCACAAAAGTCACATTTGTCGTGAAAATTTGCGTGTCGTTCTCATCGCTCCCACGAAATACTTCTACCGTGTAGGTGACAGAGGTCTTCCCTAGTCGCTTCCGCTGACTACGGATCACGAGGATTGAGCCATTTTTTACTCCGAATTTAAATGCCACTTCATCCATTCCGATCGTGACGAATTTACGCTTAGGGTACTCCAAGCTCGCCGCGATAAAACTCGCCTCATCCACCCAGCTAAGCAGACGACCCCCGAAGAGTAATCCATACTGATTTAAATCCTCTGTAAGGACTAGTCTGTGCGTCTCATGTATCATATTATTAGCCATTATTTTGGTGAGATTTCTATCCGCTTATAGCGTGCTGGTGACGTTGACGAGCGCGTCTCCACGGGTGCATCTGTCAGCGCATTATGCACAAGGCGGCGGTAATAGGCGTTCAACGGTCGCGTTCTCACAGACTTGCCCGTTTCTGCCACCTTCACTGCCAACTCCTGCGCCTTTTTCACCAGATCATCCTCCTGCTGTTGGCGATATTGATCACAGTCCACCTTCACTCTCGGGGATTCTGGGTAATGCTTTTGGAGAATTCTGTTTACCAGATACTGGATGTCCTCTAAGCGGTCGCCATTTCTACCGATGATACTTTTACTATGCTCAGTGGAAATATTCAGGCATAACCCGCCATCGAGATTTTCCGCTACCACCACTATCTGGAATCCGAGATGCCCCATCATTGTGGTCAAAATTTTCTCAGCTGCCAATTCCCAATTCATATCTACAGCATAGAGGTAAGTTTTACTCAGTGCAATATCGAAAAATGCTTGCTGGTCAACTTCGTCCACTCTAAAAAGAGTCAACGCTAAAAATACACCATGTCAGCAACATCAGCTAAATCAAACATTCATCTCATCCACGGAACTGACGATGGCGCAGTCTCCGAAGCCGCCATCAAGCTCTTCAACCAGCTCAAACCTGCCGAGGGAGATGACTTCGCAAACGACATCATCGATGGAAATGCTGATAACGCTGAACACGCCCACCAGATCTGCCTAGAGACCATCCAGGCCTTGCTCACGCTGCCGTTCTTCGGCGGCGCTAAAGTAGTCTGGCTAAAGCGCGCTACGTTTATGGGCACTGACCGCACCGGTGAGGCCGCCCGCGCCAAAGAAGGCGTAGAATCCCTGTTAGAGATTCTCGAAGCAGGTTCTGGCATTGGAGATGATATCCACTTCATTATTTCCGCCTCAGCCATCCACAAGAGCCGTCGGTTTTTTAAGTATTTAAAGACCAATGCTAACCTCATTGAGCACAACAAACTCGATACCTCCAAGGAAGGATGGGAGGAACAAGTCGCCCTCTTAGTAGAAAAACGCGCCGCCACTCTGAAGCTAAATTTCGAGCCAGATGCGATGGACTTATTTGTCGCACTCGCTGGCGAAGACACCCGCCAGATCAAGAACGAGCTAGAAAAACTAGATCTTTATACTGGCGTGGACCGCCAGACCGTCAACATCGATGACGTGCGCAAAATAGTCCCCCTCTCACGCGCCGGAGTCATCTTCGAGATCGGTAGTGCCATCCAGAAAGCGGATGCCAACCGCGCACTCGAACTCATCGACCAACAACTCATCAGAGGAGAATCCGCCATCGCCATACTGCGCGCCGCCCTCATCCCAACCATCCGTAATCTCTTCATGGCGAAAGCCGTCCAGCAAATATTCCCTAACCAGCAGCTCGACCGCTTCAACATCGGCAAAGTCCTCGGCTCCCTCCCCAGCAGCGAGACCCAATGGCTACCACAAAAGAAAACTGGCGGAGTCAACACCTGGTCACTCGCCTTTGCCCTACTCCCCTCCAGAGCCTACCCCATGAGCGCACTCAGGCACGCGCTAGAATCCAGCCTCCAGGCAGACAAAAACCTAGTCACCACCGCCCTAGACCACCGCATGATCCTCCACCGCCTCATCGTAGAACTCATCTCCAGCTCTAAACAGCCAGCAAAGCGCCGGACCGCGTAGAAAAGAAAAAAGTTACCAGTTATCAGTTTCCATCAACCCCGCGTATAACAGCAACGCTGCACACGGTCTCATCACCCGAGCCACTGGCTCTATAAGCAACAACCCAAGCCCCTTTAACCTTTATCCTTTAACCTTTTTCCTTTAACCTTTTCCCCATGAAAACTATCCTCATCGCACTCACTGTAGGCGCCGCCGCAGGTCTCCTCGGCGCGCTCTGCGGAGTAGGCGGCGGCATTATCATGGTGCCAGCATTCACAGCCGCACTGGGGATGGAGCACAAAAATGCCATCGCCACCTCGCTCGCCGTCATCGTCATCACCGCCCTCGTCGCCACACTCAACAACGCACGACCGCAGACCATGGTTCAGATCGACTGGCGCATCGTAGCCATCGCCGCCACCGGAGCTGCCATCGCTGCCTGGTGGGGCACCGACCTCATGCACCAACTCAGATCACCAGTTCTCACCAAAGTATTCGCCATCACCCTCATCACTTTCGGCATCAAAATGCTCATCACCAAATAGCATCAACACCAGCACTTTAAACTTTACACTCTAAACTTTAAACTCCAAACCAATCCCACCATGTCTCTACCTAAATTATATATCCCAGGACCAGTCGATATCGCACCAGAAACCTACGCTGCTATGGCAGAACCCATCGTGGGTCACCGCGGCGGAGATTTCGAAGCCCTCTACGCATCCATTCAGCCTAATCTCAAAAAGATAGCCGGCACCGAGCGCAACGTCTTCCTCTCCACCTCATCCGCATGGGGAGTCATGGAAGCAGCCATCAGAAACCTCGTACAGAAAAAAGTCCTCAACCTCTGCTGCGGAGCCTTCTCAGATAAATGGTATGGTGTGGCAAAATCCTGCGGTAAAGACGCTGAAAAGATTCAAGTAGAATGGGGTGAGGCCATCGACCCCGAAGCCGTCCGCGCTAAGCTCGCAGAAGGTGGATTCGACACCGTCACCCTCGTCCATAACGAAACGTCAACCGGCGTTATGAACCCGCTCCGCGAAATCGCAGCAGTCGTCAAATCATTCGATGATGTCCTCCTAGTAGTCGACACCGTATCCTCATTCTCCGCCGTAGCCACTCCCATGGATGAACTCGGCATTGATGTCCTCCTCGCGGGAGTCCAGAAAGCCCTCGCGCTCCCACCAGGACTCGCCATCTTCGCCGTATCTGAGGCAGCACTGGAGCGCGCCAAGACTACTGAGAACCGTGGCTATTACTTTGATTTCCTAGAATTCGCCAAAGCTGACGCAGGCAACAACACCCCGTCCACCCCAGCTATTGCACTCCTCTACGCACTACGCCAGAAAGTAAATGCCATCGCAGAAGAAGGACTAGAAAACCGCTACGCGCGCCACACCAGGCTCAACCAAATGCTCAACGCCTGGGCTACCAAGCATGGCTTCAAAAACTTCGCCCCAGCTGGATCCGAGTCACAAACGCTCCTCTGTATCGATAACGCAGACAACCGCCTCGATGTCTCCGGCTTCATCAAAGCGCTCAGAGCAAAACACAACCTCCTCATCAACGGCGGCTACGGAAAATGTAAAGGCATCACCTTCCGTATCTCAAACATGGGCAACGAAACCGAAGAAACCATGACCCACCTCATCACCTGCCTAGACGACGTCATCAAAGACTTCATTTAGTCTCAATCACACAACGGTAAAATTAAATCGCCGACTAATCCGCGCAGCGCGAACAGCACGTGTTCAGCAGCACCAAGCACTCAGCCAAAGACTTAAATCTTTACCCTTAAATCTTAAATCTCCCCATTCGACCCTAACTGACTCACCTCAGTTAGGGTTGTTTCTTTTTCAGATACACGCTATACCCTCCTCAATGGAACCAACCGAAGTCGATCCCTACGCAACGCCCAAGTCCGCTCTCACTGGCACCGACAACACCACCTACTTGAAAGAAGACGGCTACGCGTTCCAAAACGAACTCGTCGCCAACCAGCATTTCAAATCCCCCCTCATCTGTGCCAAATTCGGCATTCCTATCCCACCAGAATCAAATATCGAGCCTAAAAACATAACGGTTACCAGAACACCTGTAGTCTCACAATTAATGATCAACTTGGCCTCTGCTCTTTGCTTCTTTCTTCTATGTCTTTGTTATTTCTATATCGACCCTAGCTTTATCTTCCCCGCGGTCATCATCTATCTATTAGTGACTAGAATCCTCAGATATTTCTTCACCACACGCTACAAAATCCCCTTCTATTTTTCAGAGCATTACACCCGTATCCGAAAACGCCGCATCTTCATCTTCACCTCTTTATTCCTCGCGCTCATCGCTATTGCCTCCACTGGAATCATCACCAGAAACTACGAGTATGCCAGCCTCGGCTTCCCCGCTGCCATTATCACACTCATCGTTTTCAAATTCAAAACCGCCTACTTCGTCGTCACCCAGACCAAAGGCGAATTCCACTACATTCGAGGTGCCCACCAAAGCTTGCTCGATGCCCTTCCCTACCTTCCCATCTCACCCTAGAATTCCTAAAATCACCCTAATTGGAGTTGTAAAATAAAAACTTACCCCTAGAATCTTACTCCGTGTCAGATCCTACACACAACCTTAACTCCCCTGAAAAAACCAGTGAAAAACCACGCCCACGCTTGAAGCACTGGAGCAAGCGATGCTGGTTCCGCATCCTCGTGATCTGCCTCCTCCTCGCCTGCTACTTCATCTGGCAAATGTGGGACATCCACCGCTTCGGACACATCGATGACGGCTCTAGAGCTGACTGCGCTATCGTCTTAGGAGCCGCCGCATACCATCAAAAACCCTCGCCAGTGCTCAAGGAACGCATCAATCATGCTATCCTCCTACTCAGACAAAACCGAGTCAAATCCATTATCCTTACCGGCGGGTATGGTGATAACGCAAAGTATGCTGAATCCGAAGTCGCCAGAAAATACTGCTTAGAAAATGGCGTTCTCCCACACCAAGTTCACATAGAAACTTCCTCCCAGACCACCGAAGAAAACATCACCGAAGCCCACAAAATAATGGCCAATCAAGGCTTCAAAACCGTACTCATCGTAAGCGACCCCTGGCACCTCAAACGCGCCTGCAACATCGCCAAGCACTACAACATCAGTGCCAAACCCTCCGCCACAAAAACCTCACTTTACACCTCAGAAAAAAAACAATTAGAATCCCTCGGAAAAGAATTTTTCAACATCCACCTCTGGGGATTTAATTAATATTCAAGAAATTCACTATGACCACCCGCTTCACTTCCCAAGTACCCACTATTTAACATTTAACATTTAACATTCACTATTCAACCATGACCGTCAACTTCAACACCGCCAATATCACCGCACTCTCGCTCGCCAAAGTAGGTAACCCACAACGAGGAGAGTCCCTCAAAACCTCCAAGGAACTCTGTCAATTCAGTGACCAAGACAAGGACATGCTCACCCTTGCATTCACCAAACCTTTCAGAAATTTAGACCCCAGCAGCTTTTATCATTCATCGAATATCGAGCTAAACGAAATGTTCAGTTTCGCCACCACTATCTTTGATCAGACAGACAGATTCCTCACCTACTCACGCAAGATCGCCAGACATCTTTTCGATCAAACTAAACACCCCAACATCAAATCTGGGGATCTCTGTATCGCCAGTATCGAGGGCATTAAGGTCGATGGCAAGATCACCAACGCCATCGCCATCGTTAAATCAGAAAGCCTCTTCCCCTTCCTAGAAATTTCTGACAGAGACGGCGACCTCCAGCTCACCACCCACAACGGGATCTATCCAGATAAAATCGACAAAGGCTGCCTCATCCTCGACACCGAACGCGAAAACGGTACCGTACTCTACACCTTTGATAAAGGAGGATCCGACACCAACTTCTGGGTGCGTGACTTCCTAGGCGCACGCGCCAAAAAAGACAACGACTTCAAGACCCGTAAATATGCGGACATGTGCGTCTCATTCGCAGAAGATGGACTCCCCGGGGACGTCCCCACCGAAGAGCGCTACCGAGTGGCCAATGACGCGATCACCTACATGAACGAGCGCGAGCAATTTGATGAAGCACACTTCCAAGAAGAGGTCCTCAAAGATCCCAGCCTAGTAGAGAATTTCCAAACCTACAAAACCCAATTTAAAGACGAAGACGGCGAAGCAATCGACGACAAATTCACCATCTCCAAGCACCAGCTCAAGAAAGCCAGCAGCAAAATCAAAGGCGCGCTCAAGCTAGACACAGGAGTCATCATGCGCTTCACCCCAGGCTTCGCCGAGCGGGAATCAGACATCCTAGAACGCGGCTACGATGAGGAAATGAAAATGAAATACGTTAAAATATTTTATAACGAAGAACTCTAACATTTAGGATTTAGCTCGTGGTCATTTAGAAAGATGATAAATCTTTGGCCGCTCAATCATTTCATACTAGACCTGGTATAGAAAACGCCGTATCCCGGGGTGAAAACCCCTTCAAAAATAGTTCCTTGAAAGGGAACCTTATGCTCTTACGGCAACTAATAAATCTTGTTAGCCTCTTCCTCCTGCTTCTCCACATCAGTCTTCATAGGCTCTTCGTTACTGACATTCAAGCCTGCAGTTCTTCCCACAGATTGGATAAGGCTGCCCGGAACGCGCGCCGCACTTTTCAATAATGAACAAGATGGCAGGACAGCGCAAAAAACTCCGACAGCAAAAAATTTAGTGTGTTTCATAAGCAACAAAATTTACCCAGCCAAAAGCCACAGGTCAACTCCAAAGAAAACACACCCCGCCGGGATTGCTCTAACTCTTATCGATCATTCTAGACCAATTTAAACTTCTCTAACAGCTCTCTAACAGCCTCCATATTCGCAGCAGATAGACTCACTAGGGGTAATCTTATTTCCTGCTCGCACATCCCCATCAGCGCCACCGCCGCCTTAATTGGCACAGGATTAGTGTCTATTCCCATCAGTGAGTCCAACAACGGAGCATACTCAGCATGAATCGCTTCTGCACGAGCTAGATCTCCGGCGTTCATCGCTCTCACGAGGTCAGACATCGCTGTTGGAATGATATTAGATGCCACAGACACTGAGCCCACAGCACCGCGTTTCATGAACTCTAGCGTCAACGGATCATCTCCGCACAATATCGGGAATCCCTCAGGCAACGCAGCCTTCAGTAAATCCACTCTCCCAGGATCACCGCCGGCTTCCTTAATAGACAAAATATTATCACAATCCCTAGCCAAACGCCCCGCCGTCTCTGGCTCGATGCTCACTACCGATCTCCCCGGCACTGAATACAACATAATAGGTAGTTTAGTGCACTCCGACACCGCCTTAAAATGTTGATATAAACCTTCCTGTGACGGCTTATTATAATAAGGAGTTACCTGTAATGAGGCATCAACCCCCAACTTTTCAGCCTCTTCTGTTAGATAAATAGCCTCAGCCGTAGCATTCGCACCCGTTCCCGCTATCACTCGTATTCTACCTGCGACTTGCTCAACAGCCATCCGGATCACCTCAAGGTGCTCAACCCGTCCGAGTGTCGGAGATTCCCCCGTAGTCCCGACTGGCACAATGCCCTCTACCCCGCTTTCGATCTGAAAATCAATAAGCTTACGAAATGCAGCTTCATCTACCTGTCCATCTTTGAATGGCGTGACAATAGCCGTGAAAGTTCCCTTAAACATGATTTGCTTATGATCCCTCCCCCTCATTCAGTCAAGCCATAGATAATACCATCACCCTTTATCCTTTAACCTTTCCCCTTTATCCTCCACTCTAAAATCATGCCCAGCCCGGATAAATGGAAAACCCTCGAAGCACTCATGACTAAGCTCGGCATCCTCCCCTCTGACCTGATCGAGAAATTCATCCGTGGATCAGGCAGCGGTGGACAGAAAATAAATAAAACTGCCAGCTGTGTTTACCTTAAGCACACACCCACTGGCATCGAGGTAAAATGCCAGGCTCAGCGCTCGCGTGAGCTCAACCGCTTCATCGCCAGAAAAGAACTTTGCGAAACATTCCAAGAAAAAATCCTCGGTATTGAATCAGCCAGGCAGCAAGCTCAAGATAAAATACGTCGTCAAAAACGCCGCCGCTCCCGCAGACAGAAGAATAAAATATTGGACGGCAAATCAAAACAAGGCGAGAAAAAGCAACTCCGTCAAAAGCCTAATCAAAATGGAAACGATTAGACTGTAAATGAGGCTCACTGTATAATGGTGGCGTCACCACCATTTTTTCTAGCATTCGTTCCCTGAAATTCTTTCTTGCAAGATCTGCTCCATGATTCGAGTATAAAACTTATGCAAATTTATAAATCTGTACTTCTCTCCGCGACCCTTAGTCTCTCAGCCGCACTTCATTCACATGCGCAGCAGCCCTCGACTAAAGCAGGAAACCAAACTCAACTCGATTTCAAAAAGAGCCAAGTCATCGCTATAGTAGGTAATGGACTAGCGGATCGTATGCAGCATTCTGGATGGACAGAAACCTTACTCCAATCTGCATTAAAAGACAAAGAGCTATCATTCCGCAACCTCAGCCTCAGCGGAGATCAACCAAACAGCAGACCTCGTTCAAAGGGATTCACTAAAGAAGATGATTACCTAAAACACATCAAAGCTGACACTATCTTCTGTTTTTTTGGTTACAATGAGTCATTCGCGAACAAGCCGGAAGCCTATCAAGCTGAGTTAACGAAAATGGTCGCACGTTACAAAGCTCTCAAGCCAAACGGAAAATCAGAACCTCATATCGTCCTCTTCAGCCCCATCGCTTTTGAGAACCTCAACGATCCAAATCTCCCAGACGGCTCCGCTCATAACCCAAGACTCGAAGCCATCACAGAAGCCACTCGTAAGGCCGCCGCTGACGCTGACGCTGACGCAAAAGTGCAGTTCATCGACCTCTTCCATCCCACACTAGATCTCTACAAATCAACAGCCGCACCACTCACCATCAACGGAGCGCACCTCAACGAGCATGGATACAGACTACTCGGCGAAGTCATCACCTCCGCACTCTCAGGCAAAAAAATCGATAGCGCCAAAGTAGATAAAGAACTCCATGCAGCAGTATTAGATAAAAACCTACACTGGCACCACCGCTACCGCGCAGTGGATGGAAACGATGTCTGGGGGGGCAGATCCAAGCTGAAATTTGTCGCCGGTCAAAGCAATGCAACCGTTCTCCAACACGAACTCATCATGCTAGATGTCATGACCGCCAACCGCGATCTCAGTATCTGGTCCGCCGCTAATGATAAATCTCATAAAGTAGACGACAGTAATGTTCCTCAACCTATCAAGGTAGTATCAAACGTAGGCGGAGGATCTAAATCTTCTAATGCTAGAAAAGAAGGCGATCTAGAATACCTTTCAGGGGAAGAAAGTCTCAATAAAATGCACGTCCCCAAAGACTTTAAAGTCAACTTATTTGCTTCCGAAAAAGAATTTCCACAGCTCGCAAATCCGGTCCAGCTTCAAGTAGGAGCAGAAGGACACATCTGGGCAGCAGTCTGGCCCACCTATCCTAAGTGGGAACCCAAAAAAGAAATGGGTGACGCCATCATCACACTCAAGGACACCAATGGTGACGGCAAGGCAGACGTGCTAGTAGAATTTGCTAAAGTGCATTGCCCCCTAGGGTTTGAATTTTGGAATGGCGGCGTCATCGTCACCACTCAGCCAGATATCATTTTCCTCAAAGACACAGACGGAGACGGCAAGGCAGATTTTAGACAAATCCTTCTTCAGGGAGTCGGCTCATCAGACACGCACCACGCCGCGAATAATCTCGTCTTTGGACCCGACGGTGGCATCTACTGGCAAAGTGGCATTTTCCTTCAGCACAACCACGAGCACCCATGGGGCACTTCACTCAGGACCGGCGCATCCGCGACCTACCGCCTAGATCCACGCAGGCACACCATCGCCTTTCACGCGAGCAATAGCCCTAACCCACACGGCACCTCATTCGATAACTGGGGCTACCACTACGCTAACGATGGCACCGGTGGACGCTCTTACCAAGTGCGCCCACAAGGCAACGGATTTAAAATGTTTCCACTCGTCAAAAAAGAAGTTCGTCCAGTGGCAGCAGATGCCATCATTTCTAGCAGCAACTTCCCAGATGAAATGCAGCAAGACTTCATCCTCTGCAACACCATCGGCTATCTTGGCTTAAAACGTTACAAACTTCACCGCGATGGATTCCCAGAAAAGAAATACAAACAAGGTGAAGTCTGGGGCACACCTACTCCTGATCTCCTCCGCAGTGATGACAAGAACTTCCGCCCTTCAGATACCGTCTTCGGAGCTGACGGAGCACTCTATATTTCCGATTGGCATAACCTCATCATCGGACACATGCAGCACAACATCCGCGACCCACACCGTGACAAAAAGCACGGTCGTATCTTCCGCATGGTTTACACCAAGAAGCCGCTACAGAAACCAGTGAAAATCGCCGGGGCTAGCATCAATGAATTACTCGAGAACCTCAAGCACCCAGTGAACGGAGTGCGTCACCGCACCCGCATCGAACTCTCAGAGCGTGACACCTCCGAGGTCATCAAGGCCGCTAGCCAATGGATCAAGCAATTCGATCCTAAAGACAAAAGCCACGCGCACCATCTGCTAGAAGCTCTCTGGCTCCATCAGCAACACAATGTTCGCGATACAGAGCTACTTGAGCTCGTCCTACAATCTCCTGAACCACACGCACGTATTGCTGCCGCTACAGTGAAACATCACTGGGGACCAGCAGATCCAGCAAAAGGTGCCCAGAAAATAGTCAAAGAAAAAGAAATGCGCATCATCAAAGGTGGCATCATCAAAGACACCCCAGCACTCACGCACATCCGTATCAACAGCGTGATAGAGCAGCTACGATACGATGTGAAATCCATCTCACTCAAGGCTGGTAAACAAGTTGAACTTACCTTCGTAAACCCAGATGCACTTCCTCACAACATCGTCATCGTAAAACCCGGCACGGCAGACAAAGTAGCGGCCGCTGCCATCGCCATGGGAGCAGACGGATTCAAAAAAGAATTTATCCCAAAAACAGACGACATCCTGCACCACAGCAAAATGTTAGAGAGAAGACAAACTCAAGTTCTCAAATTCAAGGCCCCAACCACACCAGGTAAATACCCCTTCATCTGCACCTTCCCCGGCCACGACAAAGTCATGCGAGGATTCTTCGAAGTGAAATAGGAGTCGCTATAAAATACTTCACAAAATGAACACACCACAAAAGAAAGTCCTCATCACTGGCGCAAATCGTGGAATCGGCTATGAAACGGCTAAAAAACTCAAAGAGCTTGGACACTTTATCATCTTATCTGCACGTAATTCACAAAAAGGCCTAGCAGCAGCATCAGACCTCGGCGTTGAATTCCTATTAATGGACGTAGCAAGTGAAACCAGTATCGCCTCCGCAGCCACAGAATACAAACAGCGTTTCGGCGACTCATTAGACATACTCATTAACAATGCTGGAATCTTTCCCGATAAAGAAGAATCAATCCTCAATATTCAGCCAGAACTCATCAATCAAGCCCTTCGCACCAACACCATCGGGCCAATACTCGTGACCCAAAATTTCCTTCCTCTCCTAGAAAATAGTAACGATGGCGCAAGAATCATCAACCTCTCCTCAAAACTCGGCCAGCTCACCAGCATGTCAGACACCGCCCCCGCCTACTCCATCTCAAAAACGGCCCTCAATGCACTCACCCGCCAACAATCCGCAGCCCTAACTGATAAAAGAATCTCGGTAAATGCAGCATCCCCAGGCTGGGTCCGCACCGACATGGGCGGCCAAAATGCATACCTCTCCGTCCAAGAAGGAGCCGACACAATCGTCTGGCTTGCGACCGAAGCCCCCCAATCACTAACCGGACAATTCATCCGTGACCGAAAAAAAATCGATTGGTAATATTGCCTCTTTTTACACGCTTTGACTATAGGTCAACTTAGTATCAGTATCACAAATAGCGCAGTCACATCCCTATGAACCACACCTCCCACAATCAATTTCTATGCGTATAATTCTAAATTATATGATCGAACTCTTATTAATGATAAGAGGCATGAAAAAGGCGATCTAAGGTTACACCGCAACTTAATACTAGCCATATTTATGGTCTATTATTTAGGAAATTCGCTTCATAAACTAAGCCTTTTGAACTAACTTTTTTGCTGAGTAGTTCTATTGTCATTGTAGTGACAGTCTTGGTGTTTACGTATGAGGATCCACCTAGATAACCGTTATAATTGTTATTACCGTTATAACCTCCAGCGTAATTGGAGCCTGTTACATCTCTATTTGTTTGGCCTTCAGCAACGATAAAGTAGGGATAACCCTCTCTAATAGCTATTTGTGCAGCTTTCTTTAATGTATATTTTTTGGTTGTGTCTCTGTTCGTGTGTGTATTTCCAGTGAAATCAATTTGCCACACGTTTGATCCAAGTTGAGTTTCTGAAAATCCAGTATTACCGGTCCAGAAGGATTTTTTTGTGTCGTAGGATGTTGCACAGCTAGTGAATATAAAAGCAGCAAGAAGAGTCGTGATTTTCTGAGGTGTAATAAGTTTCATATTTATTTTTAGGTTAACGTCTTAGCATATCTTCCCCCTGACGAGAGGGCGAGCGTGAACTAAGTACTTAGTGGTTTATTTTTTAGTTGTGTGAAAGTCTGGCAGAAAATGCACCGCGGGAGTCGGCTACTGCAATTTTCACTTCGAGGAATAATAACAAACTGCGAGATCGGTAGGGTGAGGTTTTTTCAACAACGACTTCTCAGTAATTAATAATATAGATATACCTATAAAGCCGTCGCAAGATCAAGCCTACATTTCATAATAAACCAATGAAGCAAAAAACTGTTATGAAATGTCCTCGGCGTAGCCATCTCCGACTTGTTCTGCTTATGCATTTTTTGGGATGTTCAAGTCTTCGTCGATTGAGGCTCACTCAGAGCGCGTATCATATTGTTTGTCTGTCTCTTTATTTTTGCTGAGGACGTTGTTGTGGAGATCGGAGAGGGGGAGAAAAGGGGTTGATAGATATTATGACACATGATCACATCAGGGCGGTTCTTCTCAATTACATTCCTGAGTGCCCTTGCAGATTCAGGATTATAAAACATCTTGCGGATCTGACCAAACTTACCAAAGACCCCAGCACCGTCCCAATCTCGACTATCCCACCAGAGCTTTTCCACATCAAACACCTCAGACGCATGCTCAAAAATTCTCTGCGCAGACTTCTCCTCGCCACCCCTCTCACGGTAGCGATTAAATACTTGTAAAAGTTTTAACTTAGACATCTTTAATACTTAGTTGAAATAATTCTCATTTCGCTTGTATCTATATACAATCATTCGGAACGTAGCAAACATTCATAATAGTTTTGAATTTGCGACCTATACTGATCAAGCGAAAACTTCTTCAATCTAGATTGTGCTCCTAGAGACAACTTAGTGCACAATTCCCTATTTTGTTGTAAATTATCTAGCGCACCAGCAAAATTTTTCACAACTAGAGATATCTCGTCCACCTGGATTTTAACACCACATGTCTCATCTATGATTACCCCTGGACCAGCAAGATCAAAACAGACGACAGGTAACCCCACAGACATCGCTTCCAACAAACTATAGCCACCAGAGTCATGCATTGAGCCAAAACAAAACACACTAGAAGCTTCTAACTCTTTCATGACTTCACTATTCTCAATACTCCCCATAAACCTTACAGATTTAGGCACAGCAATACAGTTCAGCTCAGATACTAATCCCTCCAGACGGCTACGTTCAGGTCCGTCTCCAATAATTATCAGTTCTTTGACCTCTGGACCTGCCTGAAAGAACGCTTTAATAACTATGCTGAAACCCTTCCATCCTAATAAGCGGCCTGTCGACACGACAGTAAAAGGTTCTTTGGTTATTTTCTCATGATTAAAAGGTTCAATCGTGAGAAGCGGCATAAGCTTTACATCGGCAGATGAAGACAATCTTAAAATTTGACGTTTTGTTGCCTCAGTGCATGCAATGACAACGGATGCTTGTTTATAACATCTCTTCAAAATCCCTACATGCCCGATACAATAGATCAAAAACCTCCTAACTCCTGCCATTGCGCGATCCTTTTTCCCTAGAGCTTTTAACAAGGGCTTTGGGACTGTATCTCCACCTCCTATCGGACCGATCACCAAGGGCTTACCTAATTTACCAAGACTTGTAGGAGTGCTATACCTTGCCCAAGACACATGGTGAACTAAGTCAATTTTTGTAGCATCAATGGTTTTACAAATGTGGTTTGATAATCGCATTTGCCATACATTATAGTATAAATTCCTTAGTATTTTGGATTTCCTAGAAAATCCAGAAATCATTTCACCTAGATTATAAAAATGAATATAGACCTGCTCTTCTCTCAGCTGCCTTACTAAATTATCCCCTATTTTTCCTGGACTGGTACCGTCAATAAATACATGAACAACATAGTGCCCCCTCAAGGCCGAGACCGCTTGCCAACCAACTCGTTCTTCAGAGCCAAAGTTAGGGGCACACGAGAAGGCCGATAAAACGATTGTCTTCATGTTATTGCTAGGTATTTGCTTTTTTCGGGGTGTCCCTGAGGACGTTGTTGGAGAGATCGGAGAGGGGGAGAAAGGGGGTTGCGGGCGATAGAGTGGATGGAATAATTAGACAGTTACGAGTGAGCCGTGGTCTGGCAATAAAAAAATGAAAAAAGAGCAACATAATTGATGATGAGGCACTTTGGAGTGCAAAAAGAGCTTTCTCACTGTCGGTTCGTTGTCCTATTTGATGCTCGTGGCCGCAGTTTTCCCGAGCCGCTTTGTCAAAAAGGGTGTTTTTGGGCTGCGGTTGTTCTCAAGCCGCTTCGGGCGGCGTCAGGAATCTTCGAGGATCAGGGTGCGGCCATCTCCGAGCTGGATTTCTTGGGGCTTCCAATCTGGGCTTTGGTCGAAGCACCCGGGCTCTGCGCCGGTGGGATTCCTTTCCTGGTTGAACCAGTTGAGGTCCGGTTCGTCATCGGGGATCCATTCCTTGATGGCTTGCCAGGGTGGCTCGATGGGCTTTATGGTTTGATGAGCCCGCCCCGCCCGGCGGGCTCATCCTGCGGGCTTCGGCTTCGCCTCCGTCCAAAACGCCTCCGTCCCTCGGCGTTTTTCAATGTCGAAGGGCGGCTGTGGCGGGCGGGGAAGATGGATAACATATTGTTTTTCTGTCTCTTTATTTTTGCGCTTCCCGTCACGGGGATCAAGGTAGATGATCCGCCGCATCATGCGCCCAGCAGTTCCGACAAAGCAGTCTGTAACGACTCCTTCATTACGCGGATCTGCTGCGTCATGGAGGTTGTTGCTCATCTGTTCTGCGGCACTATTAGATTTCTCTTGAGTGATAAAATAGATACCGTTGTTGTGTTTGAGTTTTGACCATTGCAGGTAATCTATGCAGACTTTATCCCAGCAATAGATGACTTGCCTACCTTTAGGGGCATGATTGCGCAGAGCTTCTGGATCAGCTTCCTTAATGATCGTTGCGTCGTGCTTCTTTTTCTTGCCGAGGTCTCTTTTTTCTGAACTGATGTAGTCTAGATGATGACTGCGTAAATCGAGTCTAAAAAAGTGGCCTGTAGCTCGCTTTTTGCCCTCTATGGTTTTATCAAAACAGGATGCCTTTTGATAGTGCCCATCGCCTGCGTAGATATCAAAATTTGCTAACTCAGGGACAGGAGCAAAGGCATCAGGAAGGAGAGGTTTTGAATACTCATTGAGCAAGGAGTTTATCGAAATGAGATTGGCGAGTCGGCGTTTACTTTTAAGAGCTTTGAAGAAGTGGCTCACTTCATAAAAATCATTAGTTTCAAATCCGTGGTGCTGGATGAATCCATGGCCAGTGGTTGTGTGTGAAATACAGCGGAGCGTTCTCAGTTTAGCGAAGTCTAAATCAGAGATACTGGTACAGTCATATTGCTTCGAAGATTGAGGATAAATCTGCCTAAGCGGGGCGAAGAAGTTCTCGTGAAGACTTGTGTTTCCAAGGCTAAAATAGTCCATGAAAAAATTTACAAAATCTGATACTGAGTCAACCTTTAACGGCAAGGAAATGCGATTATTTGAGCGTTTATTAAGTATTGATAGTGATTTTAATATGAAGCTCCATCAGGCTACTAATGACACCACTAAAGACTTCCTTTGGATGGGTATTTCAGGAAGATTTTAGAAAGTTTTCCACACCAATCTTTGTTAATTGAAATGGTTTCATAATTTGTCTTTTTATTTGTCTCATTAGTGGCTCTTCGTAAAGTTTAGTGGAAGTAAAAGCTAATTGCCTATTGGTCTGGTG
>CAWVXI010000043.1:0-26452 GCA_963934155.1 uncultured Verrucomicrobiales bacterium | reverse complement strand
ATGCGATTGTTTATCTCATCGCTAACGGGAAGAAGAATGGTGGCGGACTAGCTACCAGCACTGCGAATAAGCAGTGGTGTTACGAGCATCCGATTGCTACCTACGCGCTAGCTGAAGCATACACGCTCTGTAAAGAATTTAGAATCTCTATTCCAGGACTCGAAGAAACAGTCTTGGCAGCTGGTAACCTCATCATTGGTAACCAAAATGATAATGGTGGTTGGGCATACGCTTACGCTACCTCAGGTGGTCATGTAGACACCTCAGTTGCCTGTTGGCAGTTGCAGGCTCTCAAAGCCTGCAAGACTACCGAGCTCGAATTTAACGGACTCGAGAAAAGCGCTAAGCGCGGCATCGAGTATCTAGAAACCTGCACTGCCGAAAATGGGACGGTTGGTTATGGAGGCAAAGGAGGAAGAGTTACCATGACACCAGGCGGTTCACTCTGCTACCAGCAATGGGGTAAAGGAAAGCGTTCACTAACCCTTAAAGGTATCAAGTGGATGACTGAAAACAATGATTTTGATTATAAAGTCCATGGAAACCTCTACATGCACTACTACGCTGCCCAAGCAATGATCAATGAAGGAGGGGCGACATGGTCTAAATACAACAAGAAGACCATGGTGAATCTAGCTGAGAACCAATTGGATGATGGTTCATGGCCAAAACCTGGTAAAGCAGGTCATGGGATGAGCTCTACTCACTATGCGACCTGTCTCGCGACTCTCATGATGGAAACTTACTACAGATTCCTTCCAAGTTCTGAGTAGCCAGTTTAAAGAGTATAACATTTCAAAAGAGAGAGTAGATGATATCTGCTCTCTCTTTTTTGCCTTTTAGCCTAATAAAATGGCGCTGTTATTCGTAGGTTAGTTAGTTCCATACTTAATGAACATTGGAAAATAAACTAACCAACATAAACAATGAGCCTTCACGCACAACTCTCACCCGATGTACAGGCTAAGCTCGATGCACAGAAAAGGAATTCTACGATTTCCTCGATCATCATCGCACTTCTTACCTGTGCACTTCTCGCGGCGATTCTCTTCTACATCGCTCTCTCCCCACTCTTCAAGAATACTGAAGAAATGGTCACCTATTCATCAGGGTCTGAGTCTGAGGAAAAAATAGTGAAGCCAGAAATGAATAATGATGTGGAGAAAAATCCTGCTTCACCATCATCTAGCATGGCTAAAGTAATCGCCGCGAATATCCCCTCTGCGACTGCGGTACCTGTGCCAGATCAGTTAGTGACTGAGCTATCACTCGACTTCGGTGACGGAGACGATTTTGGAGACGGCTGGGGAAGTGGTAGTGACGCTGGTAGTGGTAAGGATGGCTCTGGATTTGGCATCCCCGCATCCATGAAGAAGCGTTGTTCAGCTAAAGACCGTATCGAGAGGCTCGTTAAAGAAGGAGGAAAAGAAGAATACGAAGACCAAGTAGTAAACGCCCTCAGATGGCTCCAGCAAACCCAACAAGATGACGGATCATGGAACGCTCAGAGTAAGCCTGTGGCAATGACTGGCTTAGCACTGCTCGCCTACCTCGGCCACTGCGAGACCCCCCTCTCACCTGAATTCGGCGAGACGGTTCAAAATGCGATTTTTTATCTCATCGCTAACGGGAAGAAGAATGGTGGTGGACTAGCGACCAGCTCTGCGAATAGGCAATGGTGCTACGAGCATCCGATCGCTACCTACGCGTTAGCCGAGGCATACACGCTGTGTAAAGAATTTGAAATCGTAATTCCAGGACTTAAAGAAACAGTTTTGGCAGCTGGGAACCTCATCATTGCTAACCAAAATGATAATGGTGGTTGGGCATACGCCTACGCAACCTCTGGTGGTCATACAGACTCATCAGTCGTCTGCTGGCAACTCCAGGCACTCAAAGCCTGCAAAACTACCGAGTTAGAATTTAACGGCCTCGAAAAAAGCGCTATGAGAGGCATCGAGTATTTAGAAACCTGCGAGCACGGTAATGGTATAATTGGTTATAAGCCTGGTAGCAAGACAACTAGTATGACTCCGGGAGGCGTGCTTTGTTTCCAACAATGGGGCAAAGGTAAACGCTCAATAACACGCAATGGCGTCAAGTGGATCAGTAAAAACAATACATTTGACTATAAGACTGACGGA
Organism: uncultured Verrucomicrobiales bacterium; assembly: GCA_963934155.1. Classification (GTDB taxonomy): domain Bacteria; phylum Verrucomicrobiota; class Verrucomicrobiia; order Verrucomicrobiales; family Akkermansiaceae; genus Rubritalea. The sequence goes on along the minus strand of CAWVXI010000043.1, from coordinate 24,308 downwards.
GGAAACCTTTACAAGCACTACTACGCAAGTCAGGCCATGATCAATGCAGGAGGGGCAGCATGGTCTAATTACAATAAAAAAACCATGGTGAATCTAGCTGACAGCCAAAACCCTGATGGCTCATGGCCAATTCCAGGTCATAATAAACATAGTATGAGTTCTGTGCACTACGCTACCTGTCTCGCGACTCTCATGATGGAAGTGTATTACAGATTCCTACCAAGTTCTGAGTAGGCTGCATACAGCAGTAAATCTTTCATAAGAGAGTGGAGAATATCTACTCTCTTTTTTTATGCCTTTTTTGTGTCTATAGTTTATGCCGTATTGACTTTTCAATCATTTCCACACATACCCATTAAATGTCAACAGCATTACCAGCAAGACCTCGCACAGCGCCAACTCATAAATCTCACATCGCTATCGTGGCGTCTATTTATAATGAGCAGTATACCAACGCTCTACTACAAAATGTAAAAGATGAACTAGCCCTGATACTACCTAATACTCAGCTCGATATAGCAAGAGTCCCAGGTGCATTTGAGATCCCAGTAGCTTGTGAATTATTACTCACTAGTAAGAATCCACCGGACACGATCATTGCCCTAGGTGTCATCATCCAAGGTCAAACGAAACATGGTGGAATGGTAGCTGAATCTGTGACGAATAGCCTGCAGGCAATGGCTATCCGACATAAAAAGCCAGTGATTCACGAAGTTTTATTAGTCGATGACGAAAAACAGGCATATGCTAGATGTATGGCAGCAAATCTCAACCGAGGAAGAGAGGCAGCAAGATCTGCCCATACTATGTTAGAGCTATTCCAGGCCATGAATCAGGTAAAGCCCAAAAAACACATTGCTTTCACTAAAAAATAATCATGTCGAGCCGAAGGGAAATCAGAGAAGCTGCTATCCAGTTTCTATATTGCAATGATCTGGAAGAATGTGCACCAGCAGACGAAGCTTCAGATGCGTTCTGGGAGCTTTTATTAGAATCAGACTTTGCCAAGCTAACTAAGGCATCGGTAAAGTCTGTTCTCCACCTTAATCAAGGTAGGCAGAAGCGCTATATAAAGCTGGTAGAAAAAGCACCTGAACTAGAATCTCTAATCGCAGCTGATCCAGTCGCCAAAAAACTCGGTCGCGCTCTGAGTGCTATTATTAAGAGTGAGAATAAATGGCAAGCATTGATCGATAGTATGGCCCGTATTTATAAGCCGCAGAACGAAGAAGTGCAGACTGATTTGGCAGATATTTTACAAGAAATTTACCTCCTGAATAATACGATCACCGACCAACGTACCGCATGGGATATACAGCTTGCTGATTATCCGCATTTTAAACAGAGGGCAGAATCCATCAATGCGAGTATCGCCGCACTACAAAGGGTGTCTGATCGTATTAAAATGGTTCAGAACCCTACTTTATTTCCTAGTCACAGTGACGTAGCCCACTTGGTATCCACCGCCGATAAAATGCAATCAATGCGGGCAGCAGTGGATGGGAAAGTCCAGCTTGTCACCACTAACAAAGTAAAAATAGATGAGATAATCCGCACAGTAGTGGAAAACTATGTCCCTGAGAGAATCAACCCAGTAGACAGAGCTATCCTGAGACTTGGCGCGGCTGAGATTATGTTCGATAAGGAAATGCCGGCTGCGGTCGCTATTAATGAGGCGGTAGAAATTTCACAGAAATTCTCATCCACTGACTCATCAAAGTTTATCAACGGAATACTCGATAAAATTTCTAATATAAGCGCACAAATAACTCCGGAAACATCTCCAAATCAAACTTCAGAGCCTAAATCTCAAGCATGAGCAAAAACTTCACATTCCTGGGAACAGAGAATATCCCACTGACCGCCACTCTGATCGTGCCGGGGAGACTCAATCATCAAGAAATGCTTGCGCTAGAGCAGCAGATGGAAGGGCGTAAGATAATCTGGCTGTGTGAAGAAAATGTAGTTCTTCCAGATGAGACGGAACATTATTTGGCTGAGCAAAATGCTGAAGCAGCATCATTCTCAGTAAGTGATCCAGGACTAGATAAAGTTGGCTTACAACTCATCAAAGATCTTGGTAATAATGGTGTGGTTATCTTTCTGCCAGGCAAAGTAAACGCCTTGCATGGCTCAGCCTCACATATCGAAGCGCATACACTCAGTGCACTTTGCGAGCTCAAACTCCCCGTCACGCCTCTCGCCGTGCATGACCCCATGCAGACCCGTTTAAGGACAACAACTGGCACGTCTGGATCATATCTGGTTTTCAAGCCTGAGATAGCAGTAGCTAAAGTAAATCCAGCAAAATGGCTGCAGGCCATTCTACTAGGAATCTCAGAAGCATTCAGCCAACGTCCATTTCTACAAGAGTCTCTAGGCTACAACTTACTTAAAGGCCTCAAGCTTAATTCGAAAATGAAAATTATCGATGGCACGAATGATCAAGAGCGTAATTACGGGATCATTCTAGGCGTCGCGCTGGCCTTTGCTAAACACATCAAAGAGCAAACCCATAAACAACGTGTCGCCATCATTCTGCCACCTGGTATCGGTGGGCTCGTGGCTAACTTAGCTGTTATTTTTGCTGGGAAGACCCCTGTAAATATTAATTTCACCGCGAGCCACGATGCCATCAAATCTTGCATAAGCCAAGCAGACGTAGATAAGTTCATCACCGCAGACCCCTTCGTAAGAAAAGTGAGCGACTTTCCGTGGCCTCCAGTGCGGGATCTCATCCATGTTGAGCGCATCCTGCCAACTCTGAAGAAATCTATTAAACGTTGGGTCATCGTCACTAAGATCCTTCCAGTCGATATGATCGCCAGTTTTGCAAAAATCAAGAAAACTGGTGGAGATGAGGAAGCCGTATTATTATTCACATCAGGCTCCTCAGGAGCGCCCAAAGGAGTACCGCTCACCCATCGCAATTTACTAGCTAATGTTTGCCAGTTCAGCACGAGGCTAGGACTAATAGAGAATTCTTCTTTGCTCGGATGTCTTCCTCTTTTTCACTCATTTGGCTGCACGGCCACTCTCTGGTTCCCCATTATTCAGGGAATTACCATCGTCTCCTACCCTAGCCCGCTGGAAACTAAACGACTCGCGGAATTGATCGAGAAAAATAAGGTCACCTTCCTGCTCTCCACACCCACCTTCCTCAGAGGATACATGCGCAGAGTGAAGCCTGAGCAGCTTGCCTCTGTAAAATTAGTGGTCACTGGTGCTGAAAAACTTCCTACTTCGCTAGCTGAATCATTCTATAAAAAATTCGGCATCTTCCCACAGGAAGGCTACGGTCTGACAGAAACTTCTCCTGCTACTAACTTTAACGTCATCAACCCACCCACCCAAACTCCCGAGGCTGATCTGAGCTCTGCAAAAACTGGCTCTGTAGGTCAGTTTTTATCTGGGATAGCAGTCAAGATGACCGATGCTGCCACAGATAAAGAATGTGATATTGATCAATCTGGAATCATTTGGCTCAAGGGGGCTAACATTTTCTCAGGCTATCTAAACAACCAAGAGAAGACCGATGAGGTCTTCGAGGACGGTTGGTTCAAGACTGGTGACGTAGGTCGAGTCGATGAAGATGGTTTCCTACATATCGAAGGAAGACTATCCAGGTTCTCAAAGATCGCGGGTGAAATGGTGCCGCATGAAACTCTCGAAGCAGCAATCATCGAAGTCTTAGGTTTAGATGATGAAACTGAGCGCAAGGTCGCCGTAGTTGGTATTCCCGATGAGAAAAAAGGTGAAGCCATCATCTTGCTTTCTTGCATCACTGATGCAGCTACAGCATCACAATCATGTATCGATTTACGTTATAAACTGTTGGATGCTAAAATCCCATCACTCTGGTGCCCTAAAGACATCCTTACTGTGAGCGAGATCCCTATTCTAGCCTCTGGTAAATTAGACATCAAAGGTTGTGAAGACCTAGTATCAGGATTACGCTGAGATATAATTCACCCCCCATGAATACTGAAGACACTAAAATGGTGCGTTTTGACGCCTTCATGAAGCACGCACTGCACGACCCTGAGAATGGTTATTATGCGAGAAATATTGAGACCGTAGGAGCATCTGGAGACTTCTCCACCACCGCCACTCTGAGCTCAGTATTAGGAACTGCGATAGCTAACTCAGCTCTCGAATGGTCACGCGCTAACAGGTCACCACTCAACCTCATCGAAATCGGTGGTGGTGATGGTTCACTTGCTGAATCGGTCATAAAATCCATCCCTTTTATGAAACGCTGGCGACTAGATTACCACATTGTAGACAGCTCTAACCCTCTGACAGAAAGACAGCAGCAGCGTAAGCTACCAAAAAAAATAAACTGGCACAGCGGAATGAAATCCGCGTTAAGTTCCTGCAAGGGAATCGCCTTTATCTTCTCAAATGAACTAGTTGACGCCTTTCCTGTTAGGGTATTTAGAAAATCTGACGCTCACTGGAATGAACTCTTTCTACATAAACAAGAAGAACACTTCTGCCCCTGTGCCGACACTCTTCCCGAGTCATCAGCACTAAACTACACAGCCCATAAAAAAGGTCAGCGCATTGAAGTCCATCAGTCATACCGAGACTGGCTGCTAGACTGGTTGCCTAGCTGGAAACTTGGTCAACTACTCACTATCGACTACGGAGACACCCACCCTAAAGTCTACTATCGGATGCCTGAAGGAACACTCAGAGCCTATTCCCACCATCAGAGGATTACCGGGAAGGCTGTTTATCATATGCCAGGAAGACAGGACATTACAGCGGATGTGAATTTCACTGATCTCATCACCTGGGGGAAACAAGATGGTCTAGAAAAACTCTCTATCGTCAATCAGCTTGATTACTTAACACCCTACGTGAATGGGAGCGCAGAGGACCAGTTTCTGATCCAACCTGATGGTGCCGGCTCCGCCTTTAAAGTTCTGCTTCAACAGAGAATGCAGTAACCTTTCTCCCCAGCCCACTTATATAAGGGTATGAAGATAACCACAAGTATTCTCACTGCCATAGCTCTAACTGCTGGTCTTACGGTAAATATCAGTGCCGAACCAGACAAAGAAAATGTTACCAAATTTGAGGTGACCCTCCATAAAATAACGGTAGTGAAACTCGAAGTAGAAATTCAAAATACACCACGCTTCAGCTTCAACGGTCCGCGATTGGCCAAACAACCAGAGAATAAAGAATGGCTCGAGATCGAGGCAAAGCTAAATATCGAAACCAAATCAAAACTTGATTTCTTACCCAGCCTAGATGCCACATTCTACGTAGTGACGAAGGGTGAAAAAGGGTTTGTGAGATCTGAGAAGACCATTACCTTCAGGAACGTAAATATCGAGCATGGTGAAGCATGGGTCTGCGCTTACGTGGATCCAGACACACTCCGTGTGATCACCCTTAAAAAGCAACCAAAGGTTACCGATATAACAGGTGTCGCCGTCACCATTAATAGCGCGAATATATACAAAGGGAAAGACCGTCAATTTCTTCCCTATGCTGAGGAGATTTTTGACCGATCCATCGTCGCAAAACGTAAGGATGCAACAAATAAAAATGCGCGTTGGTGGACTAACATAGATAAGTCAGACCAGAAAATCCTAGCCCTCGCAGAAACGCCGTTTGGCTCTCTTCTTTCTGACCGTTACCCAAGGGTGGAATGGAAGACAGAATGCGCGATGAAGTAATCCGTTAAATTACAGCTCTAACATTCCAAAGAAAGTAGGGAGTATTTTCTTAAAGAGTGAATTCTTGCCACCCCGCGAGAGCTGATCAGCTAGTAACTCAGCACTAGAGTCACCATCCGCTGGGCCATGGATATCTATCACATGTTCGTCACAGATTAGCTGATGATGCAGATGTTTACCTCCGGCCTCTCGGCTCACACAGACGGTTACCCCACCGGAAATCACTTCTATTTTACCGATAGGAGCGCTGTTTTCTTCTAATGTCAGTTCAGCATCCACGATGTTCCCCTCTCGGGTACAAAAACGATAACTGCCTGAATCTTCTTGATCTGAGATCAAATCCTGGGTGCGTTTCCAACCAGACATTTCTGCAAACCAGGCTAGTAGTTGGAGTCCTGAAGCAAAGTGTTTAGGATTGGTAATGATCTTCACCTTACTCACATTTTTCAGTGACTCAGCGGCGATTAGATCATCATAGAGAGATGCGATAGCTAGCCTGAAATGATATGTCCGTGTCCAAGCTAGATCCTGCACCACAAGGTTCACCTGACGAATGGCCTCATTAATTCTAGTAAACTGCACTATCACGTCATCCCAACCCGAGCTATCGATCACTAGCCTGTCTATTCTGCGATATAAACTTTCGCTAAACATGTCGCTGAGGTTTCCCTGCCACCAAAAAATAAGGGGTAAATCACTTTGAAGATGTGCAAAAATGGTATTCCTGAATCTCCCCGTCGAGTGACCTGTTAGATGAAAAGCTATCTGCTCGCAGCAGACCGACTTCTGCCCGTGCGCCAGATGACAATGCGCTGTGATCCACGCTCTAACAGAAGTCTCCTCGATGTTTTTATCCAGACCTATCAGTAGTGCACGGCAAGAATGCTCACGGGTAATCTCACGAATCATATCTGAGTTCGTAGCCAATGCTCCTTTTGCCTCAGAGTAAACAGCGAGATTGATAAGAGATGCGTTTGTACGTGCATCATCTACCTCCCAGAGTTGGCGGAGTTCACGCTCTATTTTCTCTACCGGTACTTCTATACCCAGTGACATTGCATTATCAGAAACCATTATTTTTATCTAGTGAATTTAGTTTTGTTCAAAGTCTGCGCCAAGTATTCCCGTCTTTTTCTAACAGAGAATCTGCTTCCTCTGGCCCCCAAGATCCAGCCACGAACTCCGCCATATCTGGCTCTTTTTCTGCATCGCTCTGATGCCATGCTCTATGGATATGATCGATAAATTTCCAAGCTTCCTCGACCTCATCGCGACGCGCAAAGAGAGTCGCATCCCCAGCCATTGCATCTAACAGAAGTCGCTCGTATGCTTCTGGACTCGCCTTCCCGAAACTCGTGGAATAATGGAAATCCATCTTCACTGGCTCTAGCCTGAGAGTTGTCCCTGGGAGCTTAGAAACCATACGCAGGGAAATCCCTTCATCTGGCTGGATTCTAATCACTAGGACATTGCCCTCATCTTTATCGCCCGGTATGGCGTTGAAAAGCACGTTCGGAGCCGATCTAAAATGTACTGAAATTTCTGTCGCTTTCTTAGGAAGACGTTTCCCCATTCTGATGTAAAATGGCACCCCACTCCAGCGCCATGTATCCACCATGCAGCGCAGCGCCACGTAGGTCTCTGTCATGGATTCTGGATCTACTCGATCTTCTTCCCGGTAGCCTACTACGCTCTTGCCATGCACATGTCCGGCAGAATACTGCGCACGGACTACGTTCTCAGCAACTAGTTCAGGAGTGTCCCACTGGCGGAGTGAGCGGATCACCTTCACCTTCTCATCACGCACCCCATCAGCACTTAGATCAGTAGGTGGCTCCATAGCAACTAGGCTTAACAATTGAAGTAAGTGATTCTGCACCATATCTCTCAGCGCACCCGCCTTATCGTAGTAGCCACCACGACCACCTTCCATACCCAGATGCTCTGAGCAAGTGATCTGCACTTGCTTGATATATTTACTATTCCAAAGAGGCTCAAAAATCGCATTCGCAAATCTCAGCACCATGATATTCTGCGCCGTTTCCTTACCTAAATAATGATCAATTCGATAGGTGTCTTTTTCCTCAAATGTCTGATTCACTACCTCATTCAGATGCTGAGCACTTGGTAAATCTGTGCCAAACGGCTTCTCCACGATCACTCTAGACCAGCAGCCATCCTTTGACTCGTTCAGCCCAGCAGCCTTGAGATGCTCTAAAATATCATCAAAATACTCTGGAGCACTCGCTATGTAGAATAGTCGATTCCCCTTACCTCCGCGCTCCAGATCGATAGCTTCTAGCCTATCTGCAAGCCTTCGGTATCCATCTGAATCTTGAAACTCGCTCTGATGATACTCCACCGTATTCTCGAAATCATTCCAGATTTCTTCATCGTGTCCATTTCTGGAAACTTCGCGGTTTAGATCCTTTAATCCTTCTCTAAAGACCTCATCAGACTTTTCCCTACGGGCAAAACCAATGATCTTAACGCCAGGAGGCAGCTCCCCATCGATCGCTAAATTATACAGCGCAGGGATAAGCTTACGGTGAGTCAGGTCACCTGTAGCACCAAAAATCACTACTGTGCACGCCTCAGGGCGTGAACGTGATACTAAATCTTCTCTAAATGGATTACTCATGAATTGGCGAACCATTGCCCAGATTTGCAAATTAGCCAAGAGGTAACTTTGTCTTAAAACAATATCATTTTTTCTTAAATTCTAGTTTACCCAATATCTAAAACTCGCTATACTCATATTTAACATGCCATCCACACCATCAGCGGACCTCCGCTTTAACAACTTTGTCCTTCTCCAAGCTCAAAATGCTGGACTTTTCTTAGGCCAAATCCCCCATCCTTCTACCGGCGAGAAATCAGTGAACCTGATTGCAGCACAAAGCGTCATTGACTCACTAGAGATGCTTGCAATTAAAACGGCAGGGAATCTAACAGCTGATGAAAAAACACTCATCACCAAAGCAATAGACAATCTCAACCGCCTCTACAAAGAAGCTCAAGACATAGGCTAAGGTTAGCATCCTCAGCTTTAAACTTAAATCTATAATCTTAAAACTACCATATGAAACAACCATTCTTTATACTCGGACCCTGCGGACTTGAAAGCGAAGACTTTGCCTGGGAGATGGCACGCGCTATCAAGCCCATTGCTGATCGTCTCGGCATCAACTATTACTTCAAAGCATCCTATGACAAGGCCAACCGCACCTCTGGCGACGCCTTCCGCGGACCAGGTGTCAAAGAAGGTACTCGTATCCTAGGAGAAATCTCTAAGGAACTCGGAGTCCCCGTTACTACTGACATTCACCACCCACATGAGGCTGAGATAGCTGCCGAGCACATTGATCTTCTTCAGATCCCAGCATTCCTTTGTCGCCAAACTGACCTCATCGAAGCCTGTGCCAAAACCGGTCGTTCCGTCAATGTCAAGAAAGGCCAGTTTCTCGCACCATTAGACGTCGTAAATATTGCCCAGAAACTACATTCATATGACTGCGATGACTTCTACATCACCGAACGTGGAACCAGCTTCGGCTATAATAATCTCGTCGTCGATATGCGTTCGCTCTACATCATGCGAGAAGAAGGCATTCGTGTTATCTTCGACGCCACGCACTCAGTCCAACGCCCAGGCGGTCTTGGTGGTTCCACCGGTGGAGATGGATTCCTAGCTCCAGTGCTGGCACGCGCAGCTGTGGCCACCGGAGTAGAGGGAGTCTTCATGGAAACTCATTCAAACCCAGCCGAAGCCCTATCCGATGGACCAAATCAGATCCCACTCACCGAAATAGAAGGCGTCATTAAAAGGCTCCTAGCAGTCCATAAAGCAGCTCATGGTGAGTAATTATAAAAACTTACTAAATAATAACTAAGCAAATATTTTACAGAATCGATGTATCCCAAACTTATGATCATCTTACTAAGTAGCAGTGTCATTTTTGCAGATGACCTCAGCAAGAAGGCAGATGAATCAATCAAAAAAACCAAGCAGCGAATGCCTGCTCTGGAATTACTCCCAGCTGGGAGTATTCTCAAAAAAATTAGTATCCCACGTTACAATAAAGATTACACCCCATCATCGCTACTCACCGCGGATCAGTTGGAAGTAATTAGCGAAGAAGAAATCCAAGGGACCCATGTAGGTATATCACTCTACGATGCAAAAGGTAATATCAAAACACGCTCGGTTCTTAATTCGGTAAACTATAATCAAGCCACGGGACTATTAACTAGTAAGGAAAATCTAACGTTCTCTGGCGGGACATTCACTGCTTCCAGTCAGGGACTTACACTGGACTGGAAGAATCAGCGTGGTTTTTTACTAGGCAAAAATCAAACGCTCATCTATATTAAAGAATCAATCTTAATGAAAAATTCTAACCCGCAACCTCTCAAAGCTCGCTCTAAAGCGAAGAGTCTAGCGACAACTGCCGCCGTTGCTGTGATTGCCTCTTCCCCCTCCTTCCTTTCCGCTCAAGATCTTGCACAGATCGATGAGATTTCCAAGCCATCCACAGAGCTATTTATACAACAGCTAGATCAGACTAAAGCATCTTTGGCTGCCTCAGTAGCAGCAGAGGCTAAAATAGCAACTATCCGCAAAGAACTCAAAGAGAAGCTGGGCGCCGTTCCTTCTATCGATATCACCCAACCCGTCCCACTGGAGTTGCTCCCCATTAAAGGCAAGCAATTTATCCGCATCACCAGCGACCAACTCCTATTCGATGCCAAGAAAGGAATCTTCGTTTATTACGGAAATGTCCGTATCACTCATCCTAAATACACCTTCAGCTGCGATGGCGAGCTTAAGATCATTCTCAGCGAAGCAGCCACATCCAAGAAGTTAAAGCCAGAAGAAAGAGCTAAGCTCAAACCCAATGACCTCTTCGATGATGTCAGTCAGGTCATCGCGACTAATAATGTAATTGTCCAAGGAAAGGACAACAAAGGCAGGCCAGTCAACGCGGTCACTCAAAATTTGACTTTCACCAAAACCACTGGGGATATCATTCTAAAAGGCAAAGGCTCCCGCATCACTACCGCTGACGGTCAGCTCAAAGTAGTTACCAATAATGGCTACCTCAAACTCGACCAAAATTTTAACGCATCTGGACAAGGAACCAATACAGTCTTAAGTATCCCAGAAAAAAAATCGGCTCCAAAAAAGAAATAATCGTACCCACTCAACATGCCACCGGCAAACACACAAATAAAACCAATAAAAACAGTTCTAGCTGAAATCAATCAAGCGGGGCAAGACAGCCCGTCGAAGCGAAAAGCGACTAAGTTTCTGTTAGGATCACAAAATCTACTTAAGACCTACGGCGGCAGAGCAGTGGTAGATAATGTCAGTATCACTGTCGGAGAGGGTGAAATTGTCGGGTTACTCGGTCCCAATGGTGCGGGAAAGACCACCACTTTTTACATGATGGCTGGACTGGTGCCCCCAAATAAAGGCATCGTTACATTTGGCGGAAAGGACATCACTGAGCTCCCCATGCACAAGCGCGCTCGACTCGGCATGGGTTACCTCCCTCAAGAAGAGTCCATCTTTCGCAAGCTCTCGGTGCGGGATAATCTTCTCGCCGTCTTAGAAACTCAGAAAGGTCTTAGCAAAAAGGAACGTAATAATAAGGCAGATGACCTTATGGAACGATTTCGCATTACTAAACTCAGGGACTCAGAAGCGCTCACCCTCTCTGGTGGTGAGAAACGCCGCCTCAGTATCGCCCGCTGTCTCTGCACTAATCCTAAGTTACTCATGCTAGATGAACCCTTCGCCGGAGTAGATCCAAAAGCAGTAGAAGATATTCACCGTATCGTCCGCGAGTTGCGCGACCAGGACGGACTCTCCATTCTCATCACAGATCACCACGTCCGAGAAACTCTCAAGATCGTTGACCATGCCTACGTCATGGACGATGGTAAAGTCATACTCCAAGGTGCAGCCAACGACATTGCCAACGACCCAATAGCCAAAAAACACTACCTAGGAGAAGACTTCACCCTTTAAATAGTAAATTAAAAATGTTAATGAGTAAAATCCAACAAATGCACCCCAAGTAACTTCACATTCACTACTAAATAAATTTCCGCCTCACTGGATGAGCCAGTGGAGAGCGATGTTAAACAACAAAAGAAAGGAAAAAAAATGCAAACAAGCAATGCTAGCCCGCAGGTAACTATCACAGTCCGTCACGAATCAGTAACCGATTCCATCCGTGATTTTGTGCAAAAGAAAATAGGTTCACTACACCTAGATTACCCCAAAATTATCGAGGCGCGAGCGATACTGGACGTACAAAAAAATCGCCATATTGCAGAAATCATTCTCTTTTGTGCCAATCACATCGTCATTGATGCTTCTACAGAAGGCAAAGACATGTATGCCGCAATCGATGAAACCATTTCAAAGATCGCCCGCAGAATGCGTAAGCACAAGACCCGCTTACTCAAGCGCAACAAGATAAAGCCTGAGCAAAGTATCAAGCATCTCGATGAAACAGTCTTCGCCTCTAACATCTTAGACACCTATCTAGATGAGTCAGATATAGATCCGGAGCCACTGATCATCCATCGTGAGAGCCAGACCCTCAAGACGCTCAAAAAAGAAGATGCTATCCTAGAGTTAGAGCTCACCGATAGACCATTTCTCGTATTCACTAATGAGCGCAGAGGAGTCCTGCAGATCATCTACAGACGCTCAGACGGAGATTACGCTGTCATCGAGCCATAAGTGATCCCTCTCTAAAGCAATCTAATCAATCAAAATTAAAGGCATTACAGATCACTCTGTAATGCCTTTTCATCTAACTTAAAAGGTTCATCGTCCTCCTATAAGCCGGATTCTGTCCACCCTGAATTTACCCAGAGCTGTGTGATCATTTGTCTTCCCATTCCCGTGAAGGAGCGAGCGTCATCTTTCGATGATCATGCGACTAATACCCAAGGATTCTAATCGGGCGGGCACCCTTCCTCTGTTATGTCTTGCACCACGTGGGGTTTACCTTGCACTGTCGGTTACCCTTCAGCCGGTGAGCTCTTACCCCACCCTTTCACCCTTACCTGCTTCCGAAAAAGCAGGCGGTTTTCTCTCTGCTGCACTGTCCGTCTACTGAGCCTTAAAGTTCAGTATCCCTCATTCTTCATGAGGCACGTTTCCCTACGGTGTCCGGACTTTCCTCTATGACAAGCTCCTAAAAGCCGCCACAGCGATCACCCAGAGAACGATGGATCTGCACATTACTTAAGAGTCGCCGAGATGCAACTCATTTCACATTGCACATTTTTTTAAATTTGGCACAATTCCTGCTAGGCAAACGGGCGATCCTAGGGTAGATATCCTAACACCATGTCCGAAGTCGGCCTCCAACAAAGTTTATCTCAGCAACAAACTCTCTCGCCTAAGATGCGCCAGAGCCTAGAGATATTGCAGGCAAATTCCCTGGAACTCAGCCAGCTACTCCAGCAGGCCATCCTCACCAATCCAGCACTAGAGATCAGCACTAACGAGGAAGCCCTCCCTGAGGAAACCGCTGTAGATGCCGAGCACGATGCTGAGACTATCTCCGACTTGGATGATCATGCACGTGATGAATACATCACCACTAAAAGCTCAACTCCCGGGCCTAGCCAAGAAACGATCGACTATCTCTACAACTCCATCGTCGCCCCCCACTCTCTTCAGCAGCACCTCACTGAGCAGATCAACAATGAAGATCTTACCAATGAGCTCCGCGCCGTATGCCATGAAATCATTGCTAATATCAACGATCGTGGATTTCTAGACCAGCCCCTCACCGACATCATGGTAACTAGTGTCCATTCTCTAGGGGTGCTAGAAAAAGGGCTCGTCAAAATCCAGCACCTAGATCCGGCTGGTGTCGGTGCGCATGACCTACGTGAGTCACTTCTCATTCAGTTACAAAAGCGAAATCTTTTAGGTTCACTCGCCTACCAGATCGTAGCTGACCATCTGCCAGATCTAGCCCAAAAAAAACTCCCATTTATCGCCAAGCAGCTTAAGACATCAGTCGAAAAAATAGTGCGCGCCGCAGAAACCATCACCACACTCACCCCTGATCCAGGTGCTGAATATGACCCCACCTCAAATCCCTATATCGTCCCAGACATCAGATTCACACGAGACATCGATGGCGATTGGAAGGCGATCCTTACCAATGAGCACATTCCAGAAGTCACCATCAGCCACGTTTATAAAGATCTCTTGGCCAGCTCTGCCGATAGCAAAACGAGAACCTACCTCAAAGAGCAAATCAAAGATGGTAAGCAGATTATCACCGCCATTTCCCAGCGCCAGCACACCCTGCTCAGGATCTCAGAAGAGATTATCAAACGCCAACAAGACTTCCTCGTATCCGGCACCTCCGCGTTGAAACCACTCACTATGAACGAACTCGCAGAAGTCATCCAAGTTCACCCAGCAACCATCTCAAGAGCCGTCGCGGGGAAATACGCTCTCACCCCACATGGAGTCATCGAGCTAAGGACTTTCTTCACCTCTGGCTACCAATCCAAAGACGGAGCCCAAGTCTCCAACACCAGCATCAAAGACACCATCCAGAACATCGTCCAAGACGAACCATCCAGTAAGCCACTCTCAGACACAGCCATCGAAAAACTCCTCGCCATTAAAGGACTCAAGGTAGCACGCCGCACCATCGCTAAATACCGCGACCAGCTAGGCATCCTCCCCAGCCACCTGAGAAAGAAATTCTAGATTTAAATAAAGGGTGGTTCAGTAAAAAATACACAGACCACTCTCACCGCTACGCTATAAAATCATGAAATACCCATCTCTAACTAAACCACTGCTCCACACTACATTCATCGCCATTTTATCTACCCTTGCTACACCGGCAGTCGCCCATCAAGCGATCGTCCCCGTGAAGAATGAAAGTGGACTTACTTTAGCCAGCTACGAGACCCAAAACATTCAAGGTTGGACTGTTCACATTGAAAAATCCGCACTTGATCACGCTAAACTCAAGACAGCTCTGGTAGCTCTTGAGGCTCAGCTGACTGAAATCAAATCATTCATTAATCCAGGGATAGTGACCAAGCTGAAGGCCGTCCCCATCTGGCTGAACAAAAAAACACCTCACACAACCTGTTATCACCCGAGCATACAATGGCTGAAAAAAAATAATCGTATGCCGGAAAAAGCGCGTAGTGTTGAACTTCAGGGCGTGGACTCATTCATCAATACCTCAAGCACTCAACCAATGGTGATGCTCCACGAGCTAGCCCATGCTTACCATCACCGCGTCCTCGACTTTAATGATCCCGTGATCACCAAAGCCTTCAATCAAGCTGTGGCTGCCAAAAGCTACGAAAAGGTCAAACACATCAGTGGTAGAATAGTAAGGCACTACGCTCTAACTGATGAAAAAGAATATTTCGCGGAGGCCAGCGAAGCCTACTTCGGTAAAAATGATTACCACCCATTTAACAGAACAGAACTTAAAGAGCACGACCCCGCAGCTTACGCAATGGTAGAGTCAGTCTGGCAAGTAAATGCTACCAAAGTCGAAAAAAGAGCTAAATAGATACTAGGCTCCTGTCAGGTCTGAATTTAGCTCCCGCAAGATGACACGCATTCACAGGATTTACCTGCAAGTTTAGCGGCGATTTTATCTGCGGTTGGAGTGGTTGAAAGACCACCTAGATTCGTGCATTTAAGCTCGCGCGGCATCTGATGAGCCACCTTGTTCATGGCAACCACTACCTCATCGAATGGAATGAGGTGCTGATAGCCGGCGAGCGCCATGTTCGCGCAGGAGAGCGCGTTAGAGGCAGCCATCACGTTTTTACCGAGGCAAGGTGCCTCAACTCGATTAGCAATTGGATCGCAGATCATCCCGAGGCAGTTTTGTAACGCGCTAGAAGCAGCCGCGAGTTGATGCTCAGTGCTACCACCTGCCAGATGAACGATGGCAGCGGCAGCCATTGCTGAGCCAGATCCACATTCTGCCATACAGCCACCCTCTTCGGCGGCAAAGGTGGCGTCTTTCGCGATAAATACCCCGATCAGTCCCGCCACCAGCAGCGCACGAGCGCGATCAGTTTCATCAGCACCCAGCGCATCAGCTATAGCTAATACAGCACCTGGCATCGCGCCGCAGGAGCCTGCAGTAGGAGCGGCGACGATGATCCCCATAGATGACTTCATTTCCATCAGTGCGGAAACATAGCTGATGATGCGGTTATTGATATCAGCAGGAATTAATCGACCTTCTTTTTCAGCTTCAGCAAAGCCGGGGCTCTGAGCTGGCAGGATGCGATCTTCATATTCAGTGCCCTTCAGCCCATCAGCAACAGCATCAGCCATGATCTTTGCCAGAACCTTCATCCGTTCCATCACTTCATCAGGTGAAATCCCACCACGCGCAGCTTCATAACAAGCGGCACTCTCCCACAGCGGTCGATCAGTAAACTCAGGATGAACCTCCATCTCACCACACCTAACAAAAGGCACGGATAGATTTGCCCTAGAAAGGATTGGCAACACTGCAAGTAGAGTGCGGTGACGCGATGCACCCAATGCGACACTCAGTTTTGAAACCTCTTCTGTTGAAGGGACTTTTCGTGAATCAAAGCGTAATAGACCACCCTTATCATTCCCTGGTAGCCATGTGACATTTTCGGATTCTCCAGCTATCGTTGAATCAGCATAAGCCTCGCTTTGAGGTTTTTGATTTAGCCAGAAAAGTGTCGCGTGGAGATCTCCCGCGCCGCCAAGTGGAATACCATCAATAGCACGCAGTTCGATCATTCCACCACCAGTAGAAACAGCATCTAAATAATACGAAGTGCCACTCTCGCCGATGATTTCTAAGCGATAAAAATTAGGATGCGGAGCATTGTAAGAAACATAATTCACAAGCACCTCAATCCCCGCCTCTTCCAAAGCCTGCGGATACGTCCCCAGACGCTCATCATGCGGCTCCCAGCCAAGAATACCACTATACAAACCTAAGTCCGTGCCTTGATCTTTATGAGTCGTCACGAGAGCACCGTTGGGATCATAATTCGCAATCAGCTTGGTGATCGGCTCACCAACAAGATTACGAGCAATACGACCCATCCGATTAGCCGCCGCACTATGCGAACTACTAGGCCCACGCATCACGGGACCGAGAACGTCATTAAATATACTTGGAGGTAGGCTCATAATAAATAGTTGTTAAAGTGATTAATAAAATGACCACAAAAGAACTCTAGAGACTCTCAAGTCATTGCTATTAATATACCCCATGCCTGCTAATAAGTAAACCATATAACAATAGCTAATAGCTTTGATTCTAGTTGTTCTTCATTCTGGAATTTGGTTTTCTTATCTTCGAAATATCTTCTTATCTCCCATTCCCTGCATTGGTGTCCATCCTTGGTGTCTTATCGACAAGCGCGTTTCACCTCTGTCATTCACTATAATCGAAAAATACCCCTTGAGATAAGTCTCATTAAAATAAGTCTCATCAAATTTATCTCCTCCACCAAATGGATCACCAGCAACAGAGTCTTTTTTCAACTGCTCTGGCACTCCATCAGGAAACTTAAGATTAGTGTTATTCTTTTTGTTAAGTGGCTAAAATCTGTATCAGCCTTTGGATTTATCACTCAGTGCTGTGTTACTTCTTCACCCTATCATCAACCAAATCTGGTCCACGAGGTTCCTTTTTCGGAATCCACGCGGAGAGTCTTTTCACCGCAGTCTGTAAGTCAGCGCGGTTTTCCTTCTGTTTGATTAGATTATCAAACTCGTGAGGATCCTTTTGGCGATCGTATAGTTCTTCATTGCCATCTGCATAACGAGTATAACGCCAGCGAGTATCGCATAGGCTGTGATTATGCGCGTAGATCGTGGTGATTGCTGGGCGTTCTTTCTTAGCAGAAGGGTTTTCGATCCAAGGCATGAGGCTCATCCCATCAAGAAGTTTATCGCTTTTAGCTGAAGGTAGTTTTGTTGCTATTGCGAGAGTAGGATAGATATCTAACAACTCAACGGCTCTTTCGCAGCGAGCTCCACGTGGCGTGTTTGTCAAACGCTTGGGAGGGACAATAATGAGCGGTACACTAGTAGAACGAGTCCATAGAGTTTGCTTAGCAATATGGTTTTTTTCACCTAGGTGCCAACCATGATCAGAGAAAACAACAATCCAAGTATTGTCCGCCATATCACTTTTATCGAGTGCATCTAGAGTATGCCCTAGTGCATCATCCATAGCTGTTGTGCAGGCAAGGTAGGCTTGTGTTAATGTCCGTAGGTTAGTTTCTGAGGAACGTGCCCAATCTGCAGCTTCCTGAAATGAAACACGGGAAGCGATGCGCTTTGCGATCGGCGGGAGGTCGTCCATATCATCAGCGCGTGTGGCGTGTAATATGACATCTTTTTTCGATGGCGCAGCATCAAACCATTTCTTTGGCGCGAATAAAGGTAAATGAGGATTGTAAAACCCTAAAGCCATAAAGCGTGGTTTATCCCCTGGTTTCAATGGCTTAGCGATGTTGCCTGCTGTCCATTTTGCAATGCGCAGATCAGTATAGTCTTCCTCCTTTTCAGGAAATGCACCGATGTCCCAAATGCTAGGCTTTGCAACCTCTGGCGGAACAACAAGCTTCTTGGGAGGGTAAGGACCCTGACTAGTCTTGAAACAAGGAATACCACCTAGTGGTTTATTTCGACTTGCATGAAGAAGTTTGCCAGCCGTGAAAACTTCGTATCCAGCCTGCTCAAAACGCTGTGTCATCCACGGCACCTGATTACCTGGTTGCAACTTACCTTTACCATCATATTGAGGGCGATTTCCATAAAGACCCGTGGTCGTGGGTCGAAGTCCTGACATAAAGCTCGCGCGTGAAGGACGGCAAATTGGAGCCTGGCAGTGGGCATTGGTAAAAAGTATGCCGCGCTTAGCAAGACGATCTAGATTCGGCGTCTTTGCCTGAGGATGACCTCGACCAGTGACATGTCCGTTAGCCTTCTTTGGATCTGCGGGGTCAGAAAGACAGCCAATCCAGTCATTAAGATCATCAATGGTGATCATTAGAACGTGGTCACCAGGTGGTATCTGTGCCGGCACTACTTGCGCACTGAGCAGTGTCGTTGTCGCCAGAAAAGAAGTGAAGAGAATTTTAGGATAAAACATACAGATTATTAACCCTTTAAAAGACACGAGGCAAAGAAAATAAAAAGCCCCACTAGATTTCTCTAGTGGGGCTTGGTGATTTTTCTTAGGTCGTTAGAACTAACAACGCATTAAATGCTTCAACCGCCTTCGTTGCTGTCGTCTGAACCTTCTGCCGCAGCTGGAGCTGTCTTCTTAGCGTCTCTGAGTGCTGCTTTGATGGACATTTTTACGCGACCTTTGTCATCGATCCCGATGCACTTAGCGGTGACTTCGTCACCTACTTTGACGACGTCTTCTGTCTTCTCTACGCGGCCTTCAGCGAGCTCAGAGATGTGGATGAGTCCGTCCTTACCAGGAAGAACCTCAACAAAAGCCCCGAATGCGGTTGTTGAAACGATCTTACCTTTGTAAGTCTTATTCACTTCTACTTCTGCAAACATTTGGTTCACCATCTCAACTGCACGGTCGAGGCTTTCCTTCTTAGCAGCGTAGATGTGGACGGTGCCGTCATCTTCGATGTTGAGGTCAGCACCTGACTCAGCTTGGATCGCCTTGATGTTCTTGCCACCAGGCCCGATAAGCATGCCGATCTTGTCTGCGTCAATTTTCACTGACTCAATACGTGGTGCATTTTCATTAATAGCAGCTGTCTCAGAAATTACAGAGAGCATCTTCTCAAGGATGACCTCACGGCCTTCCTTGGCTTGATAAACTGCCTCTTCAAGAATTTTGAGTGGGATACCGTCTAGCTTGAGGTCAAGCTGGTAAGAGGTCACACCGTCAGGAGTTCCGCAGAGTTTGAAGTCCATGTCGCCATAGAAATCTTCAGATCCGATGATGTCGAGAAGACGCTCATACTTGACCATTTCACCTGCTTCGTTGAACTCAGTCACAAGACCTACTGAGATACCAGAAACTGGGTTGAGAAGAGGAACACCTGCACCCATGAGTGACATGGTGCCTGCACAGACTGTCGCCATTGATGATGAGCCGTTTGACTCAAGCACTTCTGAAACTGTTCTGATTGCGTATGGGAAATCTTCTTCTGCTGGGATCACTGGAGCGATTGAACGCTCAGCGAGGTTACCATGTCCAATTTCACGACGGTTAAGACCACCGAAACGACCAGCTTCACCTACCGAGAAAGGAGGGAATGAGTAGTGAAGGATGAAGCGCTTGCTGTCTTCTCCACCTGCATAGTTATCGAAATACTGCTTCTCGTCAGCTGGTGCGAGTGTGGAAACGGCGAGTGCCTGAGTTTCTCCACGTGCGAAGAGTGCTGAACCGTGCACCTTAGGAAGGAGACCTTCTTCAGCGTAGAGGTCACGAAGTTCAGCTGGCTTTCTGCCATCTGCACGTGTGCCCTTCTCCATGATAGAGATGCGGAATGCCTTCTTCTGGAGGAATTCAAATGCCTGATCGATCTGGAAGTCTGTGGTGTCAGGGAAACGCTCCATGATCACTGATTCAACTTCTTTTCTGAGTGCGCCAACTTTCGTAGCACGCTCAACCTTAGAAGCAGCGTAGATAGCACCTTCGATGCGGTCACCTGCTACTTCGTAAGCGATGTCGAGGAGGTCTTGCTCAGCGACTGAAACATCGTATGGACGAGTCTCTTTACCAGCGAGTCCCTTGAGCTCTTCCTGAGCAGCAACGAGGATTTCTACCTGAGTCTGAGCGAAGTAGAGAGCTTTAACAAATTCCTCTTCAGGAACCTGGTCAGCGCCACCTTCGATCATGATCACGTTCTGGTGGTCTCCCACGTAGACGAGGTCGAGGTCAGATTCTTCACGTTGGTCAAATGTAGGGTTCACTAAGAACTCACCATCCACACGGCCGATACGCACCGCGCCGATAGGGCGAGCGAATGGGATGTCTGAGATAGAAAGTGCTGCAGATGCACCGTTCATTGCGAGAATGTCAGCATCGTTGATGCCATCAGCTGAAAGCATGAGGGCCACGATCTGTGTTTCGTAGAGGTATCCTTTAGGGAATAGTGGGCGTAGCGGACGGTCAGTCATACGGCATGTGAGAATTTCCTTTTCGGTCGGGCGTCCTTCACGCTTAAAGTAACCACCTGGGAAAACACCAGCTGCGAATGCTCTTTCTTTATACTCTACAGAGAGTGGGAACCATGATTGGCCCGGCTTGATTCTAGTGAGTGAACAAGCAGTTGTTAGAACTGTTGTCTCTCCTGATCTTACGACTACTGCGCCATCAGCGAGTTTAGCCATTTTACCTGTTTCGAAGGTAATTGGGTTAGCGCCTACATTGGCGGTTACCGTGTGTATATTCATTTCCATATTATTATCTTTTAATTTCTTTTTTCTGTCGTCCTCGCCTAGCGCATCGCTTGCTCCGTTTGAGCAAATTTAAGTCAATAGACACTTCTGTGTTTCGAGTAAAATAACCTTTATTGTCACTCAGGAAATGGGATTACAGACGATCTGTCCTCTCACTCCACTCATCGAACCGCTTTAAAAAGCTGTTCTATGAATCGAAAAAGGCCACGGAGTGAACCGTGACCCTTTGAAAATTGTTTATCGGCGGAGTTTGAGACCGTCGATCAGCTTCTTGTAGTTCTCTTCAGACTTGCCTCTGATGTAGTCGAGATGCTTACGTCTCTTAGCAATCATTTTCAGTAGTCCACGTCTGCTAGATACATCTTTCTTATTTACTTTAAGATGCTCAGTGAGTGAGGCAATACGTCCTGTTAGAATTGCTATCTGGTAGCTTGAACTACCTGTGTCTTTTTCGTTTAGCTTGAAATCAGCTAGATTGATGTCGCTCATAATATTATTTTTTGAATGTTAATGTGTATTCTGGCACAGCAAGAAATTTTCTATTCATGTTGAATGAGGAATTTCAAACCAAACCACCCTACGTGGGCACGGCGTCTTCACTCGAAGACAGGAGAAAGAAATCAGAATCTGGGCTAAATGCAAGCTTTTCTTACATTTAAAGACACCTCAGATAAATCCAGCTACCGAATGGCAGAGTGGTAAGACCACATTATACCACTTGAACAGTGATCGTGGTTTGATAGAAAAACAAAATAGTGAGAGTAGCAAGGCAGGAACATATTTGCGAACAAACCGCTATTTGCTCACAAACAAAGAAAACAAAGGGTTCTTCTACTAGTAGCTACCTCCCTGACTGTTTAACGCCCTATTCCGCCTAATAATCCTTGACCTTCACCAGGTAATCTACGGTTCCATGGGATTGAGCTCTCGGATGACTGAGGTCCATTAAGCTTCGGCTTTTCTGGTAATGTTCCGCATGAAGTGCTGAGAACGGCGATCATACCAGCTAGAGATAACGTGAAATATTTCATTGCAACAAAATGTCACCGATTAGACTCTGGTGCAACTCAAAATTTTCACCACTCTATCCAATGAGCCAACTACCTGCCACCTCACATTCACCCCCGCAATCAGACAACCATACTCACGCTCATCATCATGGTAAGCGGGTCTAGGATCTACTGAAATAGTCTCGGTGATCAGCTGCTTTAAATCTTCGGCAATGACCAACTCATCGGACCACTCTACAAGTAAGGTTTCTGGCGCTCCATTGACATAGCCAGATCTAACAGTTTCGCCACCTTGCTCTGAGACAGAGTCACAATAAGGAATATAAGGTTTGATGTCTAACAGCGGAGTCCCACTCACCAGATCGACTCCGCTCACATGCAGAATACTCCCCTGATCACTAGTAAGCTCAACCCGCTCCAGCTTCACCAGCGAGAGACCGACAGGATTAGGCCGAAAAGGCGAACGCGATGCAAACACTCCCACCCTCTCATTTCCACCCAGTCTAGGTGGACGCACCGTGGCTTTCACCGCTCCCTGAACCGCTGCATGGTTAAGCGCTTGATGAAAAATAAACACCAACCACAAATGACTGAACCCATCTAAGTTACGGATGAAATCGGCACTCTGGTAGTCCTCTTGAAAGGTGATCTTCCCCCACGCTGAACCGACCACGCCAGACTGCCTAGGCACGCCAAACTTCTCATCATAGCAAGTCTCCACCCAGCCTATTTCCTGCATCTTCATTAACGCTTAGACTCCTGTGAATCTTGAGGTTTGTCCTCATCCTTAAACTGTTCATTTATCAGGAACCAGATCGCTACCGCTAGGATCAAGGCTACTATCTTCGCTATCCAGTTCTTCTCCGTTTTCTTCTTCATTATCAGTTTCCTCCTCTTCTTCTTCTGGCACGAATATTTTCTCCAGCTTTTCTTTAAATTCACTCTCCTTAAGATTTCTCTCCAGCACCCCATTCATCGCGATAGAGATACTTCCCGACTCCTCACTCACCACGATGCAGACACAGTCTGTCTCTTCAGACAGACCCACTGAGGCGCGATGTCTCAGACCTAGCGTGCGATCAGACATTTCATTCCTACTCAGCGGAAACACACAGCCCGCAGAAGCGATACGGTTCTTAGACACGATCACTCCCCCATCGTGCAGCGCAGTCATCGGGTGGAAAATAGTCATGATCAGCTCTGGTGAATACTCAGCATCCACCCGTACCCCATTCTCCGAATACTCCTTTAAGCTTAGCTCGCGCTCCAGCGCAATTAACGCCCCGATGCGTTTGTGCGACAGCTGCATCACCGCATCAGTCAGGCCTTCGGCAAACTCTAATTTCTGGACATTCGAAAAGGAGAAGAAGCTCCCACCCAGCCTAGCTAGTGCCTGCCTCATCTCTAGTTGGAACACAATCACCAGCGCAAAACCTATCCCCACCGCAGACCGCAGCAGAATCCAAGCAATCACCCTCAAATCAAAAATGAATGCCAACGAAGTCACCACCGCCAGGATCATCACCACCCCAACAAAAATAAGCGCACCCTTGGTAGCCCGGAATACCCGGTAAAGCTGGTACAAGCTGATCCACAAGATCAAAATCTCAATCCCCGCCCGCCAGTTCTCTTCGATGAATTCCATTATCTAACCGCAAACTAACAGACACCACCAATAACAACAACAGATAAAGAAGGCATGGTGGAAAATTTTCCAGGAACGAGCCAAGGGATCAATCTACCTAGTCTCAATAAATAGCTAGGTCGGAATCAAACCAATATCCCGACGCGCAATCTTCGCCAGCTTCAACACAGACCCCCCCTCATATTTTTCATCCTTCATAAGATCTTGTTTATTGTTGTAGTTTAACCCAACTTTGTCAGGCGCTCAAGTGGTCCTTTTTATGGGGGAGCTAACAGTATGAATGCAGGTAGTTTGATCAGGGCTTTGGGGTGTGGGGGTGGATTTGGAAAGGATATTTGCTCTTTGACTCTGGAAGACTAAAAACCTATACTCTTCTGCCATATTGCATCTACGACTATTCTAAATTATAGGGCCGACCCCTTTTCGTTTTATAGAGTTTCTCTTGATTAGACAAATGATAATTTCTGGATCAGTTATTTAAGTAA
>CAWVXI010000042.1:0-26759 GCA_963934155.1 uncultured Verrucomicrobiales bacterium | reverse complement strand
TTTTACTAAGGACAAGCAATAGGTTTTGTGAAAGGATGCGCCCGTAAACGGATTATTAACAGAAAAACATTATGAAAATAGGATTAAACATGCACTTGTGGTCAACGAATATCACTAGCGAGCACTTTGCTGATATCGAGAAGATAAAAGAGGTTGGTTACGATGGAATTGAAATTTTCCTCGCTGAGCCAGATACAAAGAATTACGAGGAAGTAGGAGCGTTTTTAAAGTCTATAGATCTTGAAGTAAATGGCTGCCTTGGTGTGGGCGTTGAGGCGGATCCTATCTCGACTGATGCGGCGGTGCGCAGGAATGCTGTGGATGTGATCAAGGTGGCGATCGATAATATGCATGTGGCTGGTGGTAAGAATATCTGCGGACCATTTCATTCTGCATTTGCTAATTTTTCTAGAAATAGCCCGCAAGAAGATGAATACAAGCGAAGTGCTGAGGTACTTAGAGAGTGTGCTGAGCATGCTGCTCAGGCAGGAATCACGTTAACTCCTGAAGCGCTTAACCGTTTCGAGTGCTATCTTTGTAACACAATGGAGCAGCTTAAGCATTTGGTTGATTTAGTGGATCACCCTAATTTAAGAGGAATGTTTGATCCGCATCATGCGAACATTGAGGAGAAGTCAT
Organism: uncultured Verrucomicrobiales bacterium; assembly: GCA_963934155.1. Taxonomy (GTDB): domain Bacteria; phylum Verrucomicrobiota; class Verrucomicrobiia; order Verrucomicrobiales; family Akkermansiaceae; genus Rubritalea. The sequence goes on along the minus strand of CAWVXI010000042.1, from coordinate 26,120 downwards.
TTGCGGAGTCGATTAAAACCATCGCCCCTGTCATGACCCATGTGCATATCAGCGAAAATGATCGAGGTACACCAGGATCGGGAAACATCGCGTGGGACGAGGTGTTTAGTACGATCGCTGAGGTTGGCTATGATGGATGGTATTATATAGAGGCATTTTCACGTGATGATGTAGGGTTTGCCAATGCGATCAACGTCTGGCGTGAGTATAATCCAAGAATGGACATCGTTCGTGATGGATACGCCTTTACTAAGAAGATGATCGCTAAATATGCGTGATCCTTGCAGGCGGAGATCCCTCATAGCTGGATAAGGCTTATGATTATTTATTGAGAATTTTTTAAATCCTCAGCCAAGGCGGGTCAGTTACCATTTCGGAAACAGCGTGGATTCGTGCTTGTTTCTGTGGTTAAATTAGTTAACTGATGCTTATATAAGCCATCTGTTTATAAAAAAGATGCATGAATTATAAAAGTATCTTAGTTTTGCGTTGACATCAAAGTGTACTAAAGTGTATTAATGTGTTTCATAGAGAACTTAAAGACACTAAATGAGCCAAAATGAACATGCCTTACAGGGCGATTATGAGCATAAACTAGATCCTAAGAACAGGGTTTCAGTGCCTGCTGATTGGCGCCAACTGGCTGGCAATGGAACGTTGAGGTTACTTCAGTCTTCTAAGTATAAAGTCCAGACTCTTAGGGTTTTAACTGATTGTGAATATGACGACATGCTGCGAACTGTAGACGGAATGGAGCATTGGTCGCCGGCAGAGAAGAAGAACATGAAGGGTAAGTTACATTCACGTTGTCAGAAGACATCAATGAGTGATCAGGGCAAGTTACTGATACCTAAGGCATGGTGCGAAAGACTAGGGTTAGAGTCTGGTGGTGCGGTGAAATTAGTCGGCAGAGGGACCTATTTCGAGATTCTGAGCCCTGCAAATCACAAGATCATGAAGGAAAGAGAGGACGCAGAGACTGCGAGACTCAATGAAGAAGTCGATTTCTTCTAGAAAATTTAGAATACAAGACAATATGTTAAGACTCAAACCAGCAACTGTAACCGCAGGAATCTCCGCCCCACAGGGTGGGTTTGGTTCTGTAGTCGCTGGATGGTTTAGAAATGAGTCAGCGAATCAGAGCTCGGGAAGCAGTGAAGACGAGCTTGGTTACTATCATGAGACAGTTCTGCTAGAGGAGGCTGTGCATTTTATGGCTCCTTCCGAAGGTAAGGTTTTGATCGATGGCACTCTCGGAGGGGGAGGGCACACTGAGAAAATGTTAGAAGCTGGTGCTGTGGTTTACGGAGTGGATAGAGATCCGCAAGCTCTAGAATACGCTGGTAAACGGCTGGCTAGATTTGGTGAAAATTTCAAGCCGGTGAAGGGAAACTACACTGACTCACTTCAGCTCATGCAGCAACGCGGAGTGAATGGAGTGGATGGTATATTAGTAGACTTAGGAGTCTCATCATGGCAGTTCGATGAAGCAGAGCGCGGGTTTTCATTTTCTAAAGAAGGCCCACTCGACATGCGCATGGGCGATGAGGGAACGACAGCTGCTGATATAGTGAATACTTGGGATGAGGCTGATATGAGACGTATTTTCTGGGAGTATGGTGAGGAAAGGTCAGCACGTAAAATCGTCAGTCGTATTTGTGAGCATAGGGCGGCAACACCATTTCTCACCACCACGCAGCTAGCTGAGGCCATCGAAAAGTGGTGTCCTAGGATGGGGAAGAGAATTCATCCAGCTACGAAAGTTTTTCAAGCATTACGCATCGAGGTGAATGACGAGTTAGGGTCATTACGTGGTCTGTTAGATACTTCTGCGGAACTACTTAATCCAGGTGGACGGCTATGCGTGATCAGCTTTCACAGCCTCGAAGACAGAATGGTGAAGAGATTTCTAAAAGCGACTAGCGCCAAGGAGGTGGACAAAAAGGAGTGGCCGACACCACGGCCTAATCCAGAGTATTATTATCAGTTAGCATCCAGAAAACCAGTCACAGCAAGCACGGAAGAAATCAGTAGAAATAAAAGATCGCGAAGTGCCATCATGAGGGTGGGTGAGAGAATAGAATCAATAGAAACCTAGAGAGGAAAACCAGCAATGAACGCAAGAAGAACAAAAAAGAAGAATTTCAGCCTCAGCGAACTCGTCCTATTAGGTGTGGCGGCAGTGATCCTGACTGCTGGCGGCATCATGCATGTCTATGCGTCTAATAAGGAGATCGATACAGCGAGGAAAATTGACGCAGCCCAAAAGGAGATCCATGAATTTTATGCAGGCGTAAATATGACGAATGTGAAAATAGACAGAAGCCTAGACAGATATCTAATGAAGGAGGACTTGCTCGCGCGTGGGTCAGCTCTTCGAGAAACTGATCCAAGTCAGCTAGAGATAGTGAAGCCTGGAGCTATCGGAGCTAGTGGGGCTGGAGGAATTGCGGCAGTTTCAGTTGCGGCATCTAATTCTGGGGAGCTCGCCCCGTAAAATGAACCATGGATAAACAGACTCACAAACGATGCTTAATACTTTGCCTGTTATTAGTGATAGGTCTCAGTGCCTTGTCTGTGAGACTGTATTTCCTGCAGGTGGTGGATCGCGATAAATATGCGCAGAAAGCTGGGAACTCATACGAAAAAACTTATCCGCTACTCGCTAAGCGCGGCACTATCGTTGACTGTAATGGTGAAGTGATCGCGAAGAGTATTATTTCTAAAACGCTCATCGTAGATAAATATCATATCAAGGAGGTGAGAACAGTGGTGAGAGGGGTGGCTTGCCAAGAACTGAGTAAGACGGCTGAGTGGCACGATTGGGATGAAAAGACACGCGGTCGTAAAATCAAACTACGTAGTCGTAAGTTATTGAATAAAAGCAAAGACAGGCAGTGGATCATTGATCAACATCTGGACTACGCGTGTGATGAAATAGCAACTCCGCTAGGGATGACTAAGGGTGAGCTGAAAGCGCTGATCAATATCGAGAGTAGGAGTAAAGCAGATAAGGTTATTGTGAAAGACATCGCTCCAGATATCGCCTCAAGACTCAAGGATTTGATCACTAAAAAGCGTATCAAAGGATTCAGGTTCACGGAGAGCATGAAGAGATTTCACAATTCCCCTGAGAATTTCACCCATATCACAGGGTATTCCACTTTTGCTGAGGGTGATGAAAAAAGAGTAGGTAAAGCTGGCATTGAGAAAGCATGTGAAGAGCACCTTGCAGGTCAGGATGGATTCAAGAAAGAAATGCGCGATCTATCAGGTGAAGTCATGCCAGCTCACAAAGGCAGCATCCATGCCCCGATTAACGGCAACAACGTCCAGCTAGCTGTAGATATGGGTATTCAGGCCATTGTCGATGAGCAGTTAAATGCGGCAGTAAAAGAATACGATCCTGTTCGAGCGACCATCATTGTCATGAATCCCAACAATGGTGATGTGCTTGGGATTGGAAGTAGACCACATTATAACCTTAAAACCCGCGAGGGGATAATGACGAGTGAGTTTAACTATGCGCTCCAGGGTGAGTATGAGCCGGGCTCAACATTCAAGCTCGTAGCTATCGCTGCCGCGCTGAATGAAGGTGTCCGTAAGCTGAACGATAAAGTCTGGTGCCACAATGGATACTACAGAAACCCATCACCTAAATTTACAGTCAGAGATGATTACGGTAAAGGGTATCTCAAGGTCTGGGAAATAGCCAAAAAATCTAACAATATAGGAACCTTCATGCTCGCTAAACAGGTGGGATATAGCAAATACATGGACTATGTGAAGGTATTCGGATTTGGTGAGAAAACTAGTATAGGAATTGGTGCGGAGAGTGATGGTCTGGTTCGAGATAATGGGAATATGGTCGATTTCTCCAGGGTTTCATTCGGATATGCACTCAGAGTCACCCCCATGCAGATCGTGAATTTTTACTGTGCAATCGCAAATGGCGGTAACCTGATGAAGCCGCGGATGATTAAAAAAGTGGAGAATTACCGAGGAGAAACTGTGGTGGAATGCAAGCCAGAGACGATCCGACGAGTCCTTAGCGAAAAAACGGCGAGAGATTGTAGACAAGTGCTAAAAACTGTGGTTGAAAAAGGCGGTACAGCCACTAGGGCAGATATAGAGGGCTTCACAGAAGGCGGGAAGACAGGCACAGCAGAGATTTGGGACAATAAACTCAAGGAATATAGCGAGACTAGAAAGACCGTTTCGTTCGTAGGGATGCTGCCGATAGAGGCTCCTGAATTTGTCTGCGTAGTGGTCATTGAAGAACCAAGAACTAAGAAAGATTTTAACTTCGGAGGCGGCACAGTAGCCGCTCCGATATGGAAGGAAACCATGAAGCAGATCGCTGCTTATAGAAATTTAACACCAACTGAGGAGGTGAAAGCCACCTTGGGAAACGCACTATGAAATTAAAAGAAGTCATTAAGAACCTAGAAAATCCAGTCGTCTCAGGAGACTCGAATACACAGATAAGCTTTCTCACATCAGATAGTCGTGAAGTCCAAAAAGGCGCATTATTTGTCGCTATTTCTGGTAGTAACGATGGTCACCAGTTTATCGGAGAAGCGATCGAGAGGGGGGCAGCTGCTATCGTGGCTGAGTCCGCGCCTACTCCAGAGCAGGCAGAAAAAGTAGCCTGGGTTCACGCCAAGCGTACTGGAAAAGCACTCGCGGAAATGGCGAACACTCGCTACAATTACCCATCAGACGCACTAAAGGTGATCGGGGTCACTGGCACCAATGGTAAGACGACGACAACTTATTTGATCCACCACATCATGAAGGATGTCTGGAGAAGAGCGGGCTTGTTAGGGACAATCAAATTTGATGATGGGCTTAAAGAATCTGACGCTACTCACACCACTCCTGGAGCGGTGAAGATGCATCAGCTTCTGAGACAGATGGTAGACAACGAATGCCGCGGAGTCGCCATGGAGGTGAGCTCTCACGGACTGGATCAGAAGCGCGTAGGAGCGGTTAATTTCGATGTGGGTGTGTTCTCCAATCTTAGCCAAGATCATCTCGATTATCATGGTGATATGGATAGCTATTTCAGAGCTAAGCTGGCGCTCTTCGAGCAGATGATCGCCATGAAGGATGCGGGTAGTGAGAAGAGATCTGTCGCAGTGATCAATACCGATGATAACTACGGACAACGCATGGTGAAGGAAATCGATGAGCGTATGGCTGTCTGGACTTATGGGATGAACGCACACTGTGATTTCAAATTTTCGAGCATTCGTCAGACATTCAAAGGAACTTCGTTTCAGCTGGACGTCAGAGGGAAATCATACCTCGTGCAGGTGCCGTTGATCGGGAGATTCAATGTTTATAATGTGGTCAGTGCTATCACGGCTTGTGCTGCTGCTGGGATGAAGATAAGAGACGCTATAAAGTCACTAGCAGAAGCACCACAAGTTCCTGGGCGCATGGAAAATGTCGGTATTGCCAATGGTATGTGCGTCTTTGTAGACTACGCACACACTCCAGACGCGTTGCAGAATGCTTGCGCTACAGTGCGCGAGCTAGACCCTAGAAATCTCATCACAGTCTTCGGCTGTGGTGGCGATAGGGACAAAAATAAACGGCCACTTATGGGCGAAGCCGCCGCAATGACTAGCGAGTTCTGTATCGTGACATCTGATAACCCTCGTAGTGAAGATCCAGAATCAATCATTAAAATGATAGAGCTTGGAATGAAGGGTAAGAAGTATCACGTCGTAGTCGATAGAGCAGAAGCGATCGAGTCCGCAATGCAGATAGCCAGACCGGGTGATATTATCCTGATCGCAGGAAAGGGGCATGAAACTTATCAGGAGTTTGCTCATGAGACGATAAAATTTGACGATAGAGCCGTAGCAAGAAGAGTCCTAAACGAGTTCCGTATAGGTGATCTAAAAGAGCGCATGGCCAAGGCGAAAGAAGGGGAAGAAAACGCAAAGAAGTTCAATAGAGGAGACGATAATGGACGAGACTATAACGTAAGAGACGATAATGAAAGAGACCACCGTTAAAGAATTACTCGCATCAGTGAGTGGAGCCATTCATCAAGGATCAGAAGATACTTTGATTAAATCTGTGTCCACTGATACTCAAAACATAGGCTCAGGCTGTGTGTTCTTTGCTCTAAAAGGTGAGCGATTCGATGCCCATGATTTTCTCGGTAAGGCGGTCCAAGCTGGCGTTGAAGTCCTCGTAGTTAGTCATATTCCAGAAGATGTGGACCTAGGAAATACTACCATTATCAAAGTAGCGGATCCACTCACCGCACTGCAACAATTCGCAGCATGGTATCGCCGCAGTTTAGATATTAAAGTCATCGGTATCACCGGTTCTAACGGCAAAACAAGCACCAAGGATTTTGCGAAATCCGTAATTGGCGAGAAATTTAAGGTATCAGCAACAGTTGGGAATTTTAACAATCACATCGGGCTACCACTGAGTATCTTGGCTACTGAGAGTGAGCACGAAGTATGCATCTGGGAAATGGGGATGAGTAAGCCAGGCGAGATCGCTCCGCTATGCAGTATCGCTCATCCAGACATAGGCATCATCACTAATGTTGGAACCGCGCACATCGAGTACATGGGAAGTGTGGAAGCCATCGCTGAGGAAAAGGGCGAGCTTGCAAAATGCCTTCCAGAGAACGGGACATTTATCGTTTCCGCGGCCTGTGATTACATCGACTATTTCACTACCAGAACCAGGGCCAAGACACTTATCGTAGGAAATGGTAGGGGAGTAGTGAGGGCTGATAATCTAGTGATGACTGCGCTAGGGTCAGAATTTGATTTGATCATCCAAGATCAAGAATCTATCAGAGTGAACTTGCCAGTAGTCGGTCGACACATGGTAGCAAATGCTCTGCTGGCAGCAGGTGCAGGCTACACACTAGGAATGACCGCTAATGAAATAGCAGTCGGTCTTAACAAGACTGTTCTAACAAGCGGCAGGCTCAGAGCCTTTGAAAGCAATGGCGTGACTATCTTCGACGATACCTACAACGCAAATCCAGAGTCAGTGGTAGCGGCGATTGATACCCTATCAGAACTCCATGAATCAGTTGTGAAAGGCGGCGAGAAATATGTGGTGCTAGGGCACATGGCAGAGTTAGGTGAGCACGCGGATGCTGCACATTTGGACGTGGGTAAGCTTGCGGCTAGGAGAGAAATTTACACGGTTTCTGTGGGCGATGCGGCAGCAGGGATCACCGCTGGAGCTCTAGCTGCAGGAGGCAGAGCAAAACATTTTAATCAACGAGATGAAGCTGCTAAGTGGCTGCAGAGCACATGCGCTAGTGGCGATGTGGTCTTGTTTAAAGGTAGTCGCACGGCTGGAATGGAAGAAATAATGAACCAAGCATTTTCTAAAAACTAATAATGTTATATTTAATTTATCAATGGTGGAATGAGGCGAGTCAAGCAGGGGCGTCATGGGCTGAGACATTTAGTTTTCTCAACATCTTTAAGTATCTTACAGTGCGTGCAGCTTTGGCATGCCTGATCGCATTTGGACTCTCACTCTGGCTTGGACCACGCGTCATCAGAAGGTTGATATCACTTAAAATAGGCCAGCCGATCAGAACCGCCGAGGAAGTACATAAGCTCCACGAACTCCACGGAGCTAAGGCCGGGACCCCCACTATGGGCGGTGTGATGATTATTGGGACGATCACTATTGCGATGCTACTCTGTGGAAAAGTCTGGAACCCATTCGTGGGAATCACTATGTTCGTAATGATCGGCCTAGGGGCACTTGGCTTCATGGACGACTACACCAAGGTGAAGCGTAAGAACTCTGAAGGTGTAAGTTCAAGATTTAAGTTACTTTGGCAAGCATGTGTTGGAGCAGTCGCCGCTATTTTTCTGTTCTTCAACACAGGCGTAGAAGGGGAAGTTCTGAAGACTGAACAAGCCAAAGTTGAGTTCAAAGCGAGCACTGACCGGATGAAGCAGATGCCGAGCGAGGAAATCCCAAGAGAAAATGCATTTTGGGTCGAAGGCAAAGATGGCTCAGCTGAGCACATGGCAATCAGCGAAGTGGGTATTCCGCTTCTAAAAAGACCATTCATCGATCTTTCTTATCTGGTTATCCCATTCTTCATCTTCATCATCATTGGTGCATCAAACGCAGTGAATTTAACAGATGGTCTCGATGGTTTAGCTTGTGGGTGCACTATCACCACCTGTATCGCCTACGCCGTTATCGCGTATTTAGCAGGGAATATCATCGCGTTCTCAAGAATCCATATCCCATTTAATCCACAACTCAGTGAGTTAGCAGTCTTCATTATGGCAATGGCCGGTTCTACATTTGGCTTTCTGTGGTTTAATTGTCACCCAGCTAAAGTCTTCATGGGTGACACTGGATCACTCGCGATTGGTGGTAGTATCGGCACCATGGCGATCTGCACTAAGCAAGAATTTTTACTCGTCATCATTGGGTTCGTATTCGTGATGGAAGCCTTGTCTGTGATCTTACAGGTCGCGAGCTTTAAAATGCGCGGTAAGCGCATCTTTAAAATGGCTCCCATCCATCATCATTTTGAGCTTAAAGGCTGGCATGAGAGCCAAGTCATCACTAGATTTTGGATCATCTCCATCATCTGTGCATTCATCGGTCTAGCATTATTAAAAGTTGTATGATCATCAAAGGAAAAATAGTTCACGTTCTAGGAGCGGGTAGAAGCGGAAGGGCAGCAGCCTTGCTGGCTGCATCTCGTGGAGCCATCGTGACGCTATTTGATTCCGCTGATGAAATTTCTAGTATCCCAGAAGGTATAGTTGCCCATTCTAAAGCGACTATTGAGACCGGTAAAAAATCATCCTGTGACCTACTCGTGATTTCTCCAGGCATTGATACCTTCGGTGATTACGCAGCGGCGTTTTCTGAAAACGCGGGTGAAATGATTGGTGAGACTGAGCTAGGTTACAGTTTCTATACTGGTAAAATAATAGCGATCACTGGCACCAATGGTAAGACTACTACAACCGAGCTAGTGCAGCGGATCATGTCAGAAAGTGGCGTGAGCTGCGTGGCATGTGGTAACTACGGCATCCCACTATCAGAAGTGGTGATGCTCGAAAAAGTCCCTGACTCTATCGCGCTTGAACTAAGCTCATTCCAGCTAGAGACAATCAAAAATCTAAAACCCGATGTTGCCGTTTGGTTGAATTTTGATGTAGATCACATGGATCGTTACGGGTCTATTCAAGACTATAAAAACGCTAAACTTCGGATCTTTGAGAACCAAACTGAGCTCGACTTTGCCATCATAAGAGAAGGCCAAGATGTAGGGGAGATCAAGGCGAAAAAACTTACCTTTACCACCGAGTCTCAAAGCAGTGATTTCACTCTAACGGATAACAATATCTGTTTCCAAGGTGCGCAACTATTAGATATAGCCCAGACACGCCTTAGTGGTCTCCATAATGCAGAGAATGCAATGGCGGCAATCGGCGCATGTCTGCAAATGGGAGTTTCACAAGAAGTGATCCCACCCGCGCTAGCTGGGTTTGCTCCACCGATGCATCGTTGTGAACTGATCCGCACGCTTGATGGAGTAGAGTATCTAAATGATAGTAAAGCAACTAATCTGCACGCACTTGATAGCGCCCTCAGAAGCCAGTCGAGACCAGTAGTCCTGATTGCCGGTGGAAAAGAGAAGGGCTTGGACTACACAGATCTTTTGCCGAGGCTGAAGCGTCATGTGCATCACGCGATTGTTTTCGGAGAAATTTCGGATCAGCTCGATAAATTATTTTCACAGGTAGTAGAAACCCACCTAGTGACTACTCTAACAGAAGCTGTAGAGCTAAGCTCAAAACTAGCTAAGCACGGCGATGCGGTTCTGCTCTCACCTGGAACCTCATCATTTGACCAATTTAAAGGATACGAACACCGAGGTGACGTGTTTCGCGGAGCAGTACTCAAACTGAAGTAGAACCCCAGCAACCAATAAAAAAGATGAAACATAATAAAATCCAAACTAAAAGGAAAACCCAAACAGGGTTTCGTGCCATGTATGCGCGCACCATTGGGAAAAAAGTGAGAGCATCAGCTGCAGCCTCTGCTGATGAGCTAGATGGCGATGTCCCAAGTGTAGGAATTGGCAAGGCTCTGACAGTGATTCTGATTCTCCACGTATTAGCGATAGCAGCTATCTATGTGGGCACGCAGTGGAGAGGTGATGACAATATTAGTAAGAGTAGTGCCATCGTCGCTGACTTAGATAAGGAAGAGGTGGATGAACCCAATGAGCCTACAAATGATACGCCGGGCAACGTGTATCTTGACGCTCCCGCATCCTATGATTTGAATAATAATGGATCTGGTGATGAGATTAATGATCGTCCTAGTAATGATCAAGGGCTTGCAGTAGAACCTAAAAAACGCCGTCCTAGAGTGATCAAACCAAGACGTGACCCGAATAAACCCCAGCCACGGGATAATTCGATAGCCACGGTTAAGAGTTCAACAGATTATAAAATTCAAAAAGGTGATAATTTCTACAGGCTTGCGAAAAGATACAAAGTAAAACAACAAGATCTAATCAATATGAATCCGACGGTGAATGCGAGCAGGATGAAGATCGGAATGATCATCAAAGTTCCTCAGAACTAGATCAAAGATAATAACGTAAAACACCATGGGTAGAAGAAACGCAATCATGATCTGTCTCGGCACCACCGCGCTGGTGGTGTTAGGCCTCATCATGCTCGCCTCTACCAGTGTCTGGGTTGAAACAGCGGATTCCAAGTATTCTCATCTCATTAAGCAATCTCGCTGGACTGCAATAGGGGTTGTCCTCGCCAGCATCGTCGCTTGTATGGATTACCGAATCTTTAAGAAGCATGCGAAGTTCATCTTTATCTCTAGTGTGATCCTTCTTATCCTCTGCTACGTCCCGGGGATCAAACACACCGTGAATGGAGAAACGCGCTGGATAAGACTGCCTGTTCTTGGACAGTTCCAGCCATCGGAAATAGCCAAGCTCGGAGTCATTATTGCAGTCGGCGCCTATCTGGCGCACTTCCAGTCTGAAACGCGAACCTTTAAAAAAGGATTTATCATCCCAGGGATTCTTATTGTAGTGCCAGTGGGTCTCATTTTCTTTGAGAAAGATATGGGAACCGCAGTCGGACTTGCTGCGGCGTGCTTTGCTATTTTATACATCGCAGGCACACGGTTCATCTACCTTATTCTCAGCTCAATCAGTGGTCTAACACTACTATTTTTGGCAGTTTACACGAACCCCAACCGCTGGGATAGAATCACTTCCTTCACAGATATGGAGGCAAATAAACTTGGCGCGGCCCTACAGCAGTGGCGAAGTTTGCTAGCATTTAGTAATGGTGGCGTGGATGGCCTCGGCCTGGGTAACGGAGCAGAGAAACACGGCTACTTACCATTTGCCCACACTGATTTTATTTTTCCGATCATAGGCGAAGAGCTAGGCCTCTGGTTCACACTGGGAACAGTATTATGCTTCGTCATCATTGCCGTCTATGGTATTGGCGTAGCGATTTATGCGAACGATATGTTCGGCAGATTATTAGCTATTGGCCTCACCTGCCTCATCGTAGTTCCCAGTATGATGAACATCGGCGTGACCACGGGGCTCCTACCAAACACTGGCTTACCACTCCCGTTCGTAAGCTATGGAGGCACCAATCTAGTCTTCACTCTTGTCGCCATCGGCCTATTAGTAAGTATCCACCGCCGCTCAAAATTCGATGACGAAGATCACACTAAAGTCAGCAAAGGCGTGACTAGGGTTAGGCTTTAGATTTTGAGAAATCACCTATTTTTAGTCAGGAAAAATCAGAGCTGAAATCATCATTGCAAATCTAGGTCAGCCTAATTTTGTCATAACGCGATGTAGCTTAAGGAATTAGAGTGCTCATAGAGTAAGAATTCAGAGTATCTAGTCAGTTCCAATCCTAGTCATTAGAGGAATGGATTATGCTTAAGTTCTAGCCCTACGCTGGTGGCTGGTCCATGTCCGTTGAGGAGGATGGTGTTTGCTGGAAGCGTGAGGATGTTTTTGTGGATGTTGTTGAGGGCTAGCTTGTAGTTGTCCTGAGAAATACCTCCTATTGAGCCTGCGAAGATGGCATCGCCAACGATACAGAGTGGGGTCTCTAGTCCTTCGATAAGATAGGCTGTGGCGGGAACACTATGGCCGGCGACATCGAGCGAAGTGAGGGTAAGTTTTCCAAAGGTAAGAACCTTGCCTGGCTTTAGCAGTTGGCTAGTGTTGACGTGGGGGAGAAGTTCATCTTCGCAGCCTAAGTGGTCGGCATGGGGGTGGGTGATGAAGAGGTGTTTTTCTTTTTCTTGGAATGATGAAATATAGTCGACACACTCTTCAGCGTTTGTCCCGGTGTCAAAGATGAGTAGGTGAGAATCATTCTCCACGGTGAATGCGTTCACTCCGAGATGTCCGAAGGATGAGATGAAGATTCTTACTGCGGCAGGAATATATCCCTCTAATTCTAGCTCTAGTTCCGGCTGGTAGTTTGGTAGGTCTAGCAGCCGCTCGGTGTTGAGGTTGAGGGCTGGGGCGAGTGCTTGGATGATCTCAGCATCGAATTCTCCGCGGAGGCAATTTTTTAATCTCACGGGGTCAAGATTGAGCGAATCCACATCGAATCCTAGTCCACGGATTGCTTTTCCAAGCACATCATTAAAATCATCTTCGATCATTATTGTTCAGTGTTATTTTTATAGAGAACTGCGAAAGGGATAAAAATGATAGAGGTGACTAACATCAGCCCGGTAAAGAACCAGAAGTAGTTAGCGCCTTCTAATTTATATAAACCACCTACGGTATAACTGTGTTTAAAGTCTTTGTTTTCATAGTAAACGTGATCATTTTCATCGGCTACCTCAAGGAGAGCTTTACGTTTTTCTATCCAAGTTTTTTTGTCAGATTTTTCTTTCGGGTCATTGTCTTTTAACTCAATGGTGAGTGAGCTATCCCATGGGCTGAGAAGCGTTTTATCTGGACCGGATGAAGTGATGCGGCAGCTGGTGCTGTTGATCACTCGATAGGTGAGTGTCCGCTGCCAGGGGTCTTTGATCTGGTTGATCTGTTGCTGTCCATCTTCTGTTAGAGGGAATTTCCTGCCACTTTCGAGCGCGTATTTCTGGATAACTTCTGCCGCAGCTAGCAGGGAATCTTCGGCGGGGACATCACGTTTCTTGATGACTGCTTTATTGTTGTAATGGATAGTGATGTCATCGGCTGTGTTGGGTTTCTTATCGAAGCCAGCGTAGGTTTTTATGTTCCAGTCTGCGTGATGTGAGGAAACCTTAGGTGATGATGATCTCAACTCAACAAGAGCTTCAGAAACTTCTTTTTCAAGTGGGCTCTCTACCTGGATGTAGGAATTGACCGCAGAGGTGAAGAGGTTACCTGCTGCTACTGAGAGGAGGAATAATGCCATTACCATGGACTTCATGCTCTTGGGAGACTGGGTGTAGGCGAACTCTAGGCAGACGATGGATACCATGATCTCCGCTGAAGTGAGCAGCAGGTATGCAAGGATCTGCCAGATGACATGAGGCTTCTCTCCGGCATCGATCCATTCCTGAATAAACGCACTGATGGAAAACGCAATGACAGTAAGGAATAGACCAGCTCCTATCTTGCGTAGCGGAGTGAGCGGGACTATCTTCTCAACTGTGGGATAAATCACCATGGTGAAGAGTGGGATGAGTAATAGAATGAAGAAGGGGTTCGCGGTCTGGATCTGTGAGGGGAGAAGGTTAAAACCTAAAATCTTTAAGTTCATATCCTGAGCCTGAAGCACCCAAGTGGAGGCTGTTTGGTCAAACAGGGACCAAAAGATGGCGACGAATGCAAAGATACCGATTAGCTTTAACAGCAGTTTAATCCCTGCTGGGGCGAAGACTTCTTTGGTGAATGATTTGCCAGCAGCTGGAACGTGGATGAATTCTCTTCTGCCGAGCCAGAAGAGAAATGTGGCAATTGCCATGAGAACGCCCGGCACTCCGAATGCCCAGTGAGGACCGAACCATTCAAGTAGCCATGGGATCATCATGTTAGAGATGGCTGCTCCTAGATTGATAGAGAAGTAGAACCAGTTGAAAATGTTGGGCAGCATGTGCTTGTTATTTTCACCAAACTGATCACCCACGTGAGCGGAAACGCAGGGTTTGATGCCGCCAGCACCTACTGAGATGAGTCCCAGTCCTGCGAGCAACCACATTGCAGCTGAGCCAGTCACTCCCATGAAGGCCAGGGCAGCATGACCGAGGCAGTAGACGATGGAGAGCGAGATGATAGTTTTATATTTCCCCCAGAACCGGTCACTAATGATGGCGCCAGCAATGGGTGTGAGATAGACGGCAAACACAAAGAGGTGCATGTATTCAGAGGCCTTAGCATCCGACATGGTATCCGTCACAGTGTCTCCCATGAGATGAAGATACTGGGTCATGAAAACAACCAGAGCGGCTTTCATTCCATAAAATGAGAATCGCTCAGCAGCCTCGTTTCCTATAATATAAGGAATGCCTTTTGGCAGTGTTTTGGAATCGCTTGGGGTGTCTTTATACATGGTTCTAGAGTGTTGATATAAGATTTTCTAGCTCAGCCACGGAGTGGACGATGTGGTCTGGGGAGAGTTCTTCCAGATCAGAAGCTGGTTCGAACCCCCAGGTGACGGCGATGGATTTGATGGCTGCATTTTTCGCTGTGGCGAGGTCTACTACAGAGTCACCAATGAGGTAGCTGGGAGTATTTGGATCTGATGCTTGGCTGATGATTTCATGGATGCCGGATGGGTCTGGCTTTTTAGAAATGCCAGCACGCTGCCCTAGAATGGTGCGGAAGGGGACTGAGGGGAAGAGTGAATGGATGATCTCAGTGGTGAAAGCATGCGGTTTGTTAGAGAGGATGCTGAGTTCATGATGAGCAGATAAATCATCTAACAGATCGGTGATTCCGGAGTAGATTTCTGTGCCTGATTTCCAAAGTTCTTGGTAATGAGACATAAAGGCAGACTCTAACAGGTCAATGGTCGCTTTATCGGGGGATCCTGCTGCTCGCTGACATAAGGTTCTAGAACCGCTACCGATGAACTCTCTGATGCCTTCTACGCTGTGAGTGGGAAGGTGGTATTGTTCTAAGGAACGGTTGAGTGACTGGGCTATTCCTGGAAGTGAGTTGATGAGGGTGCCATCGAGATCGAAGATGAGGTTCATGTGTTATTGATGGGAGTGATATTAGAGTGATAGGATGAAAAAAAAGAGACTCTGTGAGTTCACAGAGTCTCTGATATTTTACAACTGAAAAAGTTGCCAATTAGGTATTGCACTAGCGTTGGTATTGAGCATCTTTATTTCTTCCGACTGCATTTCCCCCGATGCCACCTGCGGCTGCACCGATTGCGGCACCTTCAAGTCCTTTTCCAGACTGATGACCGATGATTCCACCGAGTATTGCTCCAGCGATTGCACCAGTTGCGGTGTCACGTTGAGCGTTAGTTGATCCTGGTGCATATGGGTTAGCACAATTTGAGAATGTGAGAGCTGAAGCAGCTACGATGATTGTTAGTAGTGTTTTTTTCATGGTATTATTTATTTTATGGTTATGTTGTTGGTTGATTTTGATTCGCTAAATATATCTATAGATTATTACATCCACAAAAATTGGCAAGTCAAAGTTTATGTAATGGGTCATTTGGATTCTGTGATTATCTGCTACTAGGTTTGACGTGTGGAACGTTTTTTTATTCAGTAATAAGTTAGTTTTATTGATTTTATGTGGCTATGATTGCGCTGTTGGTGAAAATGAAGTAACAGGATGCATGGTTAAATTAGCGATAGAGAATATAGCATCGATTAGTGGTGAGGTGGCGATAGCTTGGCAAGATGGCACAGAAACTTATATCAAGCTAGAGGATCTAAGGCGGGCTTGTCCGTGCGCGACCTGCCAAGGAGAACCGGATGCAATGGGACGTGTAGTGAAGCCACCAGTTGATTATAAAGCCCAAAGTTTTGATCTGGTGAAGATGGAAGTGGTGGGAGGCTATGCAGTGAGCTTTAGCTGGGCAGACGGGCACAGCACTGGGATTTATAGCTACAAGTATTTACGTAGTTTTAGCTAGGCTACTTTAATGCACAAAAATTTCTCAACAGCTGGAGGCCAGCATGCTGGGACTTTTCTGGGTGGAACTGAGTGGCGAAGAGCTTTCCCTTTGTAATAGCTCCATGGAAGGTCTGGCTACCGTGGGTGGAGGTGCAGGCAGATTCTTCAGGATTTGCTAGTGCTGGATAGTAGGAATGCACGTAGTAAAAATAGGGAGCTTCTTGTTGCTGAATCAGGTGCTCCCACATCGGGTGTTCTGGCTGAGTGGGGCGGACGATGTTCCATCCCATGTGCGGGATTTTCAGTCCAGGTTCTGGCTTGAATTTCACGACGGTTCCTTTGAAAATACCAAGTCCTGCTGTATCTGGGGACTCGTCACTGCCTTCGAAGAGGAGTTGGTAACCTACGCAGATGCCCAGGAAGGGTTTGTCATCACTGATCCATTGATGGATGATGTCGAACATACCTGCTTGCTGGAGCTTTCTTGAGCAGTCGCCAAATTCGCCCTGACCTGGGAGAACTAGGTGGGTGATATTTCTCAGTTCGCTTGGGGAAGTGATGATTGTAGCATCAGCACCGATGGCGATGAATGCATTGTGGACGCTGTGCAGATTCCCCGCACCATAGTCGATAATTCCTACTTTCATGGGCAGAAAAAATTAGAGGACTTCCTTTGTGCTAGGAATACCGGTGACTCGGGGATCGACTTCGCAGGCTTGCTTGATTGCTCTTGCTAGACCTTTAAATAGGGATTCGGCGATGTGGTGGCCGTCTTTTCCATAGAGGACCTCGGCGTGGATGTTGGCACGTAGGTTAGAGGTCACGGCACGGAAAAATTCTTCTACAAGCGAGAACGGGAAGTTCTGCGCGTCTGGAGTGACTGCTGCATGTCGAAATTCTAGGTGAGGTCTGTTAGAAAGGTCGATGACGACTCGGCTGAGCGTCTCATCCATGGGTAGATAGGCGGTGCCGTATCTGGTGATGCCAGATTTATCCCCAAGAGCTGTTTTAAGGCATTCTCCGATGACGATGCCTGTATCCTCGACGGTGTGGTGGAAATCGACTTCTGTGTCTCCATCTACTGTCACATTTAGATCAATGAGGCTGTGCCTGGAAAAGAGGGTCAGCATGTGATCAAAAAATGGGATACCGGTATTAATGTCAGAGGTGCCAGAGCCGTCGATATTCAGTGATAGCTGGATCTTGGTTTCGGCAGTGTTTCGGTTTTGTGAAGCTGTTCTCATAGTGATAGTGGTTGGATAATGAACTCGTGCTAGACTAGATACAATCGATTTTCATTCGATGAGGGTAGAAATATTATTGGCTTAGTTCGTCGATAGGCTTTTGCTTTTTATTGAGGTTTAGCTTATCGCGTGCTTTATCTTTCAATGATCTGTTGTCACCTTTATTTTTACCTTCATTTTTCTTAGCATCTCGTTTTTCTTTGGCTAATCTGGCTTTTTCTTCGATAGCTTGTTGCTTAGCGATTTTTTCTTCCTCCCTCTTTTGTATGATCATTTTCTCCATCACTAACTTGGCATCTTGGAGTCTTGGCTCAAGTTCATTGACGAGTTCTTCGGGTGGTTTACCGCGCTTGAATTGATCAAAGCTCTCTTTAGCTAGTTTGTAGTCACCACCTTCCAAAGCTGAGTATGTTTCTCGGTAGAGTTTAGCCACGTCCATCGTTGGTTTTTGTGAGGCAATGTTGATTCGTTTGATCTCATTCTGGATCATTTTAAGGTTATTTTCGATGGGTTCTTTAAAATACTTATTAATGGGAAGCCACTTGGTTTTCTTCTTATTGGCGGTGGCTAGGTTCAGCAAATTTTGATATCGCCTGTCTTCGTAATCGAAAATTCTCTTGGTTCTGTTTCTATCACCAGGATTCATGCCATCAAGTGCACGGTTTCTTTTTTCCATGAGAGTATCTACGTCCCCATAGAGCTTCTGGAGTTTCTCATCATAGCGCGGTAGTATGATGAGAGCTATTTTCTGAGATTTTCGGCATTGGATGGAGTCAGGGTGGCCATCTTCCAGCCGTTCGAGCGTGCTGAGTGCGGCTCGATATTGTTTCTTCTGGGCATACATGATAAAATCATGCAGAGCCACGGAAGCTTGGATATCATATTTGTCAGCTTCTACTTGTTCAGCAGTGAGCATTCTCCCGTTGAGTTTTAGTCCACCAGATTTGATGAGGTAGTATTCTTTTTTGAGCGTGTTTAAGATGTTTTGGGCGTCTTTGAAATGCGGTGAAGATAGATATTTCTTCAGAAATGGCTCTACCTTTGAGCTCACGAGTAGTTCGTAATCCTCGGGATCCATGAGGTCTGGTGTGGGTAAAATAGAGCTGAGTTTTTCGTAGGCGGCGATGGATAGGTCAGTTTTAGTGATACGGACTACTTTAGATTTGAGAATTTTCTTCTCAGCGAAGACGTTATTAGAGACCTCTGCCCTTAACAGATAGCTTTCGCTAGTTTCGCTGATGATGCTGCCATTGATCTCTGTACCATTCTTCATCATGAAGAGGTCAGCGCTAGCAATGGGGCTAAATAGAGTGAGCAAGCTTAACGGGGTGAGTGCTGAAATTATTTTTTTACGGAGATTCATGAATATAAAATTATTAATATAATAGTTGAGCTTACGGGACAAAATTAGATGGTCTGAGTTACATTGTAAAGACACTTCTTAGATACATCTTATAGAGAGGAATGTTCAGCGGTTAGAGTGTTAGTAGAGATGACGCTTGTCATGACTAATACAGCCAGTGTATTGATACTACTGAAATGCGAATAGTGGCACTACATGGACAGATGGGAATGGCGAGTGATTGGGATGCTTATGCTGAAAAATTTAAAAAGAGCGGACACCATTTAGAGGCGGTAGATCTGTGGCGTTATCTTGAGAGTGGTGAGGGAGGGTTGGAAGCATTTGGCGAAGCATTAAATCGGGATCAAGATGACGGTCAGGTTCTGTTGGGTTATTCGATGGGCGGACGGCTGGCGTTGCAGGCATTGATCGATCAACCTTTAAAGTGGAAGGCGGCGGTGATTGTTTCAGCTCACGTTGGTTTGACAGTGGAGGAGAGGCCAATACGACGTATAATAGATGATGAGTGGTCTAGTAAGGTAGAAAACTTGCCCTGGTCAGAATTTCTGAGCGAGTGGAATAAGCAAGGAATACTAGGGAATGATGTGATGCCAGATAGGTGTGCATTGGAAGTCAGAAAAGCAGAGATATCTTGTTCTTATCGATGCTGGAGCTTATCTGAGCAGGAAGATTTATTAGAGAGATTAGCCAGTATCGAGATCCCCGTTCTTTGGGTAGTGGGCGATTATGATGAGAAATTCTGTATCCAAGGAAAGAAAGCAGTCAGTAGGCTGAAGGATGCTAAGCTGCTAAAAATGGCAAACTCTGGACACCGTGTGCCTTGGGAAGCCGAGGCTGATCTTGCAGATGCGATCATTCAGTGGATTAGGATGTGAACTGGCAGACGACTGGTGATGCGCTATAATGCTTTCACTATTTAGAAAATCCTGATAGTTATGCACCCGATCACGCCCGATAAATCTATGAAGCCTTACCAGAAATTAGCAGAGACCCTCACTCCGGAAGGTGAGTCGTTGGAACTTTTCCAGCATGATGACAGTTTTTTTATTAGCTCCAATGGGCAGCGGTTGATGACTAGTTTGGCGCATGGCTCGGAGGAAGAGCTAGCGCGTGTGGCGTGTCAGCCTTTCCGCTCAGCGAAGCAGCCTATCGTTCTTATTGGTGGGCTGGGTATGGGATTCACGCTCGCTGCAGCTGTGGAGTCATTGACACAGAAAGGTGCTACATTTGTGGTGGCAGAGCTAACGGATGCGATTTTGGAGTGGAATCAGACTCACATGAAAGAGATGCACCCAGGCTTGTTGGATGATCCTAGAGTGGCGGTAAAGATAAAGCCTGTGCAGAAGATCATGGCAGAGGCAGATGGTGTCTATTCCGCAATTATGCTGGATGTGGATAATGGACCTAGTGCATTTCACGGTGAAGAAAATGACAGTCTCTACACGCTTGAGGGGATTCATTTAGCTAAGAATGCGCTGAAGGAGGGCGGGATACTAGCTGTGTGGTCAGCCTACTCAGACCCTAAGTATACTAAATTATTACGAAAGGCGGAGCTAGATGTTTCCGTAATAGAAGTCCCCGCGGCACATAAAGGCCGCAAAAACCGGCTACACACTATCTGGTTAGCCAAAAAAGGGAGCTATGTTTCTCAAAACTCACAAGATACTAAAAAGAAACGAAGATAAATTCACCCTTTACCGTCGCTAAAATTGCAACGGTAATTGCAACAACAGAAATCAGACAGAATATGAAAACCTTTAAACATCACTCTCTCATTCCCCAAATAGCTGGCGTGCTGACTCTCTCAGCGATTACCCTCCATGCGGCCGAGCACACTGCAAAGGCGGGTAAATTTGAACAGGTCATCAAATTAGAGGCGGTAGCGCTTCCCGAGGCTGGCTATCCAGTATCGATCAAGCCGGCTGTCTGGAGTGCGGTAAAGATAGAGAAATTTCTCCCCCATGGGTCTCCGGTGAAGAAAGGCGAAAAACTACTCTGGACAGACACAGAAGCGATCGATGAGAAAATAAAAGAATTCACTAAAGAGCGCTTGAAGCAGAAGCTCATATTAGAGAATTGGGAACTAGAATTAGCATCACTTATTACCTCCACAGCGGAGTCACTTGCTGAGGCTGAAATGGAATACAAGCGTTTCCTGGAAGATTATGACTATTATAAAAAAGTCACTAAACCTCAAAACGCCTCCGATACAGAATACAAGGTCAAACGAACAAATGACTACTTATCATACACACAAGAGGAGCTAGATCAGCTATTGAAAATGTATGAAGAAGATGGACTGACGGAAGAGACTGAGGAAATCATTATCAAGCGCGCTAGACATGGACTCGTTGGCTCAAAGAGAACCCTAGCAGCGGCAGAGAGAAATGCTGCCTATGAGCAAAAAATCACCGCGCCAAGAAATGATTCAGATTGGGCTATCTCCGCAGAGGCAAAAAAAAGAGACTTGGAACTCACTCAGAAAAGCTTACCTCTAGCGCTCAAGATAAAGCAGCTAGATGTCGCGAAACAAAAGCGTGGTGATACAAAATCTGAAGAACAGCTAAACGACCTCATTGCAGATCGCGGGCTCATGGAGTTCGAGTCGCCAGCAAATGGATTGGTATACTTTGGCGAGTTTAAGGATGGAAAGTGGATCAACGAATCAGCAAAGAAATTAGTGCGTAAGGGCGGAGAAGTCCCTGCGAATGTCACTCTGATGACGATCGTCCCCGCTGATACAAAATTAAAATTCAATGCCTTCCTTACGGAGAAGCAAAAACGTCTATTTAGACCAGAGCAGACTGGTAATATGAGACTTAAAAGCAACCCATGGAAGAGTATCCAAATGGATTCGACACTGGTCAGCGAGCATCCCGATTTCGCCCACCAATGGCTTGTTTCATTCACCTCTCAGGCAGATCTTCCTGCTGGTGTCATGATTGGTTCAAAGGCGAATATTTCTATTGTCACCGCCTCAGCTGATGACGTGTTGAGCATCCCTGTGAATGCGGTGAAGTCAAATTCTGATGGAACTTACACCCTGCGTATAAAGATGGCAGAGGGTGACCCCGAGGACATCACTGTCGAGCTTGGCAGACAGGCAGGCGACAAGATCGAAGTCCTCAGTGGCCTTGAGAACGGGCAGGTAATCATTACTCCTTAGTCAGTATGAAGCGCGGCGTCTATAAGCTAGGGGTAAGTTTTTTGTTACTTATCATTTCATCCATGAACCTCGACGCGCAGAAGGTAAAGCGTGTGCCGATGCTTCCGTTGGCAGATGATGTCCAGCTTGATGCTGCCGTGCTAGAAGGTTCGATCCGAAAGGGAGTAGATTTCCTAGTCAAATCACAGAATAAAAATGGCTCATGGGGAGGCCCCACAAAAACCAAAGGGCTTAATATTTACGCCCCACTCCCCGGAGCACATCATGCTTTTAGAATGGGCACTAGCTGCCTAGCGCTCACTGGTTTACTTGATTCTGGTGACCGCCGAGCAGAGGTCTTAGCGAGTATAGAAAAAGCTGAAAAATGGTTGTTAATCGCACTGCCGCGTCTTAGACGAGCAGATATCACCACTACGTATAACGTCTGGGGACATGGCTACGCCCTGCAGTCACTATCGGCGCTTGCGATTAGAGACGGAGTAAGTGACGAGCAAAGGGAGATTTATAAAAAAGCAGCTCAGAGCCAGCTGGATGCAATAGTGATGTACCAAGATATTGATGGAGGGTGGGGATACTACAGTAAGATAGCAACCGGTAGGCCATCTGGTGGATCTATGAGTTTTACTTCTGCCGCCGTGCTGGTGGGTGTCTATGATTGCCAGCAAGCCTTTGGGATTTCATTGCCTGAAAAACGTCTCAAACTAGGCGTCAAATCGATCCAGTATCAACGCAATCCAGACTTTAGCTATTCATACGCCCATGGGCACAAGATGCGTCCTAGGTATCCTATTAATCGTCCCGGCGGATCGCTAGGTAGATCACAGTCAGGAAATGCCGCGCTGCGTCTTTTTGATGACCCGAGAGTCACTGACAAAGTAATCATTGAGTGGTTAGACAAACTAGTGAAACGCAATGGCTGGCTAGACATCGGCAGGAAACGTCCTAGACCACATGAGACTCACTTTGCTGTATCAGGATACTTTTACTACTTCGGGCATTATTACGCCGCGCGATGTATTGAAGTTTTGCCCGAGTCGGAGCAAGTAGAATGGCAAGCTAAGTTAGCGAGAATCATCATCGATAAGCAAGAAAGCGATGGTTGTTGGTGGGACTTTCCACTCTACGACTACCATCAACCATACGGCACTGGCTTCGCTTTATCGACGCTCGTCCGCTGTCGAAAGTAACTCATACCATCTTCACAGTTATTCTGGATTAATAATAATGCTCTAAGTCTTTGAGATTGCAGCAAAGCTTACTTTTATTTAAGGGGCATAAAACAAAATTGTAAGTTGAGCTACGTTAGTCGTCATTTACATAGCCCGTTATACGCTTTCCTCCTGCCTTATTATGCTCACTATTTTGTTTCGCTATTTAATTCATACTAACTATTCAAATGGTATCAGAAGAAGGCTTGGAGTTTCCTCTAGTGACTGTTGCTTATTACTTCACGCGATAAAAGACATTAGCAAATCGATTTTCATCTCAGTATCAATCACGCTATCTTTTTAGGGAGGAGGGACTGGCACAAAAAAAAGCACCTCTGCTGGACAGAGGCGCTTTTGGTTTATTAAAAACTAATTAATGAAAAGTGAAGTCAAATTATGACTCTTTCGCAACCACGTTGATCGTGAGTATCGTGTTGACGTCCTGAGCAAGTTTGATCTCGATTTCACTCTTGCCACTTGTCTTGATTGGGCTGTCGAGTTGGATCGCCTTACGGTCGATCACGATACCAGCTTCTTCAAGCTTCTTGTGAATGTCGATAGAAGTGACTGATCCGAAAGCCTTGCCGCCCTGACCGATTTCTAGGTCGAAGCTTGGAGAGAATTTCTTGATTTGAGTAGATACTTTCTCAGCTTCAGCGAGTTCAGCTGCGAGACGCTCAGCGCGCTTTGCATTGAGTTCATCGAGCTTAGCACGGTTTTCATCAGTCGCTTCGTATGCCTTGCCCTGTGGGACTAGGTAGTTGCGTGCGAAACCTGCTTTTACTCTTACAATGTCAGCTTCGTAGCCGAGATTGTCTATCTTTGTGCGGAGAATTACTTGTGTGGTAGCCATGGTATTATATAGGTTAGATGATTGATTGTTTGTATCAGGGTCTATGGTTGAGGTGCTAATTTAGCGTCTTGACCTAGAAGATCTTGACGGTTGTAGCTGGAACCTCACATAGAACGTGTCCCTTATTGTTTGGAGGCGAGGGTTTAGTGCGCTAAGGGAGTGTAGTCAAGCGAGATTTCTCGTTTCTACTAAATTCTACTTAAATCCCCGCTATTTCTGGCATTTCGGGCAGTAAAATGTCGATCTCTGCCCTAGAACGACACGTTTGATGAGCGCCTCACATTTCTGGCACGGCTGGCCCTCACGGTCATAGACATTGAGTTGCTGTTTGAAATATCCTGGCTGGCCATCGGACTGGATGAAGTCCTTGAGCGTGGTTCCTCCTTGGTCAATCGATCTCTGTAGTACTTCTCGGATGTTCTCGCGGAGTTTGCTGAGCCGCGGCTTACTGATACTGCCGGCTTCCCGCTGTGGGTTGATGCCAGCCATAAAGAGTGCCTCACATGCGTATATATTACCCACTCCTACCACGATGTGATTATCCATGATGTGTTGTTTGATGGTTTTCTTGCGCTGCTTAGATTTCTCCATCAGGTAGGCGGTACTGAAGGCATTTGTGAGAGGTTCTGGCCCGAGCTTTATAAAGAGCGGATGCTGGGGGATATGCTTATCTGTCCAGAGCACGCTGCCAAACCTCCGTGGGTCATGATAGCGCATTTGCAGTCCTGAGCTGAGATGGAAGATGACGTGGTCATGCTTCTTCAGCTCTTCATCTGGAGAGCAAATACGGAGGCTACCAGACATACCGAGATGAATGATGATGTGCTGGTTCAGAGGGATCGCGATGAGAATATATTTAGCCCTGCGAGACACACAGTTATCTTCAGTGAGGGGGATATTTTTTAGGTGGTAAATCTCATCACTCACTGGCCAGCGTAGGCTGCCATTTCTTATATCGATGAAGGTAATCTTTTTCCCGGCTAGGTGTGGGGCGATCCCCTGGCAGGTGGTTTCAACTTCTGGAAGTTCAGGCATTTGGTGATGAAATTAAGCGAAATGCAAGATTTCGCAAACTAATTAAGATTGCTAAACACGGGTATTATGAAATGTAAATTCATTGTTTGTCTCCCGTGTGTTGCTCTTATTCTGTTTATTAGTTCCTGCGGAGATAAGAAATCTGCTGAGTCACCGGCAGTTGGAGAGATGTCTGATTCCCTTAAAGAAGAGTGAGAAGAAGTGGAATCCGCGAATCCAGAGATGGATGAGCAGGATGAGCAGATCAAGGAAATACAGAAGCAGCAGAAGGTGGCTCCTATAAAAGAAGAGGAAGTGCGCGATGTGGCAGGATTAGCCAAGCATCTAGCTAAGAATACTGAAATGTTTTTTAATGCCCAGATCATAAACGGTCTCATTGGCTCGATGCGCGGTTCGAAAATAGGTCAGCTAATGGAGGAGCTAGCGGAGAAGGAAGGTGATGACATCAATGAAATGATGAAGTCTGATGACTTCCAAGAATTTCTCAACATAGCAGGAGAAGAGGTCTTTATTTCCATGGGCGATAACTCAGCGAAATCACTCAAGACAATGAGTGATTTTTATTCTGTTTATTATAGCTTGAATTCAAGGATGCTTATTTAGCTTTAAAAACCCAACATCACGACCACTAAACAATGAAGAATTAACTATTCACCATAACGATCACAGTATTTGCTGAGTCAAGTGCTGCGGCTATCAAGATACCGAAAGGTATCTTCCGCCATGCAGAAACAGAGACAGCTAGAACTGAGGCTGTCGAAGATGAGGTAGCAGTTGCCTAGATCATGTTTCTTGAGAAGATACAGCCTAGTTGACCAACTTGCACAGGGACCGTCATTTCGACAGCGATTAAAGAGTTAGGAGGCGTGAAGAAATACGCGAAAGTAATTTTTGTGGATCAGAAAGAAATGAACACATTATCAAATGAGCTTTCACAAGCAATTCGAAATACTGTTGCAGCTAATCGCGGCAACATTTATCCTGGTCACTATGATTGCTGTCATCGGGTTATTCTTTGTCCCTTTCTTGATCGCGACTGCCAATATGACTAGTTCTCTATTTTATCTCCTAGGTGTATTTCTGTCGGGCATCCTATGTAAACCAGACCCCATATCA
>CAWVXI010000041.1:0-27843 GCA_963934155.1 uncultured Verrucomicrobiales bacterium | reverse complement strand
AGATCCTTACCATCGACAGTCTTATAAACCCACTGAGTGTCAGGTTTATTTTCATCCTTGGCCGCCGCATTCATGGCAGCAAAAAGCAGCAAAGAATGCGAAATCACACTCAGTAAAATCCCTCTGAAATATGCTTGGTTATTTTTCATTGAAGTCATGTTAGCCTAGACTATTTTATAGCTCCACTGGCGTCCAATTCTGACTGAACTCGCAGAGCATGTTTCGAGAATTTCTCTTTGGTTTTGTTGAGTGTGCTCATATCAGGTAACTCTGGGTAGCTGCGGAGGAAGTTATTTTCGTCAATCAAGTTAAGCACATAATGCGTCGTGTTTTCAGGTAAATCAACAGTCACTTTATCATCCCCAACGAGAGTTGCTGGAACGCGAAACCACTCTTCGTGACGTTGTCCTCCATTGAGCGTGTAAAGGAGATTAGCACGCACCACTTTAGCTCCGTTTTCTTTGTAGATAGCAGTCAGCTTATTTCCTTTTACTTGATGAGAAATCACCTTGCAGACCTTCTCTTTGTGCGGAAGTGGTCGTCGAAAATGAGGATTATAATAAGGATAGCTGGCTTTCATCTCAGTGAGCCTTTTGCTCAGCTGCATATTCATTTCCTTAGCTTTTTCTGGCATTTTAGTAGCCAGATTTTTAGCTTCTTCGATGTCAACACGCGTTTGTTTCCCGTCTGTTGTCTGATAGAGTTGATATAGTTCAAGCTCGGGCGTCTTAGGGTCATTGATGTGTGAATAGTTACGCACAAGCTTGTAATCCCCAATCCGTATCGTGCTTTCCAGAGCAGCACTGTTGGGGAAATGCCACACCATGGAGTTTCTCATTGAGCCATCAGAATGGCGAACCAGTGATGCGTCCTGCGGAGACTTCAGCAGCTTGGTCAAATCACAGCCGTCTAAATGCTTATCTTTCGGCTTCTCAGCTCCTACTAGCGATAAAATAGTCGGGTAAAAATCCAGACCATTGATCATCACATCAGACTCCACGCCTTGCGGAATACCAGGACCAGTAATGATGAGTGGGACACGAGTGCCGCCTTCCATCGCCGATATTTTACCACGGTCGAGCGGGTAGTTGTCGGTATAAATTTCTCCCCCACCCCCTTCCATTCCGCCATTGTCAGAAGTGAAAATAACATAGGTGTTTTCGCTTAGTTTATGCCCTGGCCAGCGTGGGTCATCGGTGCTTTCCAGGTAGTTGAAAACTTTGCCCACGTAATAGTCCAGCTCTTCGACCATCGCACAGTAGAACGGATTAGTCTGTCCTTTTCCTGCCCAGCCTTTTGCCTTAAGTGTCGCAGGATCTATACCCAGTTTCACGCAGTATTTATGCAGTAGCTGCTCGCTCCGAGTGTGAATGGGGGTGTGTACCAGCCACGTAGCGTAATAAAGGAAGAAGGGCTTGTCCTTGTTTTCTTTCAGGAAAGTAAGCGCGTTCTCACTGTTGGCATGATAGGGAAATCCATTTTTATCGAGCCTGAACTTATCGCCCTTTATATCCGTGGCAAAGCCACTGATCCGATCAGGGCGCATACCACCCCGAGCACCTCGGTCACTCTTCGTCCAGTCAAACCCCTGATCCTCTGGCTGCGGAAAGGCGTGATGATCAATCGCCATATGCCACTTACCGCTGTGCCCTGTAGTGTAGCCATTTTTTTGCAATACCTTGGCGAGTGTGACTTCATCAGCAGGCATCCTACCGCTATACCACGGCGCTATTAATTTCCAAGCTCCCTTGTGATTCGGAGTGGGTGGCTGACCGCCTGCCACATGAGTCTTCTGCGCCCGTGCGGGATGATTCCCACTCATGATAGCACAGCGAGATGGAGCACACGTAGGTGCCGGTGAGTATGCCTGCCAGAACTTGATTCCCTTTTTCGCCAAGGCATCCATGTTCGGTGTTTCCATCGGTGATGGCTCGTCAATATCGTAACACTTCACATCCTGCCAACCGAGGTCATCAGTCAGAATGAGAATGATATTGGGTTTTTCCGGACGCGGGGCAGACTCAGCTGAAGCCACTGCTAAAGTCGATATGAATGCCGCTGCGACAAGAGGAATAAGGTTAGATGATTTCATGGTAAATTTTTAGAATATATTTTTTTGCGCCTCTGAATGAGTTCACACTCATCCGAATATTTTTGTTCATCAATAGTGAAGGTCTATGGTCGGAATAGGGGGAGTTTTTTATCCCCCAGTGCCTTGTGGCGTAGCTGAAATGGATGCTTACCCTCCTCTGTCCATTCTAAGTCCTCGTTGACTAATAATGGAGTGAGCGTGTCCCACCATTGGTCATAAGCTTGGCGGAGTTCTTTGACCACGGCTGGATACTGCTCTGCTATGTCTTTCTTTTGTCCTGGATCTTGGGAGATATCATAAAGTTTTGCATTGTTGACTAATCGCCAGCGCTGGGTGCGGACCGCACAACCTTGGTATTTAGATTCTTCTCGCGTTCTCTTTGTCCAGACATCATTCCAGCGACCTTGGTGGACGAAACGCTTGCTATCCTGCCACTCAGCCTTGGGGTCTTCTAACAACGGAACCAATGAACGACCTCGTGGAGGGAGCTTTCCTTCGGGGGCTTTGACTCCTGCGAGGTCACAGAAAGTCCGGTAGATATCGAGATGGGCGGTGAGAGCGGTGATGTCAGCACCTTCGATGGTTTTACCTTTCCAATACCAGAAACTGGGAACGTGAGTGCCTCCTTCATGGGGAGAGTTTTTCGCGCCTTTCATTCCTGCGTTAAATGCGAGCTGTTGCTTACCGTTCACTTTAAATGCTGGCATCGACATGCCGTTGTCTGTCATGAAGATCACCAGCGTGTTTTCTAGTGCATTCCATTCACTAAGCCTTTGCATCAGCTTACCGAAATTAGAGTCCACATTTTCTATCATGGCATAGCGGGCGGCTGCCTTATCATCGAAGCCAGCATCGAGGAAACGCTTTTTGTATTTCTCGGGAGCATACATCGGACCGTGCGGTGCATTGAGTGAAATGTAGGTGAAAAACGGTTGGTTAGAATCGATTTGTTTTTTTGACCACGCTAGACCGGCATCAAAGAAAACATCGGTGCAGAACCCTTTACTCTGCACAACGGTTTGATTATGCAGGAGGATACTATCAAAATATTTAGTCTCAGCATTTGGGATAAAGTCTCCCCAGCGTGACTGGGTGATCCCACCTGCCCCGTGCATGAGGACCTCATTAAATCCACGGTTTTGCGGTAGGTAGGCGTCCTCGTCACCGAGATGCCATTTCCCAAATAACCCCGTCACATAGCCTGCCTTCTGGAGCATCTGGGGGAAAGTAACGACTCCTTGAGCGAGCCGCTCGCGCTGACCCACTGTGTGCGAGACCCCTACCTCGAACGGGTGACGACCACTCATCAGTGCCGAGCGAGTCGGCGCGCATGTGGGGCTGACTTGGAAGTCTGTAAAGCGTGTGGACTTGTTATAAAATTGGTCGAGATGTGGAGTTTTCAGATAGGTATTTCCCATGCAGGATAGATCCCCCATGCCTTGATCATCAGTGAGGACTAAGATGATGTTTGGTTTTGTGCCGCTCAGCGGGGCAGCGTGGATAGGTAGTGGGCTGAGAACGATCTGCAGTAATGCTAGAATGGATATTTTGTAAGGTATCATTTCGTTTTGTTTTTAGATTTGTTAGAGTTGTTAGAGTCGGTCACTTACTTGAAGCTAATAGTGGTCTGCTCACCATCAGGGTCGTTTGTTTTACAATCTGTTTTTATGCCGTTCATAGAAAATCCACCTGAGAATGCGGTGCCTGGATAATGAGAGGGTGAGAGCTTTGCTTCTTTGTCCTTAGCTCTCGTTACTTTAAGTTTAGTCTTACCGAAAAATGGACCAGATATTTCATACTCCTCCGTATCACCAGTTAAAGTAATTACCTCAGTAAAATCATACTTCTCTCTTTCTCCTTTCACTGTTTTACGCTTAATCTTCATTTTTTTTAAGTAAGCCTTATCCTTTGAAACTTGATCAATCCCTGTAAAATGATGGCTCATCATATGGATAACATCTTCTGGAGTGCTATCACTTTCTTCAGAGCGTGTCCAGGTAGTGAAACCCTCAGGAGCAAAATCAAATATGACGTCGCATGATATACCGGCTTCACTTTGGAACGTGTATTTAACTTCTGTGGCACCGCTCTTAGCTGGATTAGTCTTCAGCATTTTTTCATATTTGTAATGTATCCACCCATTGGCATCTTTGCGGATAGCTCTAGCTGCAATACGCATTTTCCAGCGCTCATCCACCTTTCCCGTTTCATCTTTATAGTAAATAATAAGAACACCATTACTCAGCACTTTTGCGATGTATTTTTCCCCTTCATAATAAGCATGAAACCCTTTACCCTTACCTTCTGTTAGAGTTGATAAATTATTACCTTTTGCTGGTGCGACCTCCTTGGGCGGAACGGGAGGCGTCTCTTTTTCAACAGGATCTGCTACTGCCATCTCTTTATCTTTTGCGCCATTTTTCACCTCTTGGAGTTGTTTAAGATAAGCCACATCTGCGGCCACCAGAGAGTTGATCGGCGTAGAGACTTCTTTTCCTGCCTCGGTTTTCAGCACGATCAATGTTTCACCCAAGAATAATAACTCAGCTTTTATTTGAGAGCCTTTACTACTCTGCCAGACTCTCATCTCACCTGCGTAGGTACTCTGCATGGCCAGCAGAGCTATAGTAAGTAAGAGGACGGTATGTATTTTATGCATCATCATTTTAGTTATTTGGGAGGGCGGTGGAAAGTGATCAATAGGGAGCGCAGATTATTCTTCTTGGTAGTCAGAGCTGGCTGTGAGCTTGCCGTTGCTGACGTTTATAAACCAAGCTGTGGTGCCGTGTGGAAGGCTTGTTTGGGCAATCCACTGATTACCCTCTTTCTTTATGGTAGCTGTGGATACTGTCCACTTGCGCAGACCGGAGACACCTTTATCTTTGGTAGAAACTAAGGTAGCTTGTTGCAGTGGCTTGGCCGAAGCAAAGGAGACTTCCACCATATTGCGCTCTTTTTTTAAATTAGTTTGTCTACACCAGACGCGTTCTTGCTTCACAACACTATCTGCAAAAGCATAGCTGTCTTCCTTATTCCAAGGTGGACCGTGACCATGACCTAGTATAGGAATTAAGCTCACCATGTAGGGTCCTTTCACCTTTTTATAACATGCCGCAAAGTGGTTCATGGGGAAGTGTTTATCCTCAGGCCAGGAGAACCAGAGGGTCGGCGTCTCCACTTTTTCAAGCCTGAGCATAGGATCCCAAACTTGTTTGTAGGTCTCGTTTTTACCTAGGGATTTGCCGTATTGGTTTTGTGCCTTGGTTAGATCACCGCAGCCATAGGTTGGTATTGCGAAGGCGAAACGATCGTCGATACCGATCACCGTGCTCGTGATAACGCCACCCCAGGAAATACCCATCAAGCCTACTTTGTCAGCGTCTACTTCAGGTAGTGATCGGAGGAGTGAGTTCGCGAGAATGGTGTCCGCTACAGCATGATACATCCATTGGTCTGTTATCTCGACTGTAGGCTTGGAGTCGTTGTAGATCCCTTTGCGCTCTGGACCACTCCATTGATGCTTACTCCATTTGGTTGCTATTGCTGGCTGACCTTTTTTCGCCTTCACATCGGTCTGACCTTCCACTGCGATACTGATGGCAGCATAGCCTTTGGCATTCCATTTCTCTACCCAGAGCTTGAAGGCTGTTCCTCCGCCACCGTGAACCAAGACCACACCAGGAACTTTACCTTTCGGGTTTTTAGGCAACCCTAGCCAGGCAAATACCTTGGTTGGCTTGCCCTGCCAGTCAAGACCATCGAAGTAGATAGGTTTTACTGATTCAGTATTAGAAAATCTCTCAGCGGCTTGCACCACGGGTGCTTTAGTAAGCTTTGCCAATGCCTCTACCTCTTTTCGCTGATTAGCAAAGTCGTCTGCCTGCGAAGAAACGCTCGTTAGCAAGATCACTAAGGAACTGAGAATCCTGCCTTTTGTTGTGATAGGTAAATTCATAGGATACTTTTTATTTAACGATTATTTGACTGGAGTTCTTTTCTTGCGAGTTGGCAATAGGATAGGCTCACCTTTATCACCACCAGCCTCGATCATTTCTGGATAGGTTTTATCCCACCATTGATCGTAGGCCTTGGCTAGCTTAGCCACGAGTTCTGGCTTGGCCTCGGATAAATCTTTTTTACAGGCTGGATCATGCTTCGTATCGATCAGAATCCATTTCCCCTTAGGGCTCACTCCCCAGTGGAACGCGGCGTTAGTCTCTGTATAAGTAGCCTTTTTCCCACCAGCGGCAACCCGATTCATCGTGGTGCATTGGCTAGAGCATTTTAGGCATTCAGGATCATCACATGAATTACTCCGCAGTAGCAGGTAGTTTCCCTGTCTGACTCCGGTCATGGCGTATTTATGAGACGCCGCCAGTCCACTCGGCCAGCGAGCTACGTGGTGAAACAGCATACGATCTGTATTCCAAACAACAGGTTCTGTGGACTCTAGCAAAGGTCGTAGATTAAATCCATCTAGCTTCGCTGCGAGCTCTTTAGGAATTTCAACGCCGGCTAAGTCACACAGAGTCGGGAGAACATCGATATGAGCTGTTAGATTGTCCACTTGGTGTGGCTTCCATTTATTCGGCCAGCACCAGAATGACATCGCACGTGATCCACCCTCCCAGATGGTGCATTTGCTGCCTCGCATATGAGCATTATAAACATCTAGCCCTACCGTTACTCCATTGTCATTCATGAAGATGAGGATGGTGTTTTCATCTAGCTTGCGATCTTTTAGGAAATCAAGTAATCTGCCGACATTGTAATCGATGTTAGCGATCATACCGAGATACGTGGCTTGGTCCTCACTGACGCCTTCTACGCGGTAGGGTTTGACGTATTTCTCAGGAGCAGAGAGTGGGGTGTGAGGTGAGTAGGTCGCCAAGTAACAAAAGAACGGTTGATCCTTGCTCTGATCAATAAACGCCATGGCTTCGTCAAAGAATAAATCCTCTCGAAACCCGGTTGCTTTTTCGCGTTTGCCATTACGGATCATGGTGGGATCCATATGAACTCTCGGCCCTCCTTGGTTCGTAGACGACCAGTCAAAACCACGATTTCTTGGTGTGTATCCAGTTCCACCTCCAAGATGCCATTTACCGATAAATCCTGTCTTGTAACCAGCGGTCTTGAGAAGCTGAGGAAGGATAGTAACCTCCTTATTCAGGTGCTCGCGCGGCTGTATCGTATGGGTCACACCACTGCGGAACTCATGCATCCCAGTCATCAGAGCCGCTCGCGTAGGTGAGCAGGATGGGCTGACGTAGAAGTTATCAAACCGCACACTCTCATCATAAAGCCGATCCGTATTAGGGGTCTTCAAAAGAGGATGACCATGACGCCCCAGATCTCCATAGCCCTGATCATCGGTCAGGATAAAAATGATGTTAGGCTTGTCCGCCCATGCGTAGCTACCAGCCACTATCATAGTCAAAATGGGTAGCGTGGCTTTCAATATTCTTTTCACTATAAATATATTCTACACCTGCTACTTGTGATTGCACATCCTACGTTTATATGACTAGAAAAAAACGCCACTAGGATATTCCCCCAGTGGCGTCATTTAATAAATGAAATTTACTTGCGACGGCGGAGAATAAGCGCTAATCCGCCAAGACCGAGCAATGCTGTAGAGGATGGTTCAGGTACTACGAGAGTGAGTGTTCCACCATTATCTCCCGCAGTATAAAAGTCGAAGTTATTCGAGTCATCACCAACGAAGGTAAGACCAGTCGGGGTTGATTGATTCTTAATCCCGATGAATACATAATCGTTCTCTACCCAATTTGTCTGAAGGTATGAGATAAGGTTCGTCATGCCGCCTGCATCAAGTGACTGAGCGCCAGCACCCGATGAGTTGAAATTCGACATGAGCAGTTGAGCATTCGTCTGGTAGTCCGATACTAAGATTGTTGACGCACCTGCGGTGCGGATTACGTAGGCATCGGCAGCTAAATTTCCACCGCCACCAGTCTGAGTCACAGAGAAGTCTGCATCGGTAATATTAGTTCCGCTAGCTGTGCCGGTCATTTGAAAAGCCCAGATGCTGACCATATCTTCGACATTTTCCTGCTTGAAGTAGCCAACTAGCATATTCGCATTTCCTGCGTTTCTGTCGCCTAAGCCATCTGGATCCGCATTTCCTCCACCGGCTCCTATGTACTCATCGACTCGGGTTGCTACGCTTGAGGTAATGGTAAGTGCCGCATTGGCGCACAGAGACAGACTCACACAGATTGTATTTATTAGTATAATTTTTTTCATGATTTCATTGGTTACATTTGTCGATGATTCGATACTTGTAATGATGATTACACTCTACTCTCTGTATCAAGTCAACTTGTCTACCATCCCCATTATGTAGAATGCTTTGCGCTTAATATCAGGATGCCTATTGTTTAATATCAAGCAGGAGAACTACTTAGTTAGTGAGGTATTAATTTAAAACACTAGTGCGTTATCTTTTTAGAATCCACTTTGATTTCTTCTTTCCATCTAACGGCAAGTTAAATGTCATTGAAAAGCGGTTTACCTTCACATCGTAGTCAGTTTGCCAGAAATCATTGCCGTGCGCTGATTGGTCGAGCTTGATTTCTTTTCCATCGATAATCTGATACAGAGCATAGCCTTTAGCTTGCTTTAGCCCATCGAATCGGATCGGCACATAGCCCACACCACCTTCGATATCGACAGTGACTTCCTCCTCCTCAGACTGAATAATGATAGGATAGTGATTCACTAAATTTCCTCCATCAACAGTGACTTTCAGATCATTGCCAACAGCCTCTCGGTAGGTGGTCTTCCAGGAAGATGGGTTTTCAGCCACGTGCTTTCTGAATGTATCATTAGGTCCATAGTAGTCTGCAGCTACACGCGGCAGAGTAATCCATTCTACATCAAATTCGACGCTGTCTCCCGGTTTAAATTCTGCCACTCCAATAGGCGCTCTTAGTAAGAAATCGAGATTGGATTTACCTTCAGATGGACGATATACAGGAAATGAGACGGTAGGGTTGGTGAATTCTTTACCACCGATAATAGCCTTGTAAGAACGGATGACCAGGGCTCGATATCCCGTCCCCCAATCTCGACCATCAGCAGTATAAGCGCCCGGGAAAGATACCCACCAAGGACCTGCTCCTGAAAGTTCTGTGGGCTTAATAAATTCAGTATTCATTTTCAAGCCATCAGGCACTACGTGTTCCTTGAGTAAACCGGCTCCATTTCCGTAGGCTATTTTAGGAGTGACGAGGTGATTGCTACGCCCCATTTTAAACAACCAGCCATCAGCATTTACCTTTTTATCAAAGACTAGCTTCATGGTGGTGAATGTTCTGGCGTAATCATCTGTGCGTAGCGTTCTCACTGTCGATGTGAAATCTACTTCACGGTCAGCTCCGTAGAAGCCGTCATACTTGACCTCAGTTAAACATGGTCCGTGTGAGATGTAGGCGGTCTTGAGTCCATTAAAAAGAAGCTTGTTTCCTTTTGCGTCGTTCACTCCGAGCCAATCTCCTCCCCATCCAGCATCGGTCCAATTCCATTTTTGACCATTTTCGCCATTGCGAGCCATGAGCATTCTTACATCTGTAACCGCTACATCTACATTACTCATGTCCATGTCCATGCAGTAGGTTTCCCCCCATGCCCCTATGGCGAGCTGATCCCACCTACCGTTGCCACCCCATCCAACTAAGGATAGCTGAGAATGGCTTGCAGAGGGAAGGTTGCCATAAAATCCATAGATTATTCTTAGCTTATATTTCGTCTGACCGCTAGTGGTAGGCAGCAGTGCATACGCGCGAAGGTAGACACCCATTTCTTTGTCATGCCAGTTCTTACTTAGTTGCACAGGAATACCTGTAGGCACTCCATTTTCATCACAGAGAATGGGGCACAAGCCAGTGATGCTTGCTGGCTGATACATTTCTAACAGAAATGGAATGTTGCCCACTGTTTTAGAATCTATCGTGATGTCAATGTCATCATAATTACGATACTCATTATAATTACTAGGTTTCTCGCGTTTGGGATTTCTTACCTCAGCGACGTAGCAGTTGAATGCTTCATTGTAAGTAACAGCAGGCAATGTATTGAGCTTCATGGCTACCGACACTTTCGTATCTGTAGCTGGACTTTCAGGCTTAACAAGATCACAGTTCACCATGACTTTCTTGTAATCTCCCACTGTCCATTTACCTGCGACTTTCTGCTCGGCGAGCCAATGGTGTTGGTCTTGATTGGCTCCCTTTAGCCGCAAACTAAGTTTAGCATTTTCCCACACTGGATGATCCACAGCGGGACCAGACTCAAAGTTATTTTCATAAGTCAGCCCCCCACGGTTATTGATTTGCCCAGGTTTCATGGTGTGTTGTATGAGTTCATTTCTTCCCAAAGACCGATTCCAGACACGAAGCTGATCCATTATGACAGGTGTCATTGTTCCGTGATTGTCAGCACGTTTCCCAATGCTTAATGCGCCACTACCAAGCACGCGTTTCTTTCCTACTACCTTTGAGTCTTTAAGATTTCCGTCAATATAAAGGGAAAATGTTTTGCCATCATAGGTCATTGCCACGTGATGCCACTTATCGGCCGTCAAGGTATGATACTTTGTTTGTAGCCCATGTCTGTTTTGAGGACCATTACCTCCGATGTTCATCGTGGCTCTGATCTGCCCATTGAATAGGCTAAGTCCATAATTTCCCTCAGTTGCTTCATGATTGTTTTTACACAAGATCCAGCCTCTACTTGTTTTGTAAAATGATTGAGGAACTTTAACCCAGCTTTCGACAGTGAATTGCTCGTTTTCCAGACCTGCTTGATGCGGGATGACCACCGGAGTATCGATCACGCATTCTGCCTTTCCATTCACGCCTAATTCGGAGCCGTTCTTGTAGATTACAGCCGGAGAAACTTCAGCAGTGAGTGTGAGTGACTTTGGCCACGCTACCAGACTAAGACGAGAATCACTCACCAGAATTTCCCCATCGTCTGCTTTAAACTCGAGACCTTGGATGTCATAATGCTGCACGTAGCGGGCGGACTCCCACAGTCGGGTCGCTTGAAATGTTTCACCAGACTGGCGTTCCTTTGCCGCTAGGCAGCTTACCGCTCGGAACACTTTACCCTCTTTTTCTAACTCTACGATTAACTCAGCATCTTCAAGACCAGCTATGCGCTTGCCATCAGCCTTTAGTGCACCTGTATAATCCAACTCATCATTGATGAGACCAAATTTAGCTTTGTCTAACTGAGCCATGTCTAGACTCAGCCCGAAGTAACCCGTTTCTATCGCGAGAATGTCTTTTGATTGATCACCCTTGTGCTTGCGATGCCCATTCTGCCAGTAGCCGAATGAATAATCCTTCTCTGAAATGGGAAAAGCTTTCACCTCTTCCGCCGCCGCAGGAAGCTCTTCTTTGTCTGGCAATATATAACCCGCAAGGAGATAGCCTACTCCCGCTACACCTACCAATGAGGCCGCACATACTTTAAAATTCATCGTTATTATTTGTGAAATTGTTCTTTATTTACCTTGTGGTTTGATCCAGCGAAGATTGCGGAATTGGGGAGCTTTGCCCTTCCAGCCAGCACCCACCAAGCGAGTGACGCGGTCTTTTCCTTTGCTTGATCGCAGATGCTCGGCGGCGATTAGTCGCAGCTCGTAGATATCGTCCCAGCTCTTGAGTGCTTGGTTATTTGCATCTTTAAAATCGGACAAACTGAGGGTGATCGTTTTCCAAACACCGCCTCCAGCGTGCTTGATTTCTGCTGCATAGCCATCGATCCCGATGACACATTTATTGGCTTCTTCAGCGAGCAGATCAATGCAAATAGAGCCACCTACAGGAGCCTTCCACAGAGGAGAATAAACCTTATGGGTGCGGTATTCCCAGTTCTTCGTTTGATGCTGAAAGAAGTTCTTTTTCCAGTCTCCCTCAAAGGCCTCGATCACAAGGCTAGGCTTCA
The DNA here is from genome assembly GCA_963934155.1 of uncultured Verrucomicrobiales bacterium. Taxonomy (GTDB): domain Bacteria; phylum Verrucomicrobiota; class Verrucomicrobiia; order Verrucomicrobiales; family Akkermansiaceae; genus Rubritalea. The sequence continues at coordinate 15,773 of CAWVXI010000041.1, read as the reverse complement.
CAGTCGCCAGCACTCCAGCCGCCTTTAGCTCACCTGGCTTCACTAGCTTGACCAGTGAGGAAAGATTAAAAGTCTTCGCAGTATAGTCACCATAATAATAGCCCACACCACTCACAGGAGTCTCTAGCTCATAATGAACATTAGCATAAACCCACAGCGCTTTTTCAGCATCAACGACAGGTAATTTTGCAGCCCATGTCTTCCCGTTCACATCCGCTGAAGCATGGTGCCAGTAGCGATTGATTCGATTCAGGCGCAGCTGACGGTCGCCACCTTCTACACCTTGCTGTGTGTAGTAAATATCCACCGATGCTATTTTCTTGGAGTCATCTGGTGTGGCGGAAAAAAACGGAATATGGTCAGCCGTTTTCAGCTGTAATTCACTGCCTGGAGTCTCTGGGAATTTAAACGTCCCTTTCAGGTGTTCATCAAACCAAAGCTGAGTAGCGACCTCTCCAGATGGAAGATCGCGGTGGTTGAGATGTGCATTACAAGCTACACGCCAATGCTTAGTTTTTAACTCACTAACAGCCTGCGGAAGATCATTGATATGCCCATGGAAATCATTCGCAGGGCTGAGAAACATCGTGGGACAAGCAATGTGCTGAAGATAGGGTGAATCGCCCACAGCATTGCGGTGAAGTGGCTCTTTATTATACCGATCTGAGATGCCTCCACATGAGGGTGCTGCCGCCTTTACCCGTGAATCTGAACCCGCTGTTAGAACCGTAAGTTTACCACCCATGGAGTGACCATAGACGCCTAGTTTGCTTGCATCCACTTCAGGTTGTTTCTCCAGAAATGTCAGCGCACGACGTGCCCCCATGGTAGCGAGAAACCAAGAATTATTACGTGGTGACACCACGGAATCCAGCGTCCAAGGAGCGGTAATGATCGAGACAAACGCATTCTTACCATTGCGGCTCGGAGCATGATATCCATCCAGCGCACCCCAGTCCGTAGTGATTTTATATTGTGGATCTTTCGTCTTATTTTCCCAGAATAATTTCACCACCTGAGGGTTCACTAAATAATCAGGAGCGCTCAAGCGACCTGCCCATGAAATACTGATCGTCGCGTAGCCACGCTTCGCATTTGTCAACGCTGTCTTATAGTGTGCATACTGCCCACCACCATGGATCTGGACTAGTCCCGGGAGATTCTTCGCCCCCTTCGGATAGCCGTAAACAGCGGCAATCATCGCCTTTTTTCCTTTAAAAATACCCACTCGATAGCGCAGCACTTTCAGCACCACACCATCCTCTTCCCACTCCTTCAGCACCTCCACATCCAGCGGTTCTTTCTGCGGATCAAATCCCTGCCAGAGTTCCTCATAGTTCTGCGGCACCTTGCCATCCACTAGAGCAGGTAAGGTTTCCTGAGCAGAAAGTTGCGAAACCTGAGATAGGCTCGCTATTATTATTGTTAGTGTGGTTCTCGTGAAAAGCTTCATAGGATGATAACAATAATCGAATCCTCTTTCCTGTCTATCCCTTATTCATAGGATAGTAAAAGCGTTCAAATTAAGCCAAAATATCGCCAACTAGAATGCGCCCACCGGTGGCGAATTGCTCAGCCGTCATTCTGGCACTGCCTTCTGGCTGGATAATAGTACACCTAACAGCGCCGATTCCGCAGGCGATGACCAGACCATTCTTACTTAACTCTAACACCTCGCCGGGGTTGCCACTCCTGTTAGACTCTATACTTAGCTGGGGGAAAATTTTCAAGCGTTTCTGCTTTCCTTGCGCCTTCCCTTTTGCTTCTAAAAATGTGGTGCTCGTTCCGGGCCACGGGTCGTAGGCGCGGATACGTCTTTCAATTTCCATGGCCGACATCCCCCAGTCTAGCTCGCCGTCATCGCGCATTAATTTAGGTGCGTAGTTGGAATTATTCGAGTCTTGCGCATGGCGTTCCGCCGTGCCTTTTACTAATTTATCCAAACCTTCAAGTAATGCCGCTGGCGCACTTTCCGCTAAGATATCATGCACCACTCCGCCGGTGTGATCTGGCTGAATTACCAGTCGATGCTGTAAAATAACATCACCTTCATCGAGCGCAGGTGCCACGTGCATCACGCTGATACCCGTCTCGGCATCGCCAGCATCGATAGCGCCCTGGATGCAGGATGCGCCTCTGTATTTCGGCAGTAAGGATGCGTGGAGATTAATGCAGGCTATTCTCGGGGCATCGATCACGCGTGTTGGTAAAATTTGCCCATACGCCATCACCACAATGACATCGACCGCAAGCTCCTCGATCACATCAAGCTCATCTGAGCCTCTGAGCCGCTCTGGCTGCCAGACTCGAATACCATTTTCCTCAGCGACCACCTTGATCACTGGTGGGGTCATCAGCTGCTTTCTTCCCACAGGTTTATCTGGCTGGGTGAAAAGCCCCACCACATCGTAGTCACTCTCTAACAGAGCAGCAAAGGACGGCAGAGCAATGTCTCCCGTTCCCATGAAAAGTATCTTTATTTTATCCAATCTGTTAGTTAAATTTAATTATAGAACCACCTTTTTCATCTCCTCATAAATAGGCAAGGAAACAATCTTACTAACGATGTCATTGAGGACCTTGATCGGCTCCTGCGCTGCATCGATGTCGGTGATGATCGCGTCATCGTAGTAATCGATGATCGGCTTAGTCTCTGCCTCGTAAGTACGGATTCTGTCTTGAATCACATCTTCATTGGCATCATCTATTCTGTTAGAGCGGAGTGCGCGCTTACGCATTCTGCGCGCCAGTTCATTACGATCTGGACAGGATAGATGGAACACTTGATGCACCTCGATGTATTTAGAGAGAATCTTCGCCTGCGCCACATTTCTGGGGATGCCATCCAGAATCAGGATATCTGCATCTGGAAAATACACGTGGCTGTCCTTCCAATTATCGATCTGCGCCTTCCAGAGATCGATGGTAAATTCATCTGGGACGAGCTGCCCTTTACTAGAGTAGTCTACAAATTTCTTTCCTAGTTCAGTGCGGGTATCGAGTGAGCGGAAAACATCTCCGCATGCACAATGGAAAAACTTAGGAAGATTCCCCAGAGTCACCCCCTGCGTCCCTTTTCCTGAGCCGGGCGCTCCTAAGATCAAAATGGCTGGTTTCTTTGACATGCTCACAATCTATTTATCCAACCGCCATTGACAAGTGAGAACTACCTAGATGTCTCATTTTTACTTATTTATTCATCTCCGTGTACCAAGCACGCCACGTTGTAGGGTTATTACCCAGATCGCTAGAGGTATGTTTCTTCATGATCCTACGGGCACGCTCTACGAGTTGCTTGTCATTGTGCTTAAGTAATGGAGCCAGTATCCAAACCACTTCTTTTTAGGTGTCTCCTCATAATATTTCTTTAAACTCTCCAACTTCTTTTGTCCCAAAGCTGTATTGTAGGAAAGTTGATACCTTAATCCAGCTGCCTCATTACCCGCTAAGGCCTTCCATTGAGCTACGTAATTCTCATCAAACGATTTAAGTTCAAATACCACTTCATTTTCAACAATAAGATCAACCAAAGAAAGCTTCTTGGCTTTCTTCTCAACCTCACCCTGAGCAAAAACATTTCCACCCAGCAGACACACGATCATCGTTACAACAACAAATTTCATAACTCAATTTAGGGAATCCCATCCCACGCGTCAATGATGTTCCTCTAGTTTACAGTTGCTAAAGTGACTCGTTAATAGTAGCTGGCGACCTATCAATTTTCCAAAACACCATGTTTGACCTATTCACGCCAAAAAACGGCACTCTCAAAGACGACTCCCTTTCCGGCCTCACCGTAGCACTCGCGCTCGTACCTGAGGCAATTGCTTTCTCATTTGCAGCAGGAGTAGATCCGCTCGTTGGTCTCTGGGCTGCGGTGTTTATGGGATTCATCACCGCTGCCTTTGGTGGTAGACCAGGGATGATTTCTGGTGCCACTGGAGCCATCGCAGTTGTCGCGGGTAAGGCGGTGCAGCACGGTGACGGCATTTCAGAAGGTCTAGGTCTACAGTATCTGTTCGCAGTCATCATGGTCGCAGGTGTCATTCAGGTTCTCTTTGGCACGCTGAAACTGGGACGCTTTATCCGGCTGGTTCCGCATCCCGTGATGATCGGTTTTGTAAATGGTCTCGCCATTGTCATCCTGATGGCACAGTTCCCATCTTTTAAAGATCTCGATACCGGAGAATGGCTCGCCGGATCTTCCCTAGCCATTATGCTGGGACTAGTGTGTTTGACCATGATCATTATCCAGTTTTTCCCGAAAATCACCAAGACCATCCCATCATCACTCATGGCAATCATGAGCGTGGGACTACTCGCCTTCTTTTTCTTCAAGGACTCAGCCACAGTATCAGACGTCCTAGCCCAGGCAGAAGGAAATCCAGAAGGAAAGCTCTCAGGCTCCTTCCCTATACCTCACATCCCCTTCGATATCAACTGGTCAGATGACTGGATATTCATCGCCAAGACCGCATTTGTCATCGCTATGGTCGGCATCATTGAGTCACTCATGACGCTCCAGCTCATCGATGAACTCACCGAAACTCGCGGTCAAGGAAACCGTGAATGTCTCGCTCAGGGTGGTGCAAATTTCCTCTCAGGACTATTCGGTGGAATGGGTGGTTGTGCCATGATCGGTCAGTCACTTATTAATATCAAATCTGGGGGACGCGGAAGATTCTCAGGAGTCGTGGCTGCTCTAGCTCTCACATTCTTTATCATGATCGGTGGTGCTATCATCGAACAGATCCCCATCGCAGCACTGGTAGGCGTAATGTTTATGGTCGTCATTGGTACTTTCGAGTGGTCATCCCTCAAGACCTTCGGAAAAGTAGCCTTCAGTGAAATCATCGTCATCCTAGCCGTCACACTCTACACCGTATTCATGCATGATCTTGCTACTGCAGTATTCATCGGTATCATCCTCTCCGCGTTAGTCTTCGCGTGGGAAAGCTCCAAGCATGTGTATGTTCATGTCGAACAGGAATCTGAAACTGAAAAAATCTACAGCGTCGAAGGACTCATCTACTTTGGCTCCGTCACAGAATTCGCCGAGCGGTTCCAGGCATCGAGTGATACTGAGAACATCGTCATCGACTTCGAGAAAGCGCGCATCTGCGATCTCTCTGCCATCGAGGCCATCAACGCCATGTCTGAACGCTACAAAAATGCTGGCAAGAATCTCAGACTCCGTCACCTATCCCCAGATTGCCGCGCCACCCTCAAACGCGCCGGCAACCTAGCTGACATCGAGATCCTACCAGATGATCCCGACTACAGCGTCGCTAGATTAAGAGCTGATTAAATAAGTAGCGGCGACTCCCGGCCGCAGATGCTTTTTAAACCGAGTATTCCGCCCAAGAGCTAGTCGTTTCCCAGATACGCACTACCTTGAGGCGGCACTCTGCTCGCACGGGGTATTCGTCATCTGGGTTATTCACGTGGTGCGCTAACTGCGCGCTGGTGTGGTCGAAAATAGTCTTCGCCATCACCTCCGTAGTCGGATCCAGGTTCTCAAACCCGATGATTCTATCGCCATACGCATCCTTGAAAAACTCGTATTTAGGGTCTGCCGTATTCATACACAGCGCATGGTCATAGGTTTCGATAAATTCTTCCACCATATGCTTCACCATCTTGAAATCAAACACCATCTCATGGTCATCAAGTGTGTCAGCCTCAAATACTAGCTCCACCTTGCGCGTGTGCCCATGCGGGAAACGGCATTTATCTGGGTGCTTGGAAAGTAAGTGACCGTTCTCCACTTCTATCATCTTGCAAATTCTGTATGGCATAATTTTTTACGTAGCTTGGGTTAAATTCATTTAGCCCTGAACCACCAAAAAAGAAAGAGGATTTTTCCGTAGAAACGACACCCTGTCCTTTCACGTCTCACATTCCCCATAAAGCGGCAGATTGCCGCTGCTATTATTCAAACTCCCTTAACGCAATTTTCTTGCATTAATATTGGATTCGGTGTGAAACTTATCCCGCCTCACTAGAGGTAATTTTTCTCGATGAAAGGATCACCCATACTCGCTAGCGCGCTAGTCTGCCTCATCATGCTCAGCATGTATGTGGGGATGCGTGTCGCTTTTTCTGAGGATGACACTGCTATCGTTGAGCCTAGGGTTACGGAGGTCACCGCTAGCGAGCAAATTTCCGTTTACGCCGAAATCTATTTTTCCAGCCAACCCAAAAATTTTTCCCTCATCCACCCAGCTACCGGAAAAACATTGATCAAGGTAGAAAATATCGATGACGCAGAGTGGAGTGGTGATATATTTATCCCCGTGGAAAAACTTACCTCTACCATATCTAAGGAAATAGAAATCCAGGGGGCCGCCGAGTGGCAGTCATCAGAAGCTAGCTATCACTTCATGCAGGTGATTATTTCCCCAGACGAGCTAGACCCCCAGACGAGGACACTCCGAGCCGCTGGCGACATTAAGGATATCATGAATTTTCACTGGAAGGAGAACGAGTAATGACTGACTATCCAGATCACTCAGATCACTCATGCTGTGACCATCATGATCACCATCACGATATCGTGATAAAGGATCTGACGGTGAAATACCGCACTCTAACCGCTTTAAAAAATATCAGCTTTAATAGCTCATGCGGAAACCGGGTGGCACTCATCGGGCCCAATGGCGGGGGGAAATCTACGCTACTTAAAGCCATCGCGGGACTGGTGAAAAAGTCCGCCGGGAGCATCCAGTGGCGAGGCGAGGCTATCCGTAAATGGTCTAGTGAGTTCGCCTACCTACCACAGCGCGAGGAAGTAGACTGGAACTTCCCCATCACCGTGCGCGGGCTCGTAGAAATGGGACGCTACCCACAACTCGGAATGTGGCGAAAATTTTCTCCCAAGGACACCCTCGCTGTCGATCAAGCCCTAGAGTCTATGGATCTAACTGGTTTACAAAACCGCCAGATCAAGCATCTCTCAGGAGGACAGCAACAGCGCGCATTCATCGCCAGAGCCATCGCTCAGGAAGCTCACGTCCTACTACTAGATGAACCATTCACTGGGCTCGATAGAAATGCAGCCAAGACGCTCGGTGACCTCATGCATAAGCTCGCGGCCGAAGGCAGACTCATCATCGCATCCCATCATGACCTACGTTCAGCGAAAGAACTCTTCAACCAAGTGCTTCTTATCAACCGTGAAACTGTGGCATTTGGCGAAACAGAAACTCTGATCAATGATGAACTGTTAGAGGCCACTTTTGACACCGCTCCAGACAAATGATGAACCTCGCAAACATAGATCTAATCGTGGCACCATTTATAGGCGCTACGGTGATCGGCTTTGCCAATGGCTTCTTCAGCGGGTTCGTCAATCTCAGACGTAGCGCGCTCTCTGTTTCCGCGCTCTCGCACACCATGTTACCCGGCATCGCCCTGGCCGTTCTTATCACTCAGCAACTAACTCAGGCGAATGCCTTCATTGGAGCTCTCTTCGCCTGCATCCTCGTGGGACTCGGGTCTGTGCTAGTGAGTAGAAATTCCCGTATTCCTGAAAGCACTGCGCTGGCCGTCCTCTACACCGCCGCATTCTCTGGTGGCATCGCAATACTCCCGCATTTGCCTATCATCGCCAGCCTAGAAAGCTGGCTGTTTGGGGACCTGAGCTTGATGTCTATGCGTGATCTAAATTTCATCTTCATCATCAGCACCGTTAGCCTAGCGCTCTGTAATTTATTTATGCGTCCGCTGCTGCTTACGATGTTTGAGCCAAACGTGGCATCGGCTCAGGGAGTTCCTGTAAGAGCCATGCAGTATCTCATTTTCACCTTACTGATCCTGATGCTCGTGGCATCACTCCAGGCAGTAGGAAGCATTCTTTCTGTCTCACTACTCGTAGGACCATCCGCCATCATGCTGCTCTTCACAGACAATACAAAAAGCCTGTTCTGGGGTGGAGCTATCATCGGTGCGCTCTGTGGTGCTGGCGGCGTATTACTCAGCCAGTTTATTAATATCCATGCTGGCCAAGCCATCGTGATTCTACTCGGCGTCATCTTCTTACTCGCCTTCACGTTTAGTCCGCGCTATGGTATACTGAAGAAATAATCACATGAACCACGTTCTCCTCATCTTTTTAGGCAGCGGACTAGGGGCCACCGCTCGCTACATCCTATCACTACAGCTAAACAGCTCTGGATCCAAAATGCCCTACGGAATCCTTACTTGTAATCTCTTGGGCTGCCTGCTGATTGGCATCATCTACGGACTCGTGAAATCCCACCACCCCACTTGGATCTCACCACTCGCCGTCACCGGATTCCTAGGCGGCTTCACCACCTTCTCCACCTTTGCGCTAGATTCCCAAAAGCTCATGCAAGCTGGAAACATCGGACTAGCCATCAGCTACATCCTCATCTCCCTACTCGGTGGCTTAGCGCTGTGTTTTGTAGGATACTATTTTGCTCAGAGGTAAAAAAATAAACGCTCACATCGTTGCAACAATGTGAGCGTTATAATAAAGTAAATACTTTTAAACCGGTGTTGGCTGCCTAACAGCTAGAAACGCGGCTTGTACTTCAAACTTTGTCTTGATTCCGTAATTACTTTTTTCTTCTTATTCTGCTTTTAACAGGAACTACATCGACATCTAGTTTGTCGTCCATTTGCTTTTGGAGCTTGAGGAAGTCTGCTTTGAGGTTGGTGCGGATGTCTTTGAATTTGGGATCATCTGCCAGATCGTTCATCTCCTCTGGATCTTTTGCCGTATTGAACAGACGGACTTTTTTAGCTGCTGGATACATGATGAGCTTGTAGTCCCCTTTGGCGATCATGCGCTGGGAATTGATGTATTTTCCGTAGATCTCGGGATACTGTACTTTTTTCTCGCCCCGGATGAGGGGCAACACGCTGTTAAATTCCACATGTGCGGGCTTCTCAGATTTTGCTATTTCTAGCGCCGTTGCCATGCTGTCTTGAAGATAGATGGGCATTTTAAATTCACTGCCTTTCTTGATTCCTGGACCGGAGATGAAGAATGGCACTTTCATGCTGTGATCATACATACTCTGCTTCCCTACTAGCCCGTGTGAACCTACTGATAGGCCATGGTCAGCAGTGAAGATGATGTAGGTGTTGTCCTCCATCCCACTTTTTTCTAAGGCTTCAAAAATTCTACCAATCTGTTCATCCATGTGCGTAGCGAGTGCGAAGTATTCTTGGCGATGCACTTTCACCGCATACTCAGTGCGTGGTGAGGGCATCAGCTTCTCGTCACGCAGACCTTTAGGAGGACAGCCTATCTCGTCATCATAGGGGTAGTTTGTTAAGAAATTCTTTGGCACTTGAATGCTATCTAAAGGATACATGTCGATGTATTCCTTAGCCGCCTGGCGTGGATCATGTGTGGCATTAAAGGCGATGTACATGAAGAACGGCTTGGTGTCTTTTTTCGCTAGATCAATAAATGCTATGGCATCGTTTGCCACCACTTCACTCCAGTGAGTGCCACCTTCCCAGAATCCACCTTTGGATTTATCCCATGGTTTCCAGCCTTTCTCATAGTGCGCGGGGCTGAGTGGTCTGTTATATCCATCTTTCACATCCTTAGGCATTCCGGCTCTGACATTTTTGACATGATCAAAGATCTTTGCTGGCTTGACCGATACATGCCACTTGCCTGTCATGTAGGTGGTGTATCCAGCCTTAGACATCATTTCTGGCCAAGTGATTTTATTCTTAACCATTTCTTGAGCGCGATTCACAAACGCTCCAGAAACTAACATTGCACGACTTGCCACACAGACGGCACCATTCCATGCCCCCATATTATAAGTGTGTGAAAAGTGAGCACCTTTTGCGCGGAGCTTATCTAGGTGAGGTGTCTTGACACAGGTCCTCCCTGATGAACCTATCGCATCGAGACTCATGTCATCAGCAAAGACGAAAAGGATGTTTGGTTTTTCTGCTGCTTGAAGCGACAACAACGATGTCAAAAGAGAGACAAACAGTATCGGCAAAATGGTTAGGTAAGAAGGTTTCATTTTAAGTAGAAACAAAGTTTCTTAAAAATTTTGACCTAATGCAACGATTTACTTTTCCAGTTTATTTTACAGGAAAAGGATCTGCACTGAGGCGAAGATTCACTTCCTCCTGATCCCCTTGGTTTTGATCTGTTTCTGGTGTGACTGGTATTTCCAACAAGTTGGCGTCCCTCACATCTGGGCGCACTAGGTTAATGGCCAAGGCGGCACTGGCTGAGACGGCGAGGATGGATATAACGATGAGCGAACTCGCTTTGTTAGTCCCCTGCTTTCTCTCTAACAGATTCTCAACTCGATTCCTGAGGCTCGCTTCATTTGCCATCGATAGAGCAGCTGAAAAGGCTAACCCTGAATTCTGTCCTTTTCTAGAGTTCAACATCCTGCTCTCTTGGCAGGATTCAGCAACATCACAAAGTGCATTAATATAATTCCCTGGATGCGCTCCACAAGAAATCACGTGAGCATCACAGGCATACTCACATTCCTGGGTGAGACGTTTTCTGAGTATCCAAACTAGAGGATTAAACCAATGCAGCGCACAAGCTATCTGCCCAGCGAGACTCGTCCATAGGTCACGCCGCTTTAAGTGACCTAGCTCATGGAGCATCACCATTTTTAGTGTTTCACTAGTCCAGCCAGAAGCGCGTGCTGGCAGGAGTAACACAGGATGAAAGAGCCCAGTGATCACCGGTGAGTTCACTCGCCTAGCAAACCTTACCTCCGGTAGCTTAGTAAGGTAGAGTTGCTCGGCACATTCTTCTAAAAGTTCGCGGTGTTGCTCATTTTCATCAATAACTGACTCACTACACCAGCGCCTCGCGGCATGAAAATGGCCTAACAATTTCGTCAGTAAGACCACACAGCCAATTCCATAAACCCACGTAAACAAATACATCAGGCTCCAGCTATTTTCGTTTAAAGAACTGCTCTCAGCAACCCTAACGACCTCCGATGTGGCCCAAGCAATATCTAAATGAATTTTAGGCATCCACAAAAATAGCGGACTGAGCATCAATAAAATCAACATCCCTGCCGTAAGCCCAGACGAGCGCACCGGGTTCCGCCTACCCATCCACATGCTTAGGATAAGGGCGAGTGCTGAAAGAATAATGCTCGTGATAATCATGATAGAAACAATAAACCTACTTTACCATATTACGGATCTCATTGATCTGGTCTTTCGATAAGTTCTGATCCTTCTCATCTAACAGAGCTGCCACGAGGTTCTCTGGCTTGCCCTCGAAGAAGGTGGAAATTAAGTTTTTTAGCGCGGACTTGCGTGCCTTTTTCTCCGCAATAGCCGGTTTGTAAATATAACGGCGAGATTCCTTAGCGTGTTTTACCATCCCCTTGTTCTCCAGAGTCACTAAAAGCGCGCGCACCGCAGAATACGATGGCGGGTCTGGTAAATTTTCCTGCACATCCTTTGCCGAGGCTTGTCCTAGCCTGTAGATAATGTCCATAATTTGCCTCTCCCTGCGAGACATCTGACCTTTCTCTAATCTGTTCATGTCCGCATTATAACCGATGCTGGAAATACTGCAATTACTAAAGTGCTAAATTTTTAGCACAAAAGATTTGACGAATGATCCAAATGCTGTTTTTCTAGCCTTATTATGAAATACAACCTATCCAAAAACCTAAATCTCGTGAAAGCCGGCATCATCGGTCTTGCTACCGTCTACTTAGCGAGCTGTGCAGGTGGCCCGATAGCACCAGCAGCTCAAACTTCAGCTTACGCTGATTCTGCCTCAGAAAACACACTCACTACCGACAAATCCCCAAGCATCGTAGGCAGTAAAAAAGCACGCTCTGAATCACTTCCGCGAGAACGTCCAGGACTAGGAACTGGTTGGGGAGATGATGTGCCATCTCCCGTGAACTACACTAGTTTCACACGAGCCAGTGCCAGTAAGCGTCCTGCCGCCATAGCATCCATCTACTACAACGACAAAGAAGGCATCAAGGCGATGACCAGCGCATGGAACTATAATGGCAAAGGCTTACAAAAAACAGCCAACAGATTGGTGGAATGGGGAGTCAAAGGCAACTGGGGATACCTCAAAAATAAGCACTCAAGCGGCAAGAGATTTGTAGTTGGCAGTGACAAGCAGACTTATTCTCTAGTGGTGAAAAACCTCAGTAAATCACGCCTCGAATTAGTCATGAGCGTGGATGGACTGGACGTGCTAGACGGCATGCCCGCTTCGACCAGCAAGCGCGGCTACATCATCTATCCTGGGAAGACGCTTACGGTGAAAGGATTTAGAAAAAGCGCGGAGGCTGTCGCCGCTTTCAAGTTCGCCAGCGTGAATAGCTCCTACACCAATCTCAGCGGCAAAGGCACCAGAAACATAGGGGTCATCGGCATGGCAGTCTTCACCGAAAAAGGAGTCGATCCCTGGAAATACGGAACCACCGAGCTACGCGACCGTAAAAATGCCAGAGCCTTTGCCGATGCTCCACAACTCAGAGCGAGATAATCATGGAAAAAATCTTCAGGACTTCTATCGATAAACGCTGGCAGAAAAATGAACCCGATCTCACAGAATGGTTCCACGCTCTGGGTATCTCATTAAAAGAAACAGAGCCAAGCTACAGATGAATTCCCCCAGAGGGATTTATTTTGACTTAAAACTTTCACCGTATACGCTCCAAAAATGCATAAGTTCATTAAGACATTCCTGCTTACACCGCTATCTATCATTACGTTTCTTACCATTTCACTAGCTAACGCAGAGACTCCGGATCCTGAACGCCCAAACATTATCTTTATACTTAGTGATGATCAAGCTTGGGGAGACTACGGATTCATGGGGCATGATGTCATAAAGACTCCAAACCTAGACAAGCTCGCAGAACAAGGCCTTACGTTTAAGCACGGCTACGTCGCCGCGCCCATTTGCCGTCCATCTCTGGCTTCAATCGTCACTGGCGTGTCCCCTACTGTGCATGGTATCACAGCAAATGATTCCGGAAACAGAAAAACCCGTCATCAGGATGACATACCGTTTCGCAATGAATTTCACAAGTTACCTAATTTTGTGAAACTACTCTCAGCGAATGGCTACCTCACCTTCCAGTCCGGTAAATGGTGGGAAGGCACACCTAAAGAAGGAGGATTCACCCACGGCATGACACATGCAGACCCTAAGCGCGGTGGCAGACATGGCGATGTAGGATTAAAAATAGGTAGAACTGGGATGAAGCCGGTCACAGATTTTATCGATATGGCAGTGACAGAGAAGAAGCCATTTTTCGTCTGGTATGCTCCATTCTTACCACACACACCACATAACCCACCTGCTCGCCTACTTGAGAAATACACAGAAAAAGGGAGAGCAAAAGATGACGCTAAGTATTATGCCATGTGCGATTGGTTTGATGAAACTTGCGGTGACCTCTTAGGATATATTGATAAGAAAAAACTCACCGACAACACCGTCATCATCTATGCCTGTGACAACGGCTGGGCAACCGTTAGTAGCAATGCCGATGACCCTACCCAAAAACTCTGGGGACAATATGCGCAGCGTTCGAAGAGTTCACCATTTGAAAATGGAATCCGCACACCCATTATGGTAAGCTGGCCAGGAAAAATCACACCTATAGACTCGAAAGATTTAGCGCACACCGTAGATATCTTCCCTACCATCACAGCCCTCGCAGGACTTAAAACTCCTCAAAGCTTGAAAGGAATCAATCTTCTTGATGAAAAGGCGAGAAAAGAACGCACCACCGTCTACGGAGTCTTTCATTCCTCACACAACATGACCCTAGGAAACTCAAATGAGACGCTTCAATATCTTTGGTGTATTGATGGGGATTGGAAGCTCATGATTCGCCATGATGGTCCCGACACCACACAGTATCGCAATCTCCATGTCTGGGATAAGGAACCATTCAGACTCTACCACTTATCAGAAGATCCACACGAAACGAAAAACCTAGCCAAGGCACATCCAGAAAAAATCGCGGCTCTGAAGAAGAAAATAGATGCGTGGCATGCTAAGAATTAACAGCAGGACAGACTTAAAGTTAGATTAAAAAATCAACGAATGAATGAGATTGATCAGAAGTTAAAGTTAGTCATGGATGAGTTTACTTGTGTTACTGGGACCATACATAAGACTGAACAGGGGGGAGATCTGCTTTTGCTAGTGAGCCACGCAGGCGTTCCTGATTTCATCATCGAAAAAATCTCAACCATCCCCTTTGGCAAAGGTATCGCCGGTGTGGCTGCTGAAACTAAGCAACCAGTGGAACTGTGTAATCTGCAACAAGATCTCGGCGGGGTGGCCAAGGAAGATGCCCGCAAAACCGGCGTCTCCGGCTCGTTGGCAGTGCCTATCTTATCTGAAGATGGACTCAAGGTGCTAGGGACTCTGGGTATAGGAAAAGTGGAGCCATATGACTTCTCAGTCGCAGAAAAGGCGCGGCTCACTGAGCTAGGAAATAGCTTTGTAGAATATCTTTAGTTTTTTCAACAGGAACCTCTCCAGCGCCATCCAGGTAATTTTGACTTACAACCTTCAGTGTTTATCATTCCCTAATGTTAACCACTACTAAGGCGCTACCGCTTTCGTCGCTGTGCATCATTATATTTCTTGCCGTATCACCCGCGAGCGCCTCCAAAATAAGGTCCTCCTAATAAAAGGTCTGTCTCTCTATAGAATACCAAAGTGCCTCATCATCAATTATTTTTCTCTTTTTTGCATTTTTTTATTGCCAGACCACCGCTCATTCATAACTATTTAATTATTATACCTTTATATCCCCCGCAAACCCCTTTCTTCCCACTATCCGATCTCTCCAACAACGTCCTCAGGGACACCACACAAAAAAGCAAAATTCTAGCAATAAAACAACCAACAATATGAAGACTAAACTAATCACATCTTTAGCGGCGACAATGGCAACGTTCGTTATCTCGGCCAATGCGGCGGTCATCAATGTCAATATTAGGAATACAGGATCCCCCACCACGACGACTAATCCTGGCTATGGGCTCTGGGGCGAAGGCGCCAAGACTTGGAATGTATCGCAATCATCGTCAGGCACTGATTTGGTAGACTCTAACAATATTGACACTACAGTTGACTACGCTTTCACTGTCTGGGGCAATGGGAATGGGAATGGCAGCTGGGGCTCTGATGTTCTGACAAATAATGGTAGATATGGAGCTAATGATAATACAACGGTTCACACTCTCACATTAAGCCAGCTCAATGCGGGCATGGATTACGAACTTATCTTCTACTTTGCTGATAACTTTCCGAACCAGACGATGACCGCGCAGGGTGCTGGTCCGGATACTTTTGGAGAAAGCAAGATCACCACGGGTGGCACAACCTATACCGAAGGAGATACTGGTGTTTTCCATTATTTCAATAATGTGACTGCTGATGGCAGTGGGGATATTACGGTGCTAGCAAGCGGAGCAGGCTATGAAACCATTACGGGTTTCCAGCTCCGTGCCATCCCAGAGCCCACCACCACAGCCCTGCTCGGCCTTGGTGGACTCGCTTTGATCCTGCGTCGTCGGAAGTAAATCGGTAGAAATAATCTAATTAAAGGGTGACGCTTCTTTGACCGTCACCCTTTTTTTGTTCTCGGAAGACACGTGTTATCGGAAGAAACGGGTACCAATTCCGAAATCTCCTAATAAAAGGTCTGTCCCTCTATAGAATACCAATGATCGAGTTTAGAAGGTCAGACCTTTATAAGAAGAAACTATCTTGACTATGCTTTTCC
>CAWVXI010000040.1:0-28458 GCA_963934155.1 uncultured Verrucomicrobiales bacterium | reverse complement strand
GCGGCAGTTGGAATAGTTGGAATAAAGCGGAGTTGGGGCAGTAGTTTTAGTAGTGAGTAGAACGGCGGGCAGCAATTGTCTTTTGAATAAAGACAATATTCAATCATAGCAGCGCATGTTCCAGCGTGCCAACTTTGAAAATAAGGCACTATGTGAGCTTCTTGCTAATCGACCTACTTTTTAGTGCGATGAGGCTTTCGGATATTTATTGAGACTTACACGATCTTTAGGAGACCACTTCAGACCCACTACTTCGGTCCGTCCGGAGTATCGCGCAAATCAAACCCGAACTTACCGGCAAAGGCAGTCAGATAAACTGCTTTAGGCAACAACACGGGGTAGGATTTTTCCCAGGTCGCGGTCATCATCTCGCCATGCTAGAAGTTGCCGCCGGTTTTATACTCATACATGCCGGTCGTCACTGAGGCACCAGAGGCCATGCAGATTGCAGTTGTCACGTAGTGATTATCAAAGGTCATGCCAAGGTCGGGAAGGCGATCAATATTCGGCGTCTTTACATCCGAGTTTCCGTAGCACCCCATCGAGTCGATGTTCTGATCATCGGACATAAGGTAAATGATGTTTGGTATTTCCGCAGCACTTACCATTAAAGTAGAAATCAGTGCCGTGGCGGCTGTTATGATTAGTTTCATTCGAATTTTATTGGAGTGAGTGTGAAATCTTTGATGGTGATTCCTTTCGCTGATCCTTCGCGGGTAAAAGTGAGCTGGTTTTTACCTCTTTTAAGCTCGATGGTGATTGGTTGAGTCTTTTCCCACATTCCGATGGTGAAGGGGAGCTCTATTTTGGTCTGTTGCTCTGCGCTGTTGACAGTTAGTAGCAGGCTTTGTTTCCAACTTGGTGTCACTACGTTTGCTGTGAGTTGATACTTGCCCGCAGACTTGGCGCTGAATGTGTATTCGAATACCTGATGTTTAGATGTGCGGCTGTAGTGCAATTGCTTGCCACCGAGGTAGCTGTCCATGAAAATGATTTTTCCTGAGCTCTTAGTCGGCTTAGTGGAGGCAACGGCGGGGATGGTGATGACGCCATTATTATTGACGGAGATATCGCGGTCTTTTGCGGTCATGGTTACTTTGGTAACAAGGACTTTTTCTTTGGTTTCATTTGCCTCTGCGATATCTTGACCGACTGCTGCTAGTGTCTTGGCATCGACTGACTTGATCACGTTCTTCTGGATGTAGAGTGAGATTCCATACCAGAATTCTGGTGCTCTCTTAGAACCGAGCCCATAGACAGGTGTTTCATCCATCACATTGCCGATCCATTGGGCACGCTTTACCTGTAAGAACTGCTTACCTGCGGAACGCGCCTGTGTGGTGGCGAGGAAATCAGTGTCTTGTTTGTAAAGTGTCTTGGTCCAGCCAGCTCCCCAGCCTCCACCTAGATTGATTACCCATCCAGCTGGTGTCCAGTGAGCGAGTGCTGCGTGACCGCGCTGAGGACGAGCTGTGGTGGGGATGCCGAAGGCGCGGAGAGAGAAGCGACCAAAGAAGGCGCGGCGGCCACAAATACCACCGTTCTTGAGGATGTTTTGGAAGAATTGTAGCTGGTCTTCGTCGTATTTGTTGTCCTGAGATCCATAGGGGACATCGCTTCTGACAGATGCCACATAGCGCCAGCGGTAGTCAGGAGTTGAGATATGGTCTGGCCGGTAGTTACGGAGCATCTCTCTGCCCCACGTTAAAATTTCATCAGGTTCTTGGCCGTCGACGACCATACGGTAATCCCAGACACTCATGTATTTAAATGCAGGATCTAGCTCGCCATTGAGTAATGCTTTTTCATAATGAAGGTAACGTTTCACTGGGTCAACAGTGGCGGGTGCATCCTTCTTGGCGACTGCGTTTCTTTGCTTGATTGGAGTCGCGTGCTCTAGGCTGATGGCAAGTGCGAGGCGCTGAAGCGTGTCTTTGTCAGCTTGGGTCTTGTTTTTACTGCTCGCGTTGCTGATGTCATAGTAGATCTGTATCGCCCGACCGTAGTTACCATTTTTTGCTCCATCGGCGATTGAGATCTGAGTCAGTAGCTTTTCGGAAGAAAGCACTGTGTTAAGCATCTTTTCCTGTTCTGCTCCTTGCTGTGCAAATGCTGCTAGACCTGCCGACGTGGCATTTGACATTACTGTGTATTTTGCGAGTTTAGCGTCTAGTTTGTCACTAGTCAGAAGAGTGCTGAGTCCGAGATTACTAACAGACTTTAAGGTTTCTATTTTGGCATTGGCCAATGTTTTCTTTGCATCAGCCATTATTTTTTGAGCGTTCTTTTGACCAGCCATCGCTTTGTCGAGAACTGCTTGGCGTTCTTTTAATGCGGCTACTCCATCGGCTCGGTTTTTTTCCCAGTCGATAAGTTGCTTATTTGCCGCATCACGTTCAGCTTTTGAATTGGCTTTTTTTAGCGCTGCTTTTGCTTTCGCGATCCCTTTGTCAGCCCCACCGATCCATTTACCTTTAGCGTGACCCACGGCACCTTTTGCTTTTCCGATGGCGTCGATTTTTTTCTGAGCGGCTTCTGAGTTTGACTTTGCTGTTGCTTCAGCGGCGAGAGCATCTGTGTAGGCAGATATTCTCCGCTTATCGACCCGTGGTAATGATGCGGTGAGATCTGCTTTTAAAATCTGTAGCTGCTGTGTATACTTAGAAGCTAGTATTTGACCTCCTGCAGTGAGAGGCGTTGTGGGATTATTCTTGGCCGACTTCTTCTTCGCCATCACCACACTGGATGTGCAGGTTGCGGTGATGATGATTGCCGTTAGTAAATGATTAATGAATTTAGTTCTCATAATAGTAGTAACATCTATCTACGGTCACATTTAGTTCAATCTTTTAAAAATCGCTCTATCTCGTTTTATATCTTGGTTCAGGGAGCTGGGTGATGATCTTTTTGATCATTAGAGCGGCTGAGTGGAGGCACTGGCGGGGAAAAAGGAGTCATACTAGGGTAAATGAATGCCGATCCTATTCAGAGAGAACGAAAGTCTAGGAGGTATAAGGAGCGCAAAGGCTCTAGTCGTGAAGAATCTGAGCGGATATTTGAGGATGGTGCAGTCAGGCTCTACAGCATGCGTGATTTACAAAGTTAACACGGTGAATTATTTTGTTGTCGTGAGGTAGCATTTTATTTTTCTCTACGGAGAGAGCTTACTTATGAGAGCTCTGGATAAGCCTGCTATAAAATCACCTGCCGAGGTAGCAATACTCTGGACAGATGGACATGGCTGTTGTTATGGTTTCGCTCAGTGAAAGTCTTTCTAAAAAACGAGCTGACTCGGCTATTTCTCTTTGTCGTTTTGTGCCTCATCATCGCGGCGATGATGACTCCTTTATTCTATACTTGGGGGAAAGAATTCTCGTCAGGTGATACTGGTGATGGAGTGATGGGATCGATCAAGGGGAGTATGGCGAGAGGCGACCTGGCTCGGTATTATAATAGAGTATTAATGGCGGTGGCGATCATCTTACTGTATCCATTTATCAGAACTCTAAGAAATGACAGGCAGGAGATCAAGCCGCCGCTGAGTATCCGTATTAATCCAAGATGGCAGGGGTGGAAGGATATGCTGATGGGTTTTTTTTATGCGATGGGATATATGGGGATTTTCTTCATGGTGGTTTACCAGTTGGGCTGGGTGACTGTGGATACTAGCGCGTCTCCGGGGGAGGCATTGATGAAGGCAATCGCTCCTGCGGTGGGTGCTTCTTTGATTGAGGAGTGGTTATTTAGAGGGGTATTGTTCGCGCTGCTAATGCGGAGTCTGAGTGCGCGTGCTACAATGATTGGCTTATCATTTTTCTTTGCGTTGGTGCATTTCCTAAAGCCCTACAAAGGAAGTCCAGAAATAGTCGATGGTGGTGCGGCTGATGCGGGCTTCAGGTTGCTGGCTCAAATTGGTGAGAAATTTATTCATCCGGAGGAATTTATCGGAGTGTTTTTGACCTTGTTTATTGTGGGCGTAGTGCTGGCGTATGCACGTTATAAAACTGGTTATTTGTGGATGTCTATTGGTCTTCATGCCGGCTGGGTCTTCACGCTGAAGGTCTATCTCGCACTGACTAATAATACCGGGAATGCGCATCCGGTTCTCTATGGGAGTGATATCCGTGAGGGACTCGTCCCGTTGTTTTTTGTCTGCCTCACAGGGGCTGCAGTGTGGCTCTATTTAAGGCCTAAAAAATCATTGCTCTAAGGATGCTGAAGCAATTAAAGCGATTTTTCCCAGGCGTATTAGACGTCGTGTATCCAAGCGCATGTTTTCATTGTGAGAAAGTGTTGGAAGGGAAACATGCGCTCTGTGACGCGTGTTTCGTGGCGACGATAAGAATCGCCGAGGGGTATTGTGATGTGTGTGCTGAAGATTACGAGGGTGAGTTTTCTGAGAATCCAATCTGTCCGAATTGCAGTGATCTGAAATTTTCTTTCCAGTATGCGAAGTCCGCGCTGAAGAACACGGCCAAGAACCGGCAGATGGTGATTTCTTTTAAGTATGGGAAACAGCACTACTTGGTTCGGGTGTTAGCGAAATTTTGCTCTGAGGTGCTGTTGGATGACCCTCGGTTTTCTGAGCTTCCTGCGCCTGTGTTAGTGCCGGTGCCGCTCCACTGGCGGCGAGAATTTCGGCGTGGATTTAATCAAGCTGGGCTGATCTGTAGAGAGTTGTCGCAGCAGACTTCCATTCCTACCTTAAAGCTATTAAGGCGTAGGCGTTACACCACAACCCAGACGAGGTTAACACGTGGTGAGAGGCTGAAAAATCTTAAGGGTGCTTTCTGTGTCAGTGGTGATTTGGCGGAATACAGGTCGATAATTATTATTGACGATGTTTTTACTACTGGCTCAACCTCAGAGGAATGTGCGCAGCTGCTGAGGCAAGAATTTCCGAAAGTTGAAAACATAGTTGTCGTAACCGTGTTACGTGGCTAGACTACTTTAAATCAAACCGTAAAAACGCTATGGGAATCTTTGAAAGACCTCGTCTCCGCCAAAATAAAAAGAAAGATATGCCGAACGATCTATGGGCAAATTGTCCTGGATGCGACAAAATGTTGCACGTTCTTGATCTCAAGCAGAACCACCAAGTCTGCCAATATTGTAGTCATCATTTCCTGTTAGGCGCTCGAGAGAGAATAGATATGCTTGCTGATCCAGGATCATTTGCTGAGAGGGATGCGACGCTTTATTCTAAAAATCCGCTGGGCTTTGATAACTACGAAGAGAAGATAGAAATGCTACGGCAGAAGACGAAGCTGAACGATGCTGTGGTCACTGGGAAAATCACTATTCTGGGGAATCCAACTATGATTGCGGTGATGGACTTTAAATTTTTTGCTGGCTCGATGGGGTCAGTAGTGGGGGAGAAAATCACCCGAGCTATTGAAAATGCAATCGCAGAAAAGTGCGGGATGATCATCGTTTCCGCATCATCAGGTGCGCGGATGCAGGAGGGAATGCTCTCGCTGATGCAGATGGCGAAGACTTGTGGTGCGCTTGCTAAACTATCGAATGCTGGTCTGCCTTATATCTCCGTCTTGACTCATCCGACTACGGGTGGAGTCACGGCATCATTTGCTACGATTGGTGATATCAACCTCGCCGAGCCAAAGTGCATGATCGGCTTTGCTGGTCCGCGTGTGGTGAAGGAAACCACGCATCAGGATCTGCCTCCGGGATTCCAGACAGCAGAATTCATGCTGGCTCACGGGCTGGTAGATTCCATCGTGGAACGCCGAGAGTTACGTGCTAGACTAGGTAGCTTACTGGGCTATATGTTAAAGTAACCGTTTATTCAAATGACTTATTCTGAGGCGATTGAGTGGATTTACTCTACTCAGCACTTTGGCGTCAAGCTGGGACTTGATGCCCCTGCTGAGCTGTTGGCTCAGTTTCTGGCATTCCCTAGTAGGGATACCAAGGTTATCCACGTGGCAGGTACGAATGGTAAGGGGTCTACTTGTGCGTTAATAGATTCCGTGGCGCGCGCTCATGGCATAAGATCGGGGCTTTTTACCTCGCCGCATTTGGTGGATTTCAGAGAGAGATTCCGCGTTCATAGCAAGATGATTTCTGAACAGGAGACTGCTAAGTATCTCACAGACATCCGGAATTTGGTAAGTGACTGGGAGCACCATCCTACGTTTTTTGAGATTGCTCTCGCTCTGGGAATGAAGTTTTTTAGAGACAAGGAAGTTGAGCTTATCATCCTTGAGACAGGGATGGGTGGCAGGCTAGATGCGACTACGGCAGTGCCAGCAGATGTCTGCGTGCTAACTCCGATAGCGATGGACCACTCGCAGTATCTGGGAGATACGTTGGCAGCAATAGCTGGAGAGAAAGCGGGGATTATTGTGTCTGATGCTCCGGTGATTTCAGCTATACAGGATAAGACTGCTTCACGAGTTATTGCTGAGACGGCGAATAGAATGAGGGCGCCTCTTACGGTGGTGAATGGACCAGTAGAAGTTTATGGAGTAGGGTTACCTGGTCTTCACCAGAGAGAAAATGCAGCGCTTGCGCTAGAAGCGTTACACCAACTAGGAGTGGAACTGCGCTATGATTCGGTGAAGGATGGCTTAGAGAGTGTTCAGTGGCCAGGGAGATTTGAGGTCACCTCAGAGAGGCCGCTCACGGTAATCGATGGTGCGCATAATCCACATGCCGCTGAGATTTTAGTAAGGACTTGGAAAGAACAATATGGAGATGTTAAGCCTGTAGTTATCTTTGGTTCGATAGAGTGTAAGGACCCGAGAGGTGTGTTGACTCATCTCTTAGAGATTGCTGAGAAAATTATTTTCACACCTATTAATTCACCTAAAACCATCCATTTTGAAGACTTAGATGAGGTTACAGAGCAAGTAAAAGATAAGTTATTAAAATCTGTTGATATTAGTGACGCGTTAAGTATTGCCAGAGGTGAAAATATGCCGATACTCATCACTGGGTCAATTTATATGCTCGGAGAATATAAATCGTTGATCAGTAAAGTCCGCCACCATCCGACCTCTCAATAATTTAGTATGCGAGTAAAGCTTAAAACCAGAAGTTCAACCACGCCTGTTAAGAGGAAAAAAAGTTTCGTTATTGGTAAGGCACCACACCGTGGGCGCAATGCACACATGGCGGGGCGCAAATGGTTGTATTATCGAGCAGCACTGATTTGGTTATTAGCGTTAGTTTTGTTGGTCCTTATGATTACTGCATTTGGCATTGGTGTTTGGCGGAAGGACGGGGTAATGATCTCTGCTGGGATAGCGATGTTTGTAATCTGGATAATCGTGAAGCTCATGTTTTTCTTGGCGAGCAAGGTGACGACATGTCCGCTTTGTAGAGCGAACCATTTCGGAAATAGTAAGTCTATTAAGCACAAGGATGCCTATAAGATTTTTCCACTATCCTACTCATCTACGGCTGTTGTCACTGCTATATTGCTTCGTTGTGTCCGCTGTATGCACTGCGGAGTGACCTTTGACTTGATTAAAAAAACTACTAAGCAGACTCGTTGATGGTAGAATTTTTTAGCATTGCTCATTAATTCATCATCAGATAAGTCATTTCCATGACAGAAGCGCCGTATCAAGTATTGCTCTACTATTTCTATGTGGAAATAGCTGATCCTGATGCGTACAGAGATGAGCATCGGGTGCTCTGTGAGTCATTAGAATTACTCGGTAGAATCATCGTTGGTAATGAAGGTATAAATGGAACTGTTTCTGGAACAGTGGCGAGCTGCCAGAAATACATGGAGGCGCTCAGGAATGATCCGCTTACCGCAAATGTAGAATTTAAAATAGACCCAGAGCTAGGGCATGTATTCCCTAAGCTCTCAGTAAAATCTCGTGTTGAAATAGTCTCGCTCGGTCTCGGGGATGAAGACTTTTCGCCTAGTGAAACTACGGGAAACTACCTCAATCCCCAACAATGGAAAGAGGCGATGAATGATCCTAATGCGGTGATCATCGATACAAGAAATGATTACGAGTGGAAGCTTGGGAAATTTAAAAATGCTATCCTGCCGCCGGTTGATAATTTCCGCGACCTGCCGCAGTGGATCAAGGATAACCGCGAGATGTTCGATGGGAAGAAGATTCTTGCCTACTGCACCGGCGGTATTCGATGTGAGAAATTCAGCGGCTATTTGGTTCGCGAAGGCTTTGAAGATGTGAATCAACTGCACGGCGGCAT
Source organism: uncultured Verrucomicrobiales bacterium (assembly GCA_963934155.1). Taxonomy (GTDB): domain Bacteria; phylum Verrucomicrobiota; class Verrucomicrobiia; order Verrucomicrobiales; family Akkermansiaceae; genus Rubritalea. The sequence goes on along the minus strand of CAWVXI010000040.1, from coordinate 20,259 downwards.
CGTTACTTATGGGAAAGATCCCGTAGTGAAAGGTGAGGATTACGAAGGTCAGTGTTACGTCTTTGATGAGCGCATTGGAGTGCCAGTAAATACGATAAATCCAACTGTGATTGCCCACTGTGTGCACTGTGAAGAGCCATGCGAGCGCTATATTAATTGCTCTAACAAACACGGCTGTAACGCACAGCATTTCAGTTGTGAGTCCTGTGATGATAAGAGCCAAGGCTGTTGCTCAGATAAATGCCAAGCCATCATAACCACCTAAATTTACTAAACTATGAATCCAATTAAACTACTACCTCTGTTCCTCAAGATCTCACTACCTCTTATCCTTCTGGACCAGATTTCTAAGTGGTGGATCGTCCTGACATTCAATCAGCCGGACATCATCGTTAAAGGTGAGAGGTTTGTTGATACTCAGGGTATCCAGCAGATCACCGTTGTTGAGGATTTCTTCAACATTATTCGTGTGCACAATCAAGGTGTCGCATTCGGATTTGGCAATGGCTCCGCTTGGGCGCCGGTGGTATTTCTTTTCGTCCCATTGATCGCACTTTTTCTAGTGCCGCTTCTCTGGAAGAAGAATATTTTTGAAGGAGTCGCCAAGTGGTCAGCGCCGCTGCTGCTTGCGGGGATTATCGGAAATCTTATCGACCGACTCTTCCAAGGTTTCTGGCTAAGAGGTCCTGAGCAGCTCTCTTTTTTTGAGCGATTAGGTCATGGCTACGTAGTAGATTTCCTAGACATCCAGGTGCCGTTCACCAATGGCTATCACTGGCCATCATTTAATGTAGCGGATTCATGTATCTGCATTGCCGCCACATTACTTTTCCTCTCTGCCTTCAAGCCTGAGAAGAAGCCAGAGCAGCCAGAAAATTAGTCTTTGCACGTTAAGAAATCAGTGAGATAGTTCGTTTATCTCATTATGCCTGTCGATAAACTCAAGCTACTTCACCAGCGTCTAACAGAAAAAGTTCTAGGCGCGGAACAACCCGCTACGCTCCTCCTTATCGCGCTTCTTGCAAAAGGTCATGCTCTTATCCAAGGAGCGCCTGGTATAGGAAAGACATCTATCGCGCAGACCCTCGCGTCTTGTTTTGGTGGGGAATTTCGACGTATCCAATTCACTCCAGACCTGCTGCCATCAGACATTTTAGGCTACCATCTCTACAAGCAGAATAGCGGTGAGTTCGAGTTTATTCCCGGTCCAGTGTTTTCTAATTTACTACTGGCAGATGAGATAAACCGCACCTCGCCGCGAGTCCAGGCGGCCCTATTAGAGGCGATGAATGAGGCGCAAGTCACTATTGACGGTAAGACTATCGCTCTCGATTCTCCCTTCTGCGTTATAGCCACTCAGAACGACACCTCTTCCACTGGAACGTTCCCATTACCTGAGCCACAGTTAGACCGATTTCTGCTTTCAATTCCGATGTCTCTTCCTAGCCGCAGTATTCAGGAAAGCATCATTTTATCGCAGCATGCTCAGATAGTAGCCGGAGAAGTAGAACCATTTTTAAGTATAGAAGACATCGTCAATGAGCAGGAGAAGTGCCTGGCCATCCAGCTCTCGGAGACACTTTCTGGCTATATTATAGCGCTCTGCGAGAGCGTGCGGCAGCTGGCTGCTAATCCACACGCTGTCTCCATCCGTGGCTCCATTGCTCTACTTCACGCCGCTCAGGCCTATGCACATTTACAAGAGTCAGAATACGTTTTGCCGGATCATGTGCAGTTCGTTTTCCCTCACGTCATGCGGCACCGCATCATTTGCGACGATGGCAGCGACCCAGAGCACATCATCGAGCAGGCACTCCAGCAGACTGTCGTTGCTTAGAAAGCTAATATCAAAGATGAGAAAATTCTCCACTAAGCTAGCATCGCGAGGCGCCTTCTGTCTGGGAATCGCGGTCGGCTTGTCAGCGGCTGGGATTCTGTTAGGTGATGGTGCACTCATCACGCTGGGGCTGTCTGCTTTGACCCTTATGCTCTGTTGTTATGTGATGGGCCGGTGTAATCTTTCTCAACTGGAAGTCGATATTTCGCTCCCGAATAAATGCCATGCCAACAAGCCGTATAAGCCACACGTAGTTATCCGCAACACGCGCTCGCTGTTAGATGCCTTTCATGTGAAGCTCTACCTTGCCTTTCCACACGGTGCTGTTCTCGGTAGCCAGTCCGCCTGGGTTCCGGCCGGCTCATTATCCAGTGCTGATGTCCCCCTTAAAATTCCGATGCGTGCGTCGAATAGAGAGCACCCCTATAAATTTTGCTCTACGTTTCCTCTCGGAATTTTCAGGTTCTCATCCCGTCAGTTATTGCTTCATCCGCTCACGATTTACCCGCGAAGTATCATCCCGGACGAGCTATTAGATCATGGTGTCTTTGGGCAATGCCAGAGCCCAAACCAGCACTCTAATAACCAGCACTCGGGTGAGCCGCGCAGCATCCGACCCTGGCAGCCGGGTGACGCGGCTAAGAGTATCCACTGGCCCGCATCCATTCGCTCACTGGCACAAGGGCACTCCCTCAGAGTGCGTGAATTTGATCCTCCTGGGCTGCTTCCGGAACAAGCTGTGGTGATATTTCACTCCTTTAGTGCGCACCGAGAAATGATGCGGGAGGACGCCTTCGAGCGTGCTATCTCTCTAACAGCTGGCACCATCGCCCATTTGAGAAATCTCAATATAAGAACCACGCTTGTGGCTGATTTTATGCACTGGCACCCTATCATCGCTAAGACGAGGCCACAGTATTACGAATGCCTATCGATCCTCGCGGATACTCAGAGAGCCATCGGTACTGAGCTGCATGAGCTGCAATCTGCGCTCGATGAGGTCTCTGATGAACAACAGATCATCATCATTTCAGACATGCCGCCAGAAGCATGGCAGGATCTGATCCTCATCCCAGCCTCCGCCACTGTTATCGATATCCGCCAAGTAAATTTCCCATTTAAGAAAACTATCTCAGCCAAAGAAGCGCTCTCTCAATCAGCTTAGAGTTAGTATAAATTTCATCTCCATCATGCGCGCCGCAATTCTCATCATCAATCTCATCATCGCCTACGTCCTTCTAAGTGGCTGGCCTGATAGCCTGCCTGTCTGGATGCGAGCAGGTCTGGCGTTGATCGTGGTGATGGTCGCTGTGCCCCTGAGCGATGCCTCCAGTAAAAATAGAAAACGCCCCAGACTCAGCAGCCTGCGCGCCCCTGAATGGCTAGACTACCTCTACATCGGAGCAGTGATCTTCTGCATCGAGCTACTCCTTCTAGCGGTATTCACGCTAGGGCCAAAGACAACGGAAGAGATTCACGGAGAGATGAAATACTGGCTCACCAGTAAAAATCTTCCCGATGAAAATACCGTTGGGGCGCCGGGGAAACTTAGCCACAACGGTGCTGGTAATTGGCTATGGGATAACCATTTCAGACGCTCGCACCCTAAGCAGGCAAGTAAGAGGCCGCCGAACAAGCCGGAAATTTTCATGAATGTTGCTAGTGAAACTAGCAGAGCGTCGCTGCGAAAACACAGTATTTACCTACGCAGCTTCGCGCTCGACCATTTCGATGGCGATACCTGGTCCATCCATCAACCGACTAAGCTTATTGTCGAAAATCTAGAGGGTTCTAATATCCAGATTTCTCCCGTGAATGGAACCTGGAGAAGTCGGCTGCCGTTGTATTCTCACACGATCACCCAGCCTTATTATAGCAATGGCCAGAACCTCCTCACCACGCTACAAAATACCATCGATACCGATGTGCAATCACTCACCAAGGTCAGTACCGATACCTACGTTCTGCCTCGCTTCATCAAGGATGAAATCAGTTACAGCTACTCTGCCACTTCACAGCCAATCCTGTTAGATCAAATCGTCGAGCTTGATAAAAATATCGCCGTTGGGGAGTCGCCACATAGTGTTTATGTCAGTAAAGTAAATAATTCTAGCCTCCAGCGTAAGCTGACAAAATTCGCCGCATCTGTGGATAAAAGCTTACCCCTGTCGTTGCAGTTGAGCGCCCTAAAAAAACTGATCAATGACCAGTGTAGCTACTCGCTCGACATAGAGAACAAGCGCGAAATCAATGCACTGGAAAACTTTCTCTTCGAGGAAAAGTCTGGCTACTGCGAGTTCTATGCCTCAGCCGCCGCCATGCTCTGCCGTGAGCTAGGGATCCCCAGTAGGATTGCGTTTGGTTGGTCTGGAGGTAAGTTTTTCGAGAGCTCAGAACTATTCGTATTTCGATCCAAGGACGCTCACGCCTGGACAGAAATTTACCTAGATGGCTACGGCTGGGTCATCTATGACACCACTCCTCCGTCGGCAAATGCAGTCACGGAATCTGAATCGGGTGAAGATCCACCAGATCTAACAGACAACGAAGAGTATCTAGATGAAGAGTATTTAGATGAAGAGATGGAGGAAGGTTTATTCACCTGGATGAGGGTTCTAATCGTGCTGGCAGTATTCATATTTCTTGTGATCATATTGTTGCTCGTCAGAAGATTTACTCTGCCTAGCCAGAGCTCAAGCAGCGCGGTCTATGTGAAGCACGAGCCAAAATATCTCCAACTCTTCCAGAAAGTCTCAAGCAAATTAGGCTACCCAATCAAACCTGGTCAGACCCTCATGCAGAGCGTCCAGTATCTGAAGAATCAGCACATAGATGTGGCTGGATTAGATGTTCTGTTAGATAATATTCTCAGCTATCACTACGACACCGTTTACAGGTATGCGCCAGCAGATAAAGTGACCGAAAGTAATATTACTAGCGAGTTAAAGAAGATCTACAGGCAGGCAGAAAGTTAGCTGGGCTGTTATTTCCCTAACTTCAGCACACTAGCCTTCACCAAGACGAGCCACTTTCTGCTCTCGTCCTGCTTTCCATCCACCTCTGGAAAATGTGTTCCTGCTAGCGCAAACTCGCCATCTAATACCGTGAGCACGGTATTCATTCTTAGGGTATAAAAAATAGGCCTTCGAACATCAACCTTTGCAAACTCTGTGACCCATTGAGTAAGCACGTTATCGGCAACACGTTTTTAGTCTCAAATGCGGTGGGAGTGGGTGGCAAAATAGTAGGGATATTTTAGGGGTAGGAGGCACTGTGTGTGTTCAGTTGTATTTGGGTATCTATTCGTGGATTCATCAATAGATTTAAGTTTATTACCGCGATAAGTCACAGATATATATCGTCACGCCAGCCGCCATTTGATATCCCTTGATTGAAACGATGACTATCTTTGAAAAAATAATTGCTCGCGAGATACCGGCTACAATTGTCTATGAGGATGATCTCTGTATTTGCTTCCATGATATTTCGCCGCAGGCGCCTACGCATCTATTGATGGTTCCTAAAAAGCGTATCGTGCGAGTGGGGGAGGCTGATGATGAAGATAAAGAAACTCTCGGGCATTTACTGCTCATGGTTCAGCAGGTGGCGCGGCAGGAAGGCTTTTTGGAAAATGGATTCCGCGTCGTAATCAACAACGGCGGTGATGGGGGAGAAGAGGTCCCTCACCTGCATCTACACATCCTCGCTGGTAGAAAAATGACCTGGCCACCGGGCTAAAATAAAAAATGAATGAGTTAGAAATCAACAACAAGCGCAGATTCTGGCGAAGAGTTCTCATCGCAGGGTTTGTTGTTCTCTTGCTGGCTCTGCTGATGATGGTGTCATTGTATTTCTCGGGGATGTCTGATGTTAGAGAGCAGGCTGGGATGGGTTCTGAGTGGGAGCAAGAGATAGCGATGTTGGCAACGAGGAGTGAGCTTTTGTCATCCGCTGGAAAGTGGACGCTGCCGTTCGCCATTCTGGCTTCGCTGATGATGAATGTTTCCAGATATAAGCTCAGAAAGCTGAAAAAGATCCAAAACGCCAAAAAATAAAAGATTACACACATTAGGCTTGAAATCTATCCCGTTTTGTATTTATTGACTTACCGCTAGCGCAATCAGCCCTTTAAATTTAAATCTAACTACCTCTGAGACTCACTATGGAAAAATCGAACATTATCCCGTTTGACCAATCCGATGAGTCCAGCGGAACATCAAAATCACCTATGAAAAGCAGCCTCGTAGACCAAGCAGCCCTGATCGTAAAAGATCCACAAGTTCTCGTAAACATCGTTTCACAGCGTGTCCGCCAGCTTAATTCTGGAAGGTCACCACTCATTGACGCTCTGCCATCTATGGGCGCCGCAGACATCGCACTTACTGAGATTATCGAAGGTAAGATCGTGGTGACACCGGCTGAGACTGTGTGATCATTTCAGCTACTAACATAAGGAGTAGCCACCCCGCCCCTCTAAAGTCAGAAGAATCATGAGTGCAGAAATCTCCAAGAACCGGAAAGCTCGCCATGAATACCATATTTTAGATACTTACGAGGCGGGCGTTGAGCTCAAGGGCACCGAGGTGAAATCCATCCGTGCCGGCAAGGTAAATATTTCAGACGCCTTCGCCAGAGTTGATAAAGGTCAGCTCTTCCTGCATGGATGTGACATCCAGCCATGGGAAACTGCAGGCCCTTGGTTCCAGCATATGTCTAAGAGGCCAAGGCGGCTATTAGTGCATAAATCTGAGATCCTGAAATTAGATCAAGTGACCTCTCAAAAAGGGTGCACCCTAGTTTGTTTGCGGATGTATTGGAAAAACAAGCGCGTTAAAGTGGAAATAGGAGTTGCCCAAGGAAAGACCCATACTGATAAGAGACACGCTCTCAGAGATCAGGTGGAAATGCGCGAAGCACAGCGTGAGGTCTCTAGATTTAATCGGGGGTAATGATTAAGCGATGCCAGATCTAAGCCCTACTAAACCAGTCATCGTTCTCGTGCAGACCCAGATGGCGGTCAATATAGGAATGTGTGCCAGAGCGATGCTCAACTGTGGGCTAGATGAGCTCCGGCTAGTTGCCCCCAGAGATGGCTGGCCAAATACCGATGCCATTGCACCCTCAACCGATGCTAAGCGCGTGCTAGAGTCTGCGAAAGTTTACTCCACCGTGGCGGATGCGGTAGCGGACTGCCACCAAGTCTATGCAGCTACAGCCCGAATCCGGCATCTTAATACTCCAGCTGTAACTGCCGCCGAGGCTGCTGCTGAAATGCACTCAGCTACTGCTGCCAGTGAGGGTGAAAACCGTCCTGCTATTCTCTTCGGACCCGAAGCCTCAGGTCTGGATAATGATGCCATGTCTTACGCTGACCGGCTTCTTCACTACCCGATGAATCCAGAATTCACCTCGCTTAATCTAGCTCAGGCCGTGCTGCTATTTTCCTGGGAATGGTGGAGCACCAGAGCGGGAGCGACTACTAGCTACGAGCAGGGGTGGGAGGCAGCACCGAAAGCCGAGCTAGATCATTACTTACAGAGGCTAGAGGATGAGCTAGAGAAAGCTGGTTTTTTCACAAACCCGGCAAAGCGGCCGAACACAATTCGAAAAATTCGCGCCCTCTTTAGCCGATCTAATCCTAGTTCCCAAGAAGTGAAAAGCCTACAAGGGATCATTACTGCACTCAATTCTCCGCGTAGATGATCCAGCAGGTAAAACTTACTGAGCCTCTTACTGAGCCTCTGAGCCTGTTATGTCGCTTTGCATACTTGCAATATAAACGAGTTATGTACATTGTGTTTTCGAGCCCTTTTTCAATGCTAAAATGAAATTTACCCTTAGAAAAAATAATACTGACGCTGCAGCCTCGGACAGTAATTTAGCAAAGCTAAAGATACCCGAGCACTTGGCTATTATCATGGATGGTAATGGTCGCTGGGCGAAAAATCGTGGGCTACCGCGGGTGGCGGGTCATCGAGCTGGAGCTGACTCTGTTAGAAGTATAGTCGAGTCATGTGATACCCTTGGGGTAAGGTTTTTGACCCTGTATGCATTCTCCTCGGAGAACTGGAATCGTCCACAGAAAGAGGTGGATGCACTGATGGAGCTGTTAGAAAGATTTCTGAAAGAAAAGACTCCCGAAATGATGGAGGACAATGTAAGGCTGACAGCCATCGGTAGACTAGATAAACTCCCGTCCTACGTAAGAGTGGAGCTGGATAAGGCGATAGCCACCACCGCATCGAATTCAGGGGTAACGATGAATTTAGCGCTTTCTTATGGTGGGCGGGAAGAAATAGTGGATGCTGCTAAGAAGCTGATGAGGAAAGTATCGGCGGGTGAAATTGCCATAGATGATGTGGATAATGATGTCTTTTCTGCCCAGATGTACACTGCAGACATCCCGGATCCATGCTTACTCATTCGCACATCGGGTGAAGTGAGGCTTTCTAATTTTCTGCTCTGGCAGCTCAGCTATGCCGAGATAGTAATCACGGATAAACTTTGGCCGGATTTCGGGCATGATGCCCTGATTGATGCACTCAAAGAATACACCAAGCGAGATCGCAGATTTGGTAAAATTTAATCGGACAAAATGGAACGCTACTTATTACTGTTAAACGAAGACCATGACTATCTAGACTGGGCTGCAAGGAAGCTAGAGGCTGATGGTATCCGCGTGTTGAAATGTGATGACGCTGAGAAGGCGCTAAAGGTCATTGAGAAGGTGGATGTTGAGATAGCCATCGTAGATATATTGATGCCCGCTAGTGATGGAGGTGATGGTCTGTCGGTTCTAAAGCAAATTAAAGCGAAGGCGAAAAACTGGTCAGAAATGCTCTTCATTCTCACCGCTAGCTTTCCTACAGCGGCTCAATTGATCAACGCCACGCAGCTCGGAGCGCATGATATTCTCAAGAAGGAATCTCTTACATTTGAGCTAAAGAAACTCATTGAAGACGCGTGGCAGGTCATCGATGCGCGGAAGCTAGTGCATGAAACTCTACCAGAGAAAAATGAAATGGTTAAAGAGGGTGATGTGATCGGCTCATCGAAGGCATTTCAAGATCTCTTCAAGCTCGTGGGAAAGGTGGCGCGGACTGATGCGCCCGTGCTAGTCACTGGTGAGAGCGGCACGGGTAAGGAACTAGTTGCTAAATCTGTGCATCAATATTCGCCGCGTAGCCATGGAGAAATGATTGCTCTAAATTGCGGTGCTATCCCAGAAAACCTGTTGGAGAGCGAACTCTTTGGTCATGAAAAAGGCGCCTTTACCGGAGCAGGTTTTAAGCGTATCGGCAGATTCGAACAATGTGATAATGGCACACTATTCCTCGATGAGATAGGGGATATGCCACTCACCGTCCAGGTGAAACTTCTGCGGGTTCTCCAAGAAGGTACCTACTCCCGGGTTGGCGGTAATGAAGTACTCAGCACCGATGTGAGGATCATCGCCGCTACCAATAAAGATTTAGCCTTCGAGGTGGCTGAAGGTAGATTCCGTGAGGATCTCTACTATCGCCTGAATGTGGTAGAGCTTCACCTTCCTCCACTCCGCGAGCGGGTGGATGATATCCCCCAACTGGCCGTCCATTTCCTCAAGAAAATCACCAAGAAGCAAGGGACGCACTGTAATGGTAAGATGCGTCTCTCCGCAGAAGCCATTGAGAAACTCTGCGCACAGTCATGGCCAGGAAACATCCGCGAGCTGGAAAACACCATCGCCCGAGCCTGCGCACTGGCGGGCTCAGAGGTGCTTCTCCCAGATGATATTATCCTCGCCGGTTCTTCGACTAGATCGAATGCTAAAGTGGTGACGGTGTCCGCGGGCCTCCAGCAAGTTATTTCTCAAGTGCCAGAGGGAAAGAATGTTCTAGCTTGGATCACAAAAAGACTCATCGACGATAGCATAGCTGCCGCAGATGGTGACCTTGCCAGAGCAGCAGAAAAACTTAATCTCAGCTTAAATGAACTACAAGATCATATGGGATCTTATTAATTTTAGCTATTTTATACGGCTCTGAGAGAGCTAGATATTTCCAGTTCAAGGTGGAGGATATTAGTAAATTAATCTTTTTTCAGCATGATGGAGGCAGGGCTTGCCATGAAGGCAAATTTAGCTAATATCGCGCCTCGAAGCTGAGAAGAAATCTCGCACGAACTCTTTTATACACATTATCATGTTACGCAAAACTAGTATCATCATCACACTTGGCCCCGCTACAGACTCCCCAGAACGCCTCGGCGAACTCATCGATGCTGGAGTCAACGTCTTCCGTCTCAATATGAGCCACGCACAGCACGACTGGTGCAGAACCGTGGTTGCAGATATCCGTAGGATCGCTGAGGAGAAGAAAAAGCACGCCGCAATTCTCTTTGACCTTCAGGGACCATCCATCCGGACTGGTGACCTAGATGCTCCCTACCAGTTAAAGGTAGGGGACAAATTTGAAATAAGAAAGCAGTCTGCTGAAGCATCTATTCCTTTCTCCACTACGGTGAACTATGAAGGGATGATGGACGATGTCGCTCAGGGAGCCACACTCGTAGTGGACAACGGCACCATGCTTATGGAGATCGAGCAAAAGCATGATGATAGACTCATCTGCCACGTCCTCACCTCAGGTAAGATCGGCAACCGCCGCCACATCAACCTACCAGGAACAAGACTCAATCTTCCCGCCCTCACGGAAAAAGATCACAGGGATCTCAAGGTTGCCGTTGAATGTGAATCAGACTTTATCGCTGGCTCATTCGTGCGCGATGCAGCTCACGTGAATGAACTCAGATCCGAGATGGAGAAGCTCGGTGGTAGAGCGAACATCATCTCAAAGGTAGAAGATCAAGAAGCCATCAAGAATATCGATGATATCATCATCGCCTCAGACGTTATCATGATCGCCCGGGGCGATCTAGGTATCGAGGTGCATGTAGAAGAGCTACCTATTATTCAGCGCCAGATTGTCAACCGTTGCCACGTCCTAGGCACCAGAGTTATCGTAGCCACCCACATGTTGGAATCTATGATCATAAATCCTACGCCAACGCGTGCAGAGGTCACAGACGTTTCTACCGCAGTTTATGAAGAGGCTGATGCCATCATGCTCAGTGGCGAAACCTCAGTCGGTGAGTATCCTATCCGCTGTGTAGAGACACTCGACCGTATCGCAAAGCGTATGGAGCGAGCAGGCTCTATCGGCAATGGTAAACTCGCCGTTTTAGAAACTGACAAACAAAAAGTGATTCACGCTGCTCTCAGTCTTGCGGACTCGATCCCGAATGCGGAAATAGTGGTCTTCACCAGACGTGGACTGATGGCCACACAATGCGCAATGCTCAGACCCTCCACCACCATTCACGCCTTTGCACCAGAAGCCATGGTTTGTCGTCAGCTAGCGCTCGCTCGTGGCATCGAGCCAAACATGATCCCATTCAATGATGACCCACTCGTCACTATCAACAATGCTGTGGAATACATGAGAGAAGATGGTGTGGTAAAGGAAGGCACACCACTTATCGTCGTCTCTGACACGCTTCGTAAGAGCAAGATGGTGGACTCCATCCTGCTTATCTATGCATAAGAGTGACAGCAACACCCCTAATTTCGACCATACGCAAGCGCTCTTAAAGTGCCTGCGCACCTCACCGCTTCTCGTAGATCATCTACCAGAGGCGGTTTGTTTTGATAGAGGTAAGTTTTCTAATGGAGCAGAGCTTGCTGATTTAAAATTAAACGATGCCCAAAAACTGGGTCACCTCTACGAAGATGCACTTGAGCAAGTACTGATCCACTCCCCAGAAATCAATCTGTTAGAGAAAGGTATTCAGATCTTTAATGACAATAGAATCACCCTTGGTGAGCTAGACTACCTTCTAACAGACCTCTCCACCGGCGAGTTCATCCACCTAGAGCTGGCGGTTAAATTTTACCTCATCAGTTACAAAGAAGAGATCGCTACTTACCCCGGCCCAGACCCACGTGACAACTGGCTCAATAAGCTCCAACGCCTCCAGCAGCACCAGCTAAAATTAACCCAGACAGCCGCCGCGGAAAAACTTCTGTTAGAGAGTTACGGTATCTCAAAGATCATCCCCCAGCAGCTTATCTACGGCAAAGTCTTCGATCACTACCGAGCCACTCATCAGCCCTGCCCCCCAGCGATGAATCCCAGCTGTCAGCGCGGAACCTGGAAGTACCTCAGCGAATGGCAGCGAGACTCAAAAGACGAAGAAATAACGATCATCTCCAAGTCCCTCTGGCCAGTAGAGTGCGATGAAATCCTACTCAGTAATCTCCCCCCAGTCAGCAGAGAAGAATTCATTATAGGAGCCAGCGAGCGCTGCACCATGATCTGGGACGCTACCACTAATAACACCCAATTCATCGCGCCAGATACTTGGGGGAAAAGTGAGTAATTGAAGGGCAGGTCTCTTTGGGGCCGTAAAAGTTAGTTAGGCTATCGCAAAGTCGCCAAGTAACTGATGATATCCCTGATTTCATATTCGTTCAAGAGTAGTCCCATAGGAGGCATTGAGGACATCAGCGTGTGCGTTTTTATTTGATCGACGGCTAAGGTCTTTTTCGTCGTATCGGGAAGTGTGATAAGCCATATTTTAGCACCTTTCTTTTCTAAAACACCTGATACTTGTTCGCCAGTTTTAGTTTCTAACAAAACAGAACCGTAACCTTCTGAAAGATCACTATTAGGATTTAGTAGGGAATCTACAAGATGCGCTCGGTCACGAGTTTTACCAATTTTTGTGAGGTTCGGGCCAATTCCAGCATTCACACTTTTACCGATCTGGTGACAACGGATACACTGTGCTGCCGCATGGGTCTTCACAATTCTTTTCCCTCTTTTAGGATCGCCACCAAACTCCAAACGTTCTGGTGTGGCAGGTAAGGTGATGCCACGGATCTTCGCTGCCTGCCACATTTCAAGCTGCCACTTCCTCGGGGTCGTTCCCGCTTTGTACTGCGCCAGCAGCGTCTGGAATCGAGCCGTTGCCTTGAGCTTATCTTTCAGTTTGGCTAATTCAAGCAGTGCCTTTCCATATCCGCTTGATTTAGGATCATCGAGAATGGCAAGCAAAAGGTCAATCACGGGAATCCCTGCTTCTTTTGCTAAGCCCCGCGCGGTCTCTTGAACGTCGCGATTCTTAGAGGCAAGTCCCTGTTCAACATAGTCCTTGAGTTGCGGATCTTTCGCTTCTGCAAGTGCCTTGAGCATGAGAGACTGGAGCGGAGGCGACCAGCGATCAAAATGGGCATAAGCTTTCTTGAGCCACTGACTGTTTCCTAACTCAATGACTCCTTTGAGAAGAACCTCGGTGAGTTTGGCGTCATTGAGAATGGTTTCTTGAAGTCCTTCGACCACAGCATTGACTGGCGATTGATCACGCGGTTCTTTTGCGCGGAAGCGACCATCAACTGGGTCTAGGGCAGGTGGTTTTGACCACCAAAGAATGGAAGCGAGTGCCACAGCACGGGCATCCGATGAAGCACCCTCATTGGTCAGAAGAAAGTCAGCCAAAAGTTGCAAGTCATCTGGAGAACCGTTCCTCAAGGCGGCGTTAATGGCGCGGCGCAAGAGTGGCTCGCTTTTTAGATGATGTCTTGTGAGGATTTTAGCAAGATCAGGGAGTGCTTCAGGTATGGACAGATCATCATGGATGGCGCGGGCTGCTTCGAGTAACACACGCTCGTCTTTGTCCATTAAAAATGCGCGAACTTCCGGTGCTTTGAGTCTCCTCAAGGCAACAATCGCAGCCAGACGAACGTTCGTGTTTTCATGGTTTGAAAGTGCCGCTAGCTCGGAGGCTGACATGGTGCCTTGAATGCCCATCGATCCTGCGTGGCGAAGATAAGCGTCCGCTTTAGCGGCAGGGCTAGCAAGTAGAATAACCAGTTCGGAAGCTGCCGCCTTCTCCCCACAGTTCCCGAGAGCAATGGCTGAAAAAAATGGCACCCGCATCGATGGACTACCCAGCCCTGCGCGTAGTTCAGATCTGTAGAGTGAGGATTGCGCACCCACATCACCGACGACTTTTGCGAGTTGGCTCAGGACTTCAGATTCGGAAGTCTTCCAGAAAGGGGCTAAGTGTTTTAAGAGTGCTGGCCGTGTTCTAGCTGCCTGACCGATCCCCCAAATGGCATGGAGTCTAGCAAGGAGTGGTGTGCTTTCTTTAGCTTGCGCAACAAACACTGTTAGCCCAGAAGTCCCCCGACGCACGAGCTCGAATTGTGCTTTTAAGCGGACTCGCTGATCTGCATGACCTAACCATGTGGAAAGAGTTTCTGAGGGTTGTTCTGCTTCGTTACTCTGGAGAATAGCTTGCGTCTGGTCACGCAGAGGGTGGCGGTTTTCTTTTGTAACATCGAATCTATAAATGGCTCCCACGTCACCCCTTTTCACCCGATCATTTTTATAGCTGGCAGCGAAGAGCGCGCCATCTGGGCCGATAGCTAACCCGGTGTTGGTATTACCTCCAGGGATCTTGTCATGTTCCGTGAATTTGAAATAGGCGCCTTGAGGAGCGAAGGAAAAAACGCGAACTTCATTTTTATTGTTCGTCATGAAGAACTTATCAGCAAGTTCCTGACTCATGGCGGTTCCGGGATTAGCGGTAAAACCACAAGGTCCTGGTCCGAAATTGCCGATCGTAGGAGTCAAGTAGGCCGCATGGCTATCGTGATCAGGCAAAAACAGTTTTTCACGCATCCACGGATTATATGGTTTCGTTCCGCTGATCTTCACAAAATCCTGCTTACCTAACCATTGCCAATTAAGACGCCAGCCATGATCACTTCCTTCGGTGATATAGAGCGCCCGCTCCATTTCACCGGGGTAATCACCATCGTTATCCATACTGAATAGGTTTCCATAGGCATCAAAAGCGAGCTCCTGCGCATTGCGTTCACCGATCGAAAAGCGCTCGAATTTTGATCCATCTAATTCACAGCGAAAAATAGCACCGCTGTTAGGTGCGTGATAAGTGTTCCCTTCTGTTGTGGTTAGCGAGTGCCCTTTATCTGCGAGCGAAATATAAACACGGCCATCGGGTCCTAACGTTAGACCACTGAGATTGTGTCCACCCTGACCGATATGCACTTGCAAGCCAGTGGCAATCGTCTTGCGCGTCTCAGGCAGACCATCTCCATCCATATCGGTATAAAGGAAAAAATCTGGTTCAGCGGCAACAAAAAGATCGTTCCCTACCGCAAGCACTCCAGCCGGAATACCTGTGACTTCTGAGCTATACTGATCGACCGTCTTGAACTGATCAGCGGTTCCATCTCTATTTGTATCCATCGCCTGAATCGCCCCGTCTTTCTGCACAATGAGGTCTTTCCAGTTCACGGTTCCGTTTTTATCCCGATCTTCGATCCCTTTGAGATGGTGAAGATTTTCACGATAAAATGTGCGTCTATCTTCCACCGAACTAAAGGAGAGGTCAGTCTTGACCCAAGGTTGCAGCTTCCGGATATCAAGGCTGGATTGCTTACGACGAAAAGCGGTCGTTACATAAGCCGCCCCCCTGTCATTTACTGAGATAGCAACCCCTCTGGCAATCGCCGGACTACTGGCCCACTTGGTAACCTCATACTCCACAACGGACTTCCTCTCAGGCTTGCTTGTTTGAGCATGAGTATGAGTATTCCCCAAGCCACAGCATAAAAAGGCGGGCATCAGATAGACTGAGAGAAATTTGCTTTTTTGGCAAGTTGCTTGGAGAGGCTGCATGGAGTCAATGTAGGGTCTTTTAGACAAATGAGAAGTGTTTCTAGTAAAATAGAGCATCTATTTCCCTAAACAACCAAGCATGTACTCCATTACAAATCCAATACCATATTGCGCCAATGAGAATAGGGAAAAAGGGGATAATCTAAAATAGAAGATTTCTATCTGAGAAGAGTCGAAGATTTAATGACGAACTAAAATGTTCGTTTTACTGTTTTGCAGAATGTAATGACTGTGTAAAATAGTATCCACAGACTGTGAAAAACGATGAGACTAGATAAATGGATTCAGAAACATAAGGGGTGTGGGAAATCTACTGCGCGGCGGATTATTGCGTCTGGGGAGGTCATAGTCGATAGTGAGTCTGTTAGAGATTCTCTTTTTAACGTAACTCGCTTTCATGTTATTCATATTGCTGATGAGCCGGTTCAGTCTAACAGCGCATATTACATTATGTTGAATAAGCCAGCTGGCTGTGTGAGTGCAACAAGTGACCCTGAGCACCAGACGGTGGTCGACCTCATAGACGAGCCGTTTGCAGAGTTGTTGCATTTAGCAGGTCGGCTGGATAAAGAGTCTACTGGACTGATGATTCTGACAAATGACGGGCGTTGGTCTAGGTTACTCACCGAGCCAGATGAGGCGATACCTAAGAATTATTTGGTTACCACTGAAAAAACGTTGTCGCCAGAAAGTGTGGATGCCTTTCGCGAAGGGTTTTATTTCGCGTATGAGGATATTACCACGTTGCCTGCTGAGCTAGAAATCCTTAGCTCTCATTGTGCGAGAGTGATCATTTACGAAGGGAAATACCATCAGATCAAGCGGATGTTTCATGCTGTGGGTAATCGTGTTACTTCACTTCATCGCGAAAAAATAGGCAATATCACTCTCGATGAAAACTTACCTCTAGGTGGCTACAGATCTCTAACAGATGCGGAGATTACTTGTTAGGAGTGACAAGATTGTTGGTCTCGTGGGGGTCGGACTTTAGGTTATAATGCTGTTGGAGTTTACCAGTTTTACGGTTGGTGATTTTGTGCTCGTCTGCGGTGATGATAGATTTGAGGTCTTTCCAGAAGGAAATGGCTTCGCCATCAGATTTTTTAGTTGGGTCGTTGATGATTTCTATGAGTGATTTTCCTTCGAGATGCGCTGGCTTATCGATGTCCACGAGGTCACAGAGGGTGGGGTAGAGGTCGAGTGATTCTACGATTTCATCACTAGAGACTCCTGCTTTTGCCGTGGTGGGTAGTTTGATACAGAGTGGGGAGTGGAGAGCGACTGCGTAGGGCGAGTGCTTGCCCCAGATTTTATGTTCACCGAGGTGCCAGCCATGGTCGCCCCAGAGGATGACGATGGTGTTTTTGTCTGCGCCAGTTTGCTTGAGAAGATCTAGGATAGTGCCGACGTGTGCGTCTGATGAGGAAACACAGGCAGCGTAGTGTTTTCTCACTAGATCGGCGTGGGCTGAATCTTCACGAGGATCTGCGGCTTGTTTGTATTGGAAATACTCTCCACTGCTATGCCAAAAGTCCCCATTTTTCGGTTTGGTATTTGCGGGTATTACAGGGAGGGTTGTGTCTTTGTAGAGATCGAGATACTTGGTATTACAGGCGAAGGGGAGGTGCGGTCTGAGCAGCCCGACGGCTAGGAACCAGGGTTTATCTTGGTCGCTGACTAGTTTGAATTGTTCCTTGAAGCCATCCATGATGGCATCATCTGGATAGCGCGCATCTTTCGCTTCGATGACAGCTGCGGGTCTTTTTTTGCGCGCAGCTCCTTTGGCGCGCGTCACTCCATTTGCGTAGCCGTGCATGAGGCCCTCCGCGGTTTTCCATTCACCATTGGTCTGTGGGCAGGAGTCCCAGGCATTAGGGATTTCTGGTTTATTTTTGTCACCCCAGTTCTGTCCTGTTAGATTTCCTGGATAGTGTGACACTTTTCCGACAGCTGCGGTGTGGTAGCCATTCTTTCTAAAATGAGCTGGGATGGTCGGCTGGTTAGCATGGTCATGCCTAGGTATATATCCATTTCCTAACTGTCCTTTCCCGTCTGGGTAGAGACTAGTGAGCATGGCAAATCGTGAGGCTCCACAGGTGGGGGCGTGAACGTAATGGCGCTTGAAGAGGCGGCCTTCGCTGAATAGCTTTTCTATATTGGGTGCCTGGATGTAGTCTTTCCCAAAAGATGGTAGCTCGGGGCGCAAGTCATCAATACAGATAAATAATACATTGGGTTTAGTGGTTGGCTGAGCAGGGGCAGTGGCAGCAGAGATAAGAAAGGTGAGGATAACTAAGATTTTCATTTTGTTAGAGTGCTTTGCGGTCGGCGTTCTTCATGTCGCGAGTCAGGCGTTTCTCCATGCTTGCTGCACGTTTTTCTTCGCCGACCTCACGGTACATTTTAGCAATTGTTCCGAAGATAGCAATTTCTTCCTTCTTGCGGAACCAGTCATCGCTCCCAGTATCGACCACCCTATTAAAGGCTCGCTCGATACTCTGAACAGAAGCCTTTCCTCTTTCTTTGTCTTCCTTCATTACGCTAAAATAATACTGAATCATTTCCTTAAAGCCACTGAGTGATCCACCGTAGTCCCTGAGCGAGCGGCTGTAGAGTTGGTGGACCTCTTCGAGGGCTTGTTCATTATCGTAATCAGAAGTCTTCAGGATGAGATCTGATTCGCGCCGGAGGCTGGAGGTCATGAGATCTGCTTGCTCGGAGGAATTTTTGGTATTCCTGCGGCGTAATCTGGCTAACTCACGCCTCACATCTTCGATATCGCTATGCGGGAAAATATGCTTGTCTTCGATGACTGAGGCGAGTGAAGCCATACGCGGGTTTTTTCTAAATTCATGCTTGAGATCCTTTACGAAGTCCTTCCAGACAGCGAGCGTGGCAGACAGCGCAGGAGCGGAAATGAGCTCTTCTCTGGTGAGCATGACCTTGTAAGCTCGATCCCAAGTGATGGGGAACTCTTGCCCGATGTTGTGTGCGATGTTGATTGCTTCATGGCTCTCAGGGGTGTCGAGGCTCTCGGTGAAGAAGTCTGCCATCCAGAGGTGGCGGAAGACATCAATAGTATTAGTGCGAGAAGCTACTTTACGCTCTGACCAGTGCCAGATTTGTTGTTCGGTGATGCTCTCACCGGTCTGCGGGTCTCTTCCTTTTCCCTTGGATACGCCGCCTATTCTTCCTATCTGGGTGGACCACTCATCGTCATCTATTTTCACGGATGCCCATGCGTGTCCTCCGCTATTCGTCAGGCCAGAGAGTCCAAATGCAGGGATGCCGGCGGCTCTTGCGACGTTGACACAGAAGTAGGTCTGGTCGCCACAGATACCGCCTTCTTTGAGGATTTCTGGGAGTGTGTATTCCTCATAAGGATTTAGTCCTTCCACGGCTCTTTCCATGAGGTATTTCACATCAGAGAATGCCTGGCCGATGTTTTTTCTTCGCTGGCTACGGTATTTTTTCAGCGCCCACTCTAGCTCATCTGTAGAGACGGGCGAGCAGACTACGAAGGTAAGATCCTTAGCAGAGGCGTTATGAATATCACCTTCTAACAGGCCGCCTTCATTTTTTTTCCGGTACCAATGGTAGCGTAGCATTCCGTCCACATTTGATGCCCCTGTTATGTAGTTCTTATAAGCGATCTCCTTGTCAAATACGACCGCGCATGCGAGTGCTAGATTGAAATATTTAGGAATGATTTTTTCTAACTCATTGATGTCTCCCTGGTTAAATTCTTCATCTTTATGAGTGAATTTTTTATTCCTCCAGACGGTACTCAGGAATTTGAAAACTTGATCCTTGTTATCATTTTCATGAAGTGTGAGCGCTATTTCTTCGAGCGCATTGTCATTATTGAGCACCCAAGTGATCATCTCTGAGCCGCCGGATAGAGACTTAGTTTGGCTAGTGACCTCATCAGGAAACTGGCTGAGTGCTTTCCAGCGTAGTAGGGCGGTGTAGTATTTGGGTTCTCTCCAGAGGTTTTCATACCTGGCATTACTGCGGCCGAACCTGGACTTAGATTCTTTAACGGCTTCTGTCAGAGAACGAGCGAGCATAGCACGGTACTGAGGCCACTCACCATGATAGCAGGCGCGCTCGATGAGTTCGGCATCCTTCTTCAGCTCAGTAGTTGAGCCGGCTTCTATTCCTACGAGTATGAGGGTGGCATTTTCGAGCGGTGATATTTCCTCAGGCTGTGGCTGTGTTTCTGGCTCTATAGGCTCAGGTGCTATTTCAGCAATTTCTGACACCTTAGGCTCAGATGCCATTGCGTGTGGCTTGATTTTAGTGCTAGGAGCTGGCTCAGGTTTTACTACGATAAATGCAGGTTCAGGGATGACTTCAGAAATTTCTTCTGGAGCGCTGGCAGTGGCCTCGTTATCCGCAAATAAAGCAGGGTACACTTGATGCCCGATCACGCCTATCGCTATGAGCGATAGCATTTTGTAAACATTTAAAGACGACATATTCATCAATTATAAATATAGCCTGAAAATAAGAGAGGCAAGTAAAATAAATACCCCGCTCTTAGGGTGATCAAGCTAGGGATTTGCTTTTTGCGGTTTTTGTCCTGCCTGTCTGAAAAGCACGTGCCCAAAAAAATACCGGAGCGATCTGATGAACAGAACGCTCCGGCTAAACTGAATGAAAAATGTTTGTGTT
>CAWVXI010000039.1:0-29771 GCA_963934155.1 uncultured Verrucomicrobiales bacterium | reverse complement strand
GCTACAGAGTATTACAAAGAGCTTCGGTGTGCTCTATTTATGAGGCAACAGGCAGGTTTATCCCACTCAACAATAAGATGAAGACTTTTGTTTTATAATATCTATCCTCCTTGATAAAAAAATATAGCTGATAGGTTTCATATAAAATAAGGTCATGGAAGGCTATAGGCTAAGCAATCGTCATTTACTGGTCTATTCATAAAACCAAATTATCTTCGAGATACGATGTTCAAGTAGTCTTCGCATCCACCCCTATACCAGCGCAGATGGTCGTCAGCGAACAAACCACACTCAAATAAGTTTTTAGCATATGGCTTGAAAATAACGTGAGACCATCATCATCTATAATCTAAACATCCCACCACCTTTTCTTCCCAGTAGGACGAAGGCACCTATAATGGCTACGGCGAGGAATGCCATGGCCCAGACACCTAATGCAGCAGCGACTTCGTGGCCGTTACCTAGCATACTGAGGAGCGCGAAGATGGCTTTAGTGATCGGGAAATGCTCGGTTTGCTGAGCCAGAATAAGACTGTCTGATACCTCTAACATCGCGAAGGCGAAGGCTAAGATAGCACCCGCCGCCAAGCTGGAGCCGATGAGTGGTAGGCCTACGCGCATGAAAGTACGTTTAGGGCTGGCACCCAGGGTCATAGCGGCTTCTTCTAGCACCGGATCACTCTGCTGTAAACCTGCCACAGCAGCTCTCACTACGAATGGTAATCTGCGCACTGCATAGGCTAGGATGAGCAAAAACATTGGGTCGCCACTCGCTCCTACGAGCCAGCTGAAACTTCCATCACTGAGTGCACGATAGCCAAATGCGAGCACCAGTCCCGGCACGGCGAGCGGCAACATCATCAGCGCATCCACCACATTTCTACCCCAGATCTTACTTCTGACTATCACCCAAGCAATGGCTAAGCCTAAGACGACGTTAAGGAATGTAGCGCCTAGAGAATAGATGAGACTGTTTTTGATACTACCCACAACCATCGGATGCCCTAGGCCTTCACTGTAGTGCGCCATGGTCATACTTTCTGGAAAAATAGTGCCATACCAGTCGCCCGATACGGAGAGAAATATCACCCCAAAGTGTGGTACTGCGGCGATCACGAAGACCAATAGGAATAATCCAGAGGCTAGCCAACCTTGAACTCCGGTGAGAGTTTTCTGGGTATAGCTCGCCTTGGGACGAGGGGAAGTTCCTAGGTTGTTTTTACCGAGTAATAACTTACTTACGGCAAAGACCACCAGCGAAATAACCAGCATCACTGACACAAGTGCGTAGGGCGTGGGGCTCCCCGAGAGATCCTTGATCCCATCATAGATCTGGACCGGCGCTACTTGCGTGTAATCAAATACCAGCGGCACACCGAGCTCGGTGAACGACCAGATAAACACGATCGCGCCACCCGCAAAAATCCCTGGCATACAAAGCGGCATAGTGATTTTTCTAAATCTTTTCCACGGCGAAGCACCTAGATTCTGCGCCGCTTGCTCCATCGCTGGATCGAGCTTATTGAGCGCAGCTAGCACGTTCATAAATAGGATAGGATAGAGGTGCAAAGCATTCATCATGACCACTCCCCAGAATTTACTTTTACCGAGCCAGTCATTAGGCGCTGCTGCATCCATCATCCCGAAATCGATCAGCAATGCATTCAGCGCGCCCTCAACTCCGAGGATATGCTTCACCCCAACAGCACCGACGAATGGGGGAAGCACAAGCGGTGCTAGAATCAAGATAGATAGCCATTTCTTACCTGGAAATACCCAGCGGTAGGCGGCCAATGCCAGCGGTAGGGCTAGTAGAAATGTCACCAAAGTACTCGTCGTCCCTAGCAGAAAAGCATTCCATAGGCCTTCCCGGTAATTCGGATTTGCGAACACTGTGAGTATGTAATCCCAAGTGAAGCCATCGTCGCCTGTAAACGCTACTTTTAAAATATCAAAGACAGGATAAAGAAAGAATACACCAAAGAATGCCGTCACTATGACTGTTATGATTGTCGCTCGTCTGTTGTTCATTTTTACTTATTCTGCTTGGCTAGCTTCTGAGAATCCTCATAGGATCGGCGAAAGTTTGCAGCGAGCCTGTTGAGCTTATCCACCACTCTGAGTGACTCTTTCTTGGTGCTTTTCTTACTGAGTAGTCTCTTAAGCTCTTCTGTTTTCTTATACGAAAATGACCGAACTTCGCTAAAGTTTCTCAGTGCACGTGGTGGCATGACCCCATTCTCATCTGAGTGCTCGATCAATGTCTCCCAGGCATCCCTGAGTTCATCATGGGTATCTATACACATGACCTTGATCGCCTCGCGCATAGCATTAAAAAGCTCACCAGTTAGCTCTGGATTATAGACAAAATCTGGCTCCCCCTCGTAGGGCATGACTCCCGGATCGGAGAAATACTGCAACCTCTCTGGCGTGTAGAGATCTGGTCTCACTGGCAGTCTACGCAGAGCATGATGCTTGGGACCCATCGGAGTCCCTGGCTTATTATTCCATAGCAGCTGTCCTTTCTCCGTGAGGAGGAATTCTACAAATGCCTGAGCGATCTTAGGGTGCTGAGCTCCTCTGAAAATCGCCACTGGATCGACACTCGTACTGGTGCCACCCGCCGGGGTGACCCACTGCAGGCGGCTAGTGCCATCTGCTTTTTTCAGCTTTTCATTGTAGGCTCTGCCATAGAAATCGACACACATGCCTGCCACTGCGTCTCCCTGGGCCACATCATGCGGGATCTTGCTCGCACTGTCAGTGAAGTAGCGCGCATTGGCTGAAATTTTCTGGATCAGCTGGAACCCCTTGGTCCAGCCCTGGCTCTTAGCACGGTCGATCATATGCTCGTGACTTTCACCTGCCTCTCGCGATATAGTTTTTAGTTGTTTATGAATTTCCTGCTGGATAAGCATCTCAAATGCCTTCGCCACGCTACCACTTTTGGTAGGGTCTGCTAGCGCGATATGGCCGAAATATCTTGGGTCACCGAGGTCATCCCAGTTCTCAGGAGCCTCTATCCCAAGCCTTTTTAACCCATCCACATTATAGCAGATTCCGAATCTTGATAAACACACACCAACCCATTGATGATCTTTTCCATAGCAGTCTTCGCCAGTAAAACTCTGTCTTATCCCGGTCTCTCCATCAAACCATTGCTTTTGGTTTTCAAAGACATCCAGCTTTTGCAGCCTACCTTTAGATGCCATTTTCTTAAATAAATAATCTCCTCCCCCGAATAGCACATCCACTCCAATACCCTCATCCCCACGCTCATCAGCTCTGGTGAAATCTCCATCCAGAATCAAGCGGATCTCACTCGTTCCACCCGGTGTGCGCCAATCCATATAAACCACTTCACCAGTTTTCTCCTTCCAGTATTCTGAGAACGCCTCGCCAAATTCTCTACGAATGGTTTCATTGTGAGGACTCATAATGATCAGCCGTGTATCGGCGTCATCTGGATCAAATGGCTCCCCTTTCTGAAGGATCAAGGGAGTCACCGCCACAATCAACAGTGCCAAAAACACATAGACTTCATTCCTCGCAAATTTCTTTATCATGCCCGTAAAATCACTACATCTTGTTGCCTAGCGATAATCGTCACCAAGTCTCCCGGCTCCCTGAGTTTTCCTGGGTTCATCACGGCCACTTGAAAGTAAACACCCTCCAAGCTTTTCATTAGATACTGGATCGTCGCACCTTGGTAAACGCGCTGTAGGACTCTCCCTTGGATCTGATTGATCACATCCCCACTGTCATCAAATCTGACCACCTCTGGCCGCATCGCCGCCACCACACGCTCACCCACCTGAGGCTTCCAACCGGGCAGGCTTACTTTGCCTTGTAATATTTCACCTGCATCAGAAATAGCGCGCACCACATAGCCCTCATCATTATCCCGCACGATCCAGTCCACCTTACCTTTAAGGAAATTCACCTCGCCCATGAATGATGCCACGTGCTTCGTCTGTGGGTTTTTATAAATTTCTTCTGGAGTCCCCACTTGATCCACTTTCCCTTTATGAATCACCGCTATCTTATCTGCCACTGAGAGGGCCTCTTCCTGGTCATGCGTCACATAGACAGCTGTGAGTCCATACTCCTTTACGATCCTACGGATCTCACCGCGCATCTCCACCCTAAGTTGGGCATCTAGGTTTGAGAGTGGCTCATCTAGCAGCAGACACTTCGGTCTCACCACTAGCGCTCTCGCCAGTGCCACTCGCTGTTGCTGGCCACCGGAGAGCTGATCTATCCTCCTGTCCTCATAGCCTTCCAGCTGAACACCTTTTAGTGCCTCTAGAGTCCTGTCTACCAGCTCATCACCATCCACTCCCCGTTCTTCTAAGCCAAATGCCACATTCTCGCCCACTGTCATATGTGGCCACAATGCGTAGGACTGAAACATCATCGCCGCCTCACGTTTATGAGTAGGAACATTAGTGACATTCCTTTCTCCGAAATAAATTCTACCATCATCTGGTTTCTCAAGACCCGCGATCGCTCTCAGTAAAGTCGTCTTACCACAGCCACTAGCCCCGAGCAGGAAAAACAGTTCTCCTTCCGCCACGCGTAGGCTCACGTCATCGAGTGCAACCACGTCTTTGCCGTAAGTTTTCCTCAGTCTATCCACTCGTATCGCATCCATTGCAAGTCTTTATACATAGTCAAAATAAACAATCAACCTCGTTAATAAGAGAATTGATACAAATTTGTCACTAACTAAATGACAACTAAACATACAGTAAACAGAAGCCTCAAGATGGCTCAATTCAAGAAAAATACCGGCGGCGGGAATCGAACCCGCACTCCATAGGAATTCGATTTTGAATCGAACGCGTCTACCAATTCCGCCACACCGGCATATAAAGTGTGCTTTTAAAAGTGAGTCGCATGCTGAGCATTTCCGCCCAAATGTCAAAGCTAAGATTAAAAATAAAACCTCCTCGCTGCGCTTTCCCCTTGTCGGCATCATGATCTGGCTGTTAATACTGCACAGCACTAAGCTAAAAACTCATTATGGAACAAAACCAAATCGATCAAGATACCAATGAAACCTCGGGAGGCTATAGGAAATCCAGCCTCACCATTCTCTTTTCACTCCTCACTATCTGGTTTGTTGTCAGCTTCGGTTGTGGGATTCTTTTCCGTGAATGGCTAGACCAGTTCACTATTGGCACTGCGCCACTCGGATTCTGGATGGCTCAGCAAGGCTCCATCATCTGCTTCGTCCTCATCCTCATCGCCTACGCTGTCCTTATGGGCAGACTCGATGAGAAACACGGCTACTCAGAGAAATCAGCAAAAAAAGTAATCGGAAAGGAAACTAAATAAATGGATCAAGATACTTGGAACTTCATCTTCATCGGTATCAGCTTCGCTATCTATATAGCCATTGCTGTGAAATCTCGCGCTACCTCCACTAAAGAATACTACACTGCCGGAGGAGGAGTCTCCCCCTTCGCTAATGGTATGGCAACCGCTGCCGACTGGATGTCAGCCGCTACCTTTATCTCCATGGCAGGCGTGGTAGCTTCATCTGGTTATGATGGATCACGCTTTCTCATGGGCTGGACTGGAGGCTTTGTCTTACTTACTATTTTGATGGTTCCCTACTTGAGAAAATTTGGAAAAGCAACCGTGCCTGACTTCGTCGGAGACCGTTACTACTCACAAGGAGCACGTCTCGTGGCAGTGCTTTGCGCCATCTTCATCTGCATGACCTATATCATGGGCCAGATGCGCGGAGTTGGTGTCGTCTTTTCTCAGCTATTTGATATTGGTATCCCACTCGGGGTATTTATTGGAGCATCCATCGTGTTCTTCTACGCGGGCCTCGGCGGGATGAAAGGGATCACTTACACCCAAGTAGCCCAGTACTGTGTGATGGCATTCGCCTACACCATACCAGCTATATTCATCTCCATCATCCTTACCAACAACTTTATCCCACAGCTAGGACTCATAGGAAACTATACTCAGGGCGGAGGTGATCCCACCCCATTTTTAGAAAAGCTTAATAACATCAACCAAGAAATAGGCTTTTCTAATTACACCGATGGCTCGCTTTCAACCATCAACATGTTCTGCATCACAGCTGCTCTCATGTGCGGCACCGCTGGTCTTCCCCACGTGATTGTTCGTTTCTTTACTGTGAAAAATGTCAAGGCTGTGAGAAAGTCAGCCTGCTGGACACTGGTATTTATCGCCATTATTTATCTCACTGCCCCATCCATCGGTGCTTTCTCAAGAGTCAACCTCATAGAGAAGCTCAACAGTACTAAATACACAGAAGCCCCAGCCTGGCTAGCAGACTACGAGCGCACCGGCCAAATGGCATGGGTCGATAAAAATGACGATGGAATCATCCAGTTCTCTGGACCTGGTAAATCCACCGCAGAAAAGAAAGGTAATAGCGTCTTCATCAGCGATAACAAAAAACCTGCTTATCCGGCTGCAAGCGCCGATAAATCTCAGCGTATCGGCAAGCACGGTGAACGATTACTCTCACTCAAACCCGACCTCACGAACCCCAACGAACTCTACTTTGGCACAGACATCATGGTCATGGCTAACCCCTCAATGGGCGGTTTGCCTAAATGGGTGATCGCTCTGCTAATGGCAGGTTGTATTGCGGCGGCGCTCTCTACAGCGGCTGGTTTACTACTCGTGCTATCTACTTCTATCTCGCATGACTTAATGAAGAAAATTATTAAGCCAGACCTCAGCGATAAAGAGGAAGTCAACTACGCAAGAATAGCATCGTTTGTCGCATTGGGAGTCGCCACCTACTTCGGCATTAACCCGCCATCAGCATTCATTGCCAAAACCGTAGCATTCGCCTTCGGTCTCGCAGCCTCATCATTCTTCCCCACTCTTTTGCTAGGAATCTTCTCTAAGCGAGTGAACAAGCAAGGCGGCATCTCAGGCATGGTAGTCGGTATCAGCTTCACAATCGGCTACATCATCTACTTCCAGTTCTTAGGAGGAACCGAGGATCAGTATTTCTTCGGAATCTCACCAGAAGGAATCGGAGTCATCGGTATGCTGCTCAACTTCATCGTCACGATCACCGTCTCAGCCTTCACTCCAGCTCCACCTGAAGAAGTGCAGCGTATGGTGCGGAGAATCCATAACCCAAGAGGAGCGGGAGAGGCATCCGATCACTAAATAAGCTTGCGCTTTGGAGGAGAGGGACGAAGTTTACTGACGATTTTTAACCTTTAAACTTTCATCTAAAGAACATGCCCCTATCACCTGAAGAATCTAAACGCTACGCTAGGCATTTTACTTTGCCTGAGGTAGGGCAGGTGGGGCAGGTGAGGCTTAAGAATTCATCCGTCCTCTGTATTGGCGCGGGTGGGTTAGGTTCGCCTGTCGCACTATATCTCGCGGCAGCGGGAGTCGGCACCATCGGGATAGTGGATGATGACAAGGTCGAGTCCTCTAACCTCCAACGGCAGATTATTCATGGAGAATCCTGGATAGGGAAACCTAAACTGGACTCGGCAAAGGCTCGTCTCTTAGAGACGAACCCACATGTCAACGTGGTCACTTATCAGGTGAAATTTACCTCAGCGAATGCCATAGAGATTGCGCAGGATTATGACATCATCATCGATGGTACGGATAATTTTCCCACTCGCTACCTTTCAAATGACGTTGCTTTCCTCCTGAAAAAGCCTAACATTTATGGCTCCATCTTCAGGTTCGAAGGCCAGATGAGCGTCTTTGCGCCGCATCTAGGTGGTCCCTGCTACCGCTGTATGCTGCCAGAACCACCTGAGCCGGGTTCAGTTCCCAGCTGTGCTGAGGCTGGTGTGCTGGGAGTTCTTCCGGGAATCATCGGGTCACTGCAAGCGATGGAAGCGATCAAGCTTCTGTTAGCTGCCGGCAACCCACCACTCGGCAAGCTCGTCCATTACGATGCTCTCAATACTAGTTTTAGAAATTTCAATCTACGAAAAGACCCGCAATGTCCACTCTGTGGAGAAAACCCTAGCATCACTGAGTTGATCGACTACGAAGACTTTTGCGGAGTGAAACCACCAGATATCATGACCGAGATAACCGTAACAGAACTAAAACAAAAGCTAGACGCAGGACTCGATGGGATACTCATCGATGTCCGCCTACCAGCTGAGCACGCAAAATGCTCGATCCCAAGCAGCAAGCTCATACCACTACCTGAGATAGAAAATGCAGCCAGTGACCTCCCTAAAGATAAACCACTCTACATCCATTGCAAAGGCGGTGTAAGAAGTGCCCGTGCCTGCACGTATTTAGCTAAGCTAGGGTTTACCCAGCTGGTTAATGTAGAAGGCGGGATGGATGCTTGGCTAGAAATGTAAAATGAGTAGATAGCAGCCAGCAATCATCTAGAGAATAAGCGTGAATCAATGGAATCTGCGTCAAAAGATTTACCCCTAGTAACAAGTAGCAAAAAGTAAACACCCAAGCCAAGCAACTTAAAATCAAAAGCTTTACACTTAAACTAAGTGCTCAAATGAGACGATACCAACAATCCCAAAAGAAAGGAAAGCAGCTACTACAAATCTGCCTCTTTATCTTATTGGGCTTACTCGGCTGGTATGTGGGTGGTCTGGTGAAAAACCCAAGCTCAAACGCTCCGCCTATTAAGCCTGCCGAAGCCACAGCTCCAGCATTTGATCCAGAAACGCACTTCATTACCTTTCAAAAAGATGTGCAACCCATCATGGAACAGTATTGCTATGATTGTCACATGGATGGAGAGAACAAAGGCTCACTTGATCTGGATAAGTTCACCTCGTTCGCAACCATGACTCAAGACCGTGAGAGCTGGGGTAAAATCAAAGAACATCTTGAGCTCAAGCTCATGCCTCCGGTCGATAAAGATCAACCAAAGGATGCCGAGAAAGCACTCATCGCTGACTGGATCGATCGCACCATTTTCTACACTGATCCAGAAAACCCTGATCCAGGGAAAGTCGCTCTGCGGAGGCTAAATAGAAATGAATACCAGAACACCATCTATGACCTGTTAGGCGTGAAAGTGGATGTAACAACGCTGCTACCGCTCGATGACACCGGCTATGGATTTGATACCATTAGCGATGTCCACACGGTTTCTCCAGCCCATATAGAAAAATATCTAAGCGCGGCAGAAACCGCGCTAAATCAAGCCACCGTGATCGGTGATACGCCAAGAGCTATCAAAAATTACTCGATCGACAAACTGCGCTACCAGCCAGACAAAATCAAAGCCGGAAACTTTTTTATTAGTGGTTCAGCAGAGATTCCGACAAAGTCATTGGATTCGGGCGTCTACCAGTTAGAAATCATTGCATCCTCCACCCCTGCTGGAGATGAAGAAGCGATACTTGAAATCAGAGACGGTAATACGGTCCTCGCAAAAGTGGAAATTCCTCACGGAAATGCCCACACGCTAACAAAATTAAAAATAACGCTCGCCAAAACATCAGCCCTGTCCATCGCCTATATCAATGACCTCTGGGACCCTGACCAACCTGATAGAAACAGGCGTGATAGAAATGTGCAACTCCACGAGGTCAAAATAATCGGCCCGATGAACGGGAAGAGCCCGGCTAAGCCAGCCAGCCACAATGCTCTTCTCCCTGATAGGCTTATCTCACAGACCGCAGAATCCTATGCACTAGAGGTCTGGTTTAACTTCGCCAGCAAGGCATTCCGCCGCCCCGTGAGTCTCAGCGAAATTCGGCCCTACACGCAGTTTCTCGATACTAATGATGAATCTAAAAATGGGCTACAGCGGCAAATCCTGCTGGGAATACAAGCGATGCTTAGCTCGCCAAAATTCCTTTTCATCCAAAGCACTCCAGCAGACTCTGACCATCCAGTCTCGCCTCTAACAGAAATGGCGCTAGCTTCACGTCTTTCCTATTTCCTCTGGTCCTCTACTCCTGATGAAATCCTGCTTAAAAAGGCGCAAAACAATCAGCTAAAAAAGACGCTCACAGAAGAAATTAACCGGATGTTAGACGATCCTAAAGCTGCAAGGTTCATCAGTAACTTTGGTGGCCAATGGTTGCAACTACGTGACCTGGATATTATCTCACCAAATCCTAAGATCTATCCAACATGGACAAAATCTCTCAAGAACGATGCCATCCGTGAAAGCCATACTTTTCTCAAACACCTTTTAGAAAGCGATGCCAGTCTTCTCGACTGCATCGATGCCGACTACAGTTTCATCAACGAAAGACTTGCTAAAATCTACGGAGTGGCAGACGTGACTGGCGAACATTTCCGTAAAGTGAAATTTACTGACAACCAACGCGGCGGACTACTCACTCAGATATCCGTGCTCACACTCACCTCCTACCCAAACAGAACCTCACCAGTGCTGCGGGGGAAGTGGATACTTGAAAACATCCTCGGTACCGCACCCCCTCCCCCACCTGGAGACATCCCTTCGCTTGAGCCTGATGATAAAAATCATCATAATCTCAGCTTCAGAAAACAGCTAGAACAACACCGTCAAAAAGCCGAGTGCGCTGCCTGCCACAACCTGCTAGATCCGCTAGGATTCACCCTAGAAAACTACAACGCCATCGGTGAATGGAGACTTACAGATAACGGTAACCCTATTGACAGCTTCGGCAAACTGATCAGCGGCGAGACCTTTAATAATGGCGCTGAAATGAAATCTGTGTTAAGAAAGAATAAGTCAGATGATTTCATACACTGTATTTCCGAGAAGCTTCTCACTTACAGCATCGGTCGTGGACTGGAATATTATGATAGGCCGGCGCTCGAAAAAATCATCACACAGACTAAACAAAATAAACTCACACTTCGTAGCCTCATCCACGCAGTCTGCGGCAGCACCCCATTCCAAATGACCCGAACTCCGGCATTCTACTCTAAAAACTAATCACTAATCACTAATCATCGATAGCCATGAAGCGCAGAAATTTTCTCAAAGGAGTAGCCGCAACCATCTCACTACCACAGATGAGTTCGCTCGCTGCCGTGACTAAATCGGGAGCCATTTCCACTCCAAACAGGCTCGCATTCCTCTATGTTCCAAATGGGGTTAACCTCTCCCAGTGGAGACCCACAGGCGTCGGAGCAGACTACGCCCTATCTGAATCACTGAAATCGCTTGCACCATTCAAACAAGACATCCAGATCATTAGTGGACTAGATCATGATAAAGCGAGAGCAAATGGTGATGGTCCAGGCGACCACGCCAGAGCCAGCGCAACGTTCCTCACAGGATGCCAAGCTAAAAAAACTGCCGGCTCTAACATCAGAAATGGTATCTCAGCTGACCAACTCGCGGCTCGCCATATCGGCCACCAAACCAAGCTTTCATCCCTAGAACTCTCCACCGTCCGTGCCCGCATGTCAGGATCCTGTGACTCTGGATACTCCTGTGTCTATCAGCATAATATCTCATGGAGAGACGAGTCCACCCCAATGCCCGCTGAATATGACCCACGTGTGGCATTTGAGAAAATCTTCGGATCAGGCGATACTAAGGCGGATGCCGTTCGCCGTGCGAAACGTAAGTCTGTGCTAGATTTCATCAGCCAAGACGCCAAGAACCTACAACAGAAAATAGGCGCCGAAGACCGCGATAAGCTCGATGAATACCTCACCTCGATCCGCCAAGTAGAACGCAACATCGAACAGGCAGAAAATTTCCACGACCGCTACCCGGCAGACGCCAAGCCTGATGGAATCCCCAAGGGATATAAAGCTCATATCAGGTCGATGTTTGACATCATGACCCTCGCCTTCAAGACAGACAGCACCCGTATCGCCAGCTTCATGCTATCGAGTGAAGGCTCTAACAGATCATTTAAAAACATCGGCGTTAGTGGTGGCCACCACGCTCTATCTCACCATCGCAATAAACCAGAAACCCTCAGACAAATCGCCAAGATAGACGCCTTCTACGCAGAGCAACTAGCCTATTTCCTAGAGAACTTGAAGCGTTCATCAGAAGGAGACAATGGTGGTAACCTGCTAGACAACACCATGATCGTTTACGCCAGCAGCATCGCTGACGGCAACAAACATAACAACGAAAATATCCCCGTCATCCTCGCAGGTGGTGGCAGTGGAAAACTTACCCCTGGCAGACACATCCAGGCGCCGGAAGGAACCCCAATGACGAACCTTTATCTATCGCTCCTAGATAGAATGGATGTCTCAGCAAAAAGGATAGGAGATTCCTCAGGGAAGCTAGATCTGATACAGGCTTAATACTTTCTCCAGAGTCTTCTGCTCAGAAGCACCAGCACGGCGATGAATTCTAGTCTTCCTAGTATCATCAACATAGAGAGAACTCCAAGCGATGGGGCAGATAGGATGGAGTAGTTCTGGGTCGGGCCTAACTCAGAGAATGCTGGCCCGATGTTACAGATCGATGACAGCACTGCCGAGGCACAGGTAATGACATCTAGCTGGGGCTCTAGCAGAGTAATTACCATCGTACCTCCAACAAAGAAAAATACCGCGCTCGAAGTCACCACATAAACAGAGCGGATCACTTGATCATCCACTGCTTTACCATTCATTTGTAATTTGAGAACCACGTTCGGGCGGAACCCTCGGATGATCTCATTCTTCATCGAGCGTATCCAGAGTAGCATACGGCTGATTTTTAAACCACCCGCAGTAGAACCAGAACAACCCCCGACAACCATCAGCAGCATGATCATTTGTTTACTAAACACGGGCCAAGTATCATAATCTCCCACGATGAAACCAGTAGTGGTAATGATCGTAGTGACATCGAAGATCACGTTCACCATACTAGAATGAGTTTCCCAGAAATAATTTGTGATCACAATAATCGTAATCGCAACCGCAACAATAATGAGATACCAGCGCGTTTCCTCATGACGCTTGAAAATGCTCATATCCTTCCTTTTTAATAAAACGATATAAAGTGGGAAGCTAATTCCGCAGAGCAGCATAGAGAGAGAAAGCCAAAGCTTCACGCCATCTGAAAAACCATTGATACTATCATTCTCAGTTCCAAAACCACCAGTAGCAGTAGCAGTCATTCCATGGTTAATCGCCTGAAAAAGCGTCATATCTTGTATCCAGACACCAATGATAGTCAACAATGTGAGGACTATGTAGATCTGCCAGAGGCTACGCATCGCTGACCTCAGATCACTACTTGAAAGATCCGCACCGTGAATCGATGACTCGAAACTAAGCAAGGTTTTCCCTCGGGATTCACCTGAAAAAATCAACAAGAACGCTCCCAAAATCCCCATACCTCCCAGCCACTGAGTAATAGAACG
The DNA here is from genome assembly GCA_963934155.1 of uncultured Verrucomicrobiales bacterium. Lineage (GTDB taxonomy): Bacteria > Verrucomicrobiota > Verrucomicrobiia > Verrucomicrobiales > Akkermansiaceae > Rubritalea. The sequence goes on along the minus strand of CAWVXI010000039.1, from coordinate 16,476 downwards.
CCAAAAAAGCGTCGTTTCAGAAAGCGCTTCAACCGATGGGAAAATACTCGCCCCAGTTGTGGTAAACCCTGATGCTGACTCAAAGATAGCCTGTGCCCAGGTAACACCAGGGATACATAGGAAATGCGGTAATGATGCAAACAATGAGCACAGAATCCAACCTAACCCGACGACTACGATTGCCTCTCGTCGGAATATCCTTTTGTCTCTCCCCCCCCTGAGTCGAAATTTCCCAATGCTATAGGCCAGCCCACCTGCTAACATAGTGATCGCCACAGATAGCCACCAGCCATCATAGCTGATTGCCATGCCACTTCGTTGTGAAGGGATCAGCCAGCCTAACAACATGCAGCACATCATGCTCAACCCTACTAGCATCACGAGTGTGCCTAGTGACTTAAAAATAATACTAAAGTTCATATTCTCATAACCTTCTACTGACTCAGGAGTGGCAAAAGTAGCGTATTTCTAAGAATTTACAACCACCAACTAATGAAGCCAGAAAGTCTAGTCTTGCATATCTCTGCTCCGCTATTATTGATGCGGCATGGAAAATGTATTAGCTCTATTCATCGTCATTTCACTTTTCTTACTGTGGAAGCTGGACTTCATTGCCACACTGCTGAATCTCAAGGCTCTCGACCCTAAGCTACCTGAGGAATTTGCAGATGTCTTTGATGCAGATAAGTATGCTAAGTCTCAGAACTACACCCGCGTGACCGAGAAATTTGGTATCTTGGAGAGTATCTTCTCGCTAATGCTGATGCTCGGATTCTGGCTCACGGGTGGGTTCGGCTGGCTAGATAACCTCGTCCGTGACTTTGGCCACAGCGAAATCGTCACGGGTTTGCTCTTTATGGGCATACTTTTCGCGGCTCAGATCATCATCATGATCCCCTTCCAGCTTTATGATACCTTCGTGATCGAAGAGAAATTTGGCTTCAATAAGACCACGGTAAAAACATTCATCGTGGATCAGATCAAAGGACTGATCCTGATGGCATTGATTGGCGGACCTATATTAGCGCTGATTTTGTGGATCTTTGATTCTGTCCCGATGGCTTGGCTCTGGGCTTGGGCGGCATTCACAGTGATTCAGCTATTGCTCACCTACATCGCACCATCTGTCTTCTTGCCACTGTTTAACAAATTTGAGCCTATGCCTGAGGGCGAGCTTAAGGATGCGATCAATGACATGGCAAAGAAATGTGACTTCCCGCTCACAGAGCTCTACATTATGGATGGATCGAAACGCTCTACCAAGTCAAATGCCTTCTTCACAGGCTTTGGCAAGAACAAGAAGATCGCGCTATTTGATACGCTGGTAGAAAATCATACTACCGAGGGACTCGTCGGTATTTTAGCCCATGAGATAGGTCATTTCAAATGCAAGCACATCGTCAAGCGTATGGTGATGGGCATTATCCAGTCTGCGGTGGTGTTCTATTTGTTAGGTCTGGTGACTGATAAAAACGGGCCTGTTGCTGAGCATTTATTTAATGCCTTCCACATGGATAACATCTCTGTCTATGCCGGGCTTATCTTCTTCGGCCTACTATTCGCTCCTGTGAAAAAGATCCTCAGTATCTTTAGTAACATGTCTAGCAGGAAGCATGAATTCGAGGCAGATGCCTATGCTACAAATGCCCAAGGCACGCCTGATCACTTGATCCAATCACTCAAAAAACTCTCAGCTGATAACCTCGTGAATCTCACTCCTCACCCCTTCCCCGTCTTCCTAGACTACTCCCATCCACCGATGCTAGAAAGGCTGGAGGCGTTGAATAAATTACGTAAATAAGTAACTCAAATTTTCATCTACTCACAGGTTTTTATCATTTGAATAGTTAATCTGACTCATTATCGTGGATTTCTAATCTATCGAGCAGCTCAGCTGCAAATACAACTATTTCTTCTCAAACGATTGAGCATGAATAACGATTAAGATGGCTTACTAAAACATGTGTCCTAATCATTAATTGACAAGAGTCCTAGACGGAATCCTTTTGCTATTGCTGATGGAGCGTTTTTCACATTTAGCTTCTCGTAAATATGGCTGACGTGAGTCACTACTGTGGTGACGCTAATTTCTAGTTGATCAGCAATTTCTTTTTTTACTAGACCATCTGCTAAAAGTAAGAGAACTTCCATCTCTCGGTCAGTGAGCAATTGCGAGAAATCTTTTTGCGGAAGTGTGTTCTTCAAGGTATCAAGAATAAACTGGGCGACCAAAGGGTCTATCGAGGCACCGCCTTTCATGACTGTTCTGACTGATTCTGTAAGCTGCTTAACTGTCGAAGACTTTAATAGATATCCAGACGCCCCTAGCATAATGGCTTTGAGCACGTCCTCCTCAGAATCTGATTGAGTCAGAACAATGACCTTGGCACTGGGCAATTCACGATCAAAATGTGGTAATGCTTCGAGCCCGCTCATCCCTGGAAGATTCAGATCTAGCAGAATGACATTAGGCTTGGGAATATTTCGTCTCTCGTTTAAGCTCCTGAGTGCTCGCTCTACAGTCCCAAACTGACTGACGAGTTCCATGTCTGATTGGCGACCGATAGTTAAGTCAACAATTTCTCGATATTCTGGATGGTCTTCCACCATCATTATTTTTATTTTATCATTCATGATGTTATATTTTTCCAAAGCCCCCATCTGCGTATTGGAAGAGTCAGCTTGATCTGGGTCCCTCCGCTGTCTGGGCAATCCACATTAATAGTAGCTCGCAGTAAATCTGCTCTGCGCTGCAGGGACTTGGGAATGGGATCTTGCTCTTCATCTACCCCACGTCCATTGTCGCTTATAATGAGTAGGACTTGCTTTCGATCAGCCGTGAGACACGTCTTGAACTTGTTAGCAACAGCGTGCCGGCTAATATTCACAAGGCATTCTTTGAAGAATAAATAGAGATCTACTCGTGTGCGCTGATTAAGTTTACTCAAGTATTCCTCCCCCTTTATCTCAATATCGTTTTCTAGTTTTGCCATTATCCTTCGCGATGCACGTGCCATATCTTCTTTCAGATCGGTATAATATCCGTCTGCTTCTAGCATGTTTGTACAATGCCTAACAGCTATTCCTGAACGTTCCGTTTCTGACCTGATTCTACGATGGAGTGTTGAGAGTTCCTCTGGATCATCAGTAGTTTCTGCTGCTAAATCACTAAGTAATCCGATTGTGTGAATATTCGCTCCCAGCTCATCATGCAGATCCGCAGCTAGGCGTAGGCGAATATTAGATACCTGACGCATTCGGATCATGCGTCCTACCAGAACTGCAATGATGATACCAATGCTTAGCAATGCCACCAACCACATCAGGTAGTTGAGATTTGCATTCTGCCGTGCATGTCTAATATTTAGCTCGGAGACAACCCTAGACCATTCCACTTCTAGCTTATGCCTCCTAGCTAGTTCGTTTAACCAGTCACGGATAGGTAAAATATTGCCATATAAATTTCTCCCATCTGTTAGAGCACTGAATAGTCTATCTGGGCCTTCCGCTCCAAAATCCCCTTTGACCTCAACTCCTAGTGCCACGTTTTCTCCGTTGGAAAAGAATTCAATTTCAGCAAAACCAATCTGTGAATCCGCGATTTTTTCTCTAACCCGCATGTATGGCTTAAGAGCGGTGAGGCGAATGAAACGGCAGGTTTTTTCTGGGAAATTTCTTACCACAATAGGGCCCGTGTCATAAATGGATTCTATTTCAGATTCCGTTAGCACAATGGCATCTGAGAAGTCTGATTCATTCGCTCCCTCTACCAATAATTTGATAGGCATACTAAAATCATTTAAAGTAGCCTGAGGAACCACATCACTGATCTCAGTAGCGTGTAGTTGCATTCTACTTAGTGTATAGCTTTTACCTAAATCCATAACAAGGCATGGCTGCTCGCCTATACCTATCTCGCTTACAAATGCCAAGCTTTGTTCACCTTCAGCAGCATCCATCAAGTAGGGAACAAAGCCATCTACGAGATACCTTTTATCACGAGCTTCTCCCTCAAATTGGTAGGGCGATGAAGTCGTTACGGGCTTTAGTAATGCCACATTTTCTTGTTTGTTGAAGACTAGAATTTCGAACAACTGGAGAATATATTTACCATCCCATGCCCTGGCATTGAGTACTGTGGCCTCGAGTCGTATCCAGGAGGCTTTTATCCCACCACAAGAGACTACTAATGGGGCAACACGGGGCAACACGTGATCAGTTTTTTTATAGCTTGCTACGACTGTGCCTTGAGGCTCGGTGTCTGATCCAGCAATGATACGAAACTCCTCTGGAAAGCCATCTGCTCTAAATCCTGTCTTACTATCTCGCCATATACATGGCACCAGCATGATCTCATCTATGTTCTGAACTTTCTCCAGATTGATGTGAATCGTTTCAACATGATCACTTGTATCATGCGCTTGCGACCTGTAACCTACAGCTCCTACCCCACTTCGCAGACTCATGCTAGCAAGTTTCTCTAACTCAGCATCAATCTCTGAACGCCTATTTTCTAAATCTTTAGTATTCCAATCGCTAAAGGAGTCATCCTGATCATCTGACCTGGCACAACTAAATATTGTTAGCGGGATTGCTAGAAGTAATAAGTGACGTATGAGAGTGCTAAACATAATAGGTTAAACATGATTCGCTAAACATCATAGTGAGTTACCGAAGACGATTAGAAATAGGTGATTTTTGTTATTTTTTCCGCTCATTAGAGAAACAGTTTTCATCTGGCTGATCAGGCAGACTTGCTTTCCAGTCAGCTAGTTTTTTACTGAGCTGAGAGACTACTTCTGGATAATCTCCTTTGAGATCAATTTTCTCATAAGGGTCTTTGGTGATGTTGTAGAGTTCAATAGCTTCCGCGTTTATGCTAGTTACCATTTTCCATTGCTGATCAACTATCGCATAGGCTACCCAGTGATCAGGACGACTTTTCTGAGCTGGCCAGCGTGCATCTGATTTCCAGAAGAGTGGTTTTTCGCGTTTGGTTTTAGCTTTACCCATCAAGGTCTGCACTTGACTTAGTCCGTCTGGTTGGTAATCCACTGGTAATTCTGCCCCTGCAATTTCACAGAACGTTGGCAACAAGTCCACAGCTGAAATAAGCGAGGAGTCATCGACTTTCCCCGCTGCGATTTTCCCTGGCCAGCGAGCAATAAATGGAACTCCGATGCCGCCTTCGAACAAGGCCGCTTTATAGCCTTTGCGCCCACCAGTGATTCCTTTGGACGCACCTACACCATAACCTACACCCGTGGCTGTGTCATTCTGTAATGCGAGCTTGGCTGGTTTATCACCACCTGCTCTTGCTGGTCCATTATCTGAACTAAAGATGACAAGCGTGTTATCTGTGAGCTTTAGATCATCTAGACAATCTAACACTTCACCGATGCGCTCATCTGCATGTGAGAGCACCGAAGCATAGATGTTATCCGCCTCCTCGAGATCACGGAAACGCCAGCAGTATTTAGGCACGATATGAAACGGTGTGTGCGGCTCGTGAATCCAAAGATTAATAAAAAATGGCTTTTCTGCTGAGTGGCATTTTTTAATGAATGAGATCGCGTTCTTAGCATCTTCATGCACGGGCATTTGCTCACCAGCACAGTTAAACGCGCCGTATTCGTGATAACCATATTCGCTAGGTAGTGGTGAGTCTGGGATCATGTTGTTAGAGAGGTGCCATTTGCCAAAGTGGGCGGTGGCGTAGCCAGCTTTCTGTAGCATACGGGGAAGTAAAGGAGCATTCGGGCTGAGCCAGTCTGGCATGCCGCGCTTGGCATTGCTAGGCACCCAGGCGAAGTGGCCATTGATACTGTAGCGTGCTGGGAAATGCCCGGTCATCACCGCCGCTCTGCTCGGTGAGCAAACTCCGCTGGCGACGGTAAACCTCTGGAAGTCCGTTCCCGTGGCAGCGAGTTTATCAATGTTCGGAGTCTTCACATAGGGATGCCCATGGCAGCCGAGATCGCCCCAGCCCCAGTCATCGGCAAAGATGAACAGGATGTTTGGCTTGGTCTCAGCGTGAACGATGGTGACGAAGGATAGCAGTAATAGTATGTATTTCAACGTAGATGGTGAGTTAGTTTGGTGTGTACATTTTTTGAAGGCGGTCTCATATTAATTATCAGCATCTCGTTTTCTTGGTTAGATAGCCAGCGAAAATGGATGATTGTGAACCGACTTTAACTGAGCAGCTGATCATTAATATCATCAATATTGAGGATAGAGGAGCTATTTAACGTCCCTCAGACAGAGTAATACCCACATTCCATTAGAAATGTGGGGATTAAAAAAAGCGAATGGCGCTTACTTACGGCGACGCATGATCAATGCGAGTCCACCGAGTCCGAGAAGGGCTGTCGAAGATGGCTCGGGAACGGCAGTAATGCTGAAATTATCGATAGAAGTTGTACCTGCAAGTCCGTCTTCTTCTTGTGCAAACTGAATCAGATAGTAATCCAAATCGGCGGCTGTCGTGACTCCCGCGATCCCTAATCCCTATATACTGAAGGTCTTAGAATAAGTGCCAGTTCCAGTAAGTTCTCCTGAGAGTGCTGTGGATGCCGCACCAAAGCCAGAAGCAGCTCCGTCCTTAAGATTGTAGGTTGTCAGTTCGTCTGTATCACCAGCAGTAGCATTAAGAGTTACATTGCCATTTGCGCTACCTTCAATATTTGAAACAATTTGACCATCATCATCCGAGATGCCAGTCATGCCCCACAGATGAGCGTAGAGCTTATCGCCACTAGCCACCGAGTAATCAAAGCTTATGTTAATATGTGTTTCAGTGGTACCAGCACCGCTGAAGAAATTATATAGTGGAGCTTCGGCCGCCTTGCTATTTGGATAGCTAGTTGCTGCCAAGGCACTTGAATTGCTGGCAACACCGCCTGAGATAGTCCATTCTGATCCGACATTTCCTCCAGCGTGAGCTTTTTGCCAGCCATCATTGATCGTATTTTCGTAAATACGGAATTGACTTCCTGGGGTGCTAGCAGCGTCAAAGGTATCACTATAGATGAGGGTGGCGGCCTGCGAGCTTTGCAGGCTGAACAGGGCTACCGTAATGAGCAGTATGACTTGTATCGTATTTTTCATATTTTTTGTGGTTTGGTTAATATAGATGCGGCAATGGCTTGCACCCAATAGATTTATAGAGGTTTGCCTCCATTTCTATAAAGAATAACAATGAGTGTTATCTAGTCTATCCTCATTATATAGGATGATCCGTTTTGATAATGCGGAGTTCTTAGTTAATTTTTTGAGCTGGCTATCGCCCATTTGAATGATTCACGAGGGTTAAAAAACCGAGGTGTGATTACTGATTTTCAACTGGCTGTGCGATGGCCTGTTCAGGCGTCTCGGTGGTTTTTTTACGATCACGTAATGGTTGAATTGATTCCATATTGACTCCACGGATTCTCATCCGCTTTGTTTTCGAGTCTAGGTAAACACAGAGTAGCGTGCGTTTCTCTTGCATTTTTACCCAGCGGGTGCGACCAAATGTTTTCCATTTTTCAGCGTTTTTATATTGGAAATGAACATCCATTATATCTTCTACGTTTGATGATGGGTTAAATGCGAACAGCTTTCTAGGTGCTACAGTTACCCGAGTTTTACCGACTATACCTCGTATCAAACTCGGTGAAAGGTTGAAGATCTTGTAGCTCGCTTTAGGGAAACTGCTAAGGCTACGATCTATAACATAGGTTTTATAGGCTCTATTTCCAGAGATCGGGATTAAGATGAGTAGAGGCTCTTTGACATGGGTAGGGATTGTTACCTTTGAGAGCTGTGGGTAGATTATGGCTCCCTCTGCATCTTTCGCTTTTTTTCTGATCGTTACTTTGCCATTCTCATCTTTCACGGTCTTGAAGGGACCGAGGATATTGGCCTTAGAAAGAGTTATCTCGTAGGGTTCATTTTTCGGAGATTCTAGGAAGATCGTTTGATGCTGTTTATTGCGCTCAAAAGCATAGATCGATACCTCGGTGGGTGGTGCTTTATCCTTCTGTGCAAACAACCCTGTAGAGAGTAGCGCTAGAGCAATATAGACTAAAAATACAGACTTCATATTTGTGATATTTTATTAGATTTCATCCGGTGATAGCCAGCGAAAAGAGATAATTTCAAATCTACGCCCGTATGTCTGGTTTGTGGTATTTAGTGATGAACTTTCAGTAGTGGAAGGTTGGGAATCATCTATGAAATTATGCTGGCGCTGGACGATTGCCTCACACCAGACTTTCACAGTAGTCCCACCTTCGGTCGCTTCACCATAGGATCTGATGCGGAAGGTATCACCACGGACGGTGATGGATGGTGCCAGACGGCGTAGCAGATCTGCTTGCGTAATCTGAGTGACCGCTCCAGCTGAAGTTCTAGCCGTGGCGCTCCCAGAGGCAAGCTCTCCGCTATTTTTGGGAACTGGTTCTCCGAAGTTTGTATTGATGTCTGAGCTCTCAATAGCAGTCTGGAGCGCTCCTGAATTTGCGGTAACTGAATCGCCGTCGATCTGGCGATTCACAAACTCAGAGACAGATTGGAATGGTCCACGTTTCTTGACCTCGACCACGACATTTTCAGCCAGCGTCATGATTTGAACCGGGCTCAATCTACGGTGCCCTGCCCAGCGAGTCTGGTCATCTGTATCCCCCGCCACAGCATCGCCTATCAGTGGTGAAAAACGTGACACTGCCGTTTCTGTAGAGTACGCTGCATTGGCAAAGGTAGAGCTAGATGTAAGCATGTCGAGGATGGGGAGAGATTCATTGCTGCCACTAGCTAGGAAGAGCGCCCAGGCCTCGACTGAGGTTGAGTTAACGTTGAATGCTCCTTTGTTATAAAGATGCTGGGCAAAGGTAGCGTAATCTGTAGCGGTGATTGCTGGTGGAACATTCGTTTTTGGCTGGAAATTATTATTCGCCAGCTTTTTAGCACCCTGAAAAAACTCGCTGATGACAGTATCTAGGTCACGAGCAGAGGAGTCATAGAGAGGTCCCGCTTCTGTGGCTGCCGTGGAGAGAAAGTAGCCATCGAAGAGCGTATTATTTGCCATATAGGAATGGTCGAGATGCGTTCCCAGTGAACCCGCATTTGTCTTTTTATCCAGAGGCAGCAGAGGTGAATTATATGAGTTGCCTACGATCTGACTAGTGAGAGGCGCTTGGCCCCCGCTATTGAGTGGTGCATGTGAAAACTGAGCGAGAGAAGTAGTTGGCATCAGTGGGATTTGTGAAAACGGTGCTGAATTCACCCCAGTGCCTGAGCTCACTCCTGACGCTCCATAACCTCGGTTTTTGTTATCCACTTCCACTGTAGGTATCTGGTTCCAAGAGGTCATCGGTTCCCATGTTAGTTCATACTGGTGGGATTTTTCATGCTCGTTCTGATCTAGTCCGGAACTGAAATAAGGGTTCGTTATGCCATTATGCAGCCATACAGAAGAATTCGGCTCACCTTCTAAAAGACTAGAATCTTGCTCTGTTTTGAGTCTGAGAGAAGCGATTAGGAAGGGAACTTTCTCCGTCGCTACACCCTGTGGTTTATTATTCTCAGTAGTGACGGTTAAACGTGACATCTCATTCTGTCCGAAACTCGGAAGCCTTTTTGCCATAGCGGCAGCATCTGGAATATCAATCTCGATAGCACCAATCTGTTTCCGATTCTGCTTCAAGATTGTTTCATAGGTGTCCACGTTTGTTACATTTGAATTTGCTCCTCCATCACCTTTAAAAATTTTCAGATAGGAGACAACTTCTTTGTTATTCGTCTCGGGCCATAAGCTTGAGGTGCGGGCTACCTTTGCGGGGCTTACTTGGACAGAATACACGTCACCAAGCTTCACCTGAATTTGCTGCCTGTTACTTTTGGGATAAGGCCATGGACATTGAGCCTGGTAGTTTGCATTGGTAGAAATGTATCGCTCGAATACTCCACCGCTTCTAGGGTTAAATCCTTCTTGCAGAACTAGCCCTCTAGTGTAGTTCCAGTTTTTATGATTGTAGATCGTTCCTTGAGGAGCACCAAATACCTTATACTCTCCCGGTTTTAAGACAATGTCATTCACTCCAGTAGTAGTGTTAGGTCCAGTGATCCGTGCGCGGTAAGGTAGCTTATCTTGAATGTTTGCCACTCCTGTAGGATTATTACCGCGGTTAAACATATAGGCAATGTGGACAGGGTTTCCAGATGAAGCACTATTCACCCCAGTCTCATCCTCTCGGAAAAACTCCACTTCTAGAGGAAAACGGTAAAATTCTAAATCCATGGCGTCAAATCTAAGTTCTACATTATAGGGATTCCAAACAGTGATGACTAGATCAACCCAAAAACCTAGAAAACCAACATATGGAGGATTCAAATTATGTTTTTGCGGAGCCATTGAGAAAATGAACTGTGCATTAGAGACCACGGGCAGAACTTGCTGCTTATTAAAAAAGTCTGTGCTGGTATCTCGTAGGACATCACTCGAATCAATTCCAAGTGTGCCACTATTTTTGCTCACCTCATTATAGAGACGATAGTGGGAATGAAGAAGCGACCATTTAGGATCAGGGCTTGGGATCGGCTCAGCTCCTGTGAAGCGAGTAGGAGCAGCAGCTACGGGTGAGTTAGTATCACTATAAATATGCCGATTCACATACTCTGTGGGTAGAACCTCGTTGTCGAATAGCAGGGAAAGATCTTTCTGGTATCCACCATTCGTCACATCTACGAGTAAGCTTTTGGAGTCGGTGCTTAGGAAGTGGAATGCGCGGGCTAGTTTCGGGTCAAATGTGGTGCCCACACCTAAAAACCCAGAGCTATCTAGCGAGAATAGCTTATTCTGCTGCGCAGCTGTTATAGTTCCTAACGGGGCATATTGTGCATTACTTGCCAAGGCATTAAATCCCAGTGTTCCAGAGGTTCCAAGTGCGGCGACACGGCCTGCATCGTTAGTTGCCTCAGGATTGGTTAGCGTTAGGTTGGCTTTTTGAGATTCGTCAAAGATGTGCCACGCATATTTTCCAAATCCCCCTCCCTGACCACCAGACACTTCGATCATGCTCGCTTTTACAAATTGGCTTGCTGAGCCATTAGCATCGGGAGCGGGGAAAGTGCCGCTGCCGACTAGTGTCACTGAGTTTTCAGGCTCTCGCGTAGGGAAAGTTAGATCAAACTTATTTGCAGTTGTGGTAGAGCTTAGCCATTGGATAAAGTCGCCGCTTTTTTGAGTTTCGTAATTGATTGGGTCTGTTACTGTATTTGTTTGTTTAAATGATTTCCAAACACCCAAAAGGTGAGGCTGAGCTGTATTTGTATTCTTAATACTAGCATCAGCTGTGATCATCTGATCAGAACCAGCTGCTCCTTGAAGCTCTTCGATAGCCAGCATTAGACCCATACGAGCATTGGCTTGAGCCTGTTGTAGAGCAATGCCTTGCTTGGAATTACGCTGCTCTATAGAAGATAAACCTATCATTCCAAACGCAATCATCAGCAGCAAAGCCATCACACTAAGAGTAGCGATCAAGGCAAAGCCTGATGGTTTTCTGATACTATTCTGGTGGTGATGGTTGGGTTGATTCATAATGACAGGTAACCAATACAAGCCTTACATACACTGTATTCATTAAATTATTGTCGTCTATCCTTATTTTATAGGAGTCTCGTAAGTTCAGTTAATGTAGCGTCTGTTTATCATTGTAAGAGTTTCTATGTGGTTCACTGTATCTCGCTTTCACTCATTGCTCATCCTATAAAATAAGGAGTAAATATTGATAGAGTCCCATGATTGATTTAGTAATATTACGCATGTCATTTGAAACAAATCCATACAGCCGTAGATCATTTCTCCGACTCGGAAGCTCAGTTTTAGCATTACCATTTATGGAGTCTTTTGCGAAAACTGGCGCTGCAACTCCGCGCCCAAATAAGCGGATGGTGTTTCTCGGTGGTGGATTTGGATTCACTAAGAAAACTTTTTACCCAAAGAAGGCAGGCGCTTTTGAACAAATAGGAATGACCGAGGGCCTCGCTCCACTGGCTCGCCATAGAAATGACATCACGATGGTTTCCAACCTCACCAACATGGGGGCCACTGATCCGCACGGTGGTAGTGTGTCCTATCTTACTGGGGCAAATGTGGCTGGAACACCCGGGAAACGCTTTCATAACTCGATCTCATGTGATCAGGTCGCCGCCCAGCACCTAGGGAAAGATACGCGCTACGCATCTCTCGTTCTGACATCTGCTGAGCCAGACGGCGGTCAGAATTCAGGTCATGGCCCCGGGCTTTCACTCTCATGGGATGAACAAGGCAAGCCGATCCCTGGCTTCAAAAGACCGCTAGATCTGTATCATGAACTCTTCGCCCATACAGGAAGATCAAGGGCGCAACTGGATGAAAATTTAAAGAAAAAGCAAAGTATCCTCGACCTCGTGCGCATCGATGCCAGCGGTATGAAGTGCAGTCTGAGTAAGTCAGATCAAGAGAAACTAGATGAGTATTTCACCGGGCTACGGCAGGTAGAAAAGGGACTGGAGCGACAAGCTGCATGGGCGGACATCCCGAAGCCAAAAGCCCCCTTCATGGCTCCACTAGAAGGCATCACCGGCGAGAAAGCGATTCACCTAATGTATGACATGATCATCATCGCCCTCCAGACTGGGATGACAAATGTCGTCAGTTACCGTCAGCCAGTTTGCTCGCTGTTAGAAGGAATGGGCATGAAGCTCAAGGCACACTCACTGAGCCACTACGGGTTTTCCCAACCGCGCATTTTAGCATCACGTGAGCGCGATAAGAAATGCTCGGCACTGTTCGCTCATTTCATTGATCGTTTAAAGGAAGCGAAGGACATCGATGGCAGCAGCTTATTTGACAACTGCATCGTCAGTTACGGCTCCAATCTCCGCAGTGGCCATGAGCTAAAGAATGTGCCCGCGATTATTTCAGGCGGCGGGGCTAAAAACATCAAGCACGGAAGTCATATTATCCTACCCGAACAAGACACACCACTGGCAAACTACTGGCTGACCTTACTACAACAAGCGGGAATCCCTATCGATTCCTTCAGCCATAGCACCGAGGAGTTAGCTCAGATTCTGAACCAAAAATAATCACTCATCTCACCATGAAGCACCGCACTCTTTTCGCTTGCTGGATCATTTGCCTATTCTCAGCACTCCCAGCCGTAGCCCAACCTCCATCCAAAATCCCTCACGCCATCCAGCTGCCAAAGGAGCAGCTGGAACCATTTCTAAAAGAGCACTGCTTCAAGTGCCACGGCCCTAAAAAGCAGAAGGGCCAAGTCAGGTTTGATCTCGGTAACTGGGTGATCGATAACAACGATTCAGCGCAGCGTTGGCAGGATGTGATGGATCAGCTCAATGGCGGCGACATGCCCCCAGAAGAAGAAGATCAGCCCTCAAATGAGGAACTAACCACCATCTTAAAAACTCTAGCGGGATCAGTAAATGAGGCTAAAAAACGACTCACAGACCATGGTGGCGAGATCAAAATGCGCAGGCTCAATAAACGCGAATATTCAAATACGATCAAGGACCTATTCGGCTTCGAAGTGGATCCCAATGACATCCCCGCCGACGGTGAGATTACCACCTTTGACACAGTCGGCGCCGAGCAGTTCTTCACCTCAGCGCATTTTGAGTCTTATCTCGGACTAGGTAGAAAAATCGCCAAAACCTCGCTCAATCTTAATACGAAACCCCACAGAAAACTAAAGAAAAACCGCACCCATCCAGAGAATAATGTCACCGCAAAGATGCGTAATAGTCTGGCTGACAAAGATCGTAAAATGGCGATGAAAAAAGCCGGGAAGACCTGGAAGGAAATGGGATTCAAAGATGAGGGCGATATGAAAATTCTTTTCAGACAGTGGGATAGTAGAGCCGAGCTCCCACGGGCGTATCTCCAGTATCCATTGATCAACACAGGCGTCTATATCAGTGATGTCGCTAAGTGGGTCAGTGCTGCCGAGCACATTGACATCCGCGCTGAATACACCGTGCGTGTCCACGGTGGTGTGGTGGGGAATCCTCACGAGCTTCGCCGTATCGTCAGGCTTTGGAATGATAGAATCCATGGCACTTTAAAAATAGCTGGCACCCCAGAAAAACCAGAGTCAGTTTCACTACGCATTAGGCGTCCGTTAGGGAAAGGAATGATCGCCTTTAAGGTAAGAGAGAATCAACCAGACCACACCATCAACACCATGCGTAACTATCTGCGCAAGCTAGGCGACATGGGAAAGCACACTGAACCTAGAGCTTCCATCTGGGTTGACTGGTTAGAAATAGAAGGTCCATTCTATCCTAAGAAACGCCCTGAAATAGAGCACCTCCTCTACCCTAATAAACCGACAGGTGGAGCCAGTGCCCTCTATGGTGATGATAAATCTGCGCTAGAATTCATAAAGAAATTTACCACCATCTCATTCCGCCGGAAACATCCAGGAGCTCGCTACATCAATGCCCTGCACGCCAAGTTCAAAGAAAACAGAGCCGCAGGAGTGAATTATAAATCAGCGATGGAAGAAGTCATCGCCGTGATCCTCGCGTCACCAAGCTTTCTCTTCATCCAAGAAGCAGTCCCTTCCCAAGATAAGCCACATGATCTGCTGAGTAATCGTGAACTAGCGATTCGCTTGTCTTATTTTCTGTGGAGTTCGCCACCAGACGATCAACTTTACGCCGCCAATCTCGCCGACAATAAAGAATATCTTGCGCAGGTTGATAGACTACTAGCAGACCCTAGATCAAAGGCATTTCGAGATGGCTTCATCGACCAATGGGCAGAGTTAGATCGCTACGATGCCATCACCGTGGACAGGAAAAAACATTTTTTCTTTAATCAAGGCGTCCAAGCAGACGCTCGGAAAGAAGTGCGCAAATTCTTCGGGGTGCTCATCAAAGAAAACTTACCTGTGGCTAACTTCATCGACTCAGATTTCGTCACCATCAACGGAGCACTCGCCGCTCACTACGGCATCCCAGGCGTGAACCCCAGAGATGACTCATTTCAGAAAGTGAAACTACCTGCAACTTCCACGCGCGGAGGTCTGCTCACCCAAGCAGCCTTTCTCACAACAGGCTCTAACGGTGAGCGCTCATCACCAGTAATCCGTGGCGCATTGGTTCTAGAGAAAATCCTCCACGACAAGCCACCACCGCCACCACCAAACGTCCCTGAGCTCGATGAAGCCTCATCGGAACCGATGTCCAACAAGCAGCTCGTCTTGCTTCACCAAGACCGTGCCGCCTGTGCCTCATGCCACAAGGAAATGGATGTCATTGGCTTTGGGCTAGAGAACTTTGATCCCGTCGGACGCTGGCGGACAAAAGAAGAAGTCGGCAAGAAATCGCTCCTCATTAATCCCAGCGGGATACTCCCAAGTGGAGAGAAATTTAACGATGTCAACCAGCTCAAAAAACTCCTCCTTAAACACGAAGACAAGCTTGCTAAAGAACTCGTCACATCCATCCTCACCTACGCCCTAGGCAGGACAGTAGAATTTTCTGACAGAGACGACGTAGAAGCCATCGTCACTGCACTTAAAGAGAAAAATTACCGAACCAGAGACCTCATCCGCGCCGTTGCAGCCAGCCGATTGATTAGAAAGCCCTAGCTCAAGCCTAACTATTGATAAGCATCGTAGCCCACTCCTTTTTCCAGAACAGACACACCATCTGGCCTTTTGACCTTAGATTTTCCAGTGATTAAATTTTGCTTCAGCAGAAACTGGTCTATTAGCTCAAGCGACCAATAAAAATATGGGTTACGCGGATTTCGACCATTGCATAAGCCATGCTTGCCGTCTTTTCCCACATAATACTCAGAGACATTACCCTTCGCCTTGAGGTCATCGTGAAATTTCTTCAGGCTCGCGACTGGTATTGCTGGGTCTTTGTCGCCTAGAAAGGTGATGAAAGGCGGGAGACCCTTAATGATGAAGTTCGGAGGTGAAAGCGCAACAGCGCATTTGAAATAAGGATTATACAACACTACGGCATTTGGCTTGCAGGAAATGGAAAGATCATAATTTTCGTCATTGGTTTCTGGGCTGTTGATAGTCGCTAATGCAGCCGCAAGCTGACCTCCAGCAGATCCACCGGCTGCTACTATTTTGTTACTATCGACCTTCAGATTGGCAGCATTTTTTCGCAAAAACCGGATCGCTGACTTAGCATCCTTCACGCATTCAAGTGGGACTTCAACATTGTCGCGTTTTCTAAGCCGGTAGTCCACAGACACCGCGATCATGCCACGTTTACTCCAATAAGCACAGTCTGGGTGATGCCAACTTGCCTCCCCCGCTGTCCAGCTACCACCATGATAAACCACAAACACAGGATAGCTTCTGTTAGATTTCTCATACCCATCAGGCAGAAATACATCGAGCTTCAGATCCTTACCATCGACAGTCTTATAAACCCACTGAGTGTCAGGTTTATTTTCAT
>CAWVXI010000038.1:0-29774 GCA_963934155.1 uncultured Verrucomicrobiales bacterium | reverse complement strand
TTTCAAAATGAGCAACTGGACAAAATATGTGATTGGCAAGTGGAGTTGGAAACGGCCCTTCTATTCCCTGCTCTCTATCTATCTATTACTATTACTAGCAGTTATTTTCTTCGCTGATAACTTAATTTTCTTCCCACCTGCAGCGAAATATTCTGAAGACCTCGCTGGCTTTCAGTACTTGATCAACGACAAAGAAGAACAAGTCGCTATCATCTATAAGAAAGCAGATAAAGACATGCCTACCCTGCTCTGGTCACATGGAAATGCAGAGGACATCAGCCTCGCCCAGCCCTATATGGATTTCCTTCACGAAAATGGTTACGGCATCTTGACGTATGATTACCCAGGCTACGGACTGAGCGAAGGCAGACCGACGGAAACAGGATGCAATCTAAACATCCAGGCATCCTGGCAACATCTAACAGAAACTTTATCTATCCCTGAAAAGGAAATCTTTATTATCGGGCAGTCAGTTGGTTCTGGCCCATCAGTCTGGCTAGCTGAGCAATTTGAACCCGCAGGTCTGGTGCTCTTTAGTCCATTCAAAAGTATTAATCGGGTTCCATTTAAGATCAATCCCTTCCCTTACGATCGGTTTCCTAGTATTAAGAGGATCGCAAATGTGAGTTGCCCACTGTTGGTGATCCATGGAGATCAAGACGAGATCATCGACCAATCACATGGCAAGGCCGTTTACGAAAAACACCTTGGTAAGAAGACCTTTCATAACGCGGCAGGAGCAGGCCATAATGATACCCTCTCGAATAAAGAAGTTAATGCAGCCTTATTTAGTTTCCTGAGAGACTCATCTAACAGATAGCTCCTAATCTATCTGTCTGGAACACTATTGAGCAGCTCATCTAGCTTTGCCCCTTCGATGATATAGGACTTAATGCGGCTGGATTTGGCGATCATGACACCCACGAAGTCTCCATTTAGATCTACAATTGGTGCACCGCAGAACTTACTCCTGAGCTGAATATCTGATTGCAGAACTTGCGGGAACCCCTCACTGACCTCGTTCACTCTCCCCCCCATTCGCTTCATGCTGTTCATTCTAGAGCGTTTGACCTGCGGGATATCTTCGCGTGCGCCTAGCTTTACTTTGACACCAGCGGAGACTACTCCATCGCGTCTGTAGCTGATAGTGATCTCTTCCCCTGGCATTCGTTGTTGTAGGAAATTTCTCATCTCTAACATATTTGTAACAGCGTTACCATCGACGGTGAGGATCACATCATCCTTCAACAAGCCTGCACGGTCTGCTGCTGACTTCGGTTCTACGTGATTTAATAATACTCCGCCTTTCACCTGAGCTCTCATATTCATGACTACTCCGAGGAAGCCTCTATCTTTTTCTTTCAGACTACGTGGCTCCACACTCACTACCCCCATTGCAAGAGCTTGCTCAGATGCGCCGGATGCCACGATGAATGAGCCTACATCTGGCGTGACGGATTTTTTTAAATTCACCGCAGGGAGTTTACCTATATTTTCTATCACCGCTATGTCATAGCTATTATAAATGTGCAGGAGATTGATCGGGTAGCTAGTGCCATCCTTAGCGATCATTCTAACATTAGTTTTTATGTTTTTGCTTATTTTAGCTATCTCGCTGTACTTAGTGACAATTCCTTTCTCAGTGACTGTCCCCAAGCTTATAATTTTGTCGTCGGCCTTGATGACTACTGTGCTATTAGAAACTTTCTTCACCAATGGATCAATCACTGTATAAAAGTCCTTTGCCTGCTTAGTGAGCAGAGGTCGGTCTTCTGGTCTTACAAATTGAGGGAGGTTTTGTCCGCTAAGAGTTCCTGATAACGTGACCGTCATCGTTACCATCATCAGCGATATAATTATTTGTTTTATATTCATTATGTTGATTCAGCTTGTTTGCTAACGTTTAAAAAAGTCACCTCTACGGCTCAGTGTGATTTTTAGTTTTATTTCTTCTTCCCCTCGCATCAATAAAACCTCGATGACATCTGTTGGCTTGTGGCGGTTGAGGGCTACTAATAGATCTCTGCCGTCATTGACCTGCTCATTTTCAATCGCCACGAGTATATCACCTTGCTTGAACCCTGCTTCTCTCGCAGGGCTATCATCCAACACCTCCATCACAACCACACCCTTATTATTAGTAGTTTCCTCAAAGGTGAATCCCATCACTGGGCTGTCTGGATCCGCTAGTGGGTTCTGATTGAGCTGACCCCATGTGTCGCCTTTTAATAGTCTGTCCCAGTCTAGAACTAAAGCTGAAATACCCGCGTGATTATTCGTGTGCCATGACTGACCGATTGATGAGTTAATCCCTACAACCTTGCCATTGATGTCAAATAGTGGCCCACCAGAATCTCCACCGATCAAGACAGAGTCTGAAGTGATGAAACCTTTTCTGTTTTTAGAAAGCAACCTACCGAAACGTACAGGTGCAGGTCTCCTGGTATCGTAACCACCAGCATGCCCCATCGCTATCACATGTCCACCTATCATTAACCCATCTGAGTCGCCAATCTCAACGAATGGCCAGTCTTTCTTTTTGACTAGCTGGAGCATCGCCACGTCTTTTGTTCTGTTAGATCCCAACACCTTAGCGATGTATGCTTTCCCATCAGGGAAGATAATACTCATTTCCTCATTTCCCTGTACCACGTGTGCGGCGGTGAGGATGAGACCATCTTTAGTGACGATCACTCCACTGCCAGATGCTCCAGACTTAGTTGATGTGAGAGCCACCGTCGCAGGTCGCACTTTTTTTACTACTATCTGGATTTGGTCTTGAACCCTCTTAAGGTCCTCCAGAGTCTGCACACTGGACGGAGCAGTAACTTGAGCAATGAGCACGGAGGAACTTACGCTCAAAACCCCCAAACTACCGATCAAGCCTAACCGTAAATTTTTCGTCTTCATTACCATTTTAGCGTCATCACAATGGTAATTTGTCTAGGGAACGACCCTAAAACAACAAAGGCTTACGCGTTAACGTAAGCCTTGGTATATAACCATCGGTTAAGATGGTGCTCGAGGGGGGAGTCGAACCCCCACGTCCTTAACGGACACCAGATCCTTAGTCTGGCGCGTCTACCAATTCCGCCACCCGAGCTTGGTGGTGAGTCTTGAATGACTGCGGCGAAGTTCTAGTCGATTTCGTAGCGATGGCAAGAAAATCTTTGTTTAAATGTGAAATTTTTTATCTCACTCCCCTATTCTGTTTGGATGACCGTGAGATAATCTCTTTTAGGCTTGAGTTATGAGGCACATCACTGTGGTGTGTTACTAAGCATTTTCGATAATGCACAATACTATTCATCTATGACTATTTCTAAATCTCTAAGCCGCCTGACCCTTGTTATTTGTTTCAGCTTCATCGCCTCATTACCTTCTCATGCGCAGGATTCCCCAGAAAGTCCCATCACTCCTGAGGCAGCATTAGAAGTAATAGAAGCTGTCACTCCCCCGGAACCAGAGAAGAAAAGTAGTGTGGATGAAAAGATCAATAATTTCATGGCTCCTATTTCTAAGTGGTCATTTAAATTTATCTTTGCTGGTGTGGAGTTAGAAGATTCTAACGGAGAAGTGATAAAAGATAAAGATGGCAACCATATGGAGCTGCCTTTAATCCTCATTTGGCTGGTTGGCGCAGCTCTGTTGTTTACGTGTATCTTCAAATTCGTCAATGTGCGTTTGTTGAAACTAGCCTTTAGGACAGTGAAAGGAAAATACAGTAAATCCGATGACCCTGGAGAAATCACTCACTTTCAAGCTCTCACCGCTGCCTTATCAGGCACGGTAGGATTAGGAAACATTGCAGGTGTCGCCATCGCGGTGAGCGTGGGAGGTGCTGGTGCTATTTTCTGGATGGTCATGGTGGGTATTCTAGGAATGACCACCAAATTCTGCGAATGCACACTGGGTGTGAAATATCGTAAAATCGACGAGAACGGTAAAGTTCGCGGTGGTGCAATGTATTACCTGAGAGATGGTCTCAAGGAGCGCGATATGGGTGGAATGGGGAAAGTCCTCGCGGTTCTTTTTGCTATCATGTGCGTGGGTGCATCGTTCGGCGGTGGAAACATGTTCCAGATCAACCAGGCAGCCACACAGTTTATAGGGATTACCGAGAGTGCTGAGCATGTCGATGCACGCAGTGAACTAGCTGTGATACAAAGCCAGAAAAAAGAATTTACTAAAATGAATTCATCACTCACTGAGATCTCATCACAGATCGAAACGACAAGTAATAAAGCGGACTCCATTTACTATAAGAAAAACGATTCTTATGTTTATCGTGATGTATTCAAAGATATCTCAAATCAGACTGACTCCCTGAACACTCCCCTCAATAAAATTTCATCCCAGATTGACTCAAAAAGTGAAATCCTAAAGCAACTCAATATCAAAGAAGCCGCCGCACTCCAAAAAGTAGGTAATACCGAAGGCTTCTTCTCCCAACAAAAATGGATATTTGGCGCTATTGTAGCCTTCTTGGTAGGTATTGTCATCATTGGCGGTATTAAAAGTATTGCTTCGGTCACTGAGAAACTTGTCCCATTCATGTGTGGTATCTACGTGCTTGCTGCCTTGGTGGTGATATTCAGTAAGGCTGATCAAATCCCTGCCGCCGTGGGAACTATTTTCCATGACGCCTTTGCTCCTACGGCAGTTGCTGGTGGTATTCTTGGTGCCATTATTCAGGGTGTCCGCAGAGCAGCCTTCTCAAATGAAGCAGGCTTTGGCTCCGCCCCTATCGTTCATGCTGCAGCTAGGACCAGGCACGCTGCTAGTGAAGGGCTGGTAGCTCTCATCGAACCTTTCGTGGACACCGTCATCGTCTGCACCATGACTGGTCTGGTGATCGTCATCACGGGAATGCATGAGCAATCGGTTGAATTAAGTGGTATCGCGCTGACTTCTTCCGCTTTTTCCCAAGTCATTAGCTGGTTCCCATACATCCTAACCGCATCAGTAATTCTGTTCGCTTTCTCTACCATGATTTCCTGGAGCTACTACGGTCAGCAGGCCTGGTCATACTTATTCGGGACCAGTAAATTTGTAGAGATTTTATACAAGATCATCTTCTGTATGTTTATCATTATCGGCGCATCGACTTCACTTGGAAACGTATTAGACTTTTCCGATTCGATGCTATTCGCGATGTGTTTGTTTAACCTCATCGGTGTCTGGTTGCTATTCCCAGTAGTGAAGCGTGAGCTCATTGATTTCCAAAAGCATGCAGAAGAAATCGATTCTCAAAACTAGGCGCTATCGATGGCGATAAATTTTTGCCATCCTCTGAAATCACTGCCTTGTAATGAGTCAGTGATTTCATGTTTAAATCTTCATTGATTTAGATAAATACCCTGATCATCATCGCTATTTTTGTATATAAAACAGATTTTATTATTTTATTTTTCCATCAAAAGTAATATACTCTACCTTAAGTGCGTATTATTTATGTAAGATAGGCTCCAATTAAATCATCTTTTTCAGCTAATCAAAAACATGTCAGAATTACCAGAAAAGCAACACCACGCTCCCTTACCAGATTCTTTACGTAAGCAACTTGAGAGTTTCAAAAATCACCTCTGGCGCATTAAGATCGCTGAGGCCATCCTCGCGGGTTTACTTGGACTGCTAGTTTCCTTTGCGCTGGTGTTTGCACTCGATCGCATCTGGGAAATACCGCCGCTAGTGAGACTAGTCATCTTACTTGCTGGAGTTTCATTATCTGCTGTTTTTGCCCCACTGTGGATCAACCGCTGGGTATTCAAACACCGCAAAGAAAACCAACTTGCACGTCTCATCTCAAAACATTATCCCAATCTAGGCGACCGCCTCCTAGGAGTGGTAGAGCTTCAAGATCAGCAAGAAAGCCAGACCGCACTATCACCTGAACTCCGTGAGGCCGCAATGATCGCTGTAGCGCATGATGCCCAGGGCAGAGATCTCGGCCTAGCTCTCTCCTCTAGCTGGATGCGCAAACTCGCTCTTGGGTTTGGGGTCATCGCACTAATCGCTGGCGGGGCATTCATTACCTACCCCAGCGCTGGAAAAAACGCTCTAGCACGCTGGTTCATGCCGCTTTCAGACACCAAGCGCTTCACTTTCACGAAAGCGGATCTATCTGGAGTCCCCCAGCCTCTCTATGTCCCAATTGGCGAGAAGTTCACGATCCCCATAAAGCTTAGAGATGATACTGAGGAACAACCAGAGTTCGCCACAGCGCGCTACGGCAATAGTAACTGGAAAGACTACCAGTATAAAGATGGTCTCTACTCGCTAGAATTTTCCGGTAAAAGAAAAAAATCTATCGTGGAGTTAAAGCTTGGTGATGCAAACCATAATCTCGATGTCCGCCCGATCCCGCGCCCTAAAATCAGAGCCTTTCATCAGGAGCTGACCTACCCGGAGTATCTCCAGCGCAAACCTTTGACAAGTGAGCTGGGATCTACTCAGACTGAAATCCTTGAAGGTAGCGAGGTAATCATCACCATCACAGCTGACCGTGAGCTTAGTTTAGCGAATACTGAATCAGCTACGTTCTTACCATACATGGAAGTAATCAGTGCCGAGGAAGCTGAGATTCAGGGTATCGATCCTGACGCGAGACCTGTAGCTGAAGCCCTCGATGTGAGACATGAAATTTCTGGTGACTCTATCATCACAGAACCGATAGAGATTAACAAAGGCACCATCACGCTCCCCATCTCATGGGTAGACAAGCATGGCATGAAGGGTCTTACATCAGCAGAGTTCACGATCAATTCCCTGCCAGACACTCCACCTAGCACCTACACACAAGGCATCGCTAAACAGAAATTCATGCTTTTCAATGAGGTCTTAGAATTTGAAATGTCTGCGGAAGATAACTACGGCATTAGGTCTGCTGGAGTGGACTGGACTGGCGAGTTCACCATCCCATCTGCTGGGACTCCATCCGCCGGAGACATCACACTGCTCCGGGGAGACCCCTACATGACAAATGGCAACAAGCCCATTCTTATCGACTTCCAGAAACGCGGCATCAAGCCACAGAAACTCGTGATCAGAACCTGGGTAGAGGACTATAATCCCGCAACCCTTAGAGTATTCTCTGAGCCGATCGAAGTGTTCGTCCTCAGCGAATCTGAGCATGCTAGTTACGTGCAGGAGCTCATGGATGATACCATTGCTAAGCTGGAAGACGCTATGCGCACTGAGCAACAAAATTTAGACGAGAACAAACGGATCGAAAAAGATCTGAAGGATCCTAAGAAGGCCGCCGAAGCGAAAGACAAACTCCCTGAGCAACAAAACAAAGAGCTCGATAACAACGAAGAGATCAAGAAACTCGCCAAAGAATTAAAGGAAACATTTAAGGAAGCGGCTAAAAACAAATCAATCGAGACCAAGACTCTGAAAGAAATGGCTGATGCAATGAAGAGTATGCAGGAAATGGCTGATAAGGACATGCCTGAAATCGCTGGTGACCTCGATCAAGCACAGGACAAGAAAAACTCTGAAGAGAAAACCAAGGAAGACTTAAAAAAGGCGATTGAGAAACAAGAGAAATTACTCGATAAAATGAAAGAGACCGCCGAGAAAGCCGAGAAAGCAAAAGAGACACTAGAGGCAGGCACCTTTGTGAATCGACTCAAACAAGCGGCAACTGACGAAGAAAGTATCGCTCAATCGATCATCTCTGATGCCAACGATATCTTAGGTCTTCACTATGGCGAGCTAGACCCTGTCTTCAAACGACTGGTCCAATCACTTTTCCTCCAGCAGGAGCAAACAACTTCAGATGTCCGCTGGATCCAAGAAGACCTTTCCTTCTTCCACGCACGCACCCAAAAGCCTGAGCACAAAAACATACTCGAGAAAATGAAAGAGGCGAAGATCACTGATATACTGACAGCGATTGAAAAAGAAATAGAACTTCAGCGCACTGGAAATGCAATACGTGAGACAATGGAAAGCGCCAAAAAACTCCGTGATTGGGCTAAAGAACTAGAGGGTTCCAAAGAACAGGCTGGTGGCGGTGGTGGAGGCGGCGGTGGTGGTGGCAGCTCGGAAGATAAAGACTTCGAGTTCATGCTGAAAGTCATGAGGATGATTCAATCGGAGCAACGCCTTCGTTCAAAGACAAGAGCACTAGAGCAAACAAGGCGTGATGTCACAGATCCAAATGCAAGCACAGGTCAGCCCAGGGCAGTAGTGCCAAACTAAGCGGCATAATACATTAATCTCTCAACAAAAAATTTATGAAAACGACACTATTAATATCAACGCTAACAGCATTATCTATGAGTATGCTCAGTGCTAGTGAGTCATTTAGGGAAGATCTTAAAAAGAACCAAAATAAGACCCAAAAGCCGGCAACCAAAGCGGAGGACGTTCTAAAGGATCACTCAAAGGAAAGCATCAAGACAGCCAACGAACAAGATGAACTATCTGCAGATGTTCAAGACCTGATTCAAGAGCAAACAGACCCTATGGTAGTCAAACTTCTCGACGAAGCTGAAAACCTTATGGGAGAGGCTACCGAAAGACTTGAAAATAAGAAGACTGGTGGTGCAACGATCGCCATCGAAACCGAAATCATTGAGAAAATCTATGCCGCTGCCAAGCAAAAGCAAAAAAGTAAACAGAAAGGCGAAGAAAAAGGAGAAGGAGAAGGTAAAGATCCCATGCTTGAAATGATGGAAGGAATGATGGGTGAAGGTGAAGGTGAAGGAAAAGGTGAAGGTGAAGGTGAAGGTGAGGGAAAAGGCGAAGGTGAAGGCGAATCTGGCGGAGAAGGCTCAGAAGGAGATTCTGATAAAGCCAACGACAAGACCTCTGGTAACGCAGATAACACCAAAGAAGAACGCCGCGTTCCTAAGAGCACCTCTGCTCATAGTAAAAGTCTACCTAGAGAAGAGCAACGCGCACTCGACGCATACAATAAATCAACGAAATAATGATCAAATCTATCGCTAAATCAACCATTAGACACACTGCAGTAGTCGCTATCTCAGCTAGCCTATTTCTCGTGAGTAGCCACCCAGCAGATGCTCAAGGGCTAGGACGTAGGAATGTAGATGTGGTTCCAGCTAACGTCGAAATATCCTACAAGAAGGGCTTGAAGTTCCTTGCTAAAATGCAGTCAAGTGATGGCTCATTTAGCAATGACAGAAGCCGCTATGGTGCCCAGCCCGGTGTTACCGGGATTTGCGTGCTCGCATTTCTCGCCCATGGCGAAGACGCTGAATTCGGCCCCTACGCCAAGAATATCAAAAAAGGGATCGATTTCATTCTCAAACAACAAAACAAAAATGGCTACATCGGGACGAGTATGTACAATCATGGTTTCGCCACCCTCGCACTCGCAGAGGCCTACGGCATGGTCAATGATGATAGACTCGCTAGTGCACTTAAGAAATCTGTCGCCCTGCTCACCTCATCCCAGGATCGAAACCCTAAAGGTGCTTGGCGATATAGCCCTGAGGATATGACAGCTGATACGACCGTCGCTGGCTGCCAGCTAGTGGCATTACTTGCTGCTCGTAATGCTGGGATACCTGTTCCAAATAAGAATATCGATAAAGCTCTAAAATATCTGGCTAGTTGTCGCGCATCTAATGGTGGCTATGGTTACACCTCTAAATCTGGGGGCAAAAGCACGCTTACCGCAATCGGCTCACTCTGCATGTCATTGGCTAAGAAAAAGGATGAGAAGTCATTTGATACCGTTACTCGGTATCTCACTAGTCGTAGTGAAAGCGGTGGACACCACTATTTGTTCTACCACGAATACTACATGGCTCAGGCTCTTTTCCATGCCAATGAAGAAGAGTGGGAAAAGTGGAATGAAAAGAACTCTAAAGTTATGACAGCCTCACAGAATCCCGATGGCGGTTGGAGCGATCCAAGACTCGGCAGATCTGGTGCTACTGGACTGGCCCTACTATCTATGGCTCTCAACTACCGTTTCCTACCTATTTACGAAAAATAATATGAAATCACTACTTAAGACGCTCTTGTGTTTCCTAATAACCACCCCCGTCCTCCTTGCTGATAATAACGACTTCATCAACTTTGGTAATAATGACACTCTGCACGGGAAATTTATGGGCTTCACCACATCTGGTAAGATCATTTGGAAGAATGATTCGGCTGAGAAGAATATCGCTTTCACCACTCAGGAAGTGCGTAAAATAGTGTTAAATAATGGTCAGAAGACCAAACCATTCACTCACACCAGCTACGTCACCCTCAAGAATTTGGACACTATTCCAGGAAAAATTATTTCACTCACCGAAGACCAACTCACTCTTGAGACTGATTTCGGAGGTGAAATCACCATCCCAAAAAATAAAATATTTGATATTAATATTAACCCGATTGGTGACAAGATAATCTATCGCGGACCCTTTTCTGAGGACGAACCCTGGAAGATAAAATTCCCTACTAAACCAGACACTAAGAGTTTAGCAGAAAAAGAAAAAGAAGATGAGAATCCCTGGAAGTTTCAGAACTTCAGCCTCAAGCACCAGGGAGAACGCAGCTCGATTCTTTTGAAAGCTGAATTCCCTGAAAAATACAGAATCACTTTTAATAGTTATTCATCACAAAATCATTACCCTACGCTCACCATTATGGCTGACCTCACGGTTCCTGAATTTGATGAAGACGACAAAGCACTGCAACAGAACCGTTCTCGATACAGCAACTCGATGGGCAAGTATTTGGGTACATCACTCGTGATCAGACTACACCCTACCAGCTCCAGCCTTACCCATTTTGGCTTTAAAGAGAACGGTGAATTATTCCAAGTTACTGTCTCTAACTTAGTAAGGGGAGTATCCAGAAGAGGCACGAAAACAAAAACATTTTATGATCTGAGAGTCGATAAGAAGGAGGGTCTGATCATGTTCTACGCCGATAAGCGAATAATAGGAAAATGGCAGGTCGACTCTCTTGCAGAGCGGGTGCAAGGCTCACACTTTGGCTTCAATATGCAGTACAATAACGTGATTGCTACATCAGTGGTCAGTGACATCGTAATCAGCTCCTGGAATGGAGTGCAAGATTCCGCTCTCTCATTAGAAAACGAAACTCGCGATATCGTGATGCTCAATAACGGTACTGACAGATACTCCGGAAAAATCATCGCGATTGCAGACTCTGCGATCGATCTGAAGTCCACCTACGCTGAGCTAACGATCCCTCAGGATCAAGTCAGCTCCATCACCTTCTCGAGAAAGAAATCAGAAATACCTGAATTACGAGAGAAACAAGATGTGGCTATCCGTTTCTACGGCACGGGTAGAATCACTGGTTTACTCACTATTGCTGATGACGATTCAATTTTCTTAGAATCTAAGATCCTCGGAAAAATAAAGATCAAGTCTGAATTCATCACCTCATTTGAGTTTATAAATATGGATCACGCCTACGAAATATTCCAATAACCTGCTAACTTCCTCTATCCCTTAAGTTAAACAATTACCCCACAAAATGCTCACTCACTTTCTTTTACCACTTGTCTCATTAAGTATCGCTCTCTCTATTAACCCATTAGTTTCTGCGGCAGATTCTGTCATCCTAAAAAATGGTAATTCACTATCAGGAAAGTTAATAGACAGTGACACATCTGGCATCCTAACTCTCAACCATCCTGATACAAAGCAGCCTATCAAAATCAGAGAGACCTCTGTTGAACGAATCGTATTTGATGCTGTTGATAGCAAGAATAGTATCCTAACAGAAAGCATCAAGCTTCTCAATGGAGACCATTTCCCATGCACGATCACTGAGTTAAATAATAAAACAATATCCTTCCAATCGGAGTCGCTAGGGAACCACACCATCGCTAGAGATAAGGTTTCTCAAATACAATTTAATACTAAAGCGAATAAAACTCTCTACGCTGGTCCAGGCGATGACCTAAGACAGTGGACCACTTCTACCGAAGACTGGAAACTCAAAGGTGGTAAGCTTCGTGTATTTAAAAGATCTGACGCAGCAAAAATGATCTCTAACCTAACAGAAAACTATATACTAGAATTCAAGACATCTTGGGAACAAACAGCTCCGCACCTACGCGTATGCTTCTCATCAGACACTGAACCAGCTGACAGGAAGAGCGACTATTACTACATTGATCTAAATTCTCATGGCATCAGTGTTTATCGTAGCAGAAAAGGTAAATACGTCACTCTAACGCAAATCTTAAGGAGCAATGAAATTTATGGTCAATCTACTCTCCACGTGGCTATCCACGTAGATCGTAAGAACCAGAAAATGGCTCTGTATCTCAATGGCAAACTTGCTAAGACTATCTCAGACGCCAAAACTGCACCTACAGGAAACTACCTCGTTATCAAAAATTTACAACGTACAGGACTCCTCACTGAAGTAAGTGATATCAAGATCTCTAGCTGGGCCGGTAAAGTCACTGAGAATATCAAATCAAAGGCTAAAGCGCTCGATACGCATGACCTCATTACAGATCTCTCAGGCGGCATCATGACAGGAAAGATCATCGGCATATCGCGAACTGCCGATAAGACCAATCTTAATTTCATAGGTCCATTTGCTAAGCAAAATTCAACGATACCTAGCACAGCGATCGATCTGTTAGAATTTAAGACTACTGCAGGTTCACCTAACTTAGGAGCCCCAAACTATCAGCTGAACCTAGTTTCTGGTGGTTTAGTCTCATTTTCTAGCTCTCAGATGAAGGATGGCAAACTCACTGTCAATCATCCTATTCTAGGAAAGATCTCACTTCCCACGACCAGACTGTCATCTGTAATCGTCATTCCTAAGCCAACAGAGGAAGATAAGAATAGATAAAAAGACGCTAATAATAAACAACAGACTTCTTCACTAAACATTTTTCAAGATATGATCTCATCATTTACTAAATTCACTATCATCCAGCTAGGCTGTATTTTATGCGCTAGCTCACTCTATGCGCTACAAGACACAATAGCCAATGAGCCAGCCAAGATATTAGAGAAATCACTAGCGGGAACGATCTTTTTCTTCAATGGTGACTCTATCTCGGGTCAACTTACTCACTGGGATCAGGATCAAGTAGCAATGACTAGTCCAGATCTCGTCGATCCAGTGAGCTTTTCTACTACTGAAATATTAAACGTCACACTCAAAGATAGCCGCAACCATGTCAACGAAGAAGACGCCAACGAGGACGAAACCACACTAATCATTAACAACCGTGATAATCAACAAGGGCTCCACGGAGTGATTAAAGGTAGCTTCACTAATATCGATGACAAGCACGTAACTCTCGAGACTAAATACGCGGGAAAGATCAAGGTACTGAAAAAATTTATCACCAAAATGGAGATCGACTCCAAAAAAGGTTATCTCTACCTCGGCCCAAAGAGTCTCGAAGAATGGCATAATAATAGCATCAAGCAAACCTGGGAATACAACAACAATTCACTCATCGCCGGATCAAAGGCTGGAAATATTGCACAAGATTTAGCGATGCCTGAAGAGGTATCTATCAGCTTTGACCTATCATGGAAGGAAGATGAATACATCAGTCTCTATCTTTTCTCATCAGACCATGAGCAGAGTAAACCCGATAATTATTATCAACTCAGCCTACAGGATGGAAAATGCTCACTACTAAAATACACCAATGGCAAGCAAGTCTCACACCTTACATCTGAGATACAGCGCAACAGAAACAATCGATTCCGTATTCAGCCGCAACGAACATCACCTACCAGCAAGGAACTTCATGCACACTACGACATCTATATGAGTAAGGTCAAAGGTGAATTCCATATCTATCGCAATGGAGTCAAGCTAGACACATGGACTGACTCTACTCCCCAAGCGGCTAAATTTGGCTCTGCACTTCATATAGTGAGCAGCGATAAAACTCCTATTAGAGTTAAAAACCTCAACCTTTCAAAATGGAGTGGACATATCCCTAGTGAGGTCGATGCTGAAACTTTCGCTAAAGTCAAAGGTGACGGCGAGCGCATTTTACTCAAGAATGGTGATATCCTTCTCGGAAGAATTGGCAAGGTACATGACGGGTTGATGCAGATACAAACTCTCTACACACCGCTCAACATCCCGATCATTAGAATGCGATCAGTAGATCTCACAAGTTCGAAGACCAAAGAAGAACCCATTATGTATGAGAACGATATAAAGTGTTGGTTTAAAGACAAAGGCTGGATCATTCTTAAGCCTATTTCTATCGAAGGAAATACTCTAACAGCATATCATCAGGCTTTAGGCGAAAACAATTATAATATGAACGTATTTAAGCGCATCGACCTTCATATTTATAACAAGAATGCCAACGCCACTAGGAAATCTGACAGCTGGTAAAAAAGGAATTGTTGGTAAAATTATCTTCACAGATCCAGCTACCCAATGCATGCTTATCACATGCAAGACGAAGATGCTCCGATTAAAGTAAATAAGCCAAAAAAGTGGGCTGCCGGAAGACCAGCAGTCACCTCATCTCTGAAGCAGATCCTCAGTACAGCTGGTCCTCTTAGAGGCACTAAAGCACTGCTTGAACTAAACCAGACTGATGGATTTGACTGTCCTAGCTGTGCCTGGCCAGACCCAGATGACCATCGTGCTATCTCTGAGTTTTGCGAAAATGGTGCGAAAGCTGTTGCATCAGAAGCTACTTCTAAAATTGTCGACGATCAGTTCTTCAGAAAGCATTCCATCGAGCAGATGCAAGCCGAGAGTGACTACTGGCATGACCAACAAGGTCGCCTCACCAGCCCGATGGTATTGCGTGCCAGTGAGGGAGACAGCCACTATCAACCTATTTCATGGGATGACGCCTTTGCCCTGATCGCGAATGAGCTAAACTCTCTCGATCACCCAGATGAAGCTGCCTTTTACACTTCTGGCAGAGCAAGCAATGAAGCCGCCTTCATCTATCAGCTTTTCGTCCGCCTATACGGAACTAATAACCTCCCAGACTGCTCTAATATGTGCCACGAATCTAGTGGCGCAGGACTAGACGCATCCATCGGCATTGGAAAAGGTACTGTCTCGCTCGATGACCTTCACGAGGCAGACACCATCATCATCGCTGGGCAGAACCCCGGCACTAACCATCCACGGATGCTTTCATCGCTGGAGACATGTGTGGAAAATGGTGGAAAGATAGTTGCGATCAACCCACTCATTGAGGCTGGGCTATTAGCATTCGCCCATCCGCAGAAAATTTCTGGTATGATGAACCGCGCCACTCCCCTCGCCTCTCAGTATTTACAAGTCAAAATCAACGGTGACATGGCCCTTTTCCGCGGTATTGCGAAATCTATCTTCGCACGCGAGGAGACTCATCCTGGTAGTGCCATCGATCAGGAATTCATCGCCGAGCATACCGCTAGTATCGAAGATTATAAAGCTGCTGTTAGAGCCACATCATGGGAACGTATTCTCACTGACTCTGGGCTCACCCGCGATGATATTGAGACTCTAACAGATACCATTTTAGATAAGGACAAGAAGCTCATCACTTGCTGGGCCATGGGCATCACCCAGCACAAAAATGCGGTGGATATGATCCGTGAAATCGTCAACGTCCATCTACTGATCGGAGCCATCGGCCGACCAGGTTCTGGGCTCTGCCCAGTGCGTGGTCATTCCAATGTGCAAGGAGACCGCACCATGGGAATCTTCGAGAAACTCCCCGAATGGTTCCATCTCTCGCTAGAAAATCACTTTAAATTCCAGTCCCCGCGAAAGCACGGATACGATGTGGTCGAGGCCATCCATGCCATGCAGCAAGAAAAACTAAAGGTATTCATCGCTCTCGGCGGAAATTTCCTCCAAGCAGCGCCTGACACCAACTACACTGAACAAGCTCTACGGAAGACAAGTCTCACCTGCCATATCGCTACAAAGTTAAATCGCTCACATCTAGTCACAGGAAAAACCGGGCTCATCCTTCCCTGTCTAGGACGTTCAGACCGCGATACCCAGGAAACTGGCGATCAGTTTATCACCTGTGAGAACTCCATGGGTATCGTCCATAGTTCTAAAGGTAAGCTTACCCCAAATTCTCAACTAATGCTCTCTGAGCCGATGATTGTAGCGCGAATGGCAGACGCTACAATTGGCAATACCGAAACCGTAAAATGGCTATGGATGGCAGCAGACTACAATCGTATCCGTAACCATATCGCAAGCGTTGTCCCAGGATTTGATCATTTCAACGAGCGCGTCAGCAAGCCTGGTGGATTCTATCTGCCTAATACCGCTAAGCAGCGTATCTGGGAAACAGAAAATAAGAAAGCAAACTTCAGCTCACCGCAACTCAGTATGTTCCAAACTAAAGCGGGTAGGCTCACATTACAGACCTTGAGAAGCCATGATCAATATAACACCACCATCTACGGACTTGATGACCGATACCGTGGGATTGGAAATAACCGGATG
The DNA here is from genome assembly GCA_963934155.1 of uncultured Verrucomicrobiales bacterium. GTDB lineage: Bacteria > Verrucomicrobiota > Verrucomicrobiia > Verrucomicrobiales > Akkermansiaceae > Rubritalea. Next base: position 13,346 of record CAWVXI010000038.1, on the reverse strand, counting down.
ATTATATTTCTAAATCCAGAAGACATGACAGAACGCGGCATCAAACCACTCCAAGAGCTAGTAATCACAAGCTACTGGAAGGACGGGGAGAGAAGCTCTCAAGGATTTAAAGCCATCCCCTATGAAATACCGCAAGGATCAGCTGCAGCTTACTTTCCAGAGGCAAACGTCCTCGTCCCTATCGGCAGCACTGCTGATATTTCTAACACCCCCACTAGCAAGAGTATCGAAATATCAATCCAAGCACTCTAACAAAAAAGTAATTAATAGAACATGTTCTCCATTATTATCGTCGCCGCCGGAACTAGTCAACGTATGGGCTTTGACAAACTTATGGCCCCTCTTCAAGGAAAGCCTGTCTTAGCTCATTCGGTGAATACCTTTCTCCTGTTCCCAGATGTCTCCGAGGTCATCCTCGTCTCTACCCAGCAAAGATTCGATAGTCTCGCCATCAGCAACTCTAAACTAAAACTCATCTCTGGCGGAGAGAATAGACATGATTCCGTTTCCCTTGGCATCGCCGCTGTTTCTGATGATGCCCAATTTATCGCTGTTCACGATGGCGCCAGACCATTTATCAGCCAGAATCAAATTCAGCGCACGCTAGATGCCGCTCAAAAATATGGAGCTGCTGCCTCAGCTAAAAGGATCACCGATACTGTAAAGCGCTCTAACGCAGAAAATCTAGCCATCGATTCTATCTGCCGTGAGAACCTCTGGGCAATGGAAACTCCACAGATATTCAGTTCAGAATTACTCAAAAAAGCTTACCGTAACATCGAGAAATCTGGCGACTTAGTCACCGATGAAGTCTCAGCACTCGAACTCATAGGCACCCACACTTACCTGGTAGAAAACCTTACCCCTAACCACAAGATAACCTACCCACAGGATCTCGACTTATAAGAAACAGCCCCGCTAGAGATATATTCTAACGGGGCTGTATTGATTATGATATGATTATCTCAGCGCAGATACCTAGAGTGACTCTAGCTTTGCCTTGAGTGATTCCTTGGTCACATTTGCACCAACGATCTGGTCTTTCACTTCGCCGTCCTTCATGAAGAGCAGGAATGGAATAGAGCGGACTCCGTATTTAGCCGCAAGTGCCTGTGCGGTGTCCACTTCTACCTTACCGATCACTGCTGTATCTCCCATTTCCTCTGCGAGCTCGTCGATCAGGGGTGAGATCATTTTACATGGTCCACACCACTCAGCCCAGAAATCAATGAGCACTGGTTTGCTTGAATTCAATACTTCAGCCTCGAAATTATCTTCATTTAATTGTAATGCCATAAAAGAATTATGCCTCTATTTGTTAAAACGTCAAGAGCCGCAAACTAAAAAATTAGCGTGCGGCTCTTATGAAATATACTGCGGTTAGGATCTAAAATGGCTAGATCATGGGTTTAACTAATCTCTACTTAGGCACTACGCTCGTAAGGTAAGCAATAGTGATGACTCCAGCAGCGAGAAGTATGAGTAAAATAGGAATAAACATAATTTTATTTAGTGATAGTAGTAGGTGTGGTTGATTAGATTATTCTTCTGTAGACTCAAAAATGGTCATCATATCCCCATCCTTATGCTCAACTACCCAAATCTTGGCATGTGAGAACTGGAAGTAGAGCACTACCAATGAAAGCACAAATGCAACGACTGAGAATGGCAACGCGGCACCGAAACCGCCGCGTGTGGCTTCATCTCCATCTGAGACCTTAATGGCCGCCACCTGAGATGGGCCTCCCAGACCTTGTGTGAGCTGCTGAGTTTTCTGCAGTTCCACAGTAGCTTTAGGGAGTGGCTGACTAGCAGCGACACCACCCAATCCACCAATAGGTTTAGTGACTGGCTGTGTGGCAAGAGCCACTGTCGGAGCTCCACCTAACCTCATCGTAGGTGCTGGGGAAGCTGTTGCTGGCTTCCTAGATGCACCACCAAGCGGTATGGTAGGTGCTGGAGCAGATGGAGGACCGCCTTTATCTGCCTTGAGTGTCACTCGCATTGTCTCTTGCTTCAGAGGCACAGCAGAAGTCACATCTGGAATATCTATTTTTTTTGTCTGAGGTGGTGTCAGTGGAACAGTAGGCGTGGCAGCCATAGACCTAGTTGGTGCTGCTGTTGCTGGTGCAGATTCTACACTCGCTGGTGTGACACCTGGTCTAGCACCTGGTGCCTTGAGTGTGACTCGCACCGTCTCTTTTCTGAGAGGCACTGCTGAGGTTTTCTTCATTGGCTGAGTTGCTGCCGGATCAGTTTTTGATTGATTATTTTTCTCTTCGCTCATGAATTCCGTATGGTTAGTAAAGTAAGTGTGTGTGATTGATTGGATCTATCCTCCATCTATATAACCCTTTTTTTCTCTGCTATGTCAAACCTCCAAACCAACTTTTTAACATTTTTTAACTAAATGGCTTTTCGGTGCATTGACAAGACCTGCGATTTCCAGCACATTAATTCCAATTATGAGTTACAGATCATCCCATCCGAGTATGCCCTCATCCCCTAAAACTGTTGGATCCGTGGCTGACCCAGCACTCCTAGATCACCCTTTTTCTACCATCGAGTCTGATATCATTGAGTTTAGACTAGATAGCCTCCTGAACCAGTTGCCAATTGTAAAAAATGTCTTACTTAAACTCAAAAAAAGCCAAATTCAGACGCTGATCACAGCAAGATGTGCCACTGAAGGGGGTGAAAGTCAGTTGAATACCACCCAGAGATCTCAGCTGATCATGGGGCTCTCACCAATGGCTAATTTCGTGGATATAGAGCTAGCTAACCTAGCAGAGATGCGGGAAGCCGCTAGCTACGCTCAGGACATGGGATGCCTGCTTATCGCTTCCCATCATAATTTCAAGAAAACACCGCCATCAGATCAGCTACAAGACATCATCTCACGCGCTGTCGATAGCGGTGCAGAAATTGCTAAATTAGCGCTCTATCATGAATCAGTGGCAGATATTTTTCGCTGTGCAGAGCTCATGCAGAATAATTCCTCTATCGCTATCTCACTCATGGGAATGGGACCATTAGCTCCCTCATCCAGATTACTTTATGCGCAGCTGGGATCTGTGCTGAATTACGGATACTTAGGGAGTAAGCCAACTGCTCCAGGTCAATGGCATGTCGCACAGCTAAATCAAGCCCTCCAAAATTCTCCCCAATTTTAATCATTATCTCGCTAAGCCCTCGGTATCTAATTTGTTTGTGTTGGTGGATCAACGTGAATTGATAATCTTAAACCATCCCCCCTTTTTTTGATGGATTCTAATTATATCAACATTTTAAACGAAGATCTCAATAAACTCAAACTCCTGCTTACTCCTCTCGTTGAAGAGAATATAACGGTAAAAAACCACTCCCTCCGCTGCTTAAACCTCGCATGTGGCCGGGCGGATGAATCTGGTATTCTTAGGGAGATTCTTGCTCCATTAACCGAAAACTTACAAATTATAGGAGTAGACATCCGAGAGCGAGAGCTAGATATAGCCCGGAGTCGCTGGCGCTCAGATCCCCATACCAACTACTCTTTCCTGTATCATGATGCCACGAAACTCCATCTGATCGCTGAGCTAGCCCAGCCGTGCGACATCATCCTCATGCGTCACCAGAACTACTGGAACGGCGCCGCTACTTGGCAAAGCATCTATGACTCTGCATTACAAAGACTCAGCCCAGAGGGCATCCTAGTGATTACAAGCTACTTTGATAAAGAACACCTGCAAGCACTCCAAGCCATCCAGCAGCTGGGTGCCACCCTCATCACCACTATCCAGAACCCACAGTCACGTCCCGTCATGGATGCACCTTATAAATCAGTAGATAGGCATATCGCCATTTTCTCGAAACAACAAAACCACCTTTTATTTTAACCTGCTTTATACTTTGAAAATTGGCTTTTAAATTCGCCTCAATACTCTACTCAGAAAGAATGAAATTTGCCCTTCTAATATTATGCCTACTTCTCAGCCCCCTATCTATTTACTCTTCCCTTGCCGAAGTAGCGAAGAAACCCAACAGCTCTGATCATTCTAAGCTGTTAGAAAACGCCCAGAAAATAATCATGCTTGGCGATAGTATCACCTATGCTGGTAGCTACGTGGTGAATTTCGAGACTTGGCTCACACTCACTTATCCAAAAAAGGAATACAGCTTAATCAATCTAGGCCTTAGCTCCGAGACCGTTTCAGGCCTGAGCGAAAAAGGTCACGCTGGTGGAAGATTCCCCAGACCAGACCTACACGAACGCTTAGACCGTATCCTCAGCAAGACAAAACCCGACCTCATCTTCGCCTGCTATGGCATGAACTGTGCCATCTACCAAGCGCTCGACAAAGCACGTTTCCAGAAATACCAACAAGGGATGATCAATCTTAAAGAAAAAGCAGCCGCGGCAGGAGCCAAGATCGTCTTCATCACCCCACCCTATTTCGATGCTCAGAGAAATAAGAATAAGGTATTCTACACAGACGTCCTCAAGCGCTATTCAGCCTGGCTCGTAGCACAGCGCAAAAATGGTTGGAACGTCATCGACCTAAACACCCACATGGCTGAGGTAGTTCGGGAAAAGAGAGAGACTGATCCTATATTCACCTACCAAAAAGACGCCGTTCATCCAAACGAAGCAGGCCATTGGGTAATGACTCAACCGATACTTGTATGGTTCGGTGATCAAAAATCTGCCGACTGTAAGAACCCACAGCAGATGGTGACTCATCTAGGCGCTAGCCCAGAAACCCACGAGCTCATCACACAGCGTTCACACACCCTCCGCAATGCCTGGCTCACAGAGACCGGACACAAACGGCCCGGAGTGCGTAAAGGGCTCCCGATGAATCAAGCAGAGAAAAAAGTAGCCCTCATCACAAAGGCCATCAGAGATACGGTAAAGCCATCACAAATAATAAAACCCGCTCTTAAGTAGCTTAACGCCTTACGCTATAAGCCCTATCCCTCAGCATCGATCACTTGGTGAATAAGCCCATCACGCAAACACAGCCAAGGGCACCCAGTCCAACTATTTAGACACTTCGTAAAATAAAATTAAAAGATACTTTGGATAGTCAACAGACTGGTCTATTCTTAAAAGATTCATGACCGAACATACTACAAAAGAGCGCATTCTAGAGGGAGCCGAGAGCCTCATTCTCGAGAAGAGCTTTCACTCAGTAGGGATCAACGAGATTCTCAAAGCGGTCAATATCCCGAAAGGATCATTTTACCACCACTTCGAGTCAAAAGAACAATTTGGTGTGGCGCTGATCAAGCACTATTCTGCCGCAGCAAATGCGCACAACCGGCAACTCCTGCTTTCGGCTGATCTAGACACCAACCCACCCAACAGGCTCCTCACCCATTTGCATGATCTCAGCTTTGATAGCGATTTCGGCAATACTAATTATTTCCAGATGAAACCGCTCGAGCCTGTGCTAGAAAAAGTGCTCGAAGACCTCAAGTGGAGTGAGCACTTGGTTCTAAGCTCTCCAATGTGGTGGGGCGGACTACCGGCAAAGCTGAAAGGACTGTTAGACCGCGCGTTCCTGCCAGGACGTGTCTTTGACACTCGTGTCATGAAAGCCGGAATGCCCAGCCCCTTGCTAATGGGAAGGAGCGCTCGAGTCATACTCACCTCCGATACTCCAGGATGGTTCATAAACATTGTCTATAAGACATGCGCTCTTCTTGCCGATTCGGAAACAGATACTCGGTTTCGTAGGAATCAAGCCCGCTAGGATCACACACTTTTCCGGAGCCAGCCAAGCCAGTGTAAATGTCGTGGATCGCTGGATCGAGAGAGTAAGAAAGATCAGCGCAGCTGGCGCATAACAAAGCCAAATAATATTATTATCATATCATTCATTATGACCACATCACTAAACCAACCACTCGCCCTCGGCGACCTCGAACTACCAAACCGCATCATCATGGCCCCACTCACTCGCTGCCGCGCAGACGATGGCAGGGTGCCAAACGACCTAATGGCCGAATACTACGCCCAGCGTAGCTCTGCTGGACTAATCATCTCCGAGGCGACCTCGGTTTCAGAGATGGGAGTCGGCTACCCTTCCACTCCCGGCATCTGGTCACCAGAGCAGGTTGAGGGATGGCGAAAGGTTACTCGTGCAGTCCACGCCAAAGGTGGACGCATCTTCCTCCAGCTTTGGCACGTAGGTCGGATTTCGGACCCGCTCTACCTCAACGGCAAACTACCACTTGCTCCTAGCGCTGTCGCCCCAGCGGGACACGTCAGCTTGGTGCGACCAGAGAAATCCTTCGTCACTCCTCGCTCTATCAGTATCCCAGAGATCAAAGACATCGTAGAAGAATTTCGCCACGGTGCGGAGAACGCAAAGGTTGCTGGCTTTGATGGCGTAGAAATCCATGCCGCGAACGGTTATCTCATCGATCAGTTTCTACAGGACTCTACCAATCTTCGCTCTGATGAATACGGTGGCTCGATCGAGAACCGCATGCGTTTCCTGCTCGAAATCGTCGATGCTGTCACCACCATCTGGGAACCCGGTAGAGTCGGTATTCATCTTGCTCCCCGTGGCGATGCCCACGATATGGGAGATTCGAATCCAGAAGCTCTCTTCAGTGAAGCAGCGCGTCAGCTTGGAATCCGCAAGCTATCCTTCCTATGTGCCCGCGAGCACCATCATGCCCCTGCTATTGGCCCTGCCATGAAAAAGGCTTTCGCAGGTGTATTTATAGCCAACGAGCAATTCACTGGTGAGCAGGCTCAGAAACTAATCGACAGTGGCGGTGCTGATGCAGTCGCCTTCGGCCAACCCTACATCGCCAACCCCGACTTACCCGAGAGGCTGATCTCAAATGCTGGACTCAACGAGCCTAAGCCCGAACTCTTCTACTACGTTGGAGAGGGCGACCCAGCCCTCGGCTACACCGACTATCCCACCCTAGAAACAACCCTTACCCATTAGAACAAACAGGCCTCATCTACCTCGACTAAAAACCAAAGATATTGAAGGGTTCCTCAATAGAGCTTGCTCCCAGTAAATAGAAGCAAACAGTATCTTACTTCTTGCTTCGATGCCCTGCAACAGCGGTAATCTCCACGTGAAAAGTGGTCTGTTCCTTCGCTTCAGCTTCGTCGATATATTTAGTGAGATCCTTGAGGTGGCAGAAGCTAGCGGCTTCTTTAGTGTCGCCAAATTTACAGGAGAAATCCCAAAAATCAGCCCCTTCAGGAAGCTTTTTACCACGCTCACGCTTCACGTATTTATTGATCTGAGACTTTGTAGCCTCTATCTGGCGGGCTAATTTAACCTTAGGTTTATCAAGTGTGAATGTAGTTTTCATGAGGAATTGGTTTGTCTGCGTTGAGACAAGATATCTGTCTACTCAGGTATTCTCAGAAAGTCAATACGATCTGTATCTCTGTATCTAGCGTTCTCGATAAGTATCACTGCAGCCCGACAATAAAAAGTGCGGCTCATTGAAGAACCGCACTTAAAAAAATACCTACTTTTAATCACAAGACTAGGCGCTTGTGATCAACTCATGTGAAGAAGGTGCAAATGTGGTTAGATTAATTCCTTCTACAGCTGCTCTGTATTCTTCCATGTTTGGAATTCTACCAAGGATTGCAGAAAGAACGACGACTGGCGTGGACGCTAGTAGAGATTCACCTTTCTTACGGTCCGAGTCTGCCACTACCCTGCCCTGAAAGAGGCGAGTCGATGTAGCCATCACAGTATCTCCTCTTTCTGCTTTTTCTTGGTTACCCATACATAGGTTACAACCTGGTCGCTCAAGATACATCATGTTCTCGTATTCTGTGCGGGCTGCATTCTTAGGCGCATTATCATCAAATACGAAACCAGAATACTTTTCTAACGTTTCCCAATCCCCTTCCTCTTTCAGTTCGTCAATGATATTGTAAGTGGGAGCAGCGACAACGAGAGGCGCTTGGAACTCAACCTTTCCGTGAATTTGCTCGAGGTTCCTCAACATTTGAGAAACAATTTTCAGGTCCCCTTTGTGAACCATACATGATCCTACAAATCCAAGATCAACATGTTTCTCTCCTTTATAATAGGAAAGCTCTCTGATCGCATCGTGCGTGTAGCGTTTAGAAACATCGTCGTTGTGCACATCAGGGTCAGCGATCATTGGCTGAACAATTTGATCTAGATCCACCACGAATTCAGCTGAATACTTAGCATTCGAATCTGGAGTCAACGCTGGCTTCTCACCTGATCTAATTTCTCTAATCCTCCTATTCGCGATATCAATCAAGCCCTGAAGCACCTGAGGCTCATTATCCATACCCTTATCGATCATGATCTGAATTCTTCCCTTAGCGACCTCTAGAGATCCGATTAAAGTCTCATCCTCAGAAATACAGATCGATGCCTTCGCCTTCATTTCTGCTGTCCAGTCAGTAAAAGTGAATGCTTGGTCAGCAGGGAGGGTTCCGAGATGAACCTCGATGATTTTACCTTGGAAGATATTATCTCCAAATTTCTGTAACATCTGAGACTGCGTAGCATGAACCACGTCACGGAAATCCATGTGATCCTTTAAGTCTCCTTTAAAAGTCACTTTCACCGATTCAGGGATAGGCATGCTTGCTTCACCAGTAGCGAGTGCGAGTGCAACGGTCCCAGAGTCAGCTCCAAAAGCGACGCCTTTAGACATTCTAGTATGAGAATCACCACCAATAATAATCGCCCAGTCGTCAACAGTAAGATCGTTGAGCACCTTGTGAATCACATCCGTCATCGCATGATATTTCCCTTTAGGATCTCTCGCTGTGATCAGGCCGAACTTATGCATAAAGTTCATCAGTCTAGGAATGTTTGCTTGAGCTTTCTTGTCCCAAACTGAGGCGGTGTGACATCCTGATTGGTATGCCCCATCCACGATGGGTGAAATGAGAGTAGCCGCCATCGCCTCTAGTTCCTGTGAGGTCATTAAACCTGTCGTATCCTGTGAGCCCACGATATTCACCTCCACTCTGACATCAGATCCGGCATGTAAAATAGCACCGTTTGTCACTCCAACAGCGTTTCTATTGAAAATCTTCTCCACCGCTGTGAGGCCTTGTCCTTCATGAGAGATCTCTTTAGAAGGAGCAAATACAGGAACTAGCTCCGTGCCAAGTGTCTTGGATGCCCAGCTTTGCAGCTTTTTACCAAAGACAATCGCATAGGATCCGCCAGCCTTGATGAACTCTACTTTTTGAGGAGTCAATGAGGCTGAAATATCCACCAGTTCCTTATCTCCATTATAGAGCTTCTTCTTCTTAGTATTGATCGTAAGAACGGTTCCTGTATCAACAGAGTAGGTCTGTTCAAGGACAGCGTCGCCGCTTTCATCGAGAACTGTGTTGCCCTCTGAATCCACCTTTTTAACCCAGTTTCCTAAATCTATGCCAATCCCACCAGTAACATCCACAGTGGTTAAAAAGATCGGAGAAATTCCGTTTGTTCCAGCCACAACAGGGGAAATATTCACAAAGGGAACGTAAGCGCTCGCTTGCCTTCCAGCCCACAGAGCCACATTGTTGATTCCTGACATTCTAGATGACCCCACGCCCATTGTTCCCTTCTCAGCAATCAGCATCACCCTCTTGTCTGGATGAGCTGCCTGGAGCTCAGAAATTTCTTCCTGTGCAGCTGGGGTGATAAAGCATTTCCCATGAAGCTCTCGATCCGAACGTGAGTGCGCCTCGCCACCTGGAGAAAGCAAATCAGTGGAAATATCTCCCTCACCAGCGATGTAGGTGACAATCTCAATTTCTTCCTGAACCTCTGGGAGTTCAGTGAAAAACTCCGCCTTAGCGTAACTTTCCAGAACCTCTTTCGCTATCTCATTCCCAGCTTTATAAGCAGACTCCAGTTGATCCATATCAGCTTCATAAAGGAAAACCTGAGTTCTGAGGACCTTCGCAGCATCCTTTGCAATCGATAAGTCATCACCCAAAGCTAAATCTAAGAGGACCTTAACTGATGGGCCTCCCTTCATATGAGACAATAATTCAAACGCAAATGCTGGCGAAATTTCCTCTAACGCACATTCACCTAGAATAATCTCCTTTAAAAATGCAGCCTTCTCACCAGCAGCACTAGTGGTGCCAGGCAGCGTATTGTATATCAGGAAATTAAGAGAGGCCTTTCTGTGTTCATTACCCAGATCCTTTATCTGGGCAATTACTTCACTTAACAGCTCAGCGCTGTCAATTGGCTCAGGGTTTAACCCTTGACCCCTGCGTTCCTCAATCTCTTTTATGTATTCTAAATATAGTTTCATCTCTTGAGCGGATTCTCCACTGAAGCTCCAATATTTCAAGAAGTTTTTGCGTATTACGACTGCATCGCAGAGGACATCGGAAAAAGGGTATTTGTTTATTGTAGATTTATAGGTATACTGTCAGCTAATTCTTACAGAAAACAAATGATGAACCTAAACACATTAAGAACATTCACCACAGGCTGCGGCAAAGAAGGTAAATTTAACTCTCTTCCAGCACTTCAGGAGCAAGGCTTCGCCAATATTTCACGCCTCCCTGTCTCCATACGCATCGTACTGGAATCTCTGCTCCGTAACTGCGATGGAAAAAAAGTCACCGAAGATGATGTCAAAAATCTAGCAAACTGGAATGCAACCAATCCGGGTAGCTATGAAGTGCCGTTCACTGTCGGTCGCGTAGTCCTCCAAGATTTCACCGGAGTACCACTCGTCGTTGATCTCGCTGCAATGAGAAATGCCGCCGCTGATGCGGGTGCAGATGCTGCCGTCGTCGAGCCAATGGTTCCAGTAGACTTGGTGATCGACCACTCAGTCCAGGTTGACTTCGCAGGTTCACAGACAGCACTCGATCGTAACCTGCAGATTGAATTCATCCGTAACAAAGAACGCTACCAGTTTCTGAAATGGGGCCAACAAGCATTCGATACATTTTCCGTGGTTCCACCAGGATTAGGCATCGTCCACCAAGTAAATCTCGAATACCTCGCCAAAGGTGTGCTCTCCAATGGTGACACCTATTACCCTGACACCCTCGTAGGTACTGACTCCCATACTACGATGATCAACGGCCTAGGAGTCGTAGGTTGGGGCGTGGGCGGTATCGAGGCTGAGGCAGGAATGCTCGGTCAGCCAGTCACTTTCCTCGTGCCAGAAGTAGTCGGTGTCTACCTCCACGGTAAACTCACTGATGGAGTCACCGCTACCGACCTCACACTCAAAGTAACCGAGATGCTCCGTGCTCACGGTGTGGTTGGTAAGTTCGTAGAATTCTACGGCCCAGGAGCCAAAGCACTCACCCTTCCCGACCGCGCTACCGTAGCAAACATGGCTCCAGAATATGGTGCTACCATGGGGTTCTTCCCACTCGATGAGGAAACCACCGCCTACTACAAAGGCACTGGCCGCTCAGAGGAAACCTGCAAAACCATAGAAAACTACTATAAAGCACAAGGCATGTGGGGTATCCCAGATAAAGGCGATGTAGATTTCTCCATCTCACTAGACCTCGATATTTCTACAGTAGTCCCCGCAGTCTCTGGACCTAAGCGCCCCCAAGACCGTATCGACGTCACCGACCTAGAATCTAAATTCAACGAACTTTTCACCGCAACAGTATCCGATGGAGGATACGAGCGCGACCCACAGACTAGAAATAGAACCGTCGACTTAGAATTATCTGCCCCCGCCGGCTACTCAAGCTCAGGTGCTGGACTACTTGAAGAAGCGGGCACTTCCATAGCGCCGGGTAAACCACCCACCAAGACTCAGCTCACCCACGGATCGGTCCTCATTGCAGCCATCACCTCCTGTACTAACACTTCCAACCCAAGCGTCATGCTCGCGGCTGGAATCGTTGCCAAAAAAGCGAATGCCCTCGGACTCACCATCGCTCCATATGTGAAAACTTCACTCGGACCTGGATCACGTGTCGTCACTGACTATCTCAACGCCACCAGCCTCCAGAAGGAACTCGATCTGCTCGGTTTCCAAACAGTAGGTTATGGCTGTACCACCTGCATCGGAAACTCTGGTCCACTCGCACCAGAAATAGAAGACGCGATTACTGAGGGAGATCTCATCTGCTCTTCTGTGCTGTCTGGCAACAGAAACTTCGAGGCCCGAGTCCACGGCTCTGTTCCCTCCAGCTTCCTCATGTCGCCCCCACTCGTCGTTGCCTATGCGCTTGCCGGTAGGATAGATATAGACCTATCAAACGATCCCCTCGGCCAAGATAAAAATGGAAATAACGTCTACCTCAAAGACCTCTGGCCATCACAGACAGAACTGAAAGAAGTCATCGACTCCGCGCTCAAGCCAGAAATATTCCAGAAGCTCTACGCTAACCTCGACACCGCCAACCAGAACTGGGTAGATATCCAGATAGCATCAGGCTCAGTGTATGCATGGGAGGATGATTCTACCTACATCCAGAACCCACCATTCTTCGATGATTTTTCACGCACACCAGCAACCCAAGCCAAGGATATTTCTAATGCAAGGCCACTCGGAATATTCGCAGACTCAGTGACCACCGACCACATCTCCCCCGCGGGGGCCATCGGCCCGACCTCACCTGCTGGAAGATACCTCATCGACAAAAAAGTCGAAGTTGCCAGATTCAACTCATTCGGATCACGCCGTGGAAATGACCGCGTTATGACCAGAGGGACCTTCGCCAACGTCCGTATCAAGAACCTCATGTGCGAGGGCGTAGAAGGCGGCTACACCCTCTATTACGGTAAAAAGGCAATGCCTGCAACCGATAAAGAAATTTCAGTGACTTGCCCAGAAACAGGACAGAAACCCTGTAACCACTCACAGCCAGCCTTCATCTACGATGCCGCGATGGCCTATAAAGAAGACGGCACCGACCTCATCGTGATTGGCGGCGAAGACTACGGCATGGGATCATCCCGCGACTGGGCAGCCAAAGGCACCCGACTCCTCGGAGTCAGCGCAGTAATCACCAAGAGCTTTGAGCGCATCCACCGCTCAAACCTCATCGGAATGGGCGTCCTCCCCCTCACCTTCAAGGACAAGTCAGACTACGATAAAATAGTTGCAGCGCCAGGATCAACCTACAGCATCAACGGCCTCAGCGGAGAGCTAAAGCCAGCCCAAGACGCAACCATGACCGTCACCACAGTCGATGGCAGAACCTTCGACGTGGCCCTCAAGGTAAGAATAGACACCCCAGTAGAAGTCGACTACTACCTAAGCGGCGGCATACTGCCTTACGTCCTAAATCAAATACTAGACAACACAGAAGCCTCACCGTGAAGGCAGTTTGTAATACCATCCTCACAGTGATACTGGATTGATCGTTTGATGGAATGATTTGAAAG
>CAWVXI010000037.1:0-30292 GCA_963934155.1 uncultured Verrucomicrobiales bacterium | reverse complement strand
AAGCGAGTCATTCTAGAACATAAAAACTTCGATTTTTGCATCAATAGGATTCTTGAAGTTAGGCAACCTCTGGCAACCATCGTTGACGCCGCTGTGAAGCATTGTAGTGCATGCCGAGTCGTGATGAAGGAACGGAAATTCTCCGTGACTGAAGAGCAACGAAGACAGGTGCTACAATGCTTCACAGCCCGAAGGGTGACTTCAAAAAAAACCTTATGAAATGCGCTAAATGAAATCTAAATTCATCTCACGGCGGCGGTGAGGGTTGCCGGAGGTTGCCATCAGGCTAAAGTCAGCGAAATCAGCGGTTAAGTAGTCTTTTCTCCCTAGCAAGCCCCCCCTTTTCTGTGCTCTTACCCTTACTTCTTAGACATCAAGGTCTTCAGACCATTTGCGATCACTTCACCAATCTCGTAATATGTCTCGGCATTGTGGTTCCAGTGGTGACCTTGATTTGTTGGAGAAACTTTCGTATCACGCCAGAAAAGTCGGGTATCTGTTGCGCTCACATTACCTTTTAGCTGGGGGAACTGTGCTGCATCTCCTATCGCTAATTGGCTATTGGTGAGAGTCAGCCATGATCCTTTCTGACTAGCTCCCCCGTGACCTGTGCTAGCGAGTGCGAATGGTAATAATGGCTTGCCAAACTCAGCGCGTATATCTGCGATAAAATCAGGCAGGTTTTCCTTATACTCAGTAGCGGGAAAATTACTTAAGCCGTCGTTGTAGCCCTGATGCCAACCAAACCCAACGATATCATATCCTTGCGCTGCGTGTTCAGGATACTCAGCACTAAAATTATCGAGCACTTGATGGATATTATTGAGCATCTCTTTATAGTAGAACCCCACTTTACCGCCTCTTTTACGAACCGCAGAAGGTGGGCGGAAATCTATCGATAAGCTCTTCCCTCCCCATGCCGTCTTAATAATGAGCACCGGCTCTTCAAAATGATCTCCCATGATCTGACCAACGGCATACTCTGGTCCTATACGTGACTTGCTACTCCCTTGACCCACATTGAGATCACCTTTGATGATATTATTCCCTCTATTCCACCAGAACTTCACATCGTTTCTGGCTATCCACTTTCCATCTTTATCCACCAGTCCACCATACTTTGCTGGCTGTGTATTCACGAGATGTCTAAGACTGCCTAGCGCACCAGCTACTTTACCATTACCAGATTCCGATTCCCCGTAGCCTACCATGTTAGATTGACCTGCTAAAATGATCACCTTCACACCTTTCGATTTATTATCCCAAGTTTTGAATGATTTTGCGGGAGTATCCGCCAGCCTACGCCCAGTGACATCTACCAAATTTCTCACGCTAACAGTAACCGACTTATTGCCGGCCATAGGAGAAGCGAGCACTAGCTCTACATAATTATTGGTTCTGCCAACACGTGCTTTAGAAATGGCTACTTTCTGACCTTTTTCATCTGTCACCGCATAGTTAGCAGTATTGGTAGCCACCTCTCCGAAAAGCGGCTCACTGAAGCCGAGTGCAATGACATTTCCCACACCAGATAATCCTTCCCACTTTGGATCATGATAGTCAGCTGCTCCAAGACGGATGAAGATGTTTTCGGTATTCGGCACAGGGTGAGGTATTCCTGTTAGAGTGGTGGTGTAGCCAGTCGCATTTGCAGAAATGGCAGGATTTCCTAGCGGGTAATATTTTTTTTCATCGATAGAATAGCTCATAGAATAAAAATCGCCCGGCACAGAATGCCAAGTCACCGACAGCTCCTTTTTTGATTTATCAGGAGAGACCTTAGTGATCTCAACTTTCTTTCTCGCTTCAGCAGCCTCGATGATCTGCATGCCAGCTGCACCGAGATGAGTGAAGTTTTCACCCGCCATCTCAATCTTGAGATTAGCTCCAGAGAGACCAGGAATGACTAGATAGTTCCCTGGCTTGGAAGGGTTTTTGATCCTAGTGAATTTCCAGTTTGGAACAGCCTTATCAAGCATAAACCTCTTCTCGATAGCATCATTGATTTTCACCCAGCCTTTTCCTTCACCATACTGAGCTCTCTGAATCCCTAAATATAGAACCACATCATAAGCAGCAAAAGGAATCTCACTCACCTCCAAGATTCCAGTCATCGTCCCGTCCCCAGGATTCTCCGTCGTATTCATGTGCCCGTCCAAGAGGGATGCATTGCCATCATTGTGTGTGGCTGCTGGTCTGAATTTTCTACTAGAAAATGAGCCCCCGTTTCTCACCTGAGCGAGTTTAAACGTAGCCGTCTTATTCCCAGTCGAAGTGATCTTAGTGGTAGATTTACCAGCACGAATATTACTCCATCCAGTGCTATTCCATGGAGCAACACCAGCCGTTTGCTCAGGAGTCAGCATCACAATCTCCTCCCATCCAGCGGGCGGATTCCCGAATGTTCCATAGAAATTCACATTAAACTGATCCGGCTTTGCCTTCACCCCTGAAGCCATCAGCACAGCGGCAAACATAGAGAACATCATAGAAATTCTGCTTTTAAAGAGCGTAGATCGTATTTTTTCACTTAGAAAATTAACCATGCACTAAACTAAAAGAACAGTAACTCAATACAAGGAGAAAGAACATTAGCGACCTACTCACCGATAAAACTGGTGTTTTACGAATCGCGATGAGCTATTAACAATTTCTCACATCCAATAGATTCTAAATAAACATCTAAGAACTCATTACCCAAATTTGTTCACTTCTCTGGCAAAACTGGACCTATCGTGCCTCCCTCGACGAACTCAGCAGGTGAAAAGTTCTTCAGGTAGTCTTCTTTGCCATGAGCAACATTGTTAGCCCATTTTAGAATGCGCTTACTCAATGGTCCGGTATCCCAGTTAATGTGTGCGATCGAAGGCTTACACCAATCGAAGGATGGATCAGAATCAGTACAAATCAGCGAAAAATCTCTCGGTATCTGTAATCCCTTCTTCATGCAGAACTGTAGCATCGCAACCACAAAGGGAGCCTCATCGATGATCACAGCTGTCGGAGGAGTCGTGGCGAAGAGCGACTCCAGTCCACTTTGAAAGCCATCAATGTCCTCTTCCCAATTAGGAAGATTGTAAACCCCCGTCTGGATACCGTGTAGTTCCAATTCTTCTAGAAATGCACGCTCGAACATCCCAGGCTCGGGTATCCTACGGATAGGGCGGCACAAGGTGACGATCCGGCGATGTCCTAGCTTAACCAGCCTCTGAACAGCAACACGAAGTGGCGTGATCTTATCTGGTCCTATGCTCGGGATCTTCACCCTATTCGCACGTCCCGCGATGGCAAAGCTTAGGCGACCTGAATCAACAAACCATTCCAACAAAGCCCGAGTACTCGAGCACACTACCCAAGCATCAGCTGAGACACTGTCCACGTAACAAGCAATTCGCTCGACATTGTCTCCCAGTTCCAACTGTGTCTTCGCGGAGAGCGATACAGCATACCCAGCATCTTGAAGCACATTGACCAGCTCATGCACATAATATTGATAGCGGTCAGCGTCTTCACCGAGTAGGATGACAATCCGCAACTGATGTTTCTCTAAGGTAGTATCTTTCAAGTTAATCCTTCTTCCGCGCCGGCGTCCTTGGCTCACCAGCCACCCCTCTTCTTCCAGCTGCCTCAATGCCGACTCCACAGTATTAGCCCCTACACCCAGCTCCCTGGCCAAGGTATCACCACCTGGCATCATCCCGCTCCACTCCTTATTAGCCAGCTCTCCGCGCAAGTACTCCGCAACTTGCTCAGCCGATGATAATATACGTAAATTCCCCACACGCCTAGAACTACATTATTTCAGTGGTAGGTAGCAACATGTTTTTTAATATATATATTTGCCACACTGAGGTTTTTTAGATTAATCTTAACATATCTAAAAAATGGTTCTCCACACTGTAAGGATGCTGGAAACTCAGATTTTGGTGTATTTGAATTCAAAAAAACCAATAAACACATAAATATGAAACAATTAACAACAACAAAAACACTAGGAGCCCTTACAGGTCTAGCGCTAGCTACAGGTTCGGCGAATGCTGCTGTCGTTATGTTAGACGACTTCGAGTCTATGGGTGCCAGCGGCATCAGTGCCGACGCTACACAAGAAGCCAATTCGGCTTGGACAGATGTCACTAGCTTATATAATGCTTCGACTAGTCCTATTGCTAACAAAAACGATAATGCACGAACGGATCAAAGCGGTCACGACGGTTCCGGCGGTAATGCAGGCAGAGGCATGCGCGTCCGCTCTTCCACAGGTGCCGCTACGCTAGACGCCCCAATGGCACTATCAGGTGAAACATCTGTCACCATCGCCTTCGACTTGAAGGAAAATACCTCAAACTACGTTCTGGCACTCCAGTATTCTTCTACTGCAGACTTCGCTAGCCCAGTAGAAATAGACCGTTTCGTAGGTCTTGGAGCTAACCCTCTGGGTACTTGGGTGGCGAAAAGCTACGCCCTCACTGACGGAGTTGGTGGAATCAACTTCTCAGATGATGCCTACTTCATGATCCGTAAGATATCTGTCGCAGGAACCAATGGTGGTGCTAACTCAACTTTCCATGTCTTTGATAACATCAGCGTCACTTCTGTCCCAGAGCCATCCTCCACCGCCCTACTCGGTCTTGGTGGACTTGCTCTGATCTTACGTCGTCGCAAGTAATACTGATTAATTAATCTAACTCACTAATTTCAACCAACTCCTTACACAAGGAGTTGGTTTTTTTCTTTTAAAGAACTCCTTCCGCTCTAACAATTCCCTACCTATATTGTTATTCTGCTCGCAATGATAGCAACCCTCCTATTCACTCAAATTCATGATTCGTAACGTATTCTTTCTGCTCTTCCTTTTCACCGGGATCGCTTCCGCACAAAAACTGGATATTGAAAAATACCGTGAGGTGTCTGAAAAGAAATGGAATAAAGCAATCGCTGGCTTTTCCAAAAAGAATCAATCAGAAAAACATCCTGACGATTCCATTTTATTTGTCGGCAGTTCTAGTATCCGACTTTGGAAGGACATAGATGCAGACATGCAGCCCTACCATGCGATTCAGCGCGGCTTCGGTGGATCTACCTGGTCAGACGTGGCGGTGTTTGCGGATCTGATCATTAAGCCTCACACCTTTCGTGCTGTGGTCTTTTTTGTAGGCAATGACATCGCGGGGAAAAAGGATGATAAGGCTCCAGAAGAAGTAGCCAGTCTTTTTGAATACGTGGTGGACAAGGTTCGTGCACACAACCCTAAGGCAGCTATCTTTTACATTGCAGTGACTCCAGCATCGAGTCGCTTTAAAGTCTGGCCAAAGATACGCGCAGCCAATACGAAAGTTGAAAACTACTGCAAAAAAGCAGACAACGTCCATTTCATTGCTACCGAAAGTAGTTACCTGAATGCCAATGGAAAACCACGCGATGAGTTGTTTTTAAAAGACAGATTACATCTGAATCGTGACGGTTATATCCTATGGAGAGCAACCATCAAAAAAAATATCGACTCCGTATTGAAATGAAATCTAAGTTCAGTGGTGGTGAAACGTCTCGTTTAGACTCAGGGACTTTACACTAGGGACACCTACCAAGTTGATAAATACTTTCTTTGACAGAATTAACAAAATGTAACAGAATTTCACCTTATTATTGAAGCTGCTTGATCTAAAAGCATCGCAATTCACCTTATTAAATAAGTTTTCTCAATTATTTTGACCTGGTAATTTTGTAAATCTTGTTAATTCTGTCTGAATAATCCCTAGTGAATATTCTCTGCGTGGACTCCTCATTATTGAATGTCAACATGACATGAAATAGTATATTCCCTCGAAGCTCTAGCGCCGTTTACTGGCTTTCAACGGAAGGGTCTCACCTCGATACTCAGTCACTAACTGCGCTAGCTTGTCTTCAGTTTCGCTATACTCGGGCTTACCGCTGAGGTTAATCTACTCTAGACCCTGGCTTTTAATGTCATAAAGCTCTCATCCGACGACTTCTATTTTATCGCTCTCGAACCACTCCACGTAACGCCAATCCTCTGTCCTAACTGAGTATCCCATTGTTTCTTTACCTTTCGAAGCACTCCAGATACAATACCTTAAAAACTGGCTGAAGGCATAGGTTTTACCCTCAATATCTTTATTGATGATATGATTAGCCAGGTTTTCGCCAGCCAAGCCATCAGGCTCAGGGATACCAGCTAAGTCGCACAAAGCAGGGTAAATATCGCCCGACTCCACGATCTGTGAAATTCTCATACATCTTCTCAGAACGCATCACCCCGATCGGTAAGCCCGTGCAGTGGAGCTCGCCATCGACTGCTTTCCAGGTCGCTTTACTAGTATTCACATCCACCCACCCAGATAAGTCCTTACCATTGAAAAGACTGATCCATTTTGACTGACTGACAGTCTAAATCATCTCTTTTTTCTCTTGTCCTGTTGCAAAGCAGCAGAGAAAATCCGAACCAATAAGTACTGTGAGTAGATACTTCATATCGAACGTTTACTAGAAAATGTTATCCAACACAGTATTTTTTGTCCATTTCACGAATGCCTCTTGCTAATTCACATTCACTATTTAACCACCCACTCAAAGTCGAGCGTTTGCGGGTTATCTTTGAGTAGTGCATCTGGCAGGACAATGCGGGTCGCCTTGCCGTCATCCTTGACCGATACGTTGAGATCTTTGATTGTTTTTTTGGGATCGATTTCGTAACTGACTTGCGACCGACCGCGTCTATTCTTCTTGGGTGCGACCTTGCCAGCCTTAGGAATTGCCGATCCGTCCAATGGTATATCTACCGCGATTTCGCCGTTGGTGATGCGAAACACCTTGGATCCTGAATGCGAACCAGGCTTTTTCTCTAGTTGTATGGTGATCGATGAACCCCATGACTTGCCGATCCTCACCAACTGGCCATTGCCTTTTCCGTAGGGAGTCCGGATCACAATCGTCGCCTGTTTAGTGTCACTTTCGATGCTCGCGGTATCTTGTAAACCTCGTCCGCGTCTTTGGAAGGTTAAGCGGAAGGGTGGTGGATTAACCGGCTCAACGAAACGGTCATCCTTCCATTTGGAATAGGCCGACTTGCCTGAGTAGGCGCGGGCGAGCATGGCGATGTTCTTGCTATCACCCGAGAGCTCGGTCATCTGTCTGTTGAATATGTCCTTCAATGGCACCAAGCCCTTACCGTCGCGTGGCGTGGTGAACCCATAGAGGCCCACTCCTGCTTTAATCGCTGCGGGCACGGTCTTCGAGGCATCCTGACCATTCCATACTGCCAAACAAGTGATCAATTGGGTGTGCTTACCAACCATTCCCTTAACCTTGTGGATTTCCTCCACGCTGCCAGCTTCATTCATCAACCAATCTACTTCTTTATACATCTCGGAATTGACTGCATGCGGGTGGTGCATCTTATTCACCGTGAGCCAAACGATGCACTTGGGATTCGCACTCTTAGCAGCCTTACGAATCGCTTTCCAACAACGATCAATCGACTTACGGCTGTAAGCTGTATCATCCTCCCTGCTGAGCTTGTCCTCTCCTGGAAAATCCTTACCCATCAACTGTTTGTATAACTTCTTCTCGCATTCCAGCCACTTCCCCTCGGTGGACTTGCGGTTCGGCATCCACAACCAGTCGATCATGAAACCATCGATGCCGGTGCGGCTCACCGCGTCGTGGATCGACTTCGATAAGAAGTCGAGATACTCATCGGTATAGGGAATGTGGTAAGTCGTTGGCGAGCCGTAGCTCAGCTCCGGATGCATCTCGGCCCAACGTGGATTCGAGGCAATACAAAAATATCCCATGACCTTCATCCCCTCTTTGTGACCTAGTTTGACTACCTCTGGCAAAAAATCGTGTTTCAGCCCTGGCTGTTCCGGCACAAATCCGTTTTTGTACCAGGCGTAGCCATTGGTCGATACACAGAATGTCTGGATCACATTAGCACCGATCGATTTATACCAAGCCACGTGCTCCGCGGGATCCGAGTTTGCCCAGCGTCCCGGCGCTGCAAAAGGCTTGCCGCGGCGATTAGAGGGCGCCCAGTTGAAGTCGATGCAGTAAGCCTTGATCTCATCAGCTTGGCTGGCTGGCTCGCCACGTGCCTCAACTGGCAGTATGACGGCCGTTAGAAGCACTAAATAAATAGCCGATAGAAGGTGGCATTGTCGATGGAAGCGGAATGAAAACATGGTCTTAATCAGGGTGGTCATTTATTTAAATGCTATGGATTTGGTAATTCGATAATAGAAGCTTGTGCTAACGGCTGTTTTAAAAGCGGGGGCAATCGCTGATTTTATATACCCTCTCGATGGTCACTATTTTTCAATCATTTTCATTTTATATTCTACTCACTAAGGTAACACTCGCTGCATGCTCAGAAATCGTCCTACCTACCTCGCGCTTGTTATCGTGATCATCACGCTTGGCTTATTCACTCGCTCATCCTTTATGCCTCTCGCGATGAAGGGTGGATTTATCGCCACTTATGCAGGTGACACCCTCTGGGCTGCAATGGTTTATTTTGTGGTCTGCGTGCCCTTTCCTAAATGGTCACCTTTACGAATCGCGATGATCGCATTGAGTTTCTGCTACGCCATCGAGATTTCCCAACTCTATCAACAAGACTGGCTAAACCAGATCCGTAATACCCGTCTGGGCGCGCTCATTTTAGGCAGAGGTTTTCTCTGGTCAGATTTCCTCTGTTACACTATTGGAGTACAGCTGGCACATTTAGTTGATTCTAAAGTTGTCACCACGGAGAAAAATCATTAATTTATCCATCATCTATGAAATCACTCTACCTCATTACATCCCTGACTCTCCCGCTCGCAGCCCAGAACATTCAGCCATGGTCAGGCTATGCAGTGCATGATAAAAACCGCCCACACCCGGTAAAGGTGGTGGCCAAGTCTATCACCACCACCCCTGCACCAGCAGATGCGGACATCATCTTTGATGGCAAGAATACGGATGCGCTCACGAAGGCATGGACGATTAAAGACGGGGTGCTCATCGCAACCAAACTCGGCAATAACGAGACTAAGAAATCCTACGGATCATGCCAAGTCCACCTCGAATGGCAAATCCCAGCTGGTCGGAAAGTGAACGGACAAGCAGGCGGTAATAGCGGCGTTTTCCTCATGAAGAACTATGAAGTCCAGATCCAAGAAAGCCACACTAACGTCACCTACGCTGATGGTCAGGCAGGCGCTATTTATGGTCAGTTCCCCCCACTGGTAAACCCATCCAGACCACAAGGTGAGTGGCAGAGCTACGACATCACCTTCACCGCTCCAGAATACAAGGACGGAAAAGTGCTTAAGCCAGCGGTCCTGACCGTGATGCACAACGGAGTCATCATCCACAATGCGCAAGATCTTAAAGGACCTACTAAGCATAAAAAGGTAACAGAATACCCTGCAACTCACCCAGAAAAAGCTCCTATTAGCTTCCAGTTCCATGGTGACCCTATCGAATATCGTAATATCTGGGTCAGAGAAATAGGTCTGCAGCAGAAAAAGGCTGAGGTTAAATAATGACTTGTCAGTAAATGAGTAATACGTATCCTAGCGGTATCTTTATTGTAACAACTTACTCAGTATCACGTAAATAAATCTATGCCATCTCAGCAAACATCCCAACGAACATCCATCTCTAAGCGCATATTCTTCTGGCTCTCCAGTGCGGGCACTGAAACTCTAGAACAGTGCCCTAACTGGGAGCAGAGAAAATACGTTGCCTTTGGTGCCACAGTGCTCGTGCCCTGCGCCTTTGCCTTCATCGCCTGCGCCTACGCACTCTCCACTCTCACGGAAAACTACTGGGTCATCTTTTCGGTAGCCTGTATCTGGGCGTTCATCATCCTCACTATCGACCGTGCTCTACTGGCCAGCTACCGCGCCTTTCTCTCCCCTGGTAAGAAGATAGGTCAGTTCACTCTGCGTCTCACCGTGGCTGGACTAATGGGCCTCACCATCGCACACCCACTCGTATTACTCCTCTTTAAAGACACCATCACAGGAGTCATCGAGGCCGATCGATCCGAGCAGATCACCGAGACACGCTCGTATTTCAAGGATCTCAAGACCGATGCTCTGACTGATGTGCGCTCACAGGAAAACGCCATCAAACAGCAGCGCGACCGCTGGAACGAAACATTCCAAGCAAAATTCCTTATTCAGGATGACCAAAAAAGCTCAGCCATCCCAGGACTTTCAGCAGAGAAGCAAAAGGAGCTCGATAATGCCATCACCGAAGCCACCAAGCCATTCACCGCAAGGATAACAGAAGTGGAAGAACAAACTACCACGCTCACTCCGGTCTATACAAAAATTCAGACAGAGCTCGCCTCATGGCAGGTTCAGTTTGAAAATGAAGTCAATGGCGAGCGTAGCGGAATACGTGGACTAGGACCACGCGCCAGAAGCATCAGGGATGATCAGCTCGCGTGGAGACGTACCGAAGCCAAACGCTTAGGTGATCAACTCCAACATCTAACAGAAGAGAAAAGTAAGCTCCTCACCTTAGTTACCGTAGCAGAAACCAGTGCTATCAGTAACTATGAAACCCAGCTCCAAGCAGAAGAAGCCAAGCGAGCGGTCCAAGAAGAAAGACTCGCTGACTTACGCAGAAAGGTAGATGAAGATCAGGCTGGGCAGTTCGTCACTCAGCAGAACCAGATCCGCGACACCATCAAGCTCCAGATCGACTCTATGCTCCTAGAGCTAGCGCGCCTTCAGAAGGGTGCTTCTGCTGTGGCAAATGATGAACGCACTACCCTCACCGCCATTGCTGACGAGCCTAGGAAAGACATCCTCACCCAGACTCTCGCCCTGCATCACCTGTTCAAGAACGGTGCCGAAGGTGGGCATTTCGCCTACGTCACCTACATGGTTCTCACCGCACTATTCATGCTGGTGGACACCATTCCTCTGATGGTGAAGTTCTTCTGTAAAGCAGGCCCTTATGATAAACTTATCGACCGCGATGAAGTGTTATTTGACTCTGACCACAAAAGCTTCTTACTCAACCACCACCAATATGTGAATGCTCTCAACAGCGGCGAAATGATCGCCGTCACGCGGGATAAGAGATTAGAGGACGCAATGATCGATGGGGTGGAGCACTCACGAGCCGCGAGGATATTTCTCGACTCCATGATCGATTCCGAGCGCATCTTCCAACAAAAACTCGCCGCAGAAGAAGCCACACTAGAACATGGCGGCTCCAAAAAACGCGAGATGCTAGAGAATATGCAGCAGAGTTTCTACGACGACATGCACAAGCGCATGCAGCAATTTTTCTCTGCACTGAAAAGTTAATTGCGTTAAGCAGAGAACTCGTCGTATTGTAAACAGTTTGTAAAATTGGAGGCATCACTGACAATCGTCTTCACATAGATACGTAGCTTTATAGTATGAATTATTTAGTTATCGCTAGTCTCACATGCCTTCTAGTCATCTGCCAGTTCTCAACTGCGCAGAAACCCAGCTTAAGCAAAGACCTAAGTGATGAAGCTATAAAACAAAAAAGGGAAGTGTATCAGAAAAATCTAAGCACTCTTCAGCAGTTCCGAATCACCAATGCCAAGGCCCACAAGAGAGCGTCCGCAAATGAGAAGAAGATAATCCTGAATAAAATTAGAACCCACCTCGAGTCGGAGCTTTCACAGAACATATTCCCCGCTTGGTTTGGCACTCCATGGGATTTCAACGGTATATCCAAGACTCCTGGTGAAGGGAAGATCGCCTGTGGATATTTCGTATCCACCTGTTTGGTTCATGTCGGATTTAAAGTCAGCCGAATCAGACTAGCGCAGCAGCCATCACAGCGAATTATCCGCACATTCATGGAAAGATCTGCGATGGATATTTCAAGTAAACGCAGTCTCCCCGACCTCAAAAAACAACTGATCAATTCTGGCGATGGAATATACATCGTTGGGCTAGATACCCACACAGGATTCGTCACCGTGAAAGATGAAGCCATCACCTTCGTCCACTCATCTTACTACAAGACGCCTAAAAGATGTGTAGTCGCTGAGCCCTACGACTCGAAGAATCCGTTAGCGGACTCTAAATACAGAGTCTTCGGAAAACTATTTCACGACGATATGCTAATAAAATGGCTCAATGAAACACCTTACAAAGTTGCTCGATAAAAGAGACAAACCGTCAGGGATTGATCGCTTAGCAATCCACGAGCAACGCGAGTCAAAGCCTCAAGCCACGCGATGCAAGGCATCTATCCGTGGAATCCGCGCACCATCGTCCACCAACATTTAACCAAGTTCAAGCTCCACATTGATCCTGCCCCGTGTCTTCAGTATTAAAGCAACTAGTCCCTAAACCAATCCTGCTCTCTCTAACAGAGGACTTAGCTCAGGGTCTCTACCCATGAATTGACGATAAGATTCATCCGCTGGTCGTGAGTTTCCTGCGCGGAGGATTTCATTTCTGAATGATCTCCCCGTCTCTGGATTCAGCACGCCCTCTTTCTGGAAGCGCGTGAAGGCATCTGCATCTAGCACTTCTGCCCACTTGTAAGAATAGTATCCAGAAGCATACGCTACCGCTCCGCTAAACAAATGACTAAATTTCACCAGCAAACTTGGGGACTCAGTCGCTAGTTTAGTTTTATATTTTTCGAGAATTTTCTTTTCCATTTCAGGGAGCTCCATCCCTTTATATTTGTCACCATGCATGTGGATTTCTAAATCTAACATCCCCTGCCCTAACTGAGCCATATACGCGCTACCGCTCATGTAGTTCCTAGCTGCTAACATTTTATCGAATAGCTCATCTGGAATCAACTCGCCAGTCTCATAGTGCTTAGCAAATAGATCCAGCGTCTGCCGATCCCAACAGAAATTCTCCATGATTTGTGATGGGAGCTCCACGAAATCCCACGGCACATTCATCCCAGAGAGTGACTTGATCTCCACATCTCCTAGCAAGTGATGCAGTAGATGCCCGAACTCATGAAAAATTGTTTCCACTTCACGGTGATCTAATAAGGCAGGATCATCGCCCACCGGCTTGGTCATATTTCCTACCATCAGCGCAATGTGTGGGTCTCTAGGATTTCCATTCATTGCGGGAAGGCCAGTCTTCAGTGTATTCATCCAGGCACCACCGCTCTTACCTTGTCTAGGGTGCCAATCCGCGTAGAACGAGCCCAGCAGCTCACCACTCTCATCATCAAATACATCATAATACAGACAGTCTTCATGCCACACCTGCACCGCCCCATCTTTATCACCACCAAACACCGTCTCACGCTGCTCGATACGAATCCCAAAAATCTTTGTCGCGATCTCAAACATCCCAGCCATCACATGATCCACTGAGAAATACGGTCGCAGCAACTCACTGTCAAAATCATACTCCTCTTGCCTGCGCTTCTCAACCCAGTAGCCAGTTTCCCATGGCTCTAATAGACGGATTTCTGATTTGCTCTTGTCCGCCACATATTGCTTCAGCCCTTGCTGATCCTTCAGGAAATGTGGCTCTACTAATGCGTGTAGTTTCTCGGTGAAATCTACCGCCGACTGACCATTCTTCGCCATACGATGCTCTAGGATCATGTCTGGGAAATTTTTCTTCCCTAACAACTCAGCCTTTTCTTGGCGCAGATCCAAGATTGTCCAAATAATCTCCTTATTATCCCAGTCTCCCTTGCTACCTATTTGCCCCATTCCCTGCCAGATTTCTTTCCTCAGACTATCGTCATCAGCAAACTGCATCACCGGCCCCATTGATGGGTATTGTAAAGTAAATCTCCACTTTGGCTCATCAGCGGAGCCGTGCCCCTTCTCCAGTGCATTCAGCCTCGCGCCCTCTTTAGCCATCTTAGGCAATCCAGCGAGCCGCGATTCATCATGCACGATCAGCTCGTAATCATCAGTGGAGTCCACCACATTTTCAGAAAATTTCTGCGTGATCGCAGACAGCTCAGCATCTATCTCAGCCACCCTCGCCTTCTTAGCATCCGGCAGATCCGCACCAGCAGCCACGAACTCCGCACAAGTCTCCTCTAGGAACCTCTTCTCCAGATCACTCATCTGCTTCGCCGCATCACTATCACGGAATGCCTTTAGCGATGCCCAGATCTCAGCATCCAGAGAAATGGATGAGAAAAATGCAGACACCTCAGCTAGCACACTATTCAGTGCATCTCTGAGCCCATCGATCTCTAATACAGAATCCATATGATTCAGCCTTCCCCAGCCTCTGCTCAGCTCATCAGTAGCACTTTCGAGCGCTAGAAAAGTGTTCGCTAATGTCACCTCAGCGGGGGTCAGCTTACGGATAGCCACTAGCCTTTCCTCTGCAAGAGCAATGCCCTGCTTGATGTCGGCTGCTACTCGGTCGGGAGTCAGGGTGGACCAGCGGATGTGGTAGTCATCAGATAAAAATGGATGTGTTTTCATAGTTTTAAAAGTCTTAAATTGAATTTCAACCACTCCAGCGACATCTCCAGAAATTGCAAGCAACAAACAAATAAACAGCATCATTCTCATCCGAGTAAGCTAGGGATAAATAAAGCTAACACCGCAGATTTTCGCTGAGAGCCACAGATTACCAGCACGATGAAATCTGCTTTACTGTATGACAAAAAGATCTATTGCATTTAACTTGAGGTTTCTGCGCTTTAACACCATCAAAGAATCAAGAAATCTGTGAAAATAAACACTTTAGTGAAATCAAATCCTTTTTTGCTTTTAGACCTAATAAAGTAATGTTGTAATTTTTTAATTTATTAATTCCATCCTAAATTAACTGAAAAACGAACAACTAAAATGCCATAAATCATGAGTATTCACTCACAACCATCACCAGAAGTACAGGCTAAGCTCAATGCACAGAAAAGAAATTCCACGATTTCTTCGATCATCATCTCACTGCTTGTCTGCGCCCTTCTCGTTGCTATTCTTTTCTACATCGCCCTTTCACCACTCTTCAAGAATACGGAAGAAATGGTCACCTATTCAGCAGGTTCTGAGTCTGAAGAGAAGATAGTGAAGCCAGAAATGATTAATGAAGTGGCGAAGAAACCCTCCTCACCATCATCTAGCATTGCTAAAGTCATCGCCGCGCACACACCCTCTGCCACAGCGATACCTGTGCCAGATCAGGAAATGACTGAGCTATCACTCGACTTAGGGGACGGAAACGACTTCGGAGACGGTTGGGGAAGTGGTAACGGCAATGGAGCTGGCGGTGGAGGCGGCTCATTATTTGGTAAGAAAATCAAATCTAATAATCTGGGGGTGATCCTCGATATTTCGGGGTCCGCGCATGCGCATCTGGACAAAGCGATTACCGAGATTGACAAGAGCTTTCCAGAGTCCCACATGATTCTTGTGGTCGGCTGCGGCATGTCGGATGGCAAAGGAGCATTCGGAGGTGGCGGCGGTAAGGTTCCGGGCAAGCCGCGCGTGGTGACCTACGACGACATGGATTCCGAGAAGGAATATAACAATCTACAGCGTTCCGCACCCGCCCAGCTGGAACTTTTTTTTAAGAAATTAAGCGAAAAACGCGGCAAAGAACTCAGGCGATACTTTAATGAGCGGGAAAATCTCTATTTGCTCTACGGAGGAGATATCATTGCCACCAACTTCGCCTTTGAGCATGTTCTCGATAAAAAGGTGGACACTATTTACTGGTTTGCTGATTTCGCGGATCATATTCAATCGGATATCATTGAGGATCTAACCAAAAAACTGGGGAGTAAACAAGTGCCCGTCATCGCCCACAACTTCATGGGAAAAGCGGTCAGGGAACAGGCCAAAGTGATGGCCGAGAAAACTGGAGGCGAGACGATCGAACTCATTCCGGGTGAAGAGAAAAAAGTTAAAGATAACAAAAAGTGACGCCTCGCCTCAACCAGTCCATTAGTCAGGAGCCAGTTATTTAGCTCTTCACACACTGTATTGAAGAGATAATTTTTAGTTTGCTATCGTTATTAACCAAATTATAATAATATCCTTATGAAAAAGCTAATTATCATTCCTACAGCTCTCGCATTATCTACATTCTCAGCAATGGCACAGACTGCCACGCCTGCTGAAGCTGAAAATACGAAAACAACAAACACGGAACTAGATACACTCACTCAGAAAAATACGCTCGGTGCAGAAAAACTCAAAGCTGAGTTAGCAGATATTCGCGCTGAGATTTCCCGCCTCAAACTCCAACGTGAGCTCCTTTCCGAACGGCAACAAATCGCAGATCTAGAGCAAGCCGCGATAGAAAAAGCCGAGCTTAAAGCAGTGGTAGAGTTAGAGAAAAAGCTTGAGCGTGATGCAGCCATCGCCAAAAGCAGAGCCTCACTAGCCTCCTCCGAGCTCTCTCTTGAAACCACCAAACTACTCCGTAAGACAACGCTCCAACAGGCCGAACTAGAGGCAATCAAGATCAATAAAGAGAGAGCGGCTTTTGCAGACAGCGAGCCCATTTATCTAGAAAACCCTCTACAGAATGGTGACACACTCGTTATTTCTGACCGCCGCATCGCCTTCAACGGAGCTGTCACATCTGAATCTGCCGACCACATCTGCGATAGAATTCACTACTACAATAACAAAGACAAAAAGCTCCCTATCTTCATCGTCATCGACTACTCACCGGGTGGCTCCGTCATGGCTGGCTACCGCATTCTCAAAGCAATGGAAGGCTCAGACGCACCAATCCACGTCGTGGTGAAATCATTCGCTGCATCGATGGCCGCAACCATCACCACCCTCGCTGAAGAATCCTACGCCTATCCGAATGCAATTATCCTGCACCATCAACTCAGCTCAAGTTACTACTTCACCACCATGAATCTCACCCAGCAGAAAGAATCATACGAAGACTCTAAAAAATGGTGGGATAAGCTCGCCGCTCCTATCGCCAAGAAAATGGGCGTTACCACCGATGAATTCATCAAGCAAATGTACCAGCAAAACTCAGATGGCGACTGGGTAGAATTCGCCACCGACGCGAAGAAACTCAAATGGGTAAACCACATCGTCAGCAGCATCAAGGAAACCGCAGCAATCGTCAATCCAGACACAATCAAACCAAAAAAACCTGAAAAAGAGGGCCTACTTAAAGAGACCCTAGGCAAGGACGGTAAACCATGCATGTATCTGCCGAGACTGAACCCTCACGACGCTTACTTCCTTTACAATCCAGATGGATATTACCGCATCAAGCAGTAACAAGCTATCTATCCAAAGCTTATTTAGAGAACTAAATTATAGAATATGAAGAAAATACTTTTCAAATTCATCCCCGTTATCGCCATCATCTTCGTAACATGGCTCGGGGTGAGGTATCTCTCTAAGCCCACTGAAGAAGATGCAAAAAATTCTACTCAGAGATCTGCTAATTCTAAGGCTAAGGAGGGAGCAACAGGTAAGAAAGGCAAGAGAAACCCAAATAGAAAACGCAGAGGCCAGCAGACCACTGCTGATCTACTCAGCTCGGTCGATTTCCCAGTGGAACTCTTCACGCAGGGCACAGTCAAAACCAAGACATCCTCAACGCTCAATGCGCTTGTCTCCGGGAGAGTCATCAGTATTTCACCTGAATTTCAAGATGGGGCATTTTTTCAGAAAGGTACCGTCTTAGTAGAGCTAGACCCCGCAGACTTCAAGTCACAGATCATCACCGCAGGCGCCTCCTTAGCCCGTGCTGAGGCCTCTCTGATCCAAGAAAATGCCAGGGCTGCTCAAGCTCTCAGAAACTGGCAAGACATCGGATTCGATGAAGATCCAAACGACCTCGTCCTCAGAAAACCTCAACTCCGCGAGGCAGAAGCCAACGTCGCCGCTCAGCAAGCAACACTGGACCGAGCCAAAAGAAACCTCGAACGCGCATCTATCAAAGCACCTATCAATGGACGCGTTCGCAACCGCATCGTCGGTCCTGGGCAGTCCGTGGGTGCCAGCACGAATCTAGGTGAAATCTATGCCACAGACTCCGCCGAGATCCGCCTGCCATTATCATCGATACAGCTAGAGCAGATCACCATCGACGAGCAAGGCAACCAGAGCATCCCGGTTACCCTAACAGATGCCATCAACTCTAACAACAAAACCATCTGGAAAGCCAACATCAAGCACGTAGAAGGCGAGCTAGATGAATCCTCACGCGAGCTATTCGTCATCGCCCATATCGCAGACCCCTTCGGCATCATCAGCAACTCACCGCCGCTTCGGATCAACCAACCGGTCAAAGCCATCATCATCGGTAACACGCTCAAAGGAGCCTACATTATCGACCGCAAGTATCTCTACGGAGCTGACGAGATCATCCTTATCGAGGACGGTCAAATTCAGCGTCAAAAAATAAACATCATCTGGACCACACTCGACAGCGTCATCACTCAAGATGCTAAACTAGAAGGTAAAACCATCGCCACCTCCAGACTGGGCTTTGCCACCGATGGCTCCCCTGTAGAAATCATCATCCCAGTAGACCTCAGCCCAGAGAACCCGGAAGTTAAAAAAGATCATAAAAGCAATCGAGGCAAAGGTGGGGGGTAAAGGCAACCAATCAGGAAGACTGTAATCCTAACAATCTCTCATCATGAATAGAAGGCTCCTCACACTCATCGTTCTCATCGTCTGCGGCACGGGCCTTTATCTCTGGTGGTTTTCAGATACCAAGGTCATCACCAGATCCACGGAATCGCTCATCGAATGCTTTGAGAAAGATGCGGATGATGGTAGATTTGGCGGAGCCATCAACACCAGTACTTTTAGAGATCTATTAGATGATGGGATTTCATTTAAGATCGAACGTGATGACATCCCCTACACTGCTATTTTAGGATCCTACATAGAGAAAGGTGAACTCGTCCAGATGCTCAGCGGACTATCTCAATCCTCCGCCATTGTAAAAATCAGCAATAAAAAAATCACCATCCTAGACATCGAAGACGAACAAGCCTCAGTCAACCTAAGCTTCCACATCACCACAGAAAAACTCCCCAGTAATCTAGATTCCGACATCAACTGCAACCTCACCTACAAAAAAGTAGCCGGCGACTGGAAAGTCTCGGAGGCGGTTGTAAAATAATGTCCTTACTTTAAAGGTGGCTTGACCCCCGTGCCTGATTTTTCCGCAAGTGCTGCATGTCTACTCAGCACTGGAGCATTCTTAGGATTATTATGCACACTGACAGTCGCACCTGGGTCCTTTTCTAAATTGTAGAGTTCGACGGCATCGATTTTGTTAGTCTTGCGATTCCTCCACTCGGTGTAGCGCCAAATTTTCGTTCTTACACTGGTGCCTCTATTACGCCCTTTGTCGTATTGACTATATGCAGCCTCTTTCCAGTTAGCATTAGGATTATCCAATAACGGTGTGAAACTATCCCCCTGACAATGATTGGGCACAGGCAAGCCGGTCAATTTGCAAAGGCTTGGATAAATATCCACAAACTCAGTGAGAGCCATAGTCTTCTGTCCACCCTGCTTACCCGGCACTCGAATAATCATAGGGACACGAGTAGCGATTTCCTCGTTGGTGTGTTTACACCAATCACCAAAATCACCGAGATACCAACCATGATCACCCCAAAGGATTACTATGGTATTTTCTTTGAGTCCTAACTTTTCAAGAGCTCCAAGAACATGACCTACGTTGCGGTCCATATAACTAACCGATGCATAATAACCATGAATCAGCTCGCGGGTCTTGGCATCGCTCAGCACCTCCTGTTTCTTATCAATGTCAGAATAGTTTTTTAACTCACCCCATGTAGAGTGGGCATACTTAGGACTATTCTTGGCGTTTTCTCGTTTTGGCACAGCTATCTGATCGCGCTTGTAGAGATCCCAGTATTTTGCTGGAGCTACAAATGGTAAATGCGGTTTTGAAAAACCCACAGCGAGAAAAAATGGTTGTCCTGGTTTCTTGGCAAAGGCTGTCAGCCGAGCAACCGCTTCATCAGCCACTTTTCCATCACCATAAGTATTATCTGGTACAATACCTCCGTTTTCTATCGCAGGTCCTCTCGTCCTTCCTTTTGCGTCCTTGACCTGAGCACCCAGCGCCGCCTTCGTATGATAGTGCCCTCCTTTTGGCTTCCATGGTCGCTTACTCCATCCTTGGGGAAAGTCATCATCCTGCGCATGGTAGATCTTTCCCAGAGAAATAGTGGTGTAGCCATTCTGCTTAAAATGCTGTGGCAAGCTGAGCACATTAGGTTGTTTTTCTCTCATTGGAGTGAAGTAGTTCCAAACCATGCTCGTTTCGGGTCGGGAACCAGAGAGCAGGCTGGCTCGCGAGGCTCCACATACAGCTACCTGACAATACGTCCGCTCAAACAGAAATCCCTCTTTAGCTAACTTATCAATGTTTGGTGAATGAATATGCTTGGCACCATAGCATCCCAGTTCAGGCCTGAGATCATCGATAGATAACATGAGAACATTTGGCTTATCGGTGGCTGCATGGAGCAAACTTGTGAGAGAGATAATGACTGTAATGACCGATATGATTGAATATTTCATGTAATGATATGTCTGTGATCTAAATTATATTTTGATGATCGCCTTAGCTTATTTCTTTTTCTTCTTCCTGATGTTACCAGTTTGGCGACTGTTAGCCAGGGCTTCAGTAGCGGCACCCTTATCCCCTTGAGATTCCATCCATGCATCCAAACGACCGGAGAGATCTTTTCTTAGCTCTACTAGTTTCGGATCATCGATGAGATTGATTAGACAATGTGGGTCGTTTACAATATCGTAGAGTTCCTCAGCTGGGCGGTGTTGATATTTTTCAGTCATGGCAAGTGCGTGCTTATCACCAGCCTCTCCTTTTTGGAGCCATGTCCCCCATAGATTACTATTATTACTGTTAGCGATTGTGACTAAATTTTTAAAAGGTTCCGTGTGATTGAGGTTGCGGATATAACGATGGGTTTTCGTCCCAGCGGAACGCACACCATAGTTCTCGGACCCAGAGTGAATACCTCGTGTGGTTTGTAGCCCATAGGTGTATTTTTTATGCTCAGTCACCTCCCCTTTTAGCACAGAAAGGAAAGAACGTCCGTCCATCGTGTTCGGAGTTTTGAGAGCTGCCGCGTTGAGAAATGTAGGTGTAACATCAACATATTCGACTAAGGCATCTGATTGAGAACCCGGCTTGATTTTACCAGGCCATCTCACGATCATCCCAGATGCTAATCCCATTTCATAACAAGTCCACTTAGCAAAAGGAAACGTAGAACCCTGCTCTGAAATGACCATCACTAGGGTGTCCTTAGCAAGGTCGTGTTTATCGAGCAATTTGAGCAACGCTCCACATTGAGCATCGAAGTAAGTAATCTCCGCAAGATACTTAGAATACTTGTTCCTTGTGACAGGGGTATCCACGAATGATGGCGGTAACTTGAGACTAGCAGGACCGTAAACGGAAGCATCACCCTTATCATAGGGCTCATGCGGCTCATTAGAACAGGCAATCAAACAAAAGGGAGTGTCTGATTTTTTGGAATCAACGAGTAATTTTTCAATCACTGGATAGGGACTCGCCTTTGCCGGATCCGCTTGCTTGAATTCCTGTGAATACTCAAATGGAAAAGAAACTCTAGGGCCGATGTGAGTCTTGCCAGATAAAGCCACTCGGTAACCAGCAGCACGTAAATAATGCGCGATGGATTTCGTCCCAGGATAAACCTCGGTATGGTTAGGCCACGCACCAGACTTCACAGGATAAATACCAGTGTATAAATTGTGACGCGTGGGTGAACACATAGGAGCCGCCTGAAAACAGCGAGACATCTGCATTCCCTGTTTAGCCAAACGATTGAGGTTTGGAGTTTTCGCCTGACCACCATACAACTCTAGATCAAGATAGGTGCAATCATCTGCAACGATGAGAACCAAATTAGGCTTATCGGCTGCAAACGTTGTTAAAGTCGTAATCGCCATTAAAAATAGACTAAGCAGTGATGTGAATTTCATATTATCCATTAAGTTCATAAATATTGTTTTCAAGGTTCAAACCTTATGCTGAGTGAAAATAACTTTTAAGCAATATCTATCAATATAGCCAATTGACTTTAATTTGTCATGACAAAGAGAGCCTCTCCACAAGCACTCGGGGCCTCATCAATCATCAAAAAACGTGTCCTCATGCGAATACACCGGCGCACAGCAACAGAGGAAGCGGATATCTGTGATCGCTTTGATCTGATGCCGTGCGCTGGATGCGATGAGAATCGCATCACCTGGCGCGACATCACGCACTTCACCATCGATTTCCATCACGCCCTGACCCTCCAGCATAAAATAGATTTCCTCACTCAGCTTATGATAGTGTCGCTGGGTTTCACCACCTGCGGGTAAGCTTGCCTCAGCCAAGCTTTGTTTTTCCACCGGTGCATTGGTAGCATCAAGAATACTGCGGATAGTAGATCCATCAGCGGTGGTAAAGGATTTCTGCTTCGTTAGCTGGTTAACAATCATGCCGCTTGGTAACAGATTCATAGGGTAGGATCAACCTCCATTGCACATTCAGGGGAGAGGAATATCCGTGGTTCTAGAGTCAGTAAAATCAGGCTTTCTGCGCACGCTGGATGGCTGTCAACCCACACAGCTTTAACCAAATAAAATAATTTTCGCATTTTAGTATTTCCTTCGTTGCCATATCCGCTACACCACCGCTGTGCTAGCTATTAAACAACTAAAAGTCGAATTCGGAGCGCGGGTGATCTTTGAAGATCTCTCGTTTACTGTATTAGAAAAAGAACGTATCTCCTTCGCGGGCCATAACGGTGCCGGTAAGTCCACGCTCATGAAGTGCATCGGCGGCATGCTGGAGCCTAATGCGGGGAAAATAGCTAAACCTAAGCATTGTAAAATAGGCTACCTACCTCAGGAAGGTATCCATATTTCTGGCGTCACACTCTGGGACGAAACTGAATCAGCATTCGCTGAGGCCAAGAAGATCCAAGATGAGATAGACGTCTTAGGGGCCTTGCTAGACACACAAGACCCATGCGAGCAGGAATTCATGGACACGCTTGATAAAATTGGCGGTCTCGAAGTCCTGTTAGAACACTTTGACATCAGTAGAATCAAGCCCAAGGTCGAGTCGGTTCTCACTGGTCTCGGCTTTAAACGGTCTGACTTCCAGCGCGACTGTTCAGAGTTCTCCGGTGGTTGGCAGATGCGGATTGCGATGGCAAAACTTTTCCTCCAAGAGCCCGCCGTCCTTCTTCTGGATGAGCCAACTAACCACCTCGATATTGATTCGCAGCAGTGGATGGAGCAATATCTAATCAACTATTCTGGCGCGATCATCATCATTTCTCACGATCTAGCACTACTCGATATTCTCACCAAGCGCACCATCGCCTTCCATCAAGGAAAGGCAGAGGAATACGCTGGTAACTACTCATACTACCTCAGGGAATCTGCCCTCCGCAAGGAGATCAAGATGAAGCAGTATTTATCTCAGAAAAAGGAAATCGATAAGGCGAAGGCATTCATTGATCGCTTCCGCGCTAAGGCGTCGAAAGCGACTCAGGCACAGTCTAGACTCAAAGCGCTAGAGAAAATTGAAATTATCGAGATCGATCAAGAAGATGCGGTGATGAACTTCACCTTCCCCAAACCTCCTCCCAGCGGACAGTCAGTCGCTAGGCTGGAAGACGCTTCTAAATCTTATGGAACCACTGAGATCTTTGAGGGATTCAACTTTGAAGTAGAAAAGGGCGCGCGTATAGCCATCGTAGGACCAAATGGTGCTGGTAAATCCACTTTCTGCCGCCTCATCACTGGCCAAGAAGCACCTGACTCTGGCGAATACACTCTCGGCAGTAAATCAGCCATTTCCTTCTTCTCACAAAACCACGCTGACGAACTAGACCCGGAACTCTCAGTGCTAGAAACTTGTCAAGAAGTCTCCTCACGTGAAAACGCACCACTGGTTAGAAATATCCTCGGTTGTTTCCTCTTCCGAGGTGATGACGTCTTCAAGAAAGTAGGCGTCCTTTCTGGTGGTGAACGATCCCGGGTAGCACTCGTCCGGATGCTCATCCAACCGGCGAACTTCCTCATCCTCGATGAACCGACTAACCACCTCGATGTCCAGTCTCAAGCAGTGCTCCAGCGAGCACTCAATGAATACCCTGGCTCTTACCTCATCGTCTCTCACAACCGCTCATTCCTCGATCCCATCGTTACGCGCACCCTAGAATTCAGGCCAGAAGAAGAGCCTAGACTCTACCATGGAAACGTCACCTACTTCATCGATAAAAAAGCTGAGGAAAAGGACATCGCCAAGCAAGCCGCTAAGCATGCTAAGGCAAACCAACGTGCTAGCTCCAAAGTAGCAACTAGCACTAGCACTAGCACCGCTGACAGCGGTAGTAAGGTATCGCGCAAGGACCAACGCAAGCGGGATGCAGATATAAGGCAAAAGCGCAGTTCAATCTTGGCGCCTCTGGAATCAGACCTAGTGGCTCTCGAAGGCGAAATAGCAGAGATAGAAGCAGGGCAAGCCAAACTTACCAAGCATATGTCCTCTACTGAGATATCCACTGATGGGGCAAAAATGCAGGAGGCCTCCATCGCTTACAACGTCCTTTCCGATAAATTAGAAACAACTTATTCAAAATGGACTGAAGTCTCTGATAAGATCGAGAAATTCAATGCAGAATTCAATGAATAATTGGTAGAATTAATTCGGCCCATTAAAAGTACTAGTATTACGTGATTTTATTTTATACACTAAATTTGCTTAGCGAGTTCTTCGATGTATATTTGAAATTAATGTGTATCGAATTACTTACAGACTCGCAGATCGACAGAACCACATTCAACAACCTACATTAGACATGGATTACACACCGACAAACCCTACAAAACTTTCTCCATCAGATCTCCTCAGCGAAGATACCGATGACATGACAGACTTTGCCGCTCCGCCCACAGAGGCACTGAAGGCTGATGCAGTAGAAAAAGCTAAAAACTTCCGCAGCTACGCTGGAGAAAAAGCAGCTGCAATCAAGCAGGAAGCGAGCGCGAAAATCAAACAAGGTACTGAAAAAGCCAAAGAATTACACGTGTCTGCTGAAGACTACATCAAAGAAAATCCTACAAAATCCGTTCTCAGTGCAGTAGGTGTTGGCGTGATCATCGGCCTCATTCTACGCCGGTAATTCTCCCTTCTCTATTCATCAGGACTTCTAGTTTCACCCACGGTTCAAGTAAGAAGTAGCAGCGATCAACACTGCTCGCTACTTGTCCCCCGTGAAGCTTCTAAGAACAATAAGTATCCCTCATGGAGACCAAACAATATCAAGAGCAATCTCAGCGATCTCCTGACAGACGTCCATTAGACTCTGCTTCCCGAGATACAGAATCGCATGAAGGGCTTAAGCAGGCTGCCATGTCGCTAAAGGATTCTAGCCTAGGCTATATACAGGCTAAGACTGAACTGGCAGCCATCGAAGCTAAAGAAGCCACTACCTTTGCCAAGCAGAAGATCAGCTTGGGTATCGTCACCGCATTCTTTGCCACGTTCAGCTACGCGCTCTTGCTCATCCTAGCTTATGGGATCATCCTCCAGTATCCAGGTAAATACATCAGTAATATCTCTAAAATCACCACCCTGAATGACTCGAATGCAGTCATCCTGCTGATGATGGTTTTTAACTTCTTTCTCTTCCTTATCTACCTGGTAAAACTCAGGAAGAAACCTCAGGAAGAACTCTTCTCACTGACAAAATCTGAATTTCAGAAAGACAAACAATGGCTCGCAGAGATCAATCAAACCAACGGAAACTAGAACTGCTCAAGCAGCTCACTAACCACCGTAAGGATATCAGCTTCAAGAAGCAGGTGCTCATCCAACAAATCGCTGAGAGTAAAGAGCAGTTGCAGGACAAAATCAATATCCCTAAGCTATTCTGCAGCAAGATTAAGTCTTCATACGCTAACAGCCCTGCTAAGTGGTTTATTGGATCTGCGCTAGGTGGACTCCTCATTTCCAAACTCTTCTTGGGCCCCATTTTCAAAAAGCAGCAAGAGAAAAACCAAAAAGGCTCGCACGGTCTCTTCTACAGCATCGTCGCCATGGCTGCCCGCCCGTTGATCAAATCCTTCCTCATCGGTAAAGCGAGAGATTACCTAACGCAGAGATTTCTAATTCAAGAACAACAACAAACATTCCAGTAAGATTCTGACCACTACAACAGGACGTAGAACAACTTCCCTTGTCTTTACCCCATCAAATCAAAGGTTAAAAACCTCTTCTACATTATTTCTCAACTTTAGCGTTTATTTCTCTGCCCTACCCCGCTTGAATGGTTGCCATGATCAATCTGCCACCATGGGATAGCCCCTTCTACGCTGTAGCCACATTTCTATTTGGCATCTGTGTGGGGTCTTTTCTCAATGTAGTCATCTACCGCGTGCCCAGAGGGCTGAGCATCAATCAGCCAAAACGCTCATTCTGTCCCAGCTGTAAGAAGGAAATACCTATCTCGCGAAATATCCCGCTACTCACTTGGCTTATCCAGTGGGGGAAATGCGCTGAGTGCAAATGCTCTATACTAAGCCGCTACTTCTGGATTGAGCTCCTCACCGGCCTGCTCTGGCTTGCTTGTTGGTATTCATTCCCTAATCCCCTCCTGGCAATATTCTATATGCTCCTCGGAGCCATCGCTCTAGTCATCTGCGCAGTGGATATAGAGCTAATGCTGATCCCGAGAGCCTTCACGATCATCGCCGCAGTCATCGCGCTCATCGGCGGAGCGTTGATGCCCGAGAGGTTTGGATTATTATTCACTTGGAAAGAAGGTCTCGCCTACTCAGCATTCGGTCTAGCTATCGGCTGGGCAGCGCTCTGGCTGGTAGTTCTGTTAGGTAAGGTGATGTTTGGGAAACGCAATTTCAGCTTTGAAAATACCACTCCTTGGGAGTTGCGCGAGCCTGAGGAAGAAGATGACGAACAAGAAATCTGCTTCGTCATCGATGATGAAATGATTCTATGGTCGGATATTTTCTTCCGCAAGTCAGACAAGCTCATCGTCGATGGACTCACTGAACTCAACATTGATGGCTCTCCCCGCTCCGCGAAATTACTAGAAATCAGAGATACCTACATCCTCGTTGACGGAGAAAAATTAAACATTGAAGAACTCAAATCACTCAATGGAAAAACCACCTCCGCCACCATTCCACGTGAGGCAATGGGCATGGGCGATGTCGATCTACTCGCCGTCCTCGGAGCCACCTTTGGTGCGCCCTCGTTGCTGATTATCGTGCTATTCTCCTGCATATTCACCATTCTCATCGCCTTCCTCGGCCGCTTAGGGTTTGGAAAAATGATCCCCTTCGGCCCAGCTCTTATCGCAGGCGGAGTCTTCTGGCTACTCTACGGACAATCCGCATGGAACTGGTATATGTCGATCTTCGTGAGCTAAAACATAAAACCTACTTAAACACATACTGCTTCCCAGAAACCTTCACACTAGGCGGGACTTTATTTTTCTCAAAGACATCATAGCCAGTCTTCAGATTTCTCCAGAAGCCATGCCACTGATGGCCATTCATCTCCTTCAGTTTCGCATCAGTCATTCTAAATGGAAAACTATGCACCGGAACCGATCCCTGACCATTGCTAATCGCCGCGGCACAGAGCGTGTAAATTTCCTCCACGTAGTAATCAGTCATCGCAAAGCAGCCAGCCGAAACCTGGTTTCCATGCACCATCAGTGAGTGCCCCGTCCGTCCGTGCGCTCGATCGTATCTGTTAGGGTAGCCGAGATTGAATGAAAGGTGGAATCTGCTCTGCGGATTCAGTGCTCGCCTCCCAACACTATAAAACCCCTCAGGCGCCTGCATATCTCCCTCAAGCACCTTAGGCCCCAAATGACCAGACATCCCCATGATACGGTATCTCTTGAACTCCTGGTATTTTTGGGTCTTCTTATTCAGCACCCATACCTCTAACTCACGGGTCTGCTTGATCACTCTAATGAAAACTGGATTTCCCACCGCGATCCCAGTCTTAAACATTTCTTGCCTTAGTCTAGGCGTCACCCGCTTCGCCGCATCAGCCGCCCGCTTGGCTCCATTAGCATAATCACGCTCAGAAAGTTCTGAGGGATTAGTCGTATCGATGACCTTCGCAACACCAATCGCAGATGAACCCGCAAAAGTGAACAAGCACGCAATGCATAATACCCATACCATAAGGTTATTAGAGGTAAGTTTTTTCATTTTGGTAACTATACCTACGTAACTCTCGCTTTTCAACTTTCAAATCTGGAGTAGTTCCCTACCATTTAGCTATGTCGAACCAAACTACCCAAACCAATCACATCGCAATCATCGGGGGCACTGGTCTCTATAAAATGGACGGCTTTTCACTCCAAGAAGAAATCATCATCCACACTCCCTACGGCCATCCATCCGATGCCATCATGAGCGGCACGCTAGCGGGCAGACAGGTCTATTTCCTACCCCGTCACGGCAGAGGCCACACCATCCTACCCCATGAGATCAACCACCGTGCAAACATCTGGGCACTGAAATCACTCGGCGTCTCCTACATCATCTGTGTCACCGCTGTAGGCAGCTTACAGGAACAATACGCACCCAGAGACATCGTGCTATTTGACCAGTATTTTGACCGTACTAGCAGAAGAAATGAGCATACCTTTTTCGGAGATGGCATCGCCGCACACATCTCCTTTGCAGATCCTATTAGCGAGGGGCTCCGTTCTATCCTCAGCACTGCTGCTAAAGATGAAGGCTGTAACGTCCACGATGGCGGCACCTACGTCAATATGGACGGACCCGCATTTTCCACCAGAGCAGAAAGCACCGCGAACCGTCAGCTAGGATTCGGTGTCATCGGCATGACGAACGTCGCCGAAGCTAAGCTAGCTCGGGAAGCAGAGATCTCCCTAGCCACCCTAGCCATGATCACAGACTACGACTGCTGGAAAGTAGAAGAAGAGCCCGTCACTCTCCAAACCGTGCTAGGTCACCTTACAGAAAACTCTAATAACGCACAAAAAGTCATCCAACGCGCCATCCAGCAGATCCCCACCGACGCCACCTGGCCAGAGCACAGCACCCTCAGCCAGTCCATTGTCACCCAGCCAGAGCACTGGCCAGCCGACACAGTAGAAAAGCTTCGACCCATCATTGAGAAATACCTACCTTAGTAGGTCATTCTCACCGCAGCAGGTAGTTCTCTTCGAGGTTGGTTAGCAAGGACTTAGGACTCATAATACAGCTCGGACGGCTCATTGCTGACTTATTCCACATCATCATTCACAATCATGATCTTACTGATCCCCTCACCTTTCAGACAGTTCAGCACATCGATAAATCTCTGATGAGTCACGCCTTCCTCTGAAAGTATCTGCACGAACAATTCGCTACCATTTGATCTTGCTAGGTCATTCATCATTTTCAGTCTTTCTTTCGTCTTTGGAATCTCATGGATCGTACTATCTGTATCCAGCACCTCCTCATCTTCCCCAGCATTCATTACGATAGATCCATCCCCTTTCACCCCAATCAATACCTTCACAACCTCATCGCCTGGGACGCCATGACGTTCAGGTAACGTCATCGGTAAATCTTGCTCCCTGGGCAAAATCGTGCTGGTCACTAGGAAATAGATCAGCAGCAGAAAACACACATCGATCAACGAGGAAATATCCAACACTGGCTCGTCATCGCTCAAATTCAAATTACGTTTTCTTCTCATCGTTTATGCTGGTTGTTAGTTCATATTCACTAACGCAGCTGACAGAAAAGTTCTTAGGGCTGATTTTAAATCGCTAATTGACAAACATGTGATAGTGTTATTGATTCCCATTATCAATAACAGCTAATCTATCATGGCAAAAAATACCAAATTAAAAACATTCTGCAAATGGACTCCCAAGCAGATTGAAAAAAACTTCGACCTCCTCACCGAGCTCCTAGAAGACCCCTGCTACGTCTGCAAGAAATGCGCCCGCTCATCCAACAACAAAAAAGCCCTCTGCAAACCAGTTAGCCTTCCTGTAGTAGCAAAGTGGTAATACCAAGTAGTAATTACCTTGGTGATGAGATGATCTAATTCGCGTTAGGAACGAACCCCTGCCACTTCATCCTCAC
Source organism: uncultured Verrucomicrobiales bacterium (assembly GCA_963934155.1). Lineage (GTDB taxonomy): Bacteria > Verrucomicrobiota > Verrucomicrobiia > Verrucomicrobiales > Akkermansiaceae > Rubritalea. Next base: position 147 of record CAWVXI010000037.1, on the reverse strand, counting down.
ACCACCTATCTGCCCTATGATTAATAGGGATGGGTCTTTACCTTTCCCTATGCTGGTATGAAATTGGCCGTTGCCCAATAGAAATTACGATTCTCCCTACTCCCTACTCCCTACTCCCTACTTCTAATGCTTCTCCATGTATGAGTG
>CAWVXI010000036.1:0-30784 GCA_963934155.1 uncultured Verrucomicrobiales bacterium | reverse complement strand
GCAGGTGAGGCGGGGCGCAATCTACAAAAAAAAACGATAATGTCAATCTCTCTCTGCCCTTTTTTTCATCTTTTTTCAGAGCTTGCTCGTAAAGTGTTGTGGTATAACATATCTTTTGTTTATCGAATCTCTGAGGAATCATACACTGATTGAGAAATCAGTTTAGATGGGCTAAATGTTAGACTGTTTTGGCTAACTCGATCGCACCGATGATTCCGGCTTGGCTCCCTAGTTCTGGGGTGACTAGATAGTCTGCGGGGATTTGCCAATAGTCCCCTGCTTTCATAAGGAATTTCTGACGAATCATTGGCAGTAGTTGTGGCTGTTGCATGACTCCGCCGCCGAGGATGATGCGCTGCGGGGAGAGGACTGCGGTGAGCGTTTGGCAGAGGGAGGCTATGTAGGTGGCTTCGAGCTCCCAAGCGGGATGGTCTGGGGGTAAGGTTTCTGCATTGGCCCCCCAGCGCTGTTGAATGGCTTCGCCGCTGGCTAGTCCTTCGATACAGTTTTCGTGAAATGGACATGCCCCGATGAAGCTGTCGGTTATTTCTTGGTGAATGGAGAGATGTCCTATCTCTGAGTGGAGCTGTCCTTTAATAAGTTGATTGTTAGTGACTACCCCCCCACCAATGCCGGTGCCGATGGTGATGTAAACATAAGAGTGAAGGTCTCTGGCTGCTCCATACATCCCTTCTGCAAGCGCGGCGGCGTTAACATCGGTATCGATTGCTATTTTGAGCCCAGGAAATGCTTTTATAAATGGGGTGATGAGATCTGTATCTTGCCAGACTTTTTTGGGTGTCGCGAGGATTTCACCGTAGTTTGAGAGCGCAGGATTCAACCCCAGTGGGCCGAAGGAGCCTATTCCTAATCCGGATAGTGAGCTAGCTGGGGGTAAGTTTTGCCGGAAAAACTCGATAGCACCGTAAAGTGTGGAAATGGGGTCACGGGTCAGGAAGCTAGTTTGGGCAAGAATTTCACCTCGACCAGAAAGTGGGGCGATAGCACAGACGAATTTGGTTCCGCCCGCTTCAATGGCTCCTAGATACTGATTGTTGTCTGTTAGATTTACCATCAGCTGGTGAGTGATCTTTCTTATTCCCAAGATTTAGCTTTTAGCGCGTGCCTAGCAGCATCGGCTTCTGCTTCTTTTTTGTTAGATCCTGAGCCGGTGGCTAGTTGTTTACCTGTCCATGAGACGGAGATATTAAATTGTTTATGATGGTCCGGCCCTGATTCATCAGTGACTGAGTAAACAGGACTTTCTGGGATAATGGATTGGAGGATTTCTTGGAGCCTTCCTTTGGGGTTTTTTTTGTCTGGCTCTTCGTTGATATCGACTAGACTTGGCTCAATAATAGTGAGTATTATTTCTGTGACTTTCTCAAATCCGGCATCGATATAGATCGCACCTACAAGAGCCTCGAATGCATCTGCAAGGGTGGAGGCGCGCGCTCTGCCTCCGCTATTCTCTTCTCCTTTCCCCAATAGGACGTAGCTGCCTAATTCAAGGGTTTTGGCAAATCCGAAGAGTGCGTATTTAGAGACTAGCCTGGCTCTCATTTTAGTGAGATCTCCTTCTGAATAGCCGGGGAATAGATCATAGAGTCTGGATGTTAGAGCTAGCTCTAATACCGCATCCCCTAGGAATTCTAAGCGCTGGTTATCGAAGTGAGGACACTGCGTCTCGTAAGCGAGACTCGGATGAGTGAGGGCTTCTGCTAAGAGCAGAGAGTTTCTAAATTTATATCCTAAGCGTGTTTCGAGGCTGATCATCTGGGGTGTTACAAGTTAATTAATAATCTTATAAAACGCTAAAAAAGAGTTTAGTCCAGATAAAGTAACATAATAAACGTCATAAAGGTGGCGAAAACTAATAAATACAAGGGGTTAAAGTGGGGTGACCGACGGGGCTTGAACCCGCGACAACCGGAATCACAATCCGGGGCTCTACCAACTGAGCTACGGCCACCATCTCCTTTAACGCTGGGCGAAAACTAGCGAAATGATCAATCTTGGCAAGATTAAAATGCTGAAAAAGCGAATTAATTCTGTAGCACAAGATGAGTCCCTTTATCACTTCATAAATACCTTCACAAATAGAGTGGCTGCGGCTAGGTTCAGCTTATGCAGGAGGAGAAGAAGGTGATCAATGGACTATTAGAGGCTCTTAAGAGTCAAGATGAGGAGAGTTTCCTACATATTGCGGCTGGGCTTCATTACGCCGATTTGGCGGAAGTGTTTGAGAGTTTAAATGAGGCGGATAGAGAATTCTTTACTGATAAAATTGATGCTGAGATGTTTGCGGCGGTCATTACGGAACTGCCAGATACAATGGTGGAGGAAGCTTTGGGGAAATTCAGTGCTGACGATCAAAGAGAAATTCTAGATCTGATGTCTGATGATGACCGAGTCGATCTACTACAGGATGTTTCTGATGAGACGCGGGATACTTTACTAGAGCTATTGGAGCCGGATGACATCGAGGTGACGAGGTCCCTGCTACGCTATGGCGAGGATACCGCTGGCGGCAGGATGACGATGTCATTTGGTAAGATAGGACTTGAGCTAACGGTAAAAGAGGCGCTGGATGAGCTACGCGATGCTCATGCGGATTCTGAGACGCTGGCACGAGTCTATGTGACGGATGAGGGGGGACGTTTGATCGGCAGGCTAAGGATAAGGGATCTAGCATTTAATAACTGGAATACTCCTATTAAAGAAATTTACCTTCCGTGCAAGCGCACTATTTTGGCATCGGCTGATCAGGAGGAGGCAGCGAAGATGTTTTCTAAATATGATCTGATCGTACTGCCTGTGATCGATGAACATGATCGGTTGTTAGGGGTTATCACTTACGATGATGCTTTAGAGATCATCGAGGAAGAATCCACGGAGGATATAGAGCGCATGGCGGGTATGGCGGGTGAGGTTTCTGAAAGAAGCTATCTGAACACAACCTTAAGCACACATTTCAAGAGACGATTCCCGTGGTTGCTAGGCTTGGCTTTTTTGGCCATTGCGTCTGGTTATGTGATGTTGAAATTTGAGTATGTGCTAGACGAATTATTCATTCTTGCTCTTTTTCTACCGATGGTCGTGGCTGCAGGCGGGAATACTGGCGGACAGGCATCTACAATGGTGATCCGTGCGATGGCTCTGGGCGAGCTTGATGAGGGATCAACTGCAAAGGTGGCCTGGAAAGAATTGAGACTGGGACTTCTGTTAGGTTCTTTATTGGGAGTTTGTATCGCTATCACGACCATGTTTGTACTGCCGTTTTTTTACTCTGATATGCCTGCTGAGGTAGGGTTCGTTAAATTTGGGATAGCAGTAGCGATCGCGATGACTGCACAAATCACTACTTCAACTTTGGTGGGTTCACTGTTACCTATCGGAGCGCGAAGAGCTAATATAGATCCTGCGGTGGTAGCAGCTCCGGCTATTACTACCATCGTGGATGTTTCTGGGATGGTGATCTATTTCTTCGTAGCGAAGGTAGTGATGCTTTAAGGTAAGGTGAGAAAATAAAGCTTATGGTTTAAAACCTTGGTTAGTGTGCTTCCGCTTGGGGCTTTGACACCGCAGCTTATGTTTGCTTATTATTTGAATAGACCTTTAAGGAGTTCTTTACCTGCTTTTTTAAGTGGATCTCCTTCGCCCTTAGCACCTCCATTTATGAGGCTATCGATCAGTTTTCCGGCTGGTTCGGCTAGTTCATTTTTAATTCTTATTTTGGGGTTGGAGAGTTTCCCGGAAGATTCTACGTGTAGGGTAAGCTTACCGTCTTCTAGCCATGATTCAGCGCCACTACCTCCTGAGAGTTGCCCTAGGATACCGCTAGCTAGTGCTGACTTACCAAGGAGTCCGCCAAGTTTATTTACGATAGCTTCTCCTACATGAAGTTTCACGCTTAGCTTGTGCAGGTCATTACCTGAACCCAGCCATGATTGAGCGAGTGCCTTTAGCTCCCAGTCGTTGACTTTGATCGTGAGTGGATCAAGCAGTGTACTAATACCAAGCTTGTAACCAACTCTAACAGATTGATCATTTTTGAATTTGGCCTTCTCTGGGATTTTGAGGGATTTGATACCGAATTTGTTGAGAACATCTGCGGTCTTCCAGATTTTACTTAGCGCTGGGACTCTGCTGGTGAGGTAAGATTCTGAGTCAACAGTAAGGGAAATGATCATATCGGGTTCAAGGTCTCCATTCTCGGCATTAAATAGCGTGAGGTCTGATTCGCCTGTAGAGATAATTTTTCCGTAGTCTTGCTTTGAATCGAGTGACTGAAGGTCAAATGTTCCGCCTACTTTGATTTTGGCATTGTTGACGGTATCGAGTTGCTTGGGATTGACGTTAATATCTAACAGATTAAGGTAAACTCCCCTACCCTTGACTAAGAGTTGGGTTTTATCGACGATGAGGTTAAGGTCGATGTTGGTGAGGTTTATCTGGTTGATGGTGGTGACGAAGGTTTCGTTTTCGTTGGCGTTAAATTTTTTCGGTTTTTCACTTTTATCGCGATCAGGCTTAGCAAAAAGTTTTTCTATACTGGTGTCTCCATTTTCGTAGAGCGATAGATTGAGTGTGACCCCATCGAAATTTATTTTTTCGACTAGTATTTTCTTAGAAAGAATTTCCCAAATCGAGATATCAAAACTTACGGACTTGAGATAGACGTCACCTTTCTCTATGGTATCTCTCTGATCGTGAGGGATTTTCTGGTTAGCTGCATGATCTCTTTGGCTGATAATCACTTCGTTTAAATCGACTGTGCCACTCAGCCCGTAAAGATTCACATCGATATCTTTGACTTGGATGCGGCTGTTAATAGATTTCTCAATAGCCGCAACGAGGTAGTCTCTAGTTAGATAAGACTTAGCAAAGAAAAACCCTGCAATAACGAGAACGATAACAAGACAGATGATACGGAGAATCCACTTTTTCATAGAGATAATGTGACACAGAATGAGAGAGAAGACCAATACAAGATTGACTCTAGTGAGAAGCGGAGTGATTTTCAGGTATGAGCAAACTTTTAGAGACTAAGATCTCGGTGATTGGCATGGGGATTATAGGAAGTAGATGTGCAGACAAGCTATCTAAGTCTGGGATGGATGTGCGAACTTGGAATAGAACGCCAAAGGCGCGAGCTGACGGAGTAGATGATGTGGCTGAATCAGTATTAGGTTCTGAGATTGTGGCGTTTTATTTAAAAGATGGAATTGCTTGTCGAGAGGTGTTTGAGCAAATACGTCTGAACCTCATAGGGGTGGATGTCTTGATCAATCATTCGACAATTGACTTGGAGACCACACATTGGCTTGCTGCCGAATGTGAAGCACTAAGTTGTGCATTTCTAGACTGTCCATTTACAGGAAGTAAGATGGCTGCTGAGAATGGGGAACTGGTTTATTATGCAGGGGGTGATGAGAATTTAATAGAGAAGTATCGGGAGTTGCTGGAGGTCACCGCTAAGGAGATTATTCCAGTGGGTAAAGTGGGAAATGCTACGGTGATCAAGGTGGCGACAAATCTGATATCGGCCTCTACAGTCCAAGCACTGAGTGAGTCATTTGCTATCGCATCGGCCTATGGGATACCTGCTGAAAGCTTCATTTCTGCGGTGAGTGGGAATGCTTGTGGCTCGGCGTTGGCGGCGATGAAGTTACCCACAATGGTGGAGGGAGATTACGAGACGCATTTCTCGCTAGATAATATGCTGAAGGATGCTAATATCGCAATGACATTGGCAAAAAGTGCTGCGCTGAGAACACCAGGGATAGAAGCCACTGCTGGCGTGATGCAAGGGCTGTGTGATAATGGCTCTGCAGGGTTAGATTATTCTGCGCTTTATAGACAATTTGAAAAGTAATTCTAAATCTACGATGAAAAAACCACAAAATATACTTCAAAACCTATCTGATAGAGCTATCTTCCGAGTCACTGGAAATGACGCCGAGCGCTATCTGAACGGACAGGTCAGTCAGGATGTGAGACTAGCGAGTGAAAACCTTGCAGTTTACTCTATTGTTGCTAATTTCAGAGGCAAAATGGAGGGAGATTTCTACGTGCGACGATATCAGGGTGACTTACTCATTGATACTTGTAAATCACAGCGGGAAAGCTTGTTTTTACGATTAGATAAATACTTGATCGCTGATGATGCTGAAATAGTTGACGTGTCTGATGAGTATCATTTCTGCCATATGATCGGTAACTGTGAATATGAATTTTCTCATCCCAGCTGGGAGTGTTATAGGTATGGGGAGTCCGGGACAGACTATCTGCTTCCTGTGTCAGAAAACTTACCGAAGGCCACAGGAGATTTGGAGTTTGAGCAGTTGAGGATTTCTAACCGAATCCCTTTGTGGGGAAATGAACTCGATGGAAACACTCTGCCACCCGAAGCTAGCTTGGAAAGCCGCGCCGTCTCGTACACGAAGGGTTGCTACACTGGACAGGAAGTTATTTCGCGGATGAAATCTGCGGGGAAGACGAATCGGCATCTAGTGGGGATTAGATCAGAGGTAGAAATGATTACACCCCTAAATTTATCAGTCGCGGTAGGTGATGAGGGCAAGCCAGCAGCTATCGTAACAAGTGCTTGCGAGATCGATGGTAATTGGATCGGGCTAGGATACAGGACACGAAAGGCCGCAGCGATAAGCGAGTTTTTTGATGCTGATGGAAACGTCTTTACAATGATTTAGCTTTTCACCTTGTCCTTACCGAGCATTTCAATCCCGATCATGAGGATGACACCTACAAGGATAACGAGGGCAGCGATCCAGAAATTGCTGTCAATTTCAGGAAAGTAGCGTTCGTAACCGACTGTCTTAATTTCGCCATTTCTTAACACTTCTTTAATGTCATTTTTCCAAGGCCAAATGGTAACCAGCGAGCCAGCCACGAAACCTGTAATGGTGGCTACTGCGACGTCATGAAATCTTCTAAACAACCAGCTGAGTAGACGTGATAAAGCGAACATCCCTAGCACTGCTCCTATACCAACGGGAATAAGAACCGTGAGTGCTTCCTTAAATTTCATATCACCTAGCTTGGTGAGAGATTCTACCATGATGAGGTTGTAGTTGCCCATCAAAATAAGGACAAATGAGCCTGAAATCCCGGGAATAATCATGCTGCACATAGCGACTACTCCACAGATCATGAGGTAGATGAGACTCTGGTTTTCTTGTGCTTGGGGAAGAAATGCCATAGAAACCGCGATGGCGCAACCGATCAATAATCCGATGACCGCACCTCCAGTCCAGTGCTTCACCATTTTAAAGACTGACCAGATAGAAGCGGCAATAAGGCCGAAGAAGAGAGCCGAAACTAATATGGGGTGATGCTCAAAGCCATATTTAAGCGCTCTGGCTAGCGTTAGCAGTGCAACCACGACACCAAGCATGAGTGCCGTTAGGAATCCTGCATCGGTGTGCTTGAAGAGCTCGGTAAATTTTCTTCCTAATAAGAGTTTAAGTGCAGTACTATCAAATGATTTAATCGAATTTATCAGACGCTCGTAGATACCGGTAACGAATGCAATTGTACCGCCTGATACTCCCGGAATCACATTAGCAGCACCCATGGCGAAGCCTTTTAGAAAAATAGAAATAAAGTTCATTGCACTGCGTTAAAGGGATTCATGAAATAATCAATCCGAAACTCTCAAACTGATTAGTTTCTTTAAATTTGTCGTTTACCAATTTCAAGAACGATGGTTATAATTAGGGTCATATGAAATTAAAAACTATCTTCACCTCCACCTCCCTATTAGTCGCTATGTTATTTATGACAAATAGCTGTGCACCGACGACTCCTACTTCACGGATCGCTAAAAACCCTAGTATCTTCGGAAAGCTTACTGATAGCGACAAACAGCTCGCAAAACTAGGCCAAATCGAACGTGGCATGCACAAAGACGGAGTCTTAATCGCATGGGGAAGGCCGGACGGTCTGACCTCCGGTAGTAACGACGGGAAATCTTTTGAAAAGTGGACCTACACCATTGCATCGCCCGTTTACAGTGATCGTTTCAGATCATTTGGAGCCTATGGCTACGGCAGACGTGGCCATGGTAGAGCTTGCTGGCAAGGTGGTGGTTTCGGAATGGATTTTGGGCCAGAGGTTTATTACGTTCAGCGCACTATGGCCTCGGTAGAATTTGATCAATACAATAAAGTCTCTAACTGGGAGAGACGCAAGTAAGGGCAATCCCCCTTCAAGGGTAACGAAAAATACCGCTAGGATCTTATCCTTAGCGGTATCTATCTTCAAATATTATTGAAGCACAAACTAAGATGTAGCACTCTCTACACGCTTGAGAACTTCCTCATAGGCCTCCATAACATCTCCTAAATCATGGCGGAAGCGGTCTTTGTCCAGCTTCTTACCAGTTTCGATGTCCCATAGTCGGCAGGTGTCCGGGCTAATCTCATCGGCAAGAACGATCTTAGCATCAGCATCCTTGGTGCGACCAAACTCAATTTTGAAATCTACGAGTTTTAGACCGCAGCGCTTGAAAAAATCAATCATCACGTCGTTCACGATCAGCGCTTTTTGCTTTAGCTCAGCACATTCTTCAGGAGTCGCTAGACCCATTTCACGAGCGTAATCATCATTAATGAGTGGATCACCTAGCTCATCTGATTTATAAGAAAACTCCACGATTGGTTGATTGAACACTGTCCCTTCTTCCACACCCATACGCTTACTGAATGAACCCGCAGCGATGTTGCGCACGATAACCTCGACCATAAGAATATCGACGCTTTTGACGAGTAGATTGATCTCATCGATCTGGTCGATAAGATGAGTTTCTACACCCTTCGTCTCCAACATCCGGTACATGGCAAGCGTGATTGCTGTGTTTAGTCTGCCTTTATTTGCAAACTCAGCTTTTTTCTCTGCATTAAATGCAGTCGCTTCATCCTTATACTCCATGCGTAGGACATTGGGATCATCCGTCGTGTAGAGTCTCTTCGCTTTTCCTTCGTAAATTGGTTTCATGTGAATGGTTTAATCTCAATATTCTTTCTGGTCAATCCAGATTTCACAAAATCTAAATGTCTTTTCCTTCTTCCTTATTATCACCAGGTATCAGCAAGCCAAATACTACCGTAATAATGGTATTAATCGGGTAGAACCAGGCAAAACTAATTGCAGGTTTGTTAAAGAACTCCTCAGGATTCTCCATCCACCCAAACGCCTTGATCATCGTATAAACGTCAGGCAATGCCCAAGCGGCAACGGTAATCGATAAAATCACCCCTACTAAAATACCTTGGAAGCTCGCCTTGGTGCGCCATGGACCAACAGCCAATATCAAAATACCAAGTAACGCTCCATAGACATAGGCCACCATTCTAAATGCTAAATAAATCAGATCCTTATCCCCTGCTTCAGAATGATTCAAACTCAGAGCTATCGCCACAGTAGATAGAATAACTGCCCATACTATGACGAGACCTCTTGATTTCTTAAGCATTCCTCTATCGCTGCCATGTTCGTCCATGTAGCCTTTTCCGTAGTAGGCTGACAAACTCGTCTGAGAAAGTGCTGCCAAGATAGAGTCCAAACTAGAAACGGCCGCCGCAAAAGCACCCGCAATGATCAAACCTTTCAAACCGGTCGGCAAAACGGTCACGATCCATGTAGGGAAGACATTATTCGTATCTTGAGCAAACAATGCCGCCTCTTGAGCAGTCGGAGTATTCACATAATACCAAGCAAACAGCCCTGCACCCACCATGAGCATCAACAGCGTAATTACCTGAGAAATACTACTCCAAATAATTGCCTTACGAGCCTCTGACTCACTGCCGCAGCAGAACATCCGCTGAGCATTGAGCTGATCAGTTCCAAATGCGGCCAGGTTCTGGAATGGCATCGCAATGATCGCGACCCAGAACGTGTATTGCACCATCGCATTATCAAATGGCGATGTCATATCGAACCACTTAAATTTATTGATCATTTCACCATCCTCACCCACCACATTGGAGTTGATCGCTACGATTTGATCCCAGCCAAGCTCATTTACTAACCAGAACATCGTGATTAAGCCACCTACGATGAAGACCACAAACTGCATCACATCCGTCCAGATCACCGTTCTCATTCCACCCATCAATGTCCAGATCACTGCAAAGACACCAATCACCGCAATACAGACCGGCATCTCCATCCCTGTAACTACTTTCAAAATAATCGCCGTCACTAGCACTCTCACGCTCTGCCCCAAAATAGACCCTAAGCTGAACAGCACAGTCACTAGCTTCTTCACTCTCTCGCCCAACTGATTCCCCATATAGTCATACGGACTATAGATCTCCTTCTTATAATACAAAGGCACCAGATAGAAACCGACAATGAATCTAGCCAATATAGAGCCAATCCCCCAAACTAGATAGGTGAAATCACCATTCAGCGCAAACACCATCCCCGGAACACCAATGAAAGTCAGAGCACTAATTTCAGTGGCAATAATAGACCCACTCACTGCTGGCCAAGGCAGAGACTTTCCACCTAAGAAGAAATCCTTAATAGTAGCCTGTTCACCACGCATCGCATGACCAATCAATGTCGTCAGAGCCATGTAGCCGAAAACCACGAACCAATCAATCATTCCAAAGTATTCATGTATTTCCTTCATCACCGAAACTCTAAGTAGCCAATTCGGGCAAGTCCATATCTAATCTTGCCTAATCTCACTCTTGCTTCAAAATACACCAATGCCTAACTCACCTGACTACCAACCTCTCAAGACCCTACTCGAAAGACGACTAGAAATCATCTCCAACACTCAACTCCGTGACAAAGATCCAGCAGAACAGCTGCGTCAGCTCCAGAGTGTTAGCGAGGATATCACAAAATGGACTGACGAAACCAAAGGGATCCCTCAGCGGCTCAACCATTTCCTCAAGCAATCTAGCCTAAATAAAGCACTAGAATTCATTCAAACTAACGAGTGAAAGTTTAAACGGCTCCAGCAACAAAAGTAAAATAACACTACCCAAAAGCCTGTGGAGGGCTTACTCTATAAACATGCCAACGAAAACTGACATCCTCGATCTCTACTTCATGGACTCTCGCGCCAAACTCCTCGACATCGCATCCTATCTGGATCGGCTAGATCGTCATGAGGGTGAGACTGACTTCCGCCAAGAAGGCTTCCTAAATGCACTGCAAACCATGCTTGAAACAAAAGAGAACCGCACCGCCGCAGTCCTTAATACACTTTCAGATAGCAGCACCGAACCTATCGAAGCCGCTATCATCCAAGCCGCCTACGGAGCTCCGCAGACCGACTAACCTCGCTCCTTGAGCCACAAATGCCTCAACAACTATTCATCATTAACTAATAAAGATTTTACATGCACTACATTGAACCTCACGCACACATGGTCAGCCGGACCACCGCTGACTACCAACAACTCGCCATGGCAGGCTGCGCCGCTCTCTGTGAGCCCGCCTTCTGGGCAGGATACGATCGCGCCTCCGCTCAGGGGTTTTTCGACTACTACCGCCAGCTCACCGAGTATGAGCCAGCGCGAGCTGCTAAGTTCGGCATCCCCCACTACTGTTGGCTCTGTATCAACCCCAAGGAATCTGAAGACGCTGGGTTCGCCCGTGAAGTCCTGCAGATCATCCCGGATTTCATTGATAAACCAAATGTTCTAGGCATCGGAGAAATCGGCCTCAATAAGAACACCAAGAGCGAGCTCGCCATCTTTGAAGAGCACGTGGACATGGCGAAGAAATACGACCTCCCCATCCTCATCCACACTCCTCACCTAGAGGATAAGCTCAAGGGAACCAAGCTCATTATCGATGCGCTTAAAAATGCCAACGTTGATCCAGGCAGTGTCGTTATCGATCACGTGGAAGAGCACACCACAGGAATGGTTCTCGATGCTGGATTCTGGGCAGGTATGACGCTCTACCCTGAGTCAAAATGCACCGCCGCCAGAGCCATCGACATGCTAGAGACCTTCGGCATGGAAAACATCTGGATGAACTCCGCCTGCGATTGGGGAATTTCAGACCCACTCGCCGTCGTGAAATGTGCCCTCGAAATGCGTAAGCGCCAGCACTGCATCAAGACGGTCCAGAAAGTCATCTTCGAGAACCCTGCAAGATTCCTCTCACAGTGCAAAAATTTCAAGCTTCCGGAAACTCCGTAACTAAAGCTTCTCGCCGCAGTCCGTTCATGTGGCTACAATCCACACCAGTATCGTGAACCTCAGTGTAAAAAAGCCTCATCAATGAAAACATTTGAAGACCAGTGGGAACTATTGCGCAAGAAGGGCAGGGCTAAATATGTCCTCATCCACGGACTCCTACTCTGGGGACTACCCATGTCTATCGTAGCCAATGCTTACCTCCACTACAGAGGAGGTATTCCCTGGAAACCAATGATCTACTACAGCACCCCCATCTTTTTGCTCTTCGGCCTGATATTCGGATTCTTCATGTGGAAATTCCTAGAAAATCGCTACAATAAACAAAAGTAAACGCCTTCACACTTTAACCTTTTTCCTTTCACCTTTCACCTTTCACCTTTTTCCTTGAGTAAAAAATGCTAGAACATCTCTGCTACTGCACCAATATCCACCCTGCTGAAAGCTGGGAGGAAACACTTGCTGCACTTAAAAAATACACTCTAACGGTGCGCGATAAAGTACTCGCCGCCACGCGCAATCACGAGGCTAGCTACCCCATCGGGCTGCGCCTATCTGCGCAGGCTGCCCAGGAACTTTTAGAAGGTGAAAACCTCGCAGATTTCAGCTACTGGCTCTACAGCGAAAGCCTCTATGTTTACACCATCAACGGGTTTCCTTACGGAGCCTTTCACAATACTAGAGTGAAGGAAAACGTCTATAAGCCAGACTGGACTACAGATGAACGCCTCACCTACACCGCAGACCTCATCAGTATCATCGCAGAGCTAGCCCCTACCTCCTTAGGTGGATCCGTCTCCACGCTCCCTGGATCATTCAAAGAATTCGAAGCTGATGAAACAAAGATTTTCGCCAATCTCTACGCCACCGCTCGGCTTTTAGAAACCCTTTCCAAGTTGCACGAAAAAGACCTCCACCTAGGACTAGAACCTGAACCGCTCGGACACTTTGAGAACACTGAAGAAACACTCGCCTTCTTCAACCGATTCACCACTTGGGCAAGTTCTAAAAAATTATCCTCAGAAATCATCTATAACCGTATCGGCATCAACTACGACACCTGCCACTTCGCTCTCCAATACGAAGACGCCGCTACAGCATTAAAAGCTCTTACTGACTCAGGGTTGCGTATCTCTAAAGTCCACTTATCAAACGCACTAGAAATCGATCTAACAGAATCTAATCATATCGACCTCATTGCAAAATTCGACGAACCCACCTACCTCCACCAAGTCATGATCCAAGACTCCACAGGTAAGGTTTCCAAACACAAAGACATCCAAGATGCACTAAATCACCGATCACCAATCACCGATCACCAATCTTGCAAAGCAAGAATCCACTTTCACATCCCACTGCACGCCGAGCCAAAATCCCCCTTCGGTTCCACCATCCAGCATACCATTGATACGCTCAAGTATCTCACAGATCACCCAGGCACCTGCAGCCACCTAGAAATGGAAACCTACACTTGGGGCGTCCTCCCAGACGAACTCCAAGCCCCCATCGAAGACCAGCTCACTGCCGAGCACCTTTGGGTCTTAGAAATTACTGACTCTCAATCTGTCTAACCGCCATGTCAGCCAAACTAAAAGCACTCCTCGCCACAGGACGCGTCTCTAATTTACCAACAGTCTGGTGTAACTGCTTAGTCGCAGTCCTCATCATCTTCCATAGCTCAGAAACAGGCTACCAAGAATTAGTCAGGCAACCCTGGAGTCTACTTCTTACTCAACTGGCTATTTTCTTAGTTTTCATCTCTTCCTTTTTTTATGTAGGCGGATGCTTTATGGGCGATTACTACGACAAAGAGTTCGATGCCAAGCACAAACCAGAAAGACCAATACCCTCAGGAGTTCTATCGGCAAACATCGTAATTGGTATTGGCTTCCCCTTAATGCTAATAGCATGCTTAGGCGGTGTTATTATCCCCCACATACTCATAGACAAAGTCAGTTTAAATCATCTCCTATTTCCAGTATTACTACTCTTCTTAACAATTCAAAACTACAGTAGATACCACAAAAAATCACTATTCATAGGGCTTCCATTAATTGGCTTATGTCGATTTTCCCTCATCATCTTCGCTGCATCATCCACTGCGGCCTTTATGATTATTGATACAGGAACAGGAGTTCTTACGCGCTACCATAGTGGATCCTACTTCATCCTCCCCATCATCATCTACGCCGCCGCCGTATGCATCTACACCATCGCCTTCGCCAGCGTAGCACGCACTGAATCCTCAGACAGTCCTATCACCTGGCGAAATCTACTGCGCTACACCATGCTCGCTCTTCCTCTCACGGTGTTATTTACTAACCAATCACTTCAGATAGAAACCATCACTGTTCTGGTAATCTACGCCCTTTGGCTCTCATACGCCTTCTCATTCCTATCGAAAAATAAAGGTAATTACGTCTCAAAATGCCTCGCGGGCTTCTGCCTGTTAGATGCCTGTTTCTTGGCGCAGTTTGGCTGGATATGGGTCGTCATCTGCCTCATCCTTTTCCTACTAGCACTCGCACTTCAGAAAATAGCCCCGGCTACTTAGCTACTTACCACCTCGTGTCATCAGCTTTTGAGCTTGATTTACATAGTTAGAAATCCCATTCTCTTCAGCGGTCTTCTTCTCGCGTTTCATCCGTTCTAACAGCCTCTGATAACCAGTGAAGTCTCCTTTCAGATTACGTGCCTGCGAGAGCTGATACCAGTCCAGCACATCTCTCGCGCGCTGCCCAATTACATACATGATTTGGCGTTCCTCAGCGAGATTCTCAAGCCTCGCAGCCACACCATCCATTTCCCCACGCGCCAGACTGGTCAGAATAAATCCATACTCAGCCAAGATTGGCTGGTAGTCTGGATACGCTCTGTAGCTCAACTGCACCAGTTCTTGGCGTAAGATCATCGTGATCCTCACTCGCTCTTTTTGCCCCATTGCTGCCAGCACATCAAAGTCTTTGATCGCAACCATACGCTCCTGCCTATCTTCCCCTATCAGGCTCAAGAACAATATCTCTCTGAGCTTATCCTCCGTCTTTATCAGAGTTTCAGTATCGATTAATCTCGGCACAGACATTTCCGCCAGTTGGAGATTCCACAACTTCTGGAGTCCGCGTTTCCCCACATTCATTGCGGGGAAATGCTTGCGCAGTAGTTCCTCTGGTTCCCCCTCAAATACTGCCACCTCAGACAGCATTTTAGATAAGCCCGCTTTCCCATCTTTCTGACGAGATAACGACATCACCATCGCCGTAGCTGATGCCTCATAGAGTGCTTTAACAGTCTCTCCCATCGCCTGAATATCTTGTTGTTTGGTGGTAAATAATTTTTCCACCGGAAATAAATCTGGATTGCGTGTCAGCACCTCAAACATCCCACGGTTCCGCGCCCCATCCTTCCATCTCAGTGCTCCCAGCAGACCATCACTTACCCAGCGCGGCACATCCACCACACTCTCCGCATTAAGCGCCGGGTCTGTGCGTAGCGTGCGCTCCATCACAATGGCCTGCATGACTCCCGCCTCTAAATCTGATCTGTCTATCTGCTCGCGGATATCCACCACTAGGTTGACCCTAAATCCAGCCCCTTCTACCGGAGTCACCATCGTTTTAAAAATATTCTGCCGCTTCGCATCTCCCTTACTGTAAAGCAGCACATGAATTGGGTAAAACCCACCCTCAGGGCGTTTTTCTCCCAGCAGAGTATAGACACCCTTAGATATTTCATCACACAGTGAGGAAACTGACTTATTCAGCTGCAAGCTATCGCCCCGCACTCTGAACTGCTTATTCACCCCAGAAGATGTTTTATCCTTCATTCTTTCAGCACCTGCCTCCAATGGAACTGCCTTAGCTGGCTTTATCGCAGCACGTTGACACACTGACCTTTCATAAAGGAAAATCAAAGTGATCAAGCTGAACAATAAACATCGCATTTCAAAAAAAATTACTCAGTGGCCACTCGCGTCTTTACTCTGGGATCTAATTTTATGAAGCCATCCCCTACTGTGATGCTCGTCATCTTCTTATACCCTAAATCAGTCTCCGCCTTAAAATGCTCTGCAAGCTGATCAAAGCTAGCCTTAACCACCGTGACCATTAGCCCTGGAGTAGGCGCTTTGCCTATCGACCCTCCTGGAAACTCTACCTTCCGGGTAGTCATGCCGGTCTCATCCACCACGGTATAAATCTTTAATTTCATAGACACCGTATGCGTGAATGGCTTAAACACATCTGTCTTGACCGCCCCTTTCTCACCGTACTGGGCGATCTCTCGCTCAATGAAAATCTCCATCATGTCTGGCTTAAGATCCACATAGACACCCTTTACTTTAGCAAATCCTTTCATAAAACCACCTTGTTTCATCTTCAGATTCTTAGCGATGTATTGATTCAGTTCAGCCTCAGTAAGAGTCACCTCCGCATTTGCATTCAGTGCATTTCTAACCTTTCGCTCTACATCTACATAACCGATAGCGATACCCTTTTTCCCACTTACATCAGACAGATCCGCACCCTGCCAGCCAAAATAGACGAACCCGCCTATTGCTGTCAGTATTAGTAATACGAGCAATGTGACCACTGTCTTCAACATTCCAAATCCCTTGCTCTTCTTCATAGCCATATTAAAATATATAACGAATCAACTGCGCCAATGCAACAGCCAAACCAGATAATCACTCCCTTCTTTACATCCCCTTCTCATTTCTCTAAAATAATACAACTTTTCATAAATCAACCAGTTCTATCTACTATGCAGCCTATGCTCAAATCACCCACCAAGCTTTTCACCATTGCAGGAGTTCTTCTGCTTCTAAGTATTGCCATCCTAAATGCTCAGCAGCCAAAAAACGCCAGACCGCTTAAGGTCATCCGTAGCACTAGCTCGATGATCGATCAAGCCGTGGAAAAAGACCTTGTCGCCAACGAGCTCAAACCCTTTCCCATCATCGATGACGCCACTTTCCTCCGCCGTAGCTATATTGGCATCATCGGTAGAATCCCCTCGCATCAGGAAGCCACCACCTTTCTAAATAATAAGCAGTCAGATAAGCGTGCTGCCCTCATCGACTCCCTCGTGTATTCACCGGGATAC
Organism: uncultured Verrucomicrobiales bacterium; assembly: GCA_963934155.1. Classification (GTDB taxonomy): domain Bacteria; phylum Verrucomicrobiota; class Verrucomicrobiia; order Verrucomicrobiales; family Akkermansiaceae; genus Rubritalea. The sequence continues at coordinate 13,490 of CAWVXI010000036.1, read as the reverse complement.
GAATCTAAGACCTTTAACTACTGGGCAGACCTGCTCCGCCTGCAATCTAATGATGAGCAATATGGACTAGGCTGGCACGTCTGGCTCCGTGATTCTGTAGCGGCAAACAAACCCTACGACAAAATGGTCTATGAAATGCTCAGCGCAAGCGGACATGCTAGTAAAAACCCTGCCGTAGGCTACTATCTACGAGACCGAGATATGTTACTAGACAACATAAGTAACTCCGTCCAAGTCTTCCTTGGCACCCAGATCGGCTGTGCCCAGTGTCACGACCACCCCTTTGAGGACTGGACCCAGAAGCAGTATTACCAACTCGCCGCATTTGGAGCTAACATCGACTACAAAAGCCAATCCGCCAGCAAAAAAATCCAAGAAACTGCCATCTACATCTCCAAGAAAAAAGGCACCCCAGAAACCAACACAACTAAATTTAAAGGCAAAAATAAGGCCAAGAACAACAACTCCCAAAACAGGCAGCGCAGAGACTTTATCAGAAAGACCACCCGGGACCTCAAAAACCCCCTCTTTAATCAATTCCGAAAAAATGAGATTGCCATCAACAACAGTAAAACACTCAAACTCCCAGACGACTACCAATACAACGACGGTAAACCAGGAGAAGTCGTAAAACCAAACCCCATTTTCAAAGCAATCCCTAATATCCACCAGGGACCTAACAAGCTAGAAAATTTCGCCCAATGGGTCACCGATCCCAAGAACCCGCAGTTTACCAAGACCATCGCCAACCGTCTCTGGCAGCACGTCTATGGATACGGACTCGCCGAGCCACTAGATAACTGGACCGACCGCACCAAAGTCTCCCACCCAGAAGCACTAGCCCTGGTAGAAAGAGTTCTCCACAAGAACAACTACAACATCCGCGAGACACTACGCATCCTCTACCACACCCAGCTCTTCCAGCGCACTGTCTCTACAGCAGAGGTTGAGCCAGGTAGCACTTATGCCTTTCAGGGCCCTATCCTCCGCAGACTCTCCGCAGAAGAGCTCCATGATTCATTTCTCACACTGGAAAAAGGCAATCTTGATGCGAAGAAAAATAATACCCTCAAAAATCGCTGGGAAACCTACACCAACTCGATCAATTCTCTTCTAACAGCAAGTCCTGAAACCATTATGCAAATCGACACCATCGCTGATGAATCCGAGAAAAAACTCTATTCACTAAAAGCCGAAGCCAGAAAATTAAAACTCGCCAGAGATAAAGCCACTGGGGATGGACTCCCCGACAAGGCAAAAGAACTTCAAAACCAACAGCGCGACATCTACGCCAAGATCAGAGCCATCCGCAAGCAAAGCGCAACGAAGGCAGCTAAAGATATCCCAATGGCAGCATCAATGGTCGAAATGGCTTCAATGAATGTCTTAAGAACGAATAGTAAAGGCTCTTTCAGAGCTTCTGAAATACCAGCACCAGCAAGAGGCGGACTCTTTCTTAGCATGTTCGGAGCATCTGACAGGCAGACACCTAATGCTGCCCAAACAGATGCATCTATCCCACAGACACTGACTCTGCTCAATGGCAGAGAGATCCTCTCCGTGACAGGCAGAAAAGGCACACTTCCTAATCTACTAATGAAAGCCAGTTCGCCCACCGAGAAGCTAAACATCCTCTTCATCACCATTTACTCACGCTATCCCACAGACTTTGAGCTGAAGAAATACCAAGCTCTCATGAAGAATCCCAAGCAGACCCAAGTCCTCGCCAAAGCCATGCTAAACTCCAAGCGCTTCCTATTCCTCCAGTAATAGCAAAGCTCCAGCCTTTAAACTTAATACTTAATACTTAAATCTTAAAACTTAATTCCCATGTCCAACAAACTAACAGAACTCAACCGCCGAGATTTTCTCACAACTACCGCCCGCACCTGTTTCGGAGTTACCCTCGGTGGTTCTATGGCGCAGCTATTCACCTCACCAGCATTCGCTGCAGCTCCCACCGCTCTGGCCAATGGCGGTGGTAAAGCAAAACACGTCATCTACCTCTACATGTCAGGCGGCATGACCCATCTAGACACCTTCGACCCCAAGCCCCAAGCTGGCGCAGCCATCCATGGCGATAAAAAAGCTATCAACACCAAAGCCGATGGAGTCCAGCTCAGCGAATATTTACCAAACCTAGCTCGCCACGCAGACAAGCTCGCCATCATTCGCTCCATGAATACCACCCAAGGTGCACACGGACCAGGCAAATACTTCATGCGCACAGGCTACACCCAGCGCTCATCCATCACCCACCCATCAGCCGGCGGCTGGGTCAATAAACTCGCGGAACCGATCAATAAAACCATCCCAGGATTCGTCACCATCAGCTGTGGCAACGGTCACCCTGGCGCGGGATTCATGGAGCCAAACCTCCAGCCACTCCCTATCGGAGACGCCTCCTCCGGGCTACAAAATTCCACCATTCCCAAGCACACCACCGAGTCAGAATTCCACCAGCAGCTGAACCTCCGAGAAGAACTTGACCACGACTTCGATAAGAAATTTTCCCCCGGTCACAAGGACGTGCGCGCCTACACCGAGATGTACAATGCCGCAGTCAAAATCATGCGCAGCGAAGATCTCGCCGCCTTTGACCTTTCTAAGGAGTCCTCCACCGTCCACAAGCTATACGGGCCCAGCAAATTCGCCAAAGGCTGCATGCTCGCACGCAGGCTGGTAGAAAAAGGCGTGCGCTTCGTAGAAGTGGAACTAGGCGGATTTGATTGGCATAATGATGTTTTTGGAAACGCAGATGAACAACTACCAGTGCTCGATCAAGCCTTCGCCGCACTCATCGAAGACCTTAAAGTAAAGGGGCTACTCGACAGCACCCTCATCGTCCTTGCCACAGAATTTGGTCGCACACCAAAACTTACCCCTGAGGGCGGCAGAAATCACTTCCCTAAAGCCTTCTCCTGCATCATGGCAGGCGGTGGCACCAAAGGCGGCTACGTCCACGGTGAGACGGACGCTACTGGATCCACTGTCACTAAAGACAAGGTCAGCGCCCCAGACTTCAACGCCAGCATCGGCCACGCCCTTGGGATCCCCTACGATCATGTCATCCACTCCGCCAGCAAACGCCCATTCAAAATGGCATCCCGCGAAGGAAAACCCATCCTAGACCTATTTGGATAAACTTGCGTAATTAAAGAAACTGTTCCATAGGTATTCCCGCATATGGACTCTATCACACAAGCCGCACTTGGAGCACTCTGCGGCGAGCTCGTTCTCGGTAAGAAACTCGGAAACAAAGGCATTCTCTGGGGCTTACTCTTCGGCACGCTGCCAGACCTCGATATCATCGCCTATCCCTTCCTAACAGCCTCCGAACAGCTCGGCTGGCACCGTGGAATCTCGCATTCTATCTTCATGATGTTCGTAGCCGCGGCTCTCTTCGGATGGTTACTACACAAAATCCATCAGAAGAAAGATGCTGAAATCAGCTATGCACGGGCCGCATGGTTCGTTTTCCTAGCCTGGTCAACCCATGTTCTGATCGACTGCTTCAACACCTACGGGACGATGATTCTTGAACCATTTAGCAGCAAACGTATATCCATCAATAACCTCTTCATCATCGACCTCTTCTTCCTCGTCCCTATCCTCATCTGCCTTATTCTCGCTATGGTATGGGGCAGAAAGAATCCAGCGCGGCGTATGAAAATAACCACTATCACCAGCTGTTGGCTCTGTATTTATTTCCTAGCAAGTCTCGTCATCAAACAAATCGCCAACAACCACTTCGAGCAACTACTCACAGAAAAAGGTATCGTAAAAGAACGCATGATGACCGCCCCTACCTTCTCTAATATTTTCCTCTGGAGGATGGTCGCCGAAGACCACGATGGCGAAACTATCCACACCAGTTATTGGTCACTATTGGATAGCAAAGACCAGCAACCAGCCATACTCAGTTTCAAAAAAGATCACCAGCTAGAGGTAAGTTTTCAAGACTCAGCAGACCTTAAGGCACTCACCTCATTCACCGGTGGCTTGCATAAAACTTATCAAGATCCGCGGCAGCCAAACACCATCTATATCGCCGCGCTCAACATGGGAGAAATGCACATTAACACAGCAGATGGTAATGAGCTCCGTCCGGCATTCATATGGAAAATCACCCGCAATGATGACGAAACCTTCAGCCTCGACCGAGCCTTCAAAATGAGCAAAGACGGCTCCAAATACTTGAAAAAAGCCGTCGCTAACACCGTCAACCGAGCCCTAGGAAATACCGATCACTGGATGAAAGGCGATATCAAATGGACTTGGGATCTTATTGAACAATAAATCCTCCTAGGCCTCTATCTCCTCACCACCCACATGAAACCCGATCGTGCGTTTCTTTTTCGGCTGATCTTCTTCTTCCTCATCCTCCACCTTCTTGGTGTAGCAGAGGATCTGGAGACTAGCTTGATGACTAATAAACATACAGGGCAAATCATTCACTACTCCTTCTATCACCACACTAGAGTGCCCATCCTCCCCCACTGTCAAGACTTCCACCACATCACCAGTAGGCAGAAAGGTTAGCACCACAGGCACCTCGTCCTCAGGCAGAGAATTTCTCCACTTTGTGACTCGGCTAGCCAGACGCTTGATGAACTCCCCCGCAGACTCAAACCGGTGTTCTCGCTCCTTCGGCATCGATGAAAGGATATCTTTCATATCAGGCATCCCAGTAGCACCAGGCATCGTCAGGTAGGGTTTTCTTAGACCTTTGTTTTTAAGGGAATCATTCATAAATGATCACTCTAGCAAACTTTCCTGATGACGCAATACCTATAGATATTAACAGACTTATTATACCATTTGAACAGTGATAATGGTTTGATAGCAAAACAAAATAGTGAGAGTAGCTAGGCAGGAGGAAGCATTTACTGAAAGCTCACAGTATCTTGATGAACGACATTCTCTCTGATGCCGGAAAGTGCCGATCAGGGAACTTCGGTGTCCTCAGGGAAGAGCGCAGGTTTCGCATATGGCTCCACCTGCGAAAAATGTGATGCCACGGGGAATTCTACTTTATTCATCGAGTTCTCGCTTCATATGATTCTTCAGTCATTAGAGGATTTCTTGCTTATATTTCGTCCTGTAAAACCCTCTATTGAAGACCGAACCCTAAAAGCTAAAAAGCATTTTGGAACGCGTGAATTCAGCAGAAAAGAATACCTAATACTGCACAAAAAAATCTCTACAGTAACGGCTAGTAGAGATTTGAAAGTCGGTACCGATCAAGACCTTCTTATCATGAAGGGCGAACGCTACCAGCAGCGATCAGTTCAAGAGCTAAGTAGTTTACTTCTTAACTGAACTTGGATTTTCAGCTAGGTAGTTCACCGTGCTCTTTATCACTTGCTGGAACTCTGCCTGCTGCCACTCCGCAGTGCTGTGACCGAGTGTGAAGGAAACCGTCTTTGATTTTCCCACTGGATGCTCCCACATAATGATCGCACTTTTCTTCCCTTGGGTTCCCTCCATGATGGGGATTGATTTCTTAGACTCTTCCGCTTTGATGAAATTATTATAGAGTTCAGCATTCACTGTCTCATATTCAGGCACATCTTTAAGAGCACCATGGTCAGGTATTAGATTCTTCGTCTTGACTGGTGTTTTAGGTCCGTGACCGGTGGATGAGATCCCCGTGAATGTTGGCCAAGATGGGAATGCTTTACCTGGATGGTCCTTATTCCACTTCTCAAGCAGGTCTTTCTTAGTACGCGCTTTTTCAGGTGCACCAGGAGCATGGACAGTTTTATCACCCTTCACTTTATAAGTTGGCCAGAAGCTATGTAATGAACAATGAATCAGCATCGCAGGAATCCCCTTGGTCTTCGTTTGCTCAATAATATTGTAGGGAACATCAAGATTAGCACAGCCTGCGAAGCAGAAATTATAGACAATTAGATCATAGCCATCCCCAAAGTTCGGCTCACTTGCTAATTTATTAATCACCTCGTCATGGGTACCCGTAATCACTGTCGTATTCCACTTGTTCTCGCCAGACATCTTCATGAAGATCTCTTTCTGAGGCGTGTAATCGTGATACTTTCCTGGCTCAAATGTGACATAGAGAACTTTCGTCGCTTCTTTTTCTTTGCTCGTGGCAGCCTGCGCCTCTGCATTGTTACAAGAAGTAACCACAAAGCCCGCACCTATAGCTGATAGCAATCCCATCGGCAATAACATCGATAATTTCCATTTCCTTTGTTTCATATAGACTTGGTTATATCTGAAAACATTGATGAAATCTAGTCATAATTTAGCGATTAATCATACTCCCTAAGGATAGTGAAATAACAGTCGTACGTTAATAATAAATAGCGCCAATAAGCTAGTTCCAGAGAGCCTCCACCGTCCTACGAGTTGCTCCTTGGTGAGATTGCAGGACTTTGAGTGCTGCTTCGGTTTGAGCAGCTCCTTCTGCTGAATTGCCATTTAGTAATTCTCTAACAGAATCTAACATCTCCTGCTGACTACTGAACATCTTTATTCCCCCAGCCTCTCTGAGCTGAGTCACGAGAGGCTCAAAGTTTCTCATGTCGGCACCAGTGAGAACCGGGACAGAAACTGACATCGCCTCAGTTGGGTTTTGTCCCCCCTCACCTAAAATTGATTTCCCTACAATCACCACGTCTGCGTGGGCAGTCCAGTCTCGTAGCTCGCCGGTGCTGTCGATCACTAAGCAAGCTCCTGGTTTATTCGCCTCATACTTGCTTCGCAGCACTACATCATATCCCTCACTCGCTATATCACTAACGACCTTTGCTCTGCGCTCTGCATGACGCGGAACGATGACTAAACAAATCTCATCAGCAAGAGCCTTCAGCCCCCCAGCGATCCACGCCTCTTCCCCCGCGTGAGTACTGATCGCCATAACAATCTTTTTCCCAGCTGAAACTCCGGCTAGCATCTGGCCAAATTCTGCACGTCTCTGTGGCTTCCCTGCCCCAGATTGATCAAATTTGATACTCCCTGTCACACTGATTTTCTCGGCGGGAACACCGATAGACTCCCAGCGTGACTTGTCTCCAGAATCTTGTGCGCAGAGTTTACCTAACATCTCTAACAGTGGTCTCAAAATAAAGCCTAACTTGAGATAACGTTTCTCTGAGCGTGGTGATAGTCGAGCATTCGCTACGTTGACCGGAATCGATAATTTCTGCGTTTCATGCAACATATTCGGCCATATTTCTGACTCCATGAGGATAATCTGCTTGGGTGAAAACCTCCGCAAAACACGCCTGAGAATGAATCCAAAATCTAGTGGACTGTAGATGACTCTGACTCCCTGCGGCGCGTGTTCCATTGCTACAGCGTGGCCCGTGGTCGTGGTCGGCACCAGTAGCATTCTATCCTGTGGATGCTGAAGCAGCCATTCGTTGATCAGCTTAATCGCAATCAAAACCTCTCCCACACTGACCGCATGGATGTAGATAACTCCTTTTTTTTCAGAGCGTTCATCTTCTTTAAAGAGGCTAAATCTCTCTAACAGACCAGATCCTACCCCGCCACGCTTTGCCATCTTTATGAGCCACGCGGGGAAGGCGAAGGCAAAGAAAAATGGCAACAGGATATTATAGATTGTGAGGACGAGAAACTTACCCATACTAATCAATTACTCCCTTCTTCTGGAAAAAAAAGATTGCGCAGCCGCCGTATTTACGTCTATCAATCTGCTCCCATACTTCACCGCAATCGATCTCTGCCCTCTCATCCGCTTCGATGACCAGCATGCCATCATCTGCTAGGATATTGGCTAAATTTTCTATCTCAAACATTTCACGCACAAAATCTCTATCCCCCACGTTTTTCCAATACGGTGGGTCTGCGAAGATCACATCATACTGGGTGAGCGACACCCTGCTGAGCATCTTGATGACATCATTCTGCACCACTTTACCGCCTTTCAAGCGTAGAGTAGCCAGATTCAGCTTCACCGTATTCACACACTCACGGCTCTCATCGACAAACACGCAACTCTCCGCCCCACGGCTAAGACTTTCCAATCCCAGCGCACCAGAACCAGTAAATAGATCCAGCACCTTGGAACCGGGAATCACATGCGCCAACATCGAGAACATCGCCTCGCGCGTCCTATCTGTAGTCGGCCTCACATCTACCTTCGGCACTCTAAAATTTCGTCTTCCCGCTGTCCCCGCAATAATCCGCATGGATGAAATTTAATGAGTGGAGAGCAAGATGCAAGATTTTATCTAGTTCAGAACTCTGTTTACAGAAAGGCATATCAGTTACTCACTAAATTTCCTAAATCGTTTTAAAAACTTCTTTTCCCTCAAAAATAGCGCGATAGGTGTCTCTGATCACATTTTTTTCAGTTAGGCAGACAGATAACATTGCCAACAAAACAAAGCTCAACGAGATCATCATGCGCCTTCCTGACTTACCATAAAATGAACCCGCGTAGACCAATGAGATGATAGCAATCGTGATATAGTAACCGTAACTTCCGTAATGAGGACATGGCCCAGAGGGATCATTCACCAGCAACTGAAACACCAGAGAAAGAATCGTTATGATAAAAGCATAAATCACAGCAGAACTATAATCCACTATTCGATAAGCAGCTACTAGAGAAAATAGCACTATCAGTATCAGTATCAGGTAGAATCTCCACGCCTCAAACACATCAGCTCCGGAAATCCCTGAGGCAACTGTTTGGTAGAGTAACTGAGACATCTTCGGTTCTTACTTTTCCTCAGGAATCTCGTCAGCAGTCGGGAGCTTATCCACTTCTTCTAACAGATTCACAATACCAACTCCACGCTCAGTGGATGTGTCTCCTCTGAACATCAACACTGGAGTACAGCGGAGGGTGATGCGCTTGTTCACCCTTGACTGAATACTACCTTTGTTAGAGGTAAGTTTTTCTAACACCTTATCCATGTAACCGCCTAGGACGCTGACGAAGACTTTCGCCTCGCGCAGGTCTTGAGTGACCTCAACATCACTAATAGTGACAAGAGAGTCTTTGAACTCAAAGTCCTTCTGGACAATAGAGCTGATTTCTCGCTTCATGAGCTCGTTGATTCTATCTAGGCGTTGAGACATTGTGATTGGTAAATAGGAATAGGTAAATGCGTGATTACAGAGTTTGCTTGACCTTTTCTAGGTTATAACACTCGATGATATCGTCTTCCTCGTAGTCGCTGAAGCTTCCGAGACGGATACCACACTCGATACCTACTTTGACTTCTTCCACTTCATCATTAAAGCGGCGAAGAGTGGACATTTTACCATCAAATACTGGGATACCACCACGGAGAACACGGGCGTGTGCCTTTCTGCTGACTTTACCATCCTGGATGATACAACCAGCTGCCATTCCTTTATTGACTTTGAAGACTTGCTTGCAGAGGGCGTGACCGATGACCGACTCACGGAGCTCTGGCTCTAGGAGACCTAGCATGCTTTCCGTAACTGTATCGATCAGCTCGTAAACGATGGAGTAGAGTTTGATCTGCACTCCCTCACGCTTCGCTGCTGTAACTGCTTTGCCTTCAACCTTGGTATTGAATCCTAGGATAACGGCATTTGATGAGCTAGCGAGCATGACGTCTGACTCAGTAATCGCACCGGCTGCTGCATGGAGGAATTTTGACTCAACTTTTTCTGAGACAATTTCCTCAATGGCACCTTCAATCGCTCCTACAGAACCTTGAACATCTGTCTTGAGAATAAGCTGAAGACAGGCTTTCTTATTTCCATCTTTAGCAAAAGCAAGAATGTCTTCCATGCGGCTCATCTTCCTGCCACCTAGACGTGTCTGTCTACGCTCGGTCTGTCTTTCTTCTGAGAGTTTCTTCGCTGCACGCTCGGATTCCATTTCTACCACCTCATCTCCCACATGCGGAAGCTCTGCGTAACCGATGATTTCTACCGGCATCGCTGGACCAGCCTCGGTGACTCGCTGACCGTGGTCATCGAACATAGACTTGATCTTGCCTGCGAATGGCCCACAGATAAATGGCTGTCCTATCTTGAGTGTCCCGTTCTGCACGATGACAGACGCGGTAGGACCCTTGCCTGACTGGATGCTAGCTTCAATGACTACCGCACGAGCATTCGCTGATGGATTCGCCTTCAGCTCTAATACCTCAGCCTGAAGAGCCATCAGCTCTAACAGATCATCCATTCCCTGGCCAGTGACGGCGGAAACTTGGACGCATTCAGTATCACCGCCGAAGTCCACCGGAGTGAGTCCATGCTCCATGAGCTGGGACATCGCCTTCATTGGATCAGCGCCATCTTTGTCACACTTGTTGATCGCTACAATAATAGTCTTACCAGCTGCCTTAGCGTGGCTGATCGCTTCTTTAGTTTGTGGCATGATGCCATCATCCGCTGCTACTACAAGCACTACGATATCAGTGATATCCGCACCACGTGCTCTCATTTTAGAGAAAATAGCATGGCCTGGAGTATCTAGGAAAGTGATCGGTCTGCCCTCAGAATCCGTCACTGCATAAGCACCGATGTGCTGAGTGATCCCACCCGCTTCACCTGCCGCCACACGGGACTTGCGCACGTAGTCGAGGAGTGATGTCTTGCCGTGATCTACGTGCCCCATAAAAGTGATGATGGGAGCGCGGAACTTCATCATATCTTCTGGCTCATCTGCTTCCTTTTCAGGTTCTACAAATTTTTCTTCTAACTTATGAACACCTCCACCCTTCTCGCGCTTTTCACGATCAGATTTAAATCCATGCGTCTCACAGAGCTGTTCCGCGATGTCTGGCTCGATGGCTTGGTTAGGAGCCACAAATACTTCTAGCTTGATTAGATCTGCCATCAGCTGAAAAGGCTTGAGTCCCATGCTTTCTGCCAGATCACTTACGATGATCGGTGGCTTGAGGAGAATGATCTGCTCGTCTCCGTTTTCACCTGTGCTCATTTCAGCTGAGGTTGACTTAGGTGCCTCAGTACTTTTATCTGTGTCTTCTGAGTTTGTCTTACTATCAGCCTTCGATGTTACAAATTCGGCATTCTTGCTATCGTTTAGCTTAGAAATACTAGGTATAATATCCTTCTTACCAGCAGCAGCCTTCTTCACCTGAGAGGTTTTCTTTTTACCATCCTCGGCAAAGATGTCCAGCGCCTCGCGCTTTTGGTCATCCACTGTCTTCACCTTGGAGGCCGTAGCGTCCTCTCTCTGGCGTTGACGACGTGAGGGCTTAGGCTTGTCTGAAACTAAGTCTAAGGATTCCTTCTTTTTTTTGTTATCTTTCTGATCAGCCATGGAGCTGTGAATTGGTTATGCTTGATTTGATGCAGCCTCCGCTCGGGAAATCGCATTTGAATATTATGAATCTACGCTTCTGGGGCGTTCGCTTGATTATCTTTTACAGTCTGTAAAATAACAGCCGCTTCCTCTTCTGAAATTTCTAATGCTTGAGAAATATACTCAGCATCCATCTGAAGAATCATTTCTGCGTTGATACCACCCGCACGGAATAGCTTGTCTGATATCTCTTCATCTAGACCAGTCTGCTCGGCGAGTGAGTGTGACGCATTCGAGACTCTAGCCTCGAACTGCTCGTGCTGAGTCTCATCCTTGCTGACCTGGACATCCCAGCCCATCAGTCTAGAAGTAAGTCTAGCATTCTGTCCGCGTCGGCCGATTGCCTTACTGAGCTCTTCCTCAGCCACAGTGACATGAGCTATTTTCTTCACTTCGTCTAATTTGATAGAAGTAAGAATGGCTGGCTTTAGCGCCTCATGGAGAAATTCGATAGGATCCTCACTCCAACGGATGATATCCACCTTCTCGTTGTTAAGTTCTCTGACGATGTTCTTCACACGGGCTCCTCTAAGTCCTACGCAAGCTCCTACAGGGTCCACGTTATCATCATCACTCCAGACGGCAACTTTAGTGCGGTACCCAGCCTCACGGGCCACGCCTTTGATGTCCACCGTACGATCAGAAATTTCACTCACCTCAGCTTCAAATAATCTACGGACGAAGTTTGGATGACTGCGTGACAGGATAATTTCCGGCCCACGAGTTTCATTTTCTACAGCCACTACGTATGCGCGGATACGATCACCCACGTTATACTCTTCGGTGCTCACTCGTTCACGTGAGCTCATCTTGCCTTCAAATTTCCCTAGATCCACCCAAACGTCAGATTTCTCAAATCTTCTAACCGTTCCACTCACGATGTCTCCAGCGCGGTCCTTGAACTCATCATAGATCATTTCCTTCTCAGCCTGGCGGAGACGCTGCATCATCGTCTGTTTGGCAGTCTGCACTGCGATACGACCGAAGTTCTTCGGAGTCACATTAAATTCCATCGGGTCACCCACCTGAGCTTCAGGCTTGCTCTTGCGAGCGAGTGAAAGCGGGACTTGATTCCACTTATCAGCATAGTCTTCATCTTCCACCGCCTTAACAGTTGCGTAGATAGTGATATCACCCTTACGTGTGTCCACGGCGGCACGCATCTCTTCGATGTCATCTGAGCCAGCCACCATCTTGCGGTAAGCAGATATAAATGCATACTGGAGCGCCTCAAGCACCTTTTCGCGGTCAATCCCCTTTTCCTTTTCGTAATAGTCGATGAGTGCAACAATGTCGTTAGTCATGATTTTGGTTCCTCCTGTTCTTAATTGATAAAATTGTCTCTCTAGAGACACAAAAGAGTGGGTTATAAAAACCCACCCCTCGCCTGCATTTAGAGTTGTGTAGCTGATGTATGCCTTACGTATTTATAAATAGCAAGCAATAAACGGGTGTGATTTCATCTGATGTTTTTCACCGCAGCAGCGACACCCTGTCGTGGTGAGCCAGCACTACAAAAACGAGAGAAACGACAACTTATCGTTTCTACCTATCTGAAAGTAGACATCGGGTGGAATCACCCCTGCTATAACTAACAATGTCTGGTTAAAAACAAGAGTTGTTAGATCGTCAGAACTATTTCTATTTTTTGCAGTTTCAATCACCCTCCTCCCCCACTCAAAAAATGAAAATGAAAATAAATGAAAAACTATCTTGCCAAACGGATCATTTATTACTATCTCTCTGCCGCGTTCGAAAGGGCGCAAAACAAACAGTAAATCCAACACAAAAAAGCGCAGATAGCTCAGTTGGTAGAGCAGTTGGCTTTTAACCAATTGGTCCTGGGTTCGAGTCCCAGTCTGCGTACTTTTTACACTAAAATAGCCTGAGACTAAACTCTCAGGCTTTTTTGTGTCCTTTAGTCTAGCAGACAGGGGCTCGATCACCTCACAAACCATGCAGAGCATGAGCACAGTGCTTCGAGTTCGGCTGCATCACTTAAATCCCCAAGGACAATCTAGCAGAGGCATAGCCAATCCCAGCCTGCGCACCATTTTCACAAGCCGCTTAATTTCCAGCGCTTAATTGGGTTTTTGTTTTTCAAGGAGCGGACCAAACGACACACAAAACGATACACCTTCTCCCGATGTGTGAATATGTGTGCTCATATTTGAGGATG